>DATLOC010000076.1:0-7741 GCA_035536455.1 Thermoanaerobaculia bacterium | reverse complement strand
TCGTTGCCGCGCTCGCTCATGAACGGGATCAGCTCGCGCGCCACGTAGGGCAGGGTGACCAGGATCGTCGCCAGCACCAGCCCGGAGGTGGTGAACACGATCTGCACGCCCTGGTCGCGCAGCATCTGGCCGAACCAGCCCTGGGCGCCGAACAGCAGCACCCAGACCAGCCCGGCGATCACCGGCGACAGCGAGAAGGGGAGGTCGATCAGGGTGAGCAGCAGGCTCTTGCCCTTGAACTCGAACTTGGCGACCGCCCAGGCGGCGGCGAGCCCGAACACGGCGTTGAGCGGCACGGAGATGGCGGCCACCGTCAGGGTCAGGCGGACGGCGGCCAGCGCATCCGGCTCGGCGACCGCGCTGAGATAGGGTTCGATCCCGCGCCGGAAGGCCTCGAAGAAGACCACCGTCAGCGGCGCCAGCACCATCAGCGCCAGGAAGGCCACCGCCGCCAGGATCAGCAGCGGGGCCGCGGGCGAGCGGCGCGGCCTCATCCGCCGCTCCGCTGGCTGAGCCGGTACTGCACGAAGTTGATCACGAACAGGATGGCGAACGAGACCACCAGCATCAGCAGGCCGACGGAGGCCGCGCCGGCGTAGTCGAACTGCTCGAGCTTCACCACGATCAGCAGCGGCGCGATCTCCGATTTCATCGGCATGTTGCCGGCGATGAAGATGACCGAGCCGTACTCGCCCAGGCCCCGGGCGAAGGCGAGGACGCTGCCGGTCACCGCCGCCGGCCGCAGCTCGGGCAGCACCACTCGCCGCAGCGTCGCCAGCCGCCCGGCGCCGAGGCTCGCCGCGGCCTCCTCGACCGCCGGGTCGAGGTCGCGCAGGACCGGCTGCACGGTGCGCACGACGAACGGCAGCCCGACGAAGACGAGCGCCACGACGACGCCGAGCGGCGTGTAGGCGACCTCGATGCCGAAGGGCTCGACCCAGCGGCCCAGCCAGCCGTTCTTGGCCCAGAGCGACGCGAGGGAAATGCCGGCGACTGCCGTGGGCAAGGCGAAGGGGAGATCCACCAAGCCGTCCAGCAGCCGCCGGCCGGGAAACGTGTAGCGCTCGAGCACCCAGGCAAGGAGCAGGCCGAAGACGCCGTTGACCAGCGCCGCGGCGCCCGCCGCCAGGAAGGAGAGGCGGTAGGCGGCGAGGGTGCGCGGCGCGGTGACGGTCGACCAGAACTCGTCCCAGGAGAGCGTCAGGGTCTTGAGAAAGAGCGTCGACAGCGGGATGAGGACGATCAGCGACAGGTAGAGCAGCGTGAACCCCAGCGACAGGCCGAAGCCCGGCAGGACGCCGTGCGTGCGGCGGCGGCGGGGACGCGCGGCTCCCGCCACCTAGCGCCCGCCGTAGATCTGGTCGAACACGCCGCCGTCGGCGAAGTGGGTCTTCTGCGCCTTGGCCCAACCGCCGAAGTCGCCGATCGTGAAGAGCTCGATCTTGGGGAACTTCGCGGCGTGCTTCGCCAGCACGGCCTTGTTGCGCGGCCGGTAGTAGTGGCGGGCGGCGATCTCCTGCCCCTCGGGGGTGTAGAGGTGCCGGAGGTAGGCCTGGGCGACGGCGCCGGTCTTCTTCTTGCGCACCACCTTGTCCACCCACGCGACCGGCGGCTCGGCGAGGATCGACCGCGACGGCGCCACGATCTGGAACTTCCCCTTGCCCAGCTCGCGCGCCGCCAGCAGCGCCTCGTTCTCCCAGGCGATCAGCACGTCGCCGATGCCGCGCTCGACGAAGGTGACGGTCGAGCCGCGGGCGCCGGTGTCGAGCACCGGGACGTTCTTGAAGATGCGGGCGACGAGGGCGCGCGCCTTGGCCTCGCTCCCACCCGGCTGGCGCAGCGCCCAGCCCCAGGCGGCGAGGTAGTTCCAGCGCGCGCCGCCGGAGGTCTTGGGGTTCGGCGTGACGACCGCCACCCCCGGGCGCCCCAGGTCCCCCCAGTCGCGGATCTTCTTCGGGTTCCCCTGCCGCACCAGGAAGACGATCGTCGAGGTGTAGGGGGCGCTGTTGTTGGGCAGCCGCGCCTGCCAGCTCTTGGGCATGAGCCCGGCGCCGGCGACGGCGTCGATGTCCCAGGAGAGGGCGAGGGTGACGACGTCGGCCTCGAGGCCGTCGATGACCGACCGCCCCTGCTTGCCCGAGCCGCCGTGCGACTGCTGGACGGTGACGGTCTGGCCGGTCTTCGCCTTCCAGCGCCTGGCGAAGGCGGCGTTGAAGTCGGTGTAGAGCTCGCGGGTGGGGTCGTAGGAGACGTTGAGCAGCTCGACGTTCGCCGCGAAGGCCGGCGGCACGGCGGCGGCAAGGCCCAGGCAGAGAGCGCAGAGGATACTGGCGAGCTTGCGGTGGCGCATGGCGGCTCTCCTTCCTAGAAGTTGATCTGCAGGCGGGTGAGGAGGACCCGCTCGTCCTCGCGGTCGCCCGCCGGGGCGCCGCCCTCGAAGGTCGTGGTCTCGTAGTTCGCCCCGAGCCGCACGCCGCGGCCGAGGTGCCAGTTGACGCCCAACCCCCAGGCGGTGGCCTCGCTGGCGGCGACGGCGGGGTCGGCGAAGAACGGGAAGGCGGCGTCGTCGACGTCGAGGGCGCTCAAGCGAGCGACCAGCTCGACGGCGCCCCAGGCGCCCGTCTCGCGGTCGAACGGCACGCGCGGCGTCACGCCGCGGTAGGAGGCGTCCTCGCCGGTCAGCACCCAGGAGGCCGCGAGCTGCCAGGCGTCGTGGGTCAGCTCCGCCCGCGTCGTCCCGCGCCGCACTTCCTGGGACGAGCGGACGTGCTCGGCCATCAGGCCGAGCGGCCCGCGGTAGAGGTAGGCCTGGGGCGAGAGCCGCTCGCGGGCGCCGTCGGCGAGGGTCGGGCCGCCCGAGGCGACGCCGTCGGTGCGGTAGGCGAAGAAGGTCTGCTGGCCCGGCGTGCGGTAGCTCGGGAGGCCGGGCGCCGCGGTGGTGCCGCGCTGGTTGCCGCGGCTCGCGGCGAGACCGAAGCCCAGCCCCTCGAGTGGCCCCTCGCTCTTGGCGAACGGCGTCGCGAAGAGGCGCGCGGCGACGTCCTTGGAGTCGTCCGTGTCGGTGTCGCCGCTGCCGCCGTCCGGCACGCCGTTGAAGACGCCCACGGCGTAGGCGAGCCGCCCGGCCGCGAGGTCCCCCGCGAGCTGCACGCCGACTTCGCGGTTGGGGACCAGGTTCGAGGGCAGCGCGCGCTCGACGAAGACGATGTCGGTCGCCGACTGCAGCCGCTCGAGCCCCACCGGCGGTTTGAACTTGCCGACGCGCAGCTTCGCGGCGGGAGTGAAGCGGGCCTCGATGTAGCCGTCGAAGAGCCGCGTCTGCCCTTCGCCGAAGTCCGGCATGATGCGGAAGTCGAAGATCTCGTAGAGCGTCCCCTCGAAGATCGGCCGGAGGCGGCGCAGCAGGAAGGTGTCGGTCGCGGGGCGCTCGTCGTCGCCGAGCCAGAAGCGGCCGTCGGCGTGGACGTAGCCGCGCAGCCGCAGGACGAAGGCGCCGTCGGCGGACTTCAGGCTGAAGCCGTCCTTGCCGGCCGTGATCACGGGGGGCTGCGGCTTCGCCGGCTCGGGGCTCTCCTGTGCGGCCGCCGGGGCGGCGGCCGGCGTGAGAGAGAGGGCGAGGGCGAGAACGAGTGCCTTCATGTCTCCCACCTTTCAGACCGCCCCGCGCGACGAGCGGACGATGAGCACGGGGCCTTGGGCGTCGGCGAGGAGGCGCGCCACGACGCCGGTCAGGCGCACCCGCCCGTCCGGCTGCGGCAGCGGCGAGCCGAGGACCAGGAGGTCGTGCCCGCCCTCGGCAAGCTCGGCGCGGATCTCCTCGCGCGGCGCCCCCTGGCGGATCGCGGTCTTCGCCGGCACCCCCATGCGGCCGAGGGTGCGGGCGCTGGCGGCGAGGAAGCGCTCGGCCAGGGCGCGCGCCATGCCGGTCCCCTCCGCGGCGGGAAGGACGGTGAGGATCGTCGCCTCGGCGCCGAGGTGGCGAGCGAGCCGGCCGGCGAAGCCGACGTCCTCCTTGCCCGGCTCGCCGACCGCGACGCAGATGAGGAGGCGCGCCGGCGTCTCCGCCGGCCCCGGCACCAGGAGCAGGTGGTGGCCGCCGGCGGCGAGCGCCGCCTCGGCGAGCGCCAGCCCCTCGCGCGGCAGCGGCGCCACGACGAGGTCCACCGCCCGCCGGCCGGCCTCCAGGGAGATCGTCTCGGCGGCGCTCTCGGGGCGATACGTCAGCTTCTCGACGCGGGCGTGCGTCCGCCGCGCCAGGGCGTCGCCGAAGCCGACCGCCGGCTCCGTCGCCGGCGAGCCGTCGCTGAAGATCAGGAACGAGAGCCCGGGGTGGGCGAGCGCGTGGACCCGCCGCACGCCGACCCAGGCGGAGTCCCCCGGCGCCAGCGGCAGGCGCCGCGCCTGGTGCTGCGTGCGGGTGGCCTCGACCAGCAGGTAGTCGCCGCCGAAGGGGACCGCCGGCGCGATGGCGCGCACGCCGGGGAGCGCCGGCAGGCGCAGGCGCAGCCGCTCGAAGGCGCCGACGAAGGAGCCGCTCTCGACGACGCCCTGCCCGAGGACCGGCGCGGCGACGGCCTCGGCCGTGGTCTCCAACGCCACGTCCTCGGGCCGGAAGAGCACCTGCACCCGCCGCGACTCGCTGCCATCGGAGGTCAGCGTCGGCTGCGGGAACTCGACCGGGCCGACGGAGAGGCCACCGGAGGTCGAGGCGCCGACCAGCAGGTTGGCGCTGCCCAGGAAGGTGGCGACGAACTCGGTCTCCGGCCGCAGGTAGAGCTCGCGCGGCGGCCCGGTCTCGAGCAGGCGCCCGAAGCTCATCACCCCCAGCCGGTCGGCCAGCTCGAAGGCCTCCTCCTGGTCGTGGGTGACGAAGAGGGTGGTGATGCCGACCTCGCGCTGGATCTGGCGGATCGTGCCGCGCAGCTCCAGGCGGATGCGGGCGTCGAGGGCGCCGAAGGGCTCGTCGAGGAGGAGCACCTCGGGGCCGTGCGCCAGCGCCCGCGCCAGCGCCACCCGCTGCTGCTGGCCGCCGGAGAGCTGGCGCGGCAGCCGGGCGCCCAGGCCCGCCAGGCCGACCAGCTCCAGCAGCTCGTCGCGCCGCCGCCGCCGCTCGCGCGCCGCCACCTTGCGCACGGCGAGCGGAAACTCGACGTTCTCGGCCACCGTCATGTGGCGGAAGAGGGCGTAGTGCTGGAAGACGAAGCCGACGCCGCGCGCCTGCGGCGAGAGCGAGGTGACGTCGCGGCCGTGGAGGAGGATGCGCCCGGCGTCCACCTCGGCGAGGCCGGCGATCATCCGCAGGAGAGTGCTCTTGCCGCTCCCCGAGGGGCCGAGGAGGACGAACAGCGCCCCGGCGGCGACCTCCAGCGACACCTCGTGCACCACCGGCTGCCCGGCGTAGCGCTTGGTGAGGTGCTCGAGGGCGATCGACACCCCAGAACTCTAGGCAGCCGGCGGTGACGGGGTCAGTCGCAGGGCGGTGACAAAAGGGGGGCCTCTTGTCACCCCCGCGGAGGCGGCCTCCCTGCTAGTTGCGGGTCGGCGCCGGGGGCGCGAGATCCTGGAGCGGCAGCCAGTCCGGGTGCTCGCCCGGGAAGAGCTGGATCAGCCGCTGGTGCCGCAGCCGGTCCTTCTCCTGCGCGATGACGATGGCCAGGGACTGCTTGGCCGCCCCGATGCCCCGCCGGATTCACCGCCCCTGGGCGGACTAGGTCCGCCCAGGGAACTTTTCCAGGCCAATCGAGTCCGCTAGCAGCAACCGCAGGTGTCGAAGTCTATCTGGCAGCAGGGCTCACCGAGTTCGATGATGCACACCCGGCAGACGTCCCTGCATCTCGGGCCTCCCTGCTGGCGTTCCTGCCACTCGAACAGGGATGCCTCTGACCGGATGGAGAGAACTCGTCCCGTGAGCCAGGAGGGCAGATCTTGGTTCTGTGGGGTAGGAGCCACGCTGGGCATCGCGATCGGAGCGGCGGACACGGAAGAACTCGCCAAGGCTGAGGACGATGTGGCCGGAGCGCTCTCGGCAGCAGAGGCACAGGGGACTACGGCGAAAAGGGCAATCAGGATGAGGACAATCATAGAGGTCTTCATGCTTTCATCTCCGTGGGCCGGTCGGCGGCATTACCGACCTTACATAAGAAGGTGCGCGAAGCCCGCCTTGGCGGGCCAGGAGAGGACAATCTGCTGGAAGGGTGGTGCCGTGCACCCTCGCTTCCACCGGACGGTCGGCTTCGCCGTCCGCACGGTGAAGCGTCAAAGCGTTGGGCGCCAGGAGCAGCGCCAGCAGGAGCAGCGCCGTGAGCGCCTGTCTGGTTCGAGCTCTGCGAGGATGGCGTACTCTATCGACTTCAGAAACCTCCGATGGCTGAGACCAAGACCAAGCCCACGGGCGCGAGCGTCGATGCGTACCTCGCGTCCAGAGCCAGTCCCGAGCAGTTGGCGGACTGCAAGGCCATCATGGCCATGTGCAAGCGCGTTACGAGGCAGCAGCCAAAGATGTGGGGGCCAAGCATCGTAGGCTATGGCTCGTACACCTACAGGTACGAGAGTGGGCACTCAGGCGACGCATTTCTCGCGGGCTTCGCAGTCCGCGGCAAGGAACTAGTCGTCTACCTCATCGCAGAGAACCCCGAGCAAGTCGCACTCCTGGCCAAGCTCGGGAGACACAAGATGACTAAGTCCTGTCTGTACTTCAAGCGCCTGGCGGACCTCGATGTCAAGGTCCTTGAGGCACTCATTGCCGGGTCAGTAGCAGAAGTCAAACGCCGCTATCCGGACACCGGCGACGCCTAACCCCTCGCTCAACCGGACCCGTTCTCTTACGTAATGCGACCCCTCCGGTATTCCATCAACGTCACATTGGACGGCTGCTGCGATCATCGTGAAATGTTCGCGGACGAAGACTTGCATCGTCACGCGGTCGAGAACCTCGCCCAGGCCGACGCCCTCCTCTTTGGCCGGGTGACCTACGAGATGATGGAGGCAGCGTGGCGGCCGCCGGCGCGGACAGGAGCGATGCCTGATTGGATGGAACCCTGGATGGAACCCTTCGCCCGGACGATCGACGCGGCAAAGAAGTACGTCGTGTCGAGCACCCTGGACCGGGTCGATTGGAACGCGGAGCTCGTGCGCGGGGATCTGGGGAAGGCCGTTCAGCAGCTCAAGCAGGAGTCGGGTAAGGGACTGTTCCTGGGCGGCGTGAAGCTGCCGCTGGCGTTGGCCGAGCTGGGATTGATAGATGAATACGAGTTCGTGGTACACCCCAGGCTAGCGGGCCATGGCCCCACTTTGTTCGCGGGGCTCTCGAAGCGTATCGACTTGAAGCTCGTGGGCCGGCTGGAGCTCGGCTCGGGGGCCGTGGCGATGCGGTATGAGCCGACAAGGTAGCCAAACGGCCCTGGTTGAAGCGCGTGCCGGGGCGTCCGAGTGACGGAATCAACGGTAGTGCCTGACCGACCGTTCGTACCGCCAGGTGCCGCGCCTCCATGTTGGCGCCTCGGCGAATTTGCGCTTCGTCCTCTTCGCCGCTCCGACGCGGCTGCGTGGCATGCGTACCTGGCTGATCCTCGCGTCATCGAGCACACCAGCATCCCGGAGCTAACTCTCGCCGCTGTCGAAGCCATGGTCGCCCGCGAACGCGACGGCTATGTGGCGGGAAGTACCTGTCGGTGGGCCGTCGTGGAATCGAGCGATCGGCTCGTCGGTACGTGCGGATTCTCGAATTGGTCGTTGCTGCATT
>DATLOC010000075.1:0-84535 GCA_035536455.1 Thermoanaerobaculia bacterium | reverse complement strand
CCTCCCCCACCGCCGCGGCGAGCTGCTCCGCCTGCCGCGCCGCCGCCTCGACCGTCGCCGGCCGCGGCTGCGTCACCCGCCGGCGGGCGGCCGTCGCGATCTCGTCGAGTGCCGCCTCCGGCCAGGCGCGCCGGGCGTGCTCGCACGCCATCGCCACGTCCACGGGCTGGCCGATCCGCTCGCCGCCGAGCGCGCTCTCCAGGGCGAACTGCCAGCGGTTGATCTGCGCCAGCCGCTCCCCCTCGACCCCGGGGTCGGCGGCGAAGTCGAAGAGGGTGCGCGCGTAGGCCACGACGGCCTGGAGGCGCGCGCGCTCGGGCGCGGCGAGGAGGAGGAGCGCCGGCGCGAAGTCGCCGAGCGCCTCGCGGCAGACGGCGGCGCAGAGGGCGGCGGCGCGCTCGGGGTCGAAGTCGGCGAGCGGCTCGGGGACGCCGTCGAGGCGGGCGTGGCGGCTGCGGGCGAGGGCGTCGGCCCGTTCGTCGCGCGCGCCGGAGTCGGCCGGCGGGCGCTCCCCGCCGCTCACCCCAGGAGGCGCAGCAGCTCGCGCTGCGGCTCGCCGCCGGTGATCTCGGCCGCCTCCGGCGTCAGCGCCACGTTGATCTCGCTGCGCACGCCGAAGTCGCCGGTCAGGTAGACGCCGGGCTCGATCGAGAAGCCGGTCATCGGCAGGAGCTGGCGGGTGTCGTGGGTCTCGAGGTTGTCCATGTTGGCGCCCTGGCCGTGGTCGGAGGTGCCGATCGAGTGCCCGGTGCGGTGGATGAAGCGCTCGCCGTACCCGGCGGCGCGGATCGTCTCGCGCGCCGCGTCGTCCACCTCGAAGCCGCGCACGGTCTCACGCGGATAACGGTCCCGTACCAGCTCCCAGGCGGCATCGCGCGCCGCGGCGACGACGGCGAAGACCTCCGCCTGCCGCGCGGTCGGCGCCCCGGAGCAGACGCCGCACCAGGTGATGTCGGCGTAGACGCTGGCCGGCCGCTTCTCCTTGGCCCACAGGTCGATGAGCAGGAAGTCCCCCTCGCGGATCGGGTCGGACCCCTCCGGCCCCGGCTGGTAGTGCGGGTCGGCGCTGTGCGCGTTGACGGCGACGATCGGATCGGCCTCGCTCCACAGACCGGCTCGCCCGAAGGCCTCGACGATGAAGCGCTGGAGGGTGTACTCGTCGAGCAGGTCGCGGCGGCGCAGCGCGGCGCCGGCGCGGTCGAAGGCCGCGAGCACGATGCGGTGCAGCTCGGTGCAGGCGCAACGATGGCCGGCGAGCTGCTCCTCGCTCCAGGTGGCGGCGAAGCGCTGCACCAGGTCGGCCGCGGAGAGCAGCTCGGCGCCCGCTTCGCGCAGCAGCTCGGCGGTGCCGGCGTCGAGGCGCGACACCGAGGGGAGCTGGTTTCCCGGGCTGTACTGCGCGGCCAGCCGCCGGCGCCCGGCGACCAGCGCCGCGACCGCCGCGCGGTGGTCCTGCCAGGTCAAGTACGACGCCTTCTCCCCGGGCAGGTGGTCGAGCATCGCCGGCTCGAGGGCGTGGACCAGCTTCTTCGCTTCGCCCTGCCGCGGCACCAGGTAGTAACAGCGCCGCGTGACCAGGCGGTCGCCGAGCCCGAGCAGGTCGAGGCTCACCGGGTCGTTCTGCTGGAAACAGGCGAAGAGCCAGGCGTCGGCGCCGGCTTCTTCCAGGGCCTCTTGGATGGCGGGGATACGGTCGGCGAGCATGGGGGCAGGATCTTACCGTGCAAAGAGAGCTTCGCCGTGCGCGGTGTCGCGAGCCGCGCGTGCGTTCCCAGTGCGGTGATCTGCGCTTGGAAAGGTTCGAAGGCCGGATCTAGTAGCGGTCTCGGCCGCCCCCTTCGCCGTAGCCGCCACGCCCCCCGCCGCCGCCGCCGTAGCCACCCCGCCCGCCGCCGCCGCCGCCGCCGTAGCCGCCGCGGCCACCGCCCCCGCCGCCGCCGCCCTCGCGCGGACGCGCCTCGTTGACGTTGAGCTTGCGCCCCTTGAACTCCCGGCCGTTGAGGTTCTGCATCGCGTTCTCGGCCTCGGCGCGTTCCGGCATCTCGAGGAAGCCGAAGCCCTTCGACTCCCCGGTGGCGCGGTCCTTGATGATGGTGCAGGACGACACTTGGCCGTACTCCTCGAATGCCTGCCGCAATTCATCTTCGGAGAGACGGTACGGCAGGTTCCCAACGTACAGATTCATGTGCCTTTCTCCTTGGTCATAGTCCTGGTCCGGGTCGCGCGAAATCGACTGCAAAACCGCTGCCCGCTTGGGCGGAGGAGCGCGGGCGGGCTCGGAGATTGCTAGGCCACCGGGCAGGCGGGCGGTCCAGCCCGAGCGAGGAGGGGCAGCGATGATTCCAACAGGATCGCGACCGGCGCGGCGGGGCTTCGGCGGGGGGCGGCTGATCATCGCCGCGATCGTCGCCATCGTCTCGATCATTACCTACTACAGCCAGCGGTCGTCCAACCCGGTGACCGGCGAGGTGCAGCACGTGGACCTCTCGCCCCAGCAGGAGGTGGCGCTCGGCCTCCAGGCGGCGCCCGAGATGGCGCAGCAGCACGGCGGCCTCCACCCCGACGCCGAGGCCCAAGCCGTGGTGGACCGCGTCGGGCGGCGGATCGTCGAGCGCAGCGCGGCGCGCGAATCCCCCTACCAGTACGAGTTCCACGTCCTCGCCGACGAGGACATGATCAACGCCTTCGCGCTGCCCGGCGGGCAGGTCTTCATCACCGCCGGGCTGCTCAAGCGGATGCAGACCGAAGGGCAGCTCGCCGGCGTCCTCGGGCACGAGATCGGGCACGTCGTGGCCCGCCACGGCGCCGAGCACCTGGCCAAGGCGCGCTTGACGCAAGGCCTGACCGGCGCCGCGGTGCTCGCCACCTACGACCCCGAGAACCCCGCGAGCCGCAACAGCGCGGCGGTGGCGGCCCTCATCGGCAACCTCGTCAACATGCGCTTCGGACGCAACGACGAGCTGGAGTCGGACAAGCTCGGGGTGCGCTTCACCGCCGAGGCCGACTACGACCCACGCGCCATGCTCGAGGTGATGCGAGTCCTCGCCGAATCGGCGAGCGGCCCGCGGCCGCCGGAGTTCTTCAGCACCCACCCCAACCCGGAGCGGCGCGTCGAGCGTATCCAGGCGGCGATCGCCGAGGTCTTCCCCAACGGCGTGCCGGAGGAGCTGGAGGACTAGCGCCGGCGCGCTGCGGCCAAGTGCTACCCTGGCGCCGTGCGCTGCCGCGGCGCCTCCCTCCTCCTCGCCCATCTCCTCACCGCCGCCACCCTCGGCGCGGCGTGCCGCGAGCGCGACACGGCCGGCGGTCCGGCGCTCGCGCTCACCCACGTGACGCTGGTCGACGTCGAGGGCGGCACGCTCCTGCCGGAGCGCACCGTCGTCGTCGAAGGCGACCGCCTCCTCGCCGCCGGCCCCGTCCGCTCGGTCGCCGTGCCTGCCGGCGCGCGCGTCGTCGACGGCCGCGGCCGCTACCTGATCCCCGGCCTCTGGGATCACCACGTCCACATCAGCGCCCCGGAGCGCGTCCTGCCCCTTTTCCTCGCTCACGGCGTCACCGGCGTCCGCGACATGGGGAACGCGCCGCTCGTCTTCCGCTGGCGCGAGGAGGTCGAGCGGGGACGCCGCCTCGGGCCGCGAATCGTGGCCTGCGGGCCGATCGTCGACGGGCCGCAGCCGTCGGCCGCGGCCTACACCTTCGTGGTGGCGAGCCCGGAGGACGGGCGGCGGGCGGTGACGCGGCTCGCCCGGCTCGGCGCCGACTGCGTCAAGGTCTACAACGAGGTGCCGCGCGCGGCCTACCACGCGGTGGCCGAGGAGGCGCGGCGGCGCGGGCTGCCGCTGGTCGGCCACGTCCCCAACGCCGTGACGCTGGCGGAGGCCGCCGCCGCCGGGCAGGCGACGAACGAGCACCTGGGCGGGCTCCTCGAGGCCGGGTCACGCGAGGCGGGGGCGCTGCGGCACGCCCTGCTCCATGCGCCGCCGTCGGTGCGGCCAGAGGACATCCCCGACGGCATCGCCGCGCGCGGCGAGCGCGCCCTCGCCACCTGGGACGCCGCAACCGCGGCGCGCCTCTTCCGCACCCTCGCGACGGGCGGCCTGGCGCAGGTGCCGACCCTCGTCACCAAGCGCGTGCAGTCGCGGATCGACGAGATCGCCGCCGCGCCCGATCCGCGCCTCCATTGGGTCTCCCAATACGATCGCTCCTGGTGGCGGCCGACGCACAACTACCTCTTCCGCTACCGCACGCCCGCCTACCTGGCCTACCGCCACCGCGCCTACGCCCGCGAGCTGGCGCTGGTCGGCGAGCTGCATCGCGCCGGCGTCGGGATCCTCGCCGGCACCGACCTCGGCAACCCTTGGATCTACTCCGGGGCGAGCCTCCACGACGAGCTGGAGCTGCTGGTCGAGGCGGGGCTGCCGCCGCGGGCGGCGCTTGCCGCGGCGACGACGCCGCCGGCAGGAGTCGAGGCGACGGCCGGCGACTGGGTCCTCCTCGCCGCCGATCCGCTGGCCGACATCCGCAACGTGCGGAAGATCGAAGGTGTGATGGTGCGCGGGCGGTGGCTGGATCGAGCGGCGCTCGACCGCCTGCTCGCGGCCGCCGCTCAGACCGTGACGAGCGGCATCGCCGAGCCCGCCGGGCGGGAGCGGTAGCCGGCGGCAAGGAGCGGGCGGCGAAGCTGCTCCTGGCCGAAGAGGCGCTTCAGGAACTTCATCGCCTCCTCCTCGACCAGGCGCGGGGTCACCTGCTGGAGATCGACCTGCCGCGCCAGCAGCGAGAAGCCGATCCCCTCATGGGTCACCTTGACGACCCGCGAGGCGTGGTCGCCGAAGAAGAGGAGCGAGCGCTCGTAGTCCTCCCAGCGGTCGAGCTTGACCCGCATGCCGGCGGCGGTGAGGCGGTGGAAGATGGAAGCCGACTCCACCTTCCCCACCATGATGTCCTTGATCTCCTCGAGCACCGGCACGATGGTGGCGCGCACCACCTCGCTGAAGGCGTCGCGGAAGTCCTCGTTGAGCCGCTGCAGCCCCTCGGGGTTCTGCCGCTTCTCCTCGGCCAGGTCCTCGTGCCCCTTCAGCAGCTGCCGCAGCCGCTCGATGTTGTGCTTCTCCATGGCGCTCGCCTCCCCGCGCCGAGCGCTTTCAAGTTCTCTGCCAGAGGGTGCCCGCGAGCGCCAGGAAGGCCTCCACCACACGCGGGTCGAACTGCGTTCCGCGCCCTCGTTCGAGCTCGGCGCGGGCGGCCGCCGGCGGGCGCGGCCGGCGGTACGGCCGGGCGTGGGTCATGACGTCCCAGGCGTCGGCCACCGCCACCAGGCGCCCGGCCAGGGGGATGGCCTCGCCGCGGAGCCCCTGCGGGTAGCCGCCGCCGTCCCAGCGCTCGTGATGGGTCAGGGCGATGTCGGAGGCGATGCGCGCCAGGGGCGAATGGCCGCGCGCCAGGATGTCGGCGCCGATCCGCGGGTGGCGCCGCATGATCGCCAGCTCGCGCGCGGTCAGCCGCCCGGGCTTGCGCAGGATGGCGTCCGGGATCCCCACCTTGCCGACGTCGTGGAGGACGGCGGCGCGCCCGATCAGCTCCGCTTCCGGCGCCGCGAGCCCGAGCGCGGCGGCCAGCCGGGCGGCGAGCCGCCCCACCCGGCGGTTGTGCTCGCCCACGCCGTCGTCCCGCAGCTGGGTGACCAGCGCGAGCTGCTCCAGCACCTCCAGGCGGGCCGCCTCGAGCTGGCGGGTGCGCCGCTCCACCCGGCGCTCGAGCAGCCGGTTGAGGCGCGCCAGCCGGCGCATGTCGTCACAGAGCGCGAGGACGCCTTCGACATCCTGCGGTGACGCCGGCGGCTCGCCGCCGGCCCGCTCCAGCGCCTCGAAGAGCAGCACCCGCTCGTCGCTGCCGCGCCCCTCCCCACCCGTCAACACCTCTAGGAGCTCTGCCTGGTTCAATCTTTTTCACCCGTGTCCCTCCACGAGTGACGACATGTCTAAAAGAATACAGGAAGGGCGCGAACACTCAAGATCCGTGCCATACCCCAGCGGGTAGACTCGCGCCCCATGCCCCGCCGCGGCGATCTCCGCTCCATCCTGGTCTTGGGCTCCGGGCCGATCGTCATCGGCCAGGCCTGCGAGTTCGACTACTCTGGGACGCAGGCCTGCCGCGCGCTGCGGCGCGAGGGGTACCGGGTGGTGCTGGTCAACTCCAACCCGGCGACCATCATGACCGACCCCGAGTTCGCCGACGCCACCTACGTCGAGCCGCTGGTGCCCGAGATCGTCGAGAAGATCGTCGAGCGGGAGCGGCCGGATGCCCTCCTTCCCACCGTCGGCGGCCAGACCGGGATCAACCTGGCGATCGCGCTCGACGAGCGCGGCGTCCTCGGGCGCTACGGCGTCGAGGTCCTGGGCGCCGGCATCGAGGCCCTGCGCCTGGGCGAGGACCGCCTCCTCTTCAAGCAGGCGATGCAGGAGGTGGGCTTGCGGGTGCCGCGGAGCGGCTACGCCGGCAGCCTCGACGAGTCGCGCGAGATCGCGGCTGCGATCGGCTTCCCGGTCATCGTCCGCCCCAGCTTCACCCTGGGCGGCGAGGGGGGCGGCGTCGCCTACAACCGCGAGGAGCTGGAAGAGGTGGCGGCGGGCGCCCTCCAGGCGAGCCCGGCCCACCGCGTGCTCGTCGAGGAGTCGGTCCTGGGCTGGAAGGAGTTCGAGCTCGAGGTGATGCGCGACACGGCGGACAACGCCATCGTCGTCTGCTCGGTCGAGAACTTCGACGCCATGGGGGTGCACACCGGCGACTCGATCACCGTGGCGCCGCAGCAGACCCTCTCCGACCGCGACTACCAGGCGATGCGCGACGACGCCTTCAAGGTCATCCGCCGCGTCGGCGTGGCGACCGGCGGCTCCAACATCCAGTTCGCCGTCCACCCGCGCACCGGTGAGCGGGTGGTCATCGAGATGAACCCGCGCGTCTCGCGCAGCTCGGCCCTGGCCTCGAAGGCGACCGGCTTTCCGATCGCCAAGATCGCCGCGCTCCTCGCCGTCGGCTACACCCTCGACGAAGTGGCGAACGAGATCACCGGCAAAACCCGCGCCGCCTTCGAGCCGACGCTCGACTACACGGTGGTCAAGATCCCGCGCTGGGCGTTCGAGAAGTTCCCCGAGGCGGCGCCGACCCTGGGCACCGCCATGAAGTCGGTCGGCGAGGTGATGGCGATCGGCGGCACCTTCCACGAGGCGCTGATGAAGGGGCTCGCCTCGCTCGAGCTCGACGGCGGGCTCGCGGCGCGCGAGCGGCGGGTCTCCGACCCGGTGCGCCTGCGGAGGCTCCTTTCGGAGCCCAACTGGGAGCGCCTCTTCGCCGTCTTCGCGGCGCTCCGGCAGGGGTGGACGGTCGACGAGGTGGCGCAGATCTCCCACATCAACCCCTGGTTCCTGCGCGAGATCCGCGAGGTCGTCGAGCTCGAGGCCGAGCTCGCCTGCTGGGACCTGCCGTCGGCGCCGCTCGCGCTCCTCCGCCGCGCCAAGGGCGACGGCCTGACCGACGACCGCATCGCCGCGCTCCTCACCTGCAAAGAGGCCGACCTCGCCGCCAAGCTGGCGCGCGGCGGCGTGCGGCGGACCTACAAGCGCGTGGACACCTGCGCCGCCGAGTTCCCGGCCACCACCCCCTACCTCTACTCCACCTTCGGCACCGAGGACGAGAGCGAGCCGACGGCGCGCAAGAAGGTCGTCATCCTCGGCTCCGGCCCCAACCGCATCGGCCAGGGGATCGAGTTCGACTACTGCTGCGTCCACGCCGCCTTCGCGCTGCGCGAGCTGGGGATCGAGGCGGTGATGGTCAACTGCAACCCCGAGACCGTCTCGACCGACTACGACACCTCCGACCGCCTCTACTTCGAGCCGCTGACCCTGGAGCACGTCCTCGCCGTCGTCGAGCGCGAGCGGCCGGCGGGGGTGATCGTGCAGCTCGGCGGGCAGACGCCGCTCAAGCTCGCGCGCGGCCTCGAGGCCGCCGGAGTGCCGATCTGGGGCACGCCGCCCGACGCCATCGACCTCGCCGAGGACCGCGAGCGCTTCGGCGCGCTGCTGCGGCGCGAGGGGATCCGCCAGCCCGACCACGGCACCGCCCGCTCCCACGCCGAGGCGCTGGCCGCGGCGCGCTCGATCGGCTTCCCGGTCGTGGTGCGGCCGAGCTACGTCCTCGGCGGGCGGGCGATGGCGGTCTGCTACGACGAAGCGACCCTCGCCGCCTACATGCGCCGCGCCGCCGAGGTCTCCGAGGGGCACCCGGTGCTCCTCGACCGCTTCCTCGAAGACGCCTTCGAGCTCGACCTCGACCTCCTGGCCGACGGCCGCCGGGCGGTCGTCGCCGGCATCCTCGAGCACATCGAGGAGGCGGGGATCCACTCCGGCGACTCGGCGGCGGTTCTGCCGCCCTCGAACAAGGTCTCGCGCGAGCACCTCGACGAGATGCGAGACATCGCCCGCCGCCTGGCGCTGCGGCTCGGCGTCGTCGGCCTGATGAACGTGCAGTTCGCGATCTTCGAGGGGCGGGTCTACGTGCTGGAGGTCAACCCGCGCGCCTCGCGCACCGTGCCCTTCATCGCCAAGGCGGTGGGCGTGCCGCTGGTCAAGCTCGCGACGCGCCTGATGGCAGGCGAGAGCCTGGAGACGGTCGGGTTCACCGAGGAGCCGCCGGTGCCGGGGGTGTTCGTCAAGGCGCCGGTCTTCCCCTTCCGCCGCTTCCCGGGCGTGGACCCGGTGCTCGGGCCGGAGATGAAGTCGACCGGCGAGGTCATGGGGGGCGCGTCGAACTTCGGCTCGGCCTTCGCCAAGGCCTGGCTCGGCGCCGGCCACCGGCTGCCGCTCGCCGGCACGGCGTTCCTCTCGGTCCACGACCAGGACAAGCCGGCGCTCCTACCCGTGGCCCGCCGCCTCGCCGCCCTCGGCTTCGAGCTCGCCGCCACCGCCGGCACCGCCGAGTTCCTGGAGTCCGAAGGCCTGGCCGTGCGGCCGGTCCTGAAGGTCCGCGAGGGCCGCCCGCACGTCGTCGACCACCTGATCAACGGCGCCATCCACCTCGTCGTCAACACCCCGCTCGGCCGCGAGTCCCACGAGGACGACGCCGAGATCCGCCGCACCGCCATCAAGCACGAGATCCCCTGCATCACCACCCTCAGCGGCGCGCTGGCCGCCGCCGACGCCGTCGAAGCCTTACGGCACGACGACCTCAGCGTCCGGCCGTTGCAAGAGATCCACGCCGCGGTGGCGGCGACCTGATCGAGAGACGTCTACCCAGTGGTGGGGAGGCAAGGGGTTCGGCTCCTGGATGGCCCTTCTGAAGGCATTCCCTTGGCCTCCACCGGCACATTTTTTGCAATGTTTTCTAAAACGCGGTTACCGCCAATTCCGAGAACACCTTCGCCTACTCTGGGCTGACCGATTCGGGGTTTGCTCGTGTGACTGCGACCAGGAGAACCATCATGACTACCACCACCGTAGAGACCCACCCCAACGTCCTTTCGGCCACCGCGGTCCTCGGCGACAGCGTCGTCAACCGCGCTGGGGAGAAATTCGGCAAGATCGAGGAGCTCATGCTCGACCTGGAGAAGGGTCGCGTCGCCTACGCCGTCCTCTCCTTCGGCGGCTTCATGGGGATGGGCGAGAAGCTGTTCGCCGTTCCGTTCGAGGCCCTCAAGCTCGACGCCAGTCGTGAGCACTTCACGCTCGACGTCGACAAGGACAAGCTGAAGAACGCCCCCAGCTTCGACCGGAACAACCCGCCGCAGGCGTCGAACCGCACCTGGGGCACCGAGGTCTACAAGTTCTACGGCTACACGCCCTACTGGCAGTAAGCCCGTACGGCATCGAGCTAGGACCGAGGGCGGCCGTGCGGCCGCCCTTTTTGCATGTAGGAACTACCGAAGGCGGCTAGAGCTTCCTGCTCGCCGATTGTCTCGGCTTGGAGGATGGCCCAGATGCGCACCTGGTCATGGCGCCGCGAGCCACTGCTTCATCTGCTCGGCGGTGACGTTCCCGCCGCTCAGGACCGCGCCGACGAGCTGACCCTCGAAGCGCTCGCGATGGGCCAGCAGCGCCGCCAGGCTCGCGGCGCCGGAGGGCTCGAGGACGAGGCCGAGCTCCCGGTGCGCGCGCCGCATCGCCTCCACGATGGTCTCGTCCTCCACCAGCAGGATGTCGTCCACGAGGCCGGTGAGGTCGGCGAGCGCCTCCGCGTACGGGCTGGTCACGGCGATCCCGTCGGCGATCGTGTCCGCGCGCTCCGTCTCCTGCCATCGCCCCGACCGCCACGACCGCTCCATGGCCCGCGCCCCGCTGGCGCAGACGCCGATCATCCGGGTGGCCGGCCGCTGCGCCTTCACCCAGCGGGCGATCCCGGCGAGCAGCGAGCCGTCGCCCAGCGGCACCACGATCGCGTCGAAAGGCTCGGGCCAGCGGAGCAGCTCGACGCCGATCGTGCCGGCGCCCTCGCCGATGGCCGGGTCGCGGCCATCCTCGACCAGCCGCGCGCCGATCTCCGCGGCGAAGCGCTTGGCCACCTCGTGGGCGGCGTCGAAGTCCTCGCCGGCGAGCCGCACCTCGGCGCCGAGGGCGCGCATGCGCTCGACCTTCAGCGGGTTGGCGTGGAGGGAGGAGAAGATGGTGATCGGGAGCCGGCGCTTCCGCGCCGCGTAGGCCAGGCCCTGGCCGAAGTTGCCGGCCGTCGTGCAGACCAGGTGGGGCCGGCCGTCGAGCGACGCGGCGAACCACTCCGCGCCGCGGCCTTTGAACGAGCGGATCGGGTTCAGCGTCTCGACCTTGACGACCAGGCGGCACCCGAGCTCGCGGCCCAGGGACTCGGCCTCGAACTGCGGCGAGTCGAGGAACACCGGATCGATCACGCCGGCGGCCCGCGCGATCCGCTCGAGTGAGAAGCGATGGGGCTCGGTCACGCCAGGTCGACGATCGTCTTGAACCCTCCGTAGACCATGCGCTTGACGTCGAAAGGCATCGCCTTCGGATCCATCATCGACGCGAGCCGCGGGTCCTTCATCACCTTGGCGTTCACCCGGTCGCGGTGGGCGCGCGACTTGAAGACGATCCACGAGAACACCGCCGTCTCGCCGCGCTTGAGCTTCAGCAGGCGCGTGAACGGCACCCCGAACTTCGTCTGGAGGTCGTCGCCGGCGCACTCCCGGTACTCCAGCGCGCCGTGCTCCCGCCAGACCTTGCCCGCCTTGAGCGACATGCGGCGGTAAGCCTCGAGGTTCTTCTTCGGAACGGGCACGACGTAGCCATCGACGTAACGGGGCATGCGAAGCCTCCTCGGGTTTTTCCTGCGTTGAGTAGTTCCCTGGCGCGAGTTTGGCACGATGGCGAGGCGCGCGCCCCTAGGGAGATGGGCGGACGATCCGAGCCGGTTGACCGGCGAAGCCGCTTCTTCGGCCGGCGAACCGCGGGGGTCGGCCGGCGAAGAGAGCGGTTCGAGGGGCGAAGGCGTTGGGTCGCCGGGCGCGGACGAGATTTTTCAGCCGAATGGAATGGGTGCGCCGGCGAATGGACTAGGTACGCCGCGTACCCATCCCATTCGCCGCTGTACCCGGCCCATTCGCGCGTGGACCCAGCCCATTCGCCGCGCTACCCAGCCCATTCGCCGCTGGACCCAGCCCATTCGTCCGCGTACCCAGCCCATTCGTCGCCGTACCCAGCCCATTCGTCCGTGTACCCAGCCATTCGTTCCCTACCAGGCCACCCCAGGGCTCTGCCGCAGATATTCGTCGCTCGTCAGCTGGTCGAGCATGAAGGCCGCGACGTCGGCGCGCGCGATCCGCACCGTCCAGAGCCAGTTGCCGACCTTCGGCCCGTGCTCGTACCTTCCGCGGGCCGCGCGGTTCTTGAGCACGCCGGGGCGCACGATGACCCAGTCGAGGGCGCTGCCGCGAATCACGCGCTCCTGGCGGACCTTGTCGTAGAAGTAGAAGGGCAGGATGAACACCCCGACGAAGAGCGTGTAGTAGAGGCCCATCCGCCCGAAGCTGTCGCCGACACCGAGCGCGGTCCCGCAGACCAGCCGGCGCACCCCTTCCCGCTCCATCGCGCCAACCAGGTTGCGGGTGCCCTCGGAAAGGATCCGCGTCGGATAGAACCACCGCTTGTGCCCGAGGGCGGAGAGCACGGCGTCCTGCCCGCGCACTGCGGCCTCGACAGGCGCCGGGTCCAGCACGTCGCCGCGCGCCACGGTCAGGCGCTCGTGCCGCACGTCGAGCTTGGCGGGCCGCCGGGCGAAGGCCGTCACCTCGTGCCCCCGCTCCAGCGCCTGGCGCACCAGCTCGCGGCCCGTCCCGCCGGTCGCCCCGACGATCAGAAGCTTCGCCATTGAGAATGCCCTCGCTGCTCGTAGATTAGCCCGTTGATAGAGTCCGCGCGCGGGTTTCCCCCAAGTGGACGAACCATCGCCAGGCAGCGTCACACGCTTCCTCGTCGCATGGCGCGGCGGGGACGAGCAGGCCCTCGAGCGGCTGATGCCGCTGGTCTACGGCGAGCTGCGCCGGCTGGCCGGCCGCTACCTGAACCGGGAGCGGGCGGGCCACACCCTCGAGACCCACGACCTCATCCACGAAGCCTTCCTGCGCCTGGTCGACCAGCGGCAGGTGGACTGGCGCAACCGCGCCCATTTCTTCGCCATCGCCGCGCAGATGATGCGGCGCATCCTGGTCGATCACGCCCGCCGGCGCGGCTACCGCAAGCACGGGGGCGACGTGCGGCGGCTGATGCTCGACGACGTGCTCGACGTCGCGGCCGAGCGCGACATGGACCTGGTGGCCCTCGACGACGCGCTGACCGAGCTGGCCCGGGTCGACCCGGAGCTGGCGAAGGTCGTCGACCTGCGGTTTTTCGGCGGTCTCGACCACGACGAGATCGCCGTCGCGCTCGGCGTCTCGAACCCCACCGTCCGGCGGCGTTGGCGGGTGGCCAAGGCCTGGCTCTACCGCCGCCTCGCGGGCGAGGAGCCGGATGGCGACTGAGCGCTGGCGCGAGATCGAGGCGCTCTTCGCCGAGGTCGCGGCGCTGCCGGCCGCGGAGCGGACGCCTCACCTGAGGCGCCGCTGCGGCGGCGACGAGGACCTGCGGCGGGAGGTCGAGTCCCTCCTCGCCGCCGACGAGGCGGTCGGCGATTTCCTCGAGCAGCCGGTGGTGGCGCCGGCCGCCGTCCTGCCGCCCCCCTCGGCGGTCGGGCGTCGGCTCGGCCCCTACGCGGTCGAGCGCAAGCTCGGCGAGGGCGGCATGAGCACCGTCTACCTCGCCGTGCGCGCCGACGAGGCGTACCGGCAGCAGGTCGCCATCAAAGTCTTCGGCTACGGCGCCGACCGCGCCGACCTCGTCGAGCGCTTCCGCGCCGAGCGGCAGATCCTCGCCTCCCTGGACCACCCGAACATCGCCCGCCTGCTCGACGGCGGCACGACCGAGGACGGGCTGCCGTACCTGGTGATGGAGTACGTCGAGGGTCTCCCCATCGACCGGTACTGCGACGAGCACGGGCTGAGCCTCGACGAGCGCATCGACCTCTTCCGCCAAGTCTGCGCGGCGGTGCAGTACGCGCATCAGAACCTGGTCGTCCATCGCGACATCAAGCCGTCGAACATCCTGGTGACCGCCGACGGGGTGCCGCATCTCCTCGACTTCGGGATCGCCAAGCTCCTCGACGGCGGCTCCCTGCCGCTCGCGGCGACCGCCACGATGACCGGCCAGCGGCTGATGACGCCGCACTACGCGAGCCCCGAGCAGGTCGAAGGCAAGCCGGTCAACACCGCGAGCGACGTCTACTCCCTGGGCGTCCTGCTCTACGTGCTGTTGGCCGGCCGCCTGCCCTACCGCCTGGAGGCCGAGCGCGTGGACGTGGTCGAGCGCGCCGTCGTCGAGCAGGAGCCGGAGCGGCCGAGCGCGGCGGTCGCCGCGCCGCCGCTCAGGCGCCGGCTGGCCGGCGACCTCGACAACATCGTTCTGACGGCGCTGCGCAAGGAGCCCGCGCGGCGCTACGCCTCGGTCGAGCTCCTGTCGGAGGACCTGCGGCGCCATCGCACGGGCCTGCCGGTCGCGGCGCGCCCGGCGACCGTCGGCTACCGAGTGGGCAAGTTCGTGGGCCGCCATCGCTTTGGCGTCGCCGCCGCCGCCCTCTTCGCCCTGGTGATCCTCGGGCTCGCGGCCACCATGACCGTGCAAGCGGTGCGCCTGGCGCGGCAGCGCGACGAGATCCAGCGCGAGCGGGACAAGGCGGTGCAAGTGGCGGACCTCCTCGAGAAGGTCTTCTCGGTCGCCGATCCGAGCCAGGCGCGGGGGGAGACCGTCACCGCGCGCGAGGTCTTGGACCGCGGCGCCGCTCTGATCACCGGCGAGCTCGCCGACCAGCCGGACCTCGAGGCAGCGCTCGCCGCCACCATCGGCCGGGTCTACGGCGGCCTCGGCCTCTACGACCGTGCTCAGCCGTTCCTCGAGCGGTCGCTGGCCCTGCGGCGCCGGCTCTACGGCGAGCGGCACCCCGACGTGGCCGAGAGCCTTCACGCGCTGGGGGTCCTGCACTGGGCGCGCGACGACCTGGACCTCGCCGAGGCCACCCTCCGCCGAGCGCTGGCGATGCGCCGGGCGCTCCTCGGCGACGATGCGCCGGCCGTCGCCGAGACGCTCAACGAGCTCGGCCTGGTGCTCGTCTCGAAGGCGCAGTTCGACGCCGCCGAGCCGTTGCTCCGCGAAGCGCTGGCCATCAACCGCGAGCGCTACGGCAACGAGCACCGCGAGGTGGGCTCCAACCTCGCCAACCTCGGGTTTCTGATGAAGCAGAAAGGGGATCTCGTCGCGGCCGAGGCCCTCTACCGCGAGGCGCTGGCGATCTTCCGCCGCCTGTTCGGAGCGGCCCACCCCGAGATCGCCATCCAGCTCAACAACCTGGCGGTGCTGCAGAGCGAGCACGGGGACTTCGCGGCCGCCGAGGCGAGCTACCGGGAGATGCTGCCCGTGGCCCGGCGGGTCTACGGCCGGGAGCACCCTCACGTCGCCCTGTACCTCAACAACCTCGCGGCCGTGCTCTCCTGGCAGGGCGAGCACGGCGAGGCCGAGCGCCTGATGCGCGCGTCGCTGGCGATGCGGCGCCGGCTCCTCGGCGACGAGCACGAACAGGTGGCGATGGGCCTCAACAATCTCGCCAAGGTGCTGGAGGAGCGGGGCGAGCTCGCCCAAGGGCGGCCGCTCTACGCGGAGTCGCTGCGGATCTGCCGCCAGGCGTTCGGCGAGGAGCATCCGCGGGTCGGCGCCGCGCTGTTCAATCTCGCCTCTCTCCTCGCCCAGCAGGGGGATCCGGCGGCCGCCGAGCCCCTGGCCCGGCAGGCCCTCGCCATCCGCCGCCGCACGCTCGGCGAGGCGCACCCGGACGTCGGGTCCTCGCTGATGCTGGTCGGCTCGATCCGGCTCGCCCGCGGCGCGCCGGCGGAAGCCGAGCCGCTGCTGCGGCAGGGTCTGGAAGTGCTCCAGGCGGCGCTGTCGGAGACCCACTGGCGAACGGCCGAGGCGCAGAGCCAGCTTGGGGAGTGCCTGGCGGCGCGGGGAAAGACGGCGGCGGCCGCGCCGCTCTTGACCGCCGGCTACGAGACGCTGGCGAAGACCCGGGGAGCGGACCACCGCAAGACGGTGGCCGCGCGCCAGCGGCTCGCCAAGATGCCCGCTTGATCGCTTTCGCCGCGGTTTCCCGCGTTACGGGCGAAAGGAGATCAAGCGATGAAGACCAAGACCAAGGTCAAGGCCGGCGGCATCGTCATGACCGGAGTGGACTGAGCACGGGTTGATCGCTTTCGCCGCGGTTTCTCGCGTTAGGGGCGAAAGGAGACCAATCCATGAAGACCAAGACCAACGTCAAGGCAGGCGGCATCGTCATGACCGGCGCCGACTGA
Organism: Thermoanaerobaculia bacterium; assembly: GCA_035536455.1. Classification (GTDB taxonomy): domain Bacteria; phylum Acidobacteriota; class Thermoanaerobaculia; order Multivoradales; family UBA5704; genus DASUNQ01. The sequence continues at coordinate 68,604 of DATLOC010000075.1, read as the reverse complement.
GCTCGCAAGAGCCAGCGGGAAGCATCCAAGACTTCGCAGGTCGACCTCAGATCCTGGGGGCGGCGGCGCGCTCGCGCCGCCGCGCTCGCCTATCGGCCGATCAGTCGGCTAGCAGCACGCCTCCGGCCTTCACAGTCGTCTTGACACGCATCGCAGATCACCTCCTTCCGCGGGATTTCTTTTCCGGCAGCTCGCCGCCGGATCAATCGCTGATGAGCACGCCTCCGGCCTTCACGGTCGTCTTGACACGCATCGCATTCACCTCCCTTCGCAGGCGGTTTTTTCTTGTACTGCTGTCAGTCTACCGCAGAATGGAATCGGTTTCAACGCCTACGGGTGGGCGATGACGAGCAGCGTCGGCGCGCGCCGCAGGACGCAGGAGAGCGCCTGCCGCAGGCTCTCCGGGTCGAGCGCGGCGAAGCTCTCGTCGAGGACAACCAGCTCGGCCTTCTGGAGCAGCGCCCGGGCGATGTAGAGCCGGCTCTTCTCGCCGTGCGAGAGCTGCCAGCCCGACTCGCCGACCATCTGCAGCAGGCCGGCGGGCATGCGGTCGAGGACGTCGCCTAGCCCCAGCTCGCGGCACACCGCCTCGGCCTCCTCGACGTCGCCCGGCCGCGGCGGCCAGGCGCGGCCCATCAGCAGGTTGAAGGCGAAGGTGTCGGTCAGGACGTGGTTCTCCTGGAACTGCGGCGCCGCCACCGCCCGCCGCCGCCACCCCTCGGCGCCGAGCGAGTGCCGGTCCAGGCCGTCGAGGAGCAGCAGCCCCGACTGCGGCAGGCGCAGGCCGGTGAGCAGCGCGGCGAGCGTCGACTTGCCGCCCCCCGATGGCCCTTCGAGCAACAGCCGGTCGCCCTGCCGCACCGCGAGCGAGGCGCCGGCGACGGCGAGGTCGGCACGCTCGCCGTAGCGGAAGCCGAGGTCGTGCGCCTCGAGGACGACCCGCGAGCCGCCGGCGCCAGCCTGGGCGACCGGGATCAAGGCCGCACCCGGCGCCGATGCCTCCGAGCGGGCGGCGGCGCGGAAGATCGGCGCCACCTGGTCCCACGCCACGGCCGCCTCCGACAGGTCGGCCAGCCCGCGGACCATCTTCCACAGCGCCCAGTAGGCGAAGAGGGCGCCGCCCAGCGCGACGGCGAGGCTCCCCGACGACGCCGTGCCGGCGACGAAAGGCCGCGCGAGCGCGAGGAGGCTCACCAGGAGCCACCCGCGCGGCACCAGCACCCGCAGCAGCGCTGCCCGCCGGTCGAGCTCCGCCGAGAGGTCGAGGTAGCGCTCCAGCTCGCCGTCCTCGCGCTCGTGCCAGCGCTCGGCGTTCTGCTGCGCCAGGCGCGTGCGGTGGCCGACCATCTGCTCGACGAGGTCGTGGGTCATCTCCAGCCGCGCCGCGGTCCAGACGCGCCGCTGCTCGAGGTACCGCCAGCCGAGCCAGAGCGCGAAGGCGACCCAGGCGAGGAGCAGGAGGGCGTGCGGCCAGCCCCCGGCGCCGGCGGCGAGGACCGGTAGCGCCAGGAGGACCTCGGCGAAGGTGATCACGCCGACGTGCGCCCCGGTCAGCGCCAGGAACTCCAGGGCCTCGGCGTTCAAGATGCGGCCGAGGAGCTGGCCGGCGCCCTGGTGGCGCGTCTCCTCGGGCGCCATGCGCAGGGCGCCCACCAGCAGCCGGCGCTTGAAGAGCCGCCCGGCGCGCGCCATCAGCACGCCCGCGGACCAGAGCTCCAGGGCGCGGAACGGGATCACTGTCAATTGCAGCAGCACCCAGGCGGCGACCCACGCGGGGTCGAGCCGCCCCCGGAGGACGCCGAGGCCCAGCACCCACCACGAGAGGAGCAGGAGCGCGTGCTGCGCCATGTGCGCGCCGACCAGGACGGCGGCGCGCCCCGGCAGGCCTGCCCGCCGCGACGCCGCCCAGAAGCTGCCGCCGGGCGGGAGGTCGAGGAGCCAGCAGCCGCCGATCCGCCGCTCGGCGAGCCGCTCGGCGAGGAGCGCCTCCCGCGCCCGCGTCCGCCGGCGCGGCGGCACCACCGCCTCGTCGAGCAGGCGGTCCACCTCGGGGCCGAGGCTGGCGTCGAGGTCGCCGCGCAGCGCGTCGCGCAGCGCCGCCACCGCCACCCGCCGCGGGCGATGATCGCGGCCGAGCACGCGGACTTGCCGCCGGCCGCCGGCGAGGAGGGCGAGGACGCTGCCCGCGGCCCCCGGCAGGCGGAGCAACGCCGGCGCCGCGTGCCCTACGAGCGCCGCCACCTCGCCGTAGGCGGCCTCGACGGGCTCGGCTTCGAGCCCCATCGCCGCCGCCGCGGCGCCGATCCAGCGGTCCAGCTCCTCGGGCGTGGCGTCCGGCGGCGGCTCGGGGAGATCGAGCTTGGCGGCACCGAGCCCGGCGGCGCGGGCGAGGGCGGAGAGCGCCTCGCCGAGCCGATCGGCCGGCCATGCGAGCGCGTCGAGGTCGAGCCGCGCGCTCACCCTTCCTCCGCCTCGGTCAACCGCCCGCGCTCCATCCGCAGCCGCCGCCAGACCGCGCTCTGCCAGAGGCCCGACCGCACGTCCCGCTCGGCGGCGAGGAGCGCCGCGTAGCGCGACCCCGGCTGCGCGGCGAGGCGCTCGGGCGGGCCGTCCTCGACGATGCGGCCGTTCTCGACGACGAGCGCGCGCGCGAAGCCCAGCGTCTCGCCGACGTCATGGGTGACGCAGAGCAGCGTCGCCCCCTGCCAGAGGCGGCGGGCCCGCGCCAGCAGCTCGCGGCGCTGCTCGCGGTCGAGGCCGCGGAACGGCTCGTCGAGGAGGACCAGGCGCACCCCGGGCCGCAGCAGCGCGCGCGCCAGGCGCACCCGCTGCCCCTCGCCGCCGGAGACCAGGCCGCCGCCTTCGCCGAGCGTCGTCTGCAGGCCCTCCGGCAGCTTGCGCAACACGGCAACCAGGTCGGCGGCGCCGATCGCCTGGTCGAGCGGCAGGCCGAGGCCCTCTGAAGCGCCGTAGCGGAGGTTTTCGAGCAGCGGCCGGTTCCAGAGCTGCACCGCCGGGTCGACCCACGCAGTCTCGCGGCGCAGCGCCTGCAGCCGCTCGCCGCCGAGCGGCTCGCCGTCCACCAGCACGCGGCCGGCGGCCGGCCGGTGCCAGCCGAGGAGAGTCCCGAGGAGGCTCGACTTGCCGGCGCCGGAGGGGCCGACGATGGCGACGTGCTCGCCGGGCGCGATCGCGGCGCCGACGCCGTCGAGGATCGTGTGCCCGCCGGCGCGCACCCCGACGTCCTCCCAGACGATGCCGGCGGCGGGCGCGGGCGACGACGACGCCGACGCGGCGGCGTGCGGCCCCGCTTCCTCGACCTCCTCCGGCGCGCCGAGCGGCTCGAGCAGGCGCAGCGCGACGTTGCGGTGCGAGGGGTACTGGGTGGCGATCGCCAGGATCAGCATGTGCCCGAGGCTCAGGACCTTGAGCCCCCAGTAGACGAGCAGCAGGATGCCGCCGTCGAGCCCGCGGCGGGCGAGGTGATCGACGAGCAGGACGATCACCATCGAGACCATGGCGATCTGCACCGCCGTGTCCGCCACCACCTCGGCGCGGCGCAGGTGGAGGTAGGAGCGCCCCCACTCGACGAGCAGCCCCTCGTGCTGCCGCCGCACCGCCGTCTGCGCGCCGTGGGTGCGGATCGGGAAGAGCCCGAGGAGCGCGTCGAGGTAGAAGCGCGACAGCGCCCCGGCGTGGTTCCTCACCCGCAGGTCCCACTCCTCGAGCCGCGGCAGCAGCACGAGCGGCACGCCGACCGCCAGCGCCGCGGCGACGGCGACGACCAGGAGGCTCCCCGGATCGAGCCAGACGATGCCGGCCAGGGTGAAGAGCAGCTCGCAGGCGGTGCGCACGAACCACTCGCCGAGGTCGGGCACCAGGCGGAGGCGGTGGACGCCGTGGCTGCGGTCGGCCATGTCGGAGGTCAGGCGGCTCTGGAAGTAGCGGTCGCCGAGGCGCGGCACCTTGCGCAGGAAGGCCATCCGCAGCCGCGCCTCGAGGTGCCGCCCCAGGCGCTGCGCGCCGCGCACGATCGGCAGGTCGAGGAGGAGGAAGAGGGCGACGACGGCGAACAGCAGGCCGAGCGCCGCGGCCCGCTGGGCGCCGAGCCCCAGCGCGCGCGGCAGGTCGAAGAAGGCGCGGAAGAGGAGCGCTTCGACGACCACCCCGAGGCCTGCGACCAGCAGCGCCAGCGCCAGCGCGCCCGGCGCGAAACGTCCGCCGGCGGCGAGCAGGCGGAGGAGCTCCCGGCCCGGCCGCGCCGGCGGCTCGGCGAGGGCGGCGGCCAGCTCGGGCGAGAGCGGGCTCGGCGCGGCGGCCTCGGCACCGGCGTCCGGCGCGCGGCGGCCGCGGACGCGCACCAGGACGGCGCCACGGAACACCACTTGCTCCTCGCCGTCGGCGCCCGGCGGGCCGGGCCGCACCGACCACCAGGCCTCGGGCACGGCCGGCTCCGCCCGGTCGCCGGCTTCGCGGCAGCGGGCGAGGAGCGAGCGCAGGAGCCGCCCGGCCTCGCCCCCCTTGGCGAGCCCGCCCGCGGCGACGAGCGAGCGGGTCATACGCACGCAAGCGTCGAGCGCGGCGAGCGCGCGCCAGCCCGGATCGGCCAGCGCCTCCGCCAGCACCTCGCCGGCCTCGGCGTCCGAGATGCCGAGCTCGCCCAGGAACGCCCGCTGGACGTCGAGGAAGTCCGCGGAGCCGGCCCACTCGCGGAAGGCCGCCGCCGGCACCGCCTGCCGGTGCCTGTATAGCTCGCCGAGGAGCCGGCGCGCCGTCGTCCAGCGGCGCCCGGTGGCCGGGTCCATCACCTGGACGAGCGGGCCGTGGCGGCGCCAGACGACGATGAAGTGGGTCAGCCCGCTCGGGTGGCGGACGACGACGATCGCCGGCAGGTTGCGCGCCGCCGGCGCCAGCAGGTGGTCCGCCGGCACCACCACCTGCTCGGCCTCCAGGCCGAGCTGCGCCGCGACCTCCTCCATGGTGTCGATCGAGGTGCCGTCGAGGTCGATCTGGCAGGCCTCGCGCAGGCGGCCGTAGCTCACCGGGATGGCGAAGCCTTCGAGCAGCGACTTGAGCGTCGCCGGCCCGCAGTCCATAGCCGAGGTCTGGACGACCTCGGGGGCGAGGAAGGAGCGGCGGTCCGGCGGGCGGGACATGCGGGCGGCTAGTCGGCGGCGGGGCGGTCGAAGACCTTGCCGACCGTGCGCAGGACGAGGACGGCGGGCGCCACCCGCTCGACCTCCACCTCCGCCGTGCCCGGCAGGCCGTGCTGCAGCGGCAGCCGGGAGCGGCGGTCCGGCCGCAGGGCGAGCTCGACGCGGATGCGCCCGTCGCGCGGCTCGCTGGCGACGCGGGCGACGCGGGCTGCCAAGTGCCCGTACTGCGCCGAGGGGAAGCCGCTCAAGACGATCCTCGCCGGCTGCCGCGGCCGGATCCGGCCGAGGGCGGAGGCGGGCGCGAACTCGGCGATCCCCTTGAGCTCGCCCTCCGGCACCACCATCCCGAGCTGCGCGCCGGCGGCGACGACGGAGCCCACGCGCACCGCCGCGATCTCCGCGACACGGCCGGCGACCGGGGCGCGGATCGCGCGCAGCCCGACCTCGCGCTCCAAGCGGCGGACGGCGGCGCCGGCGGCGGCGGTTTGTCCGGCGAGCAGCGCCAGCTCGCGCTCCAGCTCGTCGACGTCGCCGCGCCGCTCGCCCTCGGTGCTCCGCTCCTCGTAGCCCAAGCGCTCGAGAGTCCCGCGCAGCGCGTCCGCGGCGGCGCGGCGCTGCTCGGCCGCCGAGCGCGCCCTCTCCGCCTCCGCCGCCGGTACCAGCCCCTGGGCGAGGAGGCGCTCCTGGCGGTCGGCCTCCTGCTGCGCCAGCCGCGCCGCCGCCTCCGCTTCCCGGGTCTTGGCGAGCGTCTCCTCGATGCCGGCGCGGGAGGCGCCGAGCCGGCCGGCCAGCGACCGTCCGCCGGCCGCGATCTGCTGGCGCAGGGCCGCGATCTGCCCGGCGAGGGCGTCCCGCCGCGCCCGTTCCTCGTCGAGGCGGGCCCGCGGCTCCTCCGCCTCCAGCTCGATCAGGACCTGCCCTTCGCTCACCCGCTGCCCGAGCGCCGCCCGCACCGCCGCCACCCGCCCCTCGACCGGCGCCGCGAGCGGATGCGCCTCCCGTCCCACCGCCAGCCACGCCCGGTCCGTGACCTCGTACACCGACACCCGCCCGCGCACGAACCACACGCCCCAGGCGCCAAGCAGCAACAGCGCCGGCACCAGCCCGGCGATCCACCGCCGGTGGCCGTCGACTTCAAGAGCGCGCAGCGTGCGCGAGAACGGGCTGGGCATGCGAAGGGCGGCAGCGTAGCACTGCCCAGCCGGCGGCTCAGCTCAGGTACAGCTGGTAGGAGTTATGTGTGCGAAGGAGGTGCCGCTGGACTGCGCGGCGGCGAGATACCAAACGCCGTCGCCCGCAGCGCCCGCGGGAAATGCCGCAGCGCTTACGGCAAATGCCGGGGCGCCGGCGAGCGCGTCCACGCTGCCGGATTCCCACAGCATCGCGACTGGGCGCACTTACAGTGCAAGGCGCTCGCGTCTGAGCTAGCGCCGACCTCTTGCGGGGCCGGGCCGCCCTGGTTACGGAGGGGTATTAACTCCCTCCCTTATTGATGATCTCGGGTCCGGCCTTGATATGGGTCTTCACTCTCATGCTCACGCCTCCTATTCTGAGTACCGCAGCATATTCGCTGACAGGAGCGCGTTCAAAGGCCTGGAAGGCGAAAGGCGCTGCCTTTCTCCGCCTGGGTGCGCACCCTGCCTCTGATCAGGCGGTCTTGTGCTCGAGCTCGTAGGCCCACCGGCTCAAGCGGGTGCGAGTGCGGACCAGACGGACACGGCGGCCCAGGAGCCGCGAGAGGGCCCAGCCATCGTCCTGCGGGATGCGGCGGTAAGCGCCGCCCACGAGCTCGTGGACCGCAAAGAGCAAATCGTCACCTCGCGCATCGATCAGCCAGAACTCCGGCACGCCCATGGCGGCGTACAAAGGCGGCAGACGCTTCGTGTCCTTGCCGACCGAGCTGGCGCTGACGATCTCCACCACGAGATCCGGCGGACCTTCGAACTCGATGTAATCGCCCTCCGCCCCCTTCGCGCTCGGCAATTCCCGCAGCCGCGCCGCTTCGAGAGAACTCCAGAGCACTGCGGCAATGTCGGGCTCGACCGATAGCTCGACCGCCGGCGAAGAGAAGCGCGTGCGATCGATGAAGACATTTCCCAGCTCCTGCTTGGTGATCAGCCCGTGGAGCTCGGCTGCCAGGGCACTCTTGACGACGCTGTGCGTGTAGAGGTTCTCCGGGCTCATGTCCACCTCGATCTCGCCGGCCAGGTAGTCGATCCGGCCACGCTCGGGGAACTCTTCGCTATGCGCCCAGCCGCGGAAACCGCCAAAGCTCTGTGCCTCTGGCGGGATGCGCAACTCCTCGCCCAGGCTCTCGTCGTGGATGAGGATGGTGGCCGCTCTCGATGCCATGAGGATCGCCTCGCTAGCGGTAGCTTAGCCCACTCGGGAAGGCTCCACCGTGTGCGCGCGCTGTCAAAAGTCCGAGGACAGAGACGGGTGGAGCTTGAGGAGCCTCTTGGGAGCCGTGTTCCGCCAAGCCATCAGAAGGGCGTCGTAGACGGTTGCGGCGTCGGCGTTTTGCAGCGTGACGTAGGTGGCACCGCGCCGACCCCAGCCGCCGGGGACCGGCGCGAACACCTCCGGCCGGGCGCGAGTGAGCGCTTCCTGCTCCTCGTGGATCAGCTTGACCATGGCCCTGCCGCTGTCGGGGTAGCCCAGCGTGGCGAAGATCTTGCCGCGGACGCGGAAGTCGGGATGGTCCATGTGAGACTTCTCGGTAGCTTCCGGCAGCGACAACGCGAGGCTGCGGAACTCTTCGGCGGTCATGACTCGAACATGCCGCTGATCTCCCGGTAGCTCACCGCTTCGTCCGCGAAGGTGAAGGTGCCGTGCTCGCGCATCTCGCGGGCGGCGCGGAGGAAGGCGCCGAGGGCGGCGCGGGAGAGGGCGCTGCCGACGCTGACGCGCTTGACGCCGATCGCCGCCAGCTCCGCCAGGCTCAGCCGGTTGCCTTGCAGCCCCATCACGACGTTGACCGGACGATCGACGGCGCGCACCACGGCGGCGATGTCGTCCTGGCTCGTCAGGCCCGGCGCATAGAGGACGTCGGCGCCCACCTCCTGATAGGTCTGGAGCCGCTCGATGGTGTCCTTGAGATCGCCCCTGCCGACCAGGTAGTTCTCCGCCCGCGCCGTCAGGTTGAACGGAAAGGGCAGCGAGCGCGCCGCTTCCGCCGCGGCGCACACGCGCTCGGCCGCTAAGCGGCGCTCGTAGATCGGCGCGCCCCCCGGGCGATTCGTGGAGTCCTCGATCGAGCCGCCGACGGCCCCCGCCGCCGCGGCCAGCCGGATGGTCTCCGCGACCGTCTCGGGATCGTCCCCATAGCCGTTCTCGAGGTCGGCGCTGACCGGCAGATCGGTGGCCGAGGCGATCGCGTGCACATGCGCCAGCATCTCCTCGCGGCCGATCGAGTTGTCCTGCTGCCCGACGGAGAACGCGAAGCCGGCGCTCGTCGTCGCCAGCGCCTCGAAGCCCAGGCCCGCCAGGAGCCGCGCCGAGCCGGCGTCCCAGGGATTGGGGATGATGAAGGCGCCGTCCCGCTCGTGGAGGGCGCGAAAGGCGCTGGCTCTTTCCGCCTGGGCGCTCACCAGCGCTCGTCGGCCGTCGGGCCGTAGATCGACGGCAGCGGCACGTCCAGCAGCCGGAGGTACACCGTGAGCTGGCCGCGGTGGTGGACGAGGTGGTTGATGTGGGTGCGCACGACCGTGGCGCGCGGGGCGGTGAAGAGGACCTGGCCGCCGCGCTTGAGCGACCAGGGGACCGTCCAGTCGGCGTCCTGGACCTCCGCCAGCGCCTCGCGCGTCGCGCGGACGTTCTTGTCGAACTCGGCGAGCAGCGTCTCCGTCGTCTCGAAGCTGTAGCCCGCAGCCTCCCCCAGGTCGAGCTCGGTCCCACGGAGCGTGTTGGCCACCCAGCCCGGCATCCACGCGACGAGCTGGGCGAGGTGCCCGAGCGCGAACGATTTGGGGTGCGGCTTCCAGCTCCCCTTGTCGCTCGGCACCCGCTCGAGCAGCCGCCGCGTCGTCGCCATCTCCTGATCGAACTCGGGCAGCAGGGTGTCGGCGATGGCCATGGCGTTGCCTCCGTCCGCTAGCATAGCCGGCGGGGCTGCTACGATGGACCACCTCAAAGGAGGCCGCGTGAGCAAGGCTGACCTGAAACAGGAGATTCAGAAGCTGCCCTTCCCCGAAAGGGTCGAGCTGCTCGAAGAGCTCTGGCGCGAGGCGGAGACCGAGCACCCGGAGCTCGCCGATTGGCAGAAGGAAATCCTCGACCAACGGCTGCGCGACGCCGCAACGCATCCCGAGGATTGGACCTCCTGGACGGAAGCAAAGCGCCGGCTGGAGCAGCTGACCCGTAGCCCGGAATGAAGGTCCGACTCCGCTCGGCCGCCGAAGCCGACGTGGCGGCGACCATCCGGTGGTACGACCAGCAGAGACCGGGCCTCGGAGCGCGGTTCTTGGAAGCGCTCGATTCCATCTTAGAGGGCATCGAGCGGAATCCCAACCTCTACCAGGTTGTCCACCACCAGACACGTCGTGCCCTCTTTCCGCGGCCGTTTCCATACATGGTGCTCTTTAGAGTGGAGGACGGTCGGATTTCTATCTATGCAGTGCTCCACCAGGCCCGCGATCCAGCGGTATGGACAAAGCGCTGAAATTGCATGGCCCCTACTAGGGACGAGAGATCTGGATTGCTCGCCTAGTCATGCCGTCGCTAGGGTCGCCTTGTGTGCACCGAAGGCCTTCCCGAAGGCCTCAGCGCGAAGGGCACTACTCACGAGGTAACGCTCATTCAAGCCACTGGCGCTCTTAAATGCAAGCTCACCGTACTCTGCGATTGGAATGCGGCGGTTGTTTGCGAAACGACGATCAGGACTGCCGTCCTTGTTGACCTTCGCCCAGGACTCGCCAACTACCTTAGAGTCGGCGGGAACTCCTTCGGTCTCTAGAACTGGCATTCGAGTGTACTCGATGCACACCTCATGAAGACGGATCAGACCGAAATCAGAGTGACTGCCGAAAACCAGCAACAGCCCGGGCAAGATGAAGAGGTCGCCGCCGTTGGCGTTCTGAAAGTGCATCGCTGGTCTTGAGGGGGCAATCACGTCGGCCGGCTTCATATCGAAAGTTACTTCCGTGCGGGTTATGTTGGCTGTCGCCTTCGAGCGAGCGCGGACCTGGTCGACTGCGATTTCGGAGGTCGTGTCCCAGGTCTTCTCGCATCCCGCCAATGCACGGAAGGCCTCGACCAGACTTCCGTACGTCGTCTCGATCCCGCCGTCGATCTCGATCTCCAACGCTACTCTACACTTTTCTATTTCTTCAGTAAGTGCCTCGCGTTCAGCTCGGGCTTGTTCATACTGGTCGAGCATCGCGGCATATTTACCCTTCAGTATGCGCCTCAAGAGGAACCCGTTCTGCCATTTGTAAGCCTTTGCCTGTCTCCGTTGGAGTTCGAAGTCGAGGCTGGGTATTTCCGCCTTAAGACGTTTGGACTCGGACCACGCCTCGGCGAGAAGATCCCGAAGCTCCCTCAGACCAATACTGGTAATCTCATCGCTCGCGGCGCTACGTATCTCGTTGGGTTGAGGCAAGATGCTAGCGCTTGACGCAGGCGGCCTTGTCGAAGGTGGCGGCAGTGCGTCAGAGCGTCCTGGGCCCGCGGTCGAATCCGGGCGGCGACGGCGAGGTGGAGCCTGCGCCGGCGGCGACAACGCTCTCGATACGAGAGACCAGTGCCGGGGAGACCGACATTGAGATGGGCACCTCGCGGCCCTATCGTCAGCGACGCTCCTCGAGCACCGACCGTCGTGCTAAGCCCACTGGCAGAAAAGTTCAGACGCACACCAGGAAAAAGACGTACACTTCTTCGGAAGCTGAGCCCCATTGCTATCTCCTGTCCAGTATTACGATCCCTCGATGACCCCCTTGTCCAGCTTGATCTCGTTGCGGCCGCTGTCGAGCAGCAGGTCATGGTAGGTGTGCGCGATGTCCGAGTATCTGGCTTTTTGCGTCCCGGCGGTGCTTCCGGCCTCGGTGTTTCCGGCCTCGGGCTCGGGCGGCGGCGGGCTCTCGGCGCAGGAGGAGAGCACGCCGGCCACTGCCATAAAGGTGTTGAGCACTCGCCACATTTCCCTCCTCCATTGGGTATGCGTGGGAGCGGCCAACCCGCAGCAGATCTTCCTCGATGAATTTACGGGAGTATAGCAGGGAGGGAACGGGAGCGCTGCCGGCTAAGATCCGGCAGGCGCTAGGGAGGAGACATGCCAGACACACGGATCGAAAAAGACAGCCTCGGCGAGGTGGAGGTGCCCGGTGAGGCTTACTACGGGGCGCAGACGGAGCGGGCGCGACAGAACTTTCCGGTCTCCGGGCTGCGCTTTCCGCGCCGCTTTATCGAGGCGCTGGGGCTGATCAAGGGGGAGGCGGCGGCGGTCAACGAGGAGATGGGGATCGTGCCGGCCGGGCCGGCCGAGGCGATCCGCAGCGCCGCCGAGGAGGTGGCACGCGGCGAGCGCGACCAGGACTTCCCGCTCGACATCTTCCAGACCGGCTCGGGCACCTCGACGAACATGAACGCCAACGAGGTGATCGCCAACCGCGCCATCGAGCTCATGGGCGGCCGGATCGGCAGCAAGCACCCGGTCCACCCCAACGACCACGTCAACGCCGGCCAGTCCTCGAACGACGTCATCCCCACCGCCATCCACGTCGCCGCCTACTCGGCGATCGTCGAGGACCTCGAGCCGGCGCTCGGCCGCCTCGCCGAGGCGCTGGAGCGCAAGGCTTCCGAGCTCGACGACGTGGTCAAGATCGGCCGCACGCACCTCCAGGACGCGGTACCGGTGCGGCTGGGGCAGGAGTTCGGGGGGTACGCCCAGCAGGTGCGCTACGCCCTCGACCGGCTGGCCGCGGTCAAGCCGCGCCTGGCCGAGCTGGCGCTCGGCGGCACCGCCGTCGGCACGGGGCTCAACGCCCCGCCCGGCTTCGCCGACCGCGTCATCGCCCGCCTCGCCGCCCGCACCGGCCATCCTTTCGTGCCGGCGCCCAACCGCTTCGAGGCGCTGGCCGCCAAGGACGCCGCGGTCGAGGCCTCGGGGGCGCTCAAGACGATCGCCGTCTCGCTGACCAAGATCGCCAACGACATCCGCTGGCTGGCCTCGGGTCCGCGCTGCGGCATCGGCGAGATCGCGATCCCGAGCCTGCAGCCCGGCAGCTCGATCATGCCGGGGAAGGTCAACCCGGTGATCCCGGAGTCGGTGCTGATGGTCTGCGCGCAGGTGATTGGCAACGACGTCACGATCACCCTAGCCGGCATGTCGGGGGTCTTCGAGCTCAACGTCATGATGCCGGTCATCGCCTACAACCTAGAGCAGTCGATCGCCATCCTGGCCGCGGCGGCGAGCCTCCTCGCCGAGCGCACCGTCGAGGGGATCACGGCCAACCGCGAGCGCGCCGAGGAGCTGGTCGAGAAGTCGCTGGCGATGGTGACGTCGCTTGTACCCAAGATCGGCTACGACGCGGCGGCCGAGATCGCCAAGGAGTCGGTCAAGACCGGCCGCACGGTGCGCGAGCTGGCACGGGAGAAGGGGGTGCTCCCGGAGGCCGAGCTGAACGAGGCGCTCGACGCCCGGGGCATGACCGAAGGGGGCATTCAGGGCGGCGACGGCGGCGGGTAGGGCGCAAGTGCCGGAGCCCGCTCCGATGGCCGCGGACCGCCGCATCCTGCACTGCGACATGGACTGCTTCTACGCCGCGGTCCACGTGCGCGACGACCCGTCGCTGCGCGGCCGGCCGCTGGTGATCGGCGGCCGTCCCGAGAGCCGCGGCGTGGTGGCGGCGGCGAGCTACGAGGCCCGCCGCTACGGCATCCACTCGGCGATGCCTTCGGCGCGCGCCGTCAAGCTCTGCTCCGACATCCTCTTCCTGCCTCCCGACTTCCGCCGCTACCACCGCGAGTCGGAGCAGATCTTCGCCATCTACCGCGAGGTCACGCCGCTGGTGCAGGAGGTGTCGATCGACGAGGCCTACCTCGACGTCAGCGACCACCTCGGCGCGGCCGGCACCGCCACCGCCGTGGCGCGCGAGATCCGCCGGCGGGTGCGCGAGGAGCGCGGTCTGACCGTCTCGGTCGGCGTCGGCCCCAACCGCCTGGTCGCCAAGATCGCCTCCGACTTCCGGAAGCCGGACGGCTTGACGGTCGTGCCGCCGGCCAAGGTGCTCGACTTCCTGGCGCCGCTGCCGGTGCGGCGCCTCCACGGCGTCGGGCCGGCGACCGAGCGGGCGCTGGCCGAGCTGGGCGTGACGACGGTGGCCGAGCTGCGGGCGCTCGACGCCGCGCTTCTGGCCGCCCGCTTCGGCCGGCACGGCGACACGCTCTGGGAGTTCGCGCGCGGGATCGACGACCGCCCGGTCGAGCTGGAGCGCGAGCGGAAGAGCCTCTCGACCGAGACCACCTACGCCGCCGACCTCGAGGGGCTCGCCGCCGTCGAGGCGGAGGTCGGGCGCTTGGCCGCCGGCCTCGCCGACGACCTCCGCCGCCGCAGCCTCGGCGCCTGCACGCTGACCCTGAAGCTCCGCTACGGCGACTTCACGACGATCACCCGCTCGCGCACCCTCGACCTCCCGACCTGCGACGAGCGCGCGATCGCCGCCTGCGCCCGGGACCTCCTGACCCGCACCGAGGCCGCGACCCGCCCGGTGCGCCTCCTCGGGATCGGCGCCTCGAACCTGGTCCGCGGCGAGGTCTGGCAGCTTCCCCTCTTCACAGGCTAAGGCGCGAAGGCCTTCGCGCCGGCTCCGATCCGGTGGCACACCCCTTGCTCTCCCAACCGCCCATCAGGGCGCGGAAGGTACTGCCTGTCCGAAGAGCGGTCGCCCTGATTCTCGAGTCCCCAACCGCTCGGGTAGCTTTCCGGGCCTTTCCAAGGAGGAAGCCGCCGTGTTGAGATGGGCACTGATCTTCCTGGTCGTCGCACTGATCGCCGCGGTCCTGGGCTTCGGGGGCATCGCCGGTGGCGCCGCCGAGATCGCCAAGATCCTCTTCTACATCTTCCTCGTCATCTTCGTGATCTCCCTGATCCTGGGGCTGGTCCGGAGAGCCTGACACCAGCGGCGGCCGCCTGCGCGACGCTTCCACGGGGCCGTTCTACGTTCGCTCGGCGGCGTTGAACGGCCTCTTCGTCCTCGCCTCCCTCTACACCCTCTACTTCGCGCGCGCCTTCGTCCTGCCGGTGGTGCTGGCGGTGCTGCTGAGCTTCGTGCTCCAGCCGCTCGTCCGCGGCCTGAAGAAGCTGCGCATCCCCGAGGGGCTCGGTGCCCTCGTCGTGCTGCTGGCGCTGGTCGGCGCGCTGGCCGTCGCGGGCTACTACCTGGCGGGACCGGCCTTCGAGTGGATGGACCGCGCGCCGGGGAGCATGCGGCGGGTGGAAGCCAAGCTGCGCGAGCTCAAGGCGCCGGTCGAGCGGATTGGCGAGGCCACCGCGCGGGTCGAGGAGATGACGCAGGTCGGCGAGGAAGGGCCGAACGCGGTGGAGGTCGAGAGCGAGAGCCTCGGCCGGCGTCTCTTCCAGAACCTCTGGACCTTCTCCGCCAACGCCTTCGTGATGCTGGTGCTGCTCTACTTCCTGCTCGCCGCCGGAGACCTCTTCCTGCTCAAGCTGGTGCGCGTCCTGCCCACGCTCGCCGACAAGAAGCGCGCCGTCGAGATCCTGCGCCAGGTCGAGCTCGAGGTCTCGGCTTACCTCTCGACCGTGACCCTCATCAACATCGGTCTCGGCGCCGCGGTCGGGCTCGCCTTCTGGCTCCTCGACATGCCCAACCCGATCCTCTGGGGGGTGATGGTGGCGCTCCTCAACTACATCCCCTACGCCGGGGCGATCATCGGCGCCGCGATCATGGCGGTCGTCGCCTTCTTGACCTTCAAGGAGACCGGGCAGGCGATGCTGGTGCCGGCCGCCTACCTGCTCATCAACTTCGCCGAGAGCTACTTCGTGACGCCGATGGTCCTCGGCAGGCGGCTGACCCTGAATCCGGTGGTGATCTTCATCGGCTTGACCTTCTGGGGGTGGATCTGGGGGGTGACGGGGGCGCTCATCGCGGTGCCGCTGATGGTCATCCTGAAGATCCTCTGCGACCACAGCGCGCGGCTGGCGCCGGTCGGCGAGTTCCTCGGCTCGTAGGGGAGACGCCTGCCGGCCGGTGCTAATTTAGGGGCCATGACCGGCCCTTCCTCGATCTTCAACGACCAGTACCCCGATCCCCGGCGGGTCGAGACCACCCGCCTCGCCGACCAGCTCGAGCGCTCCTTCCGCGGCGGCGCCTGGCACGGGCCCGCGCTCGCCGAGGCGCTGGATGGAGTCGACGCCGACGCCGCCGCGCACCGCAGCGCGGAGGGCGTCCACACGATCGCCGAGATCGCCGGCCACGCGGCGTTCTGGATCGACGCCGCGCGCCGGCGGATGGAGGGCGAGAGCGTGACCGACGTGCCGCCGGAGGTCGATTTCCCGCCCGACGGCGCGGACTCCCCGAAGGCCTGGCGGCAAACGCTCGCCGGCCTCGAGCGGGCGCACCGCGGCCTCCACGCGGCGCTCTCGGCGCTCGACGACGAGCAGCTCGACGGCGCGGTGTCCGGCTCGGACCCCACGGTGCGCGGGCAGCTCCTCGGCATCCTGCAGCACAACGCCTACCACGCCGGCCAGATCGTGGTGCTCAAGAAGGCGAGGTCCGGGAGCGCGGGATGACCTCCGTCGAGCAACAGGTCCGCGAGCGGCTGCTGGCGCGGCGCCAGCAGCTCGCCGAGCTCGCCGAGGCGCGGCGGGAGCAGCGGCTCGTCGACCTGCTGCGCCGCGTTGACGGGGCGCTGGCGTCGCTCGAGATCGGCGACTGGGGGGTCTGCGCCGTCTGCCACGAGCACATCGGCGAGGAGCCGCTGGAGACCGACCCGCTGATCAAGGTCTGCCTCGAATGCCTCTCCGTCGAGGAGCGCCAGTCCCTCGAGCGCGACCTCGAGGCGGCGGCGCGGCTGCAGCGGTCGCTCCTGCCGCCGCCGCGGCTCGCCCACGGCGGCTGGGAGCTCGCCTTCCTTTGGGAGCCGCGCGGGGCGGTGTCGGGCGACCACGTCGACCTCCTGCGGCCGCGACGCGACGACGAGCCGCTGCACCTCCTGCTCGGCGACGTGGTCGGCAAGGGGGTGGCCGCCTCGCTCCTGCAATCGCACCTGCACGCGCTCTTCCGCGCCCTCGCCGCGCCCGACCTGCCGCTCGGCGAGCTGCTGGCGCGCGTCAACCGGCTCTTCTTCGAGACCACGACGGGCACGAGCTACGCCACCATGGTGGCGGCGCGGCTCCATCCCGAGGGCCGCGTCGAGCTCGCCAACGCCGGGCACCCGCGCCCGCTGCTGGCCGACGCCCGCGGCGTGCGGCCCGTGGAGGGCGCCGGCCTGCCGCTCGGGCTCTTCGCCGGCGGCGGCTACGAGAGCCGCGAGCTGTCGCTGCGCGGCGGTGAGACGCTCGTCGTCTACACCGACGGCTGGACCGAGGCGACGGCGGGAGACGACGAGGAGTTCGGCATCGGCCGCGCCGCCGCGGCGCTGCGGCGCGCGGCGCGGCTGCCGCCCGACCAGGTCCTGGCCGCCTGCCGGCGCGAGATGGAAGCCTTCCTCGACGGCCGGCCGAGGACGGACGACCTGACGCTGCTGGCGCTGCGGCGAGCGGAAGGCTAGGTCTCGTCGCCGCTCAGCCGGTCGATGTCGCGCCGCTCCTTCTTGGTGGGGCGGCCGGCGCCCGTCGCGCGGCGCGCCGGCGGGCGGCGCAGCAGGCGCTCGAGAGGGTCGAGGACGGGGCGCGGCGGCGAGAGGTCCTCGTAGAGCCGCGCCGTCTCCGCCTTGGGCAGCGGCCGGTCGCGCAGCTCCTTGACGACCAGGACACGCGTCCACTCGCGCTGCTCGACCTCGACCCGGTCCTCCAGCGCCAAGTGGCGGTGGGGCTTCGCGGCCTGGCCGTTGACCTTCACCCGGCCGAGCGTGCAGGCGTGGGTGGCCTGCGAGCGCGTCTTGAAGACGCGGGCGACCTGCAGCCACTTGTCGAGGCGGACGTCCATGGACAGGGCCGGCGCGGCGGCCGGGTCTACGGTTGGAGGGGCAGGGCGCGGCCGAGCTTGCGCGCCACCCGGTCCTGGATCCAGTGCGGGTCCCACCACTCGACCGGGTTGATGGCCAGGCCGCCCAGGAGCATCGTGAAGTGGAGGTGGTCGCCGCCGGCCAGGCCCGTCTGCCCCGAGCGCCCCAGTGTCTGCCCGCGCTTCACCGTCTGCCCCTGCGACACCTCGAGCGTCGAGAGGTGGCCGTAGAGGCTCTGCAGGCCGTAGCCGTGGTCGAGCACCACGGCGTTGCCGAAGATCCCGAAGTAGCGGGCGAGGACGACGACCCCGGCGTTGGACGCCGGCACGGCGTCGCGCTCGACCGAGGCCATGTCGAAGCCGAGGTGGTACTGCTGGTCGACGTCCTTGCCGTTGTAGACGTAGGTGCGGTGGTCGGCGAAGGCGGCGGTGATGGCGGTGTTGGCCATCGGCAGGAAGGGCTGGTTCCAGAGGAAGCGCTTGGCCGAGCGGGCCCCCAGCTCCTTGAGCGTCTGGTTGTTCTTCTTGCGCAGCTCGCGGTTGATCGCCAGGTAGTTCGCGAGGAGGCCGCCCTGGTCGGCCACCTCCGGCGATTGGCCCATGATCTCCGGCACCACCTTGTTCATGAACGGGTCGGTGATCTCGATCGTGTCGGTGCCCGGCGGCCGCGCCTTGAACTGGTCGATGAAGCCGACCGCGGCCTCGTTGCCGACGTCGTCGATCGCCACCAGGCGGATCTCGGCCGGGTCGGCGAGGTCGTAAGGGATGCCGAAGAGGGCAAAGCGCGTCCCCTTGCCGGCGCCGGGGAGCGGATGCCCGGGGAACCACCAGGCGCCCGAGCGCACGCCGTCGCGCACCGCCGTCGGCCCGACCTGGTAGACGACGCACTCCGAGCCCCCCTGCGCGGCGAAGTGGTGGAGCGAGGCGACGCCGAGGACCGGCGGCGCCAGGCGCACCGGCAGCTCGACCTCCTCGACCACCGGCGGCGGCGTGCGCGCCCAGCTGCCGGTGCGCTCGACGGTGACCCGCACGGTCGCCGGCCCGGAGCGCAGCCCCTTGACCGTCTCGCGCCCGACGCCGACGGTCACCGTCTCGGGCTTGCCGCCCCCGAAGGGGTTCCACCCCGCGCGCGGCGTGAACGTCCGCTCGGCGACCGGCACGGCCTTTCCCTGCTGCACCACCTCGACCCGCAGCGCCGTGGCGCGGCCGGCGTCGTCGAGCGTGATCTCGACCGGCGTGTTGCGCCCGATGCCCGGGAGCTTCGGCTTGATCGTGACGTCCGGGGCGCCGCCCACCCAGAAAGCGCTCGCCGCCGCCAGTGCCGCAACCAGCAGCACGGCCGCCATGAGCCCGCGCACGAAGCACCCTTGGGTCTGTTTCCGACGATCGCGCCGCGACATGGCGGCGCATCGTAGCAAAGCGCCTGCCGGGGGCGGGGATCAGGAGGAGGAGCGCAGCACCGCGCGGTATGCCCGCCAGGCGGCGCGGGCGGCGGCGAGGTCTCCAGGCGAGAGGTCGAGCTCGCTCGCCACCCGGCGGATCGCGTCGTCCTCGACGCCCGAGATCGAGTCGTCGGCGGCCGAGACCGCGAAGAGGCAGTCGAGCAGCTCGCGGCACTGCTCGCGCGTCGCCAGCTGCTTGAACTCGCGGGTGACCAGGAAGTCCTCGGTGCCGGCGTCGGCGTGCGCCCGCGCCTTGGCGATCGCCACCGCCAGCACCGCCTGCGCCTCCGGCAGGTGGCCGCGGTCGACCAGGACGCGCTCCATGCGGCGCGTCTCCTCCTCCGAGATGGCGAGGTCGGCGTGGGCGACCCGCGCCAGGACGTAGGCGAAGGCGGCGACGTAACGCGCCCGCTCCGGCGGCAGCGCCTCCAGGCGGCGGACGATCTCGCGCACGGTGTCGGTCTCGCCCGCGGGGTCCGCGGGCCGACTCCCACCCAGCAAATCGCGCAATGAAAGCATCGGCGTACTATCGTCGGCGGTCTGGAAGAGCCGAGTCTTCAGTTGGCCGAGGGGCGGCCAACGAGTAAGATTGACAAGTCTTTCTGTCGATTGAGTTTACGAGGGGGCGCAAGCCCCCCTCGAGCTCTTCGGAATAGCCCCTCCCGGGCGGCTGTTACACTCCGCGGTCACTACAAAGCGATGTAACCAGCCGTGAGCGGCCGCCAAGCCGCCAGGGCCCTCGACTCGCGAGGCGTTACTCCGGAGGTACGAAGAGGCCCATGACGTTGCGCAGGATCGCCCTCCTCACGCTCCTCTCCCTCCCCGTCAGCCTGTCCTTGCTCTGCAGCGCTCCCACCCGGAGCGGCGCCGACCCGGTCGCGCCGCCGCAGCGGTTGGCCCCGGCCGCCGGACTGGACCCCGCGCCCTATCGCGATGCCGCAGAGGCCTTACGCAAGGGTGATGCCACGCAGGCGCAGAAGCTCCTCGCCCGCGCCGCCGCCGGCCGGCCCTCCCGGATGAAAGAGGCCTTCCGCCTCGCCGGCCTCTACGCCTACGCCGCCGGCGCCACCGCCGAGTCCGCGGAGCTCCTGGCTGCGGCCCCCGCCGGGGGCCCGCTGGAGGACTGGCGGCTCTACCTGCTCGCGGAGACCGCCCGCAAACGGGACGACGACGAGACCGCCGCCGAGGCCTACCGCCAGCTCCTCGCCACCTGCCCCGGCTCGCCGCTGCGGCCGCAGGCCTACCTCGCCGCCGCCCGGCTGGCCGACGCGGACGACGAGAGCCGCGCCGTCCTCGACCTCGTCGAGGCGGCGCGCGCCGAGAGGATCGAGGGGGAGGCCGCGACCGAGCTCGAGAGCCTGGCCTGGCGCATCGGCCGCCGGCTGGACGACGCCGCCGTGCGTGAGGCGTCGGCCCGGCGCCTGCTCGTCGAGTCCCCCTTCGCCGCCGGCAAGCTGCGCGTCGCCGACACCTTCCGCGCCTTCGATGGCTCGCTGGCGCTCGGCGAGGTCCTCTCGGCCGACGAGGTTAAGCGCCGCGCCCACAGCTTCCTCGACGGCCAGGAGCTGCCCAAGGCCGCCCTCTCCGTGCTGGAGGGGCTGCCGGAGGGATCGCGCGACCTCGAGTGGCATCTACTCAAGGCGCGGGCGCTGACCGGCTCGAGCCGCGGCGGCGAGGCCCTCGCCCTCCTCGAGCCGCTGGCCGCCGAAGGGCGGCCGCTGTCGGCCCGCCTCGAGGTGGCGCGCTCGCTGGCCAGCGCCGAGCTGGCCGGGCGGGACCGCGGCGCCGCCCGCCGCGAGCTCCTGCGCACCTCGCATCGGCACCTCACCCGGGCCGCGCGCCTCGTCGAGGCGAGCCCGGAGCTCTCCGAGCTGCGCGCCGAGGAGCTGCGCTCGCTGCACGAGGACTTCCTCGACGCCGACCTCTTCGACCAGGCGATCGACGCCCTGCGCATCCTCCGCCTCGTCGAGCCGCACGACGCCACCGGCGCGCGCACCCTCTGGGAGCGCGGCTGGCGCGAGTACCGGCACGGCAACCCGACCGGCGCCATCGGCACCTGGACGGTCCTCGCCAAGCTCTACCCCGAGCACCCTGACGCGCAGCGCGGCTCCTACTGGAAGGCGCGCGCCTTCGAGGAGCTGGGGCAGCCGGGGCGGGCGCGCGACATCTACCGCCAGCTCGTCGCCGCCTCCGACACGATGGACTTCTACAGCCGCCGCGCGCTCGACCGGCTCGGCCGCGACGCATGGGACAGCGGCGTGCGGACGGCCTCGGCCGCCTCCGCCGGCGCCTGGGAGATCGACCCGCTCCTGGTGCGCGCCAAGCTCCTGACCGACCTCGGCCTCGACGCCCTCGCCGAGCGCGAGATGGAGCTGGTCGGCGACCGCGCCGAGACCCAGGACCGGCTGGCCCTGCGCGCCGTCATCCTCGGCCGCGGGGGCGAGGAGGCGCGGAGCCTGCTCATGCTGCGCGCCGCCTTCCCGGCCCTCGGCGGGCCGCGCCAGGCCGGCGTGCCGGCCGAGATCCTGCGCGCCTACTACCCGCTGGAGTACGGCGACGAGATCCGCGCCGCCGCCCGCGCCAACCGGCTGGCCCCGGCGCTGGTCGCCGGCATCATCCGCCAGGAGAGCGCCTTCGACCGCAAGGCGACCAGCCGCGTCGGCGCCAAGGGGCTGATGCAGCTCATGCCCGCCACGGCGCGCGAGGTGTCGCGCAAGCTGGGGATGGACTACCACCCGTCGCGGCTCGAGGACCCGGAGTTCAACCTCCGCCTCGGCGCCGCCTACCTGCGCCAGTTGATCGACGAGTTCGACGGCAACGTCGAGCTGGCCGTGGCCTCCTACAACGGCGGCCCCAACCGCATCCGCCGGCTGTGGAAGGAGAACGGCGGCGGCGAGCTCGACTCCTTCGTCGAGACGATGACCCTCGACGAGTCGCGCGACTACGTCAAGCGCGTCCTGGTCCTCGCCGACAGCTACCGGCAGCTCTACCCGCTGGCGAGCTAAGCGCCGGCGACGTCCGGCGCCGCGCCCGACTCCTTCATCGCCTCCAGCGCCGCGGTGGGCCCGAGGAGCACCAGCTCGTCGCCTGCCGCGAGCACGGTCTGGGCGTCGGGGATGACGCGCTCCTCGCCGCCGCGGCCCTTGCGCTTGATCTCGAGGATGCGGGCGCCGATCGTGTGCGGCAAAGCGGCCTCGGCGAGGGTCTTGCCCACCAGCTCGGGCGGCACCGGCACCAGCCGCACCGCGAAGTCGGGCGGCAGCTCGACATAGTCGCGGTTGGCCCCCGCCTCCCGCCCCGAGACGAAGGTGGCGAGCAGCGCCGGCCGCCCCAGAACCTCCTGGGCGTAGACCGCCAGCAGGTCCTTCTTCAACAGCACCCCCACGAACTTGCCGTTCGGCTCGACGACCGGCAGCCGCTCGAAGTCGCTGGCGCCCAAGACGCGCGTCGCGGTGTGCAGCCGCTCGTCGCTCTGGACGACCTCGCGCACCGGCACCATCAGGTCGTGGGCCAGGACGTGGGTCAGGTGCTCGGGCTCGTCGAGAGCGTGCTTGATGTCGTGGAGCGAGATCGCTCCGAGGAGCCGCCCGTCCTCCCCCACCACGAAGAGCCGCTGGCGGTGCGCCCCGAGGAACTTCTCCACGACTTTCTTGTAGCCGTCGTCCGGCCGCAGGACGTCGGCGTCGGGGCGGGCCAAGTCCGCCGCCTTGAGCCCGGCCAGCACGGCCTCCTCCATCCGCCAGGAAAGGTCCACGCCGCGGCGGCGCAGCGACTCGGTGTAAATCGACGCCGCGTGGAGCTTCCGCGACAGGGTGGAGGAGAGGATCGAGGCCACCATCAGCGGCAGGATCAGGTCGTAGTTGCCGGTGAACTCGAAGAGGATGAGGATGGCGCTGATCGGCGCGTGGCTGGTGCCGGCCGCCACCGCCGCCATCCCCACCGCGGCGTAAGCGCCGTAGGCGGCGGTATGCGCCGGCCAGAGGGTGTGGACCCAGTAGCCGTAGCCGCCGCCGACTAGGGCGCCGACGAGAAGCGACGGCGTGAAGAGCCCGCCCGAGCCGCCGCCGCCGACGGTGAGCGCCGTGGCCAGGAGCTTGGCGAGCGGCAGGGCGACGAGGAGGAGCATGGCGCCGCCGAGCTGCGGCGAGAGGTCCAGCTCGCCGGCCAGCGCGAGGTTGATGATCTCGGAACCGCCGCCCAGGACGTGCGGCGCGCCCAGCCCGAGGGCGCCGAGGAGCCCCATCCCCAGCAGCGGCCGCAGCGGCACCGGCAACCAGGTGAGCCGGGCGAAGAGGCCGCGGCCGGCGCGCACGCCGTAGATGAAGGCCACCGAGACGATGGCGCCGACCAGCCCGAGCCCGGCGTAGGCCAGGATCTCCCAGCCGCTCTCGAGCGCGTACCCGGGGGCGGCGTAGATCGGCACGTTGCCGGCGAGGGCGCGGGCGATGAGGGTCGAGATGACCGAGGAGACGACGATCGGCCCGAAGATCTCGAGCGCGAAGTTGCCGAGGATGACCTCCATGGCGAAGATCGCGCCGCCGACCGGGATGTTGTAGGCGGCGGCGAGACCGGCCGCCGCGCCGCAGCCGACCAGGATCTTGATCCGATGGGTGGGGAGGCCGACTCGCGAGCCCAGCCAGGAGGCGACCATGGCGCCCAGCCGGATCATCGGCCCCTCGCGCCCCAGCGAGCCGCCGCTGCCGACGGTGGCGATCGCCGCCACGGCGTTGACGAGGACCGGCCGCGGCGGCACCTTGCCGCCGAGGAGCGCCACCGCCTCGATGAGCTGCGACATGCCGCCGCCGGACGCCGGCAGCTTCGTCGCCCAGTAGACCAGCCCGACCAGCAGGCCGCCGGCCGCCGGCGCCGCCACCACCCGCCACCAGGGGACCTGCTGCGCCACCTCGAAGAGCGGGGCGGAGGAGCCCCAGAGGAGGGCCTGGAGGCGGGCCATCGCGGCGTGCACCGAAACCCCCAGCACCCCCGCCAGCACCCCGACGCCGGCGATCAGCAGGTAGAAGAGGCGGTCCTCGCGGGTCGCGGCCCCGAACCGGCGGGCGACCGTGAAGTCGAACGACTTGAGGGACTTGCGCAGCCGCTCGAGGAGGGCGGCGGGGCGCGCGCGCATGGCGCGAGGGTATCAGGTGAGGAGGAGGGGCGGAGGGGGCCGGGCCTCGCGGAGCGGGGAGCGACAAGTATTATTGTGAACTGGACTCGGCGAAGACAGGCGCTTGACGCTTCAACGAAACACACTAACTGGAGATCGTACCGGCACAAACTCGGCGCCGCATTGACGCGGGCTGCCGTGTTCTGGAAAGGAGCTCGGAGTGAAGCGGAGAAACCTGACACTCGTTCTTGGGGTTGCCGCGCTCTCGGTACTTCTGGCTTCGGCTTCGGCCGCTGAGGCGACTAGCGTCAGCGAGAGCCCGGGAGCTGTTGCGCACGCGGCGTCACCGCAACGCTGTGCCGCTCGCCTGTTCTTCGAAGCCCCAACCGAAGCTCCCGTCTGCCTGACCGAGCCACAGATGCAGGAAGCAGGCGGCCTGGACAGCGTGCCCTCACCCGTCATGAAGTCGTGCAGTGGTACGTGCTCCGGTGATGACTGCGGCTGCTACGACCCCCCGTGTCCGGAACAGTGCGGCGGGGACCTCGCATGCATACGGGCGTGCAGACACGACCAAGTCCAGTGCGCCAAAGCCTGCTGTGCGTGTTGGTAATCGCCAAGAGTTGGGCGCGGCTGACATCTAGCCGCATGTGTTAGCGAAGGAGTGCCCAGCCGGGAGCCGAAGGCGAGAGGAGGGGCGGAGGGGGCCGGGTCGTCCCGGCCCCCTCGTCTGCGGAGGGTTTTGTACCGCAGGGCGGAAGAACGTCCGCCAACGGGGGTCCGGGCCGGCGGCGGACGCCGCCGGTGGCCCCCGGCTGGAGACGGCCGAGGCCGTCCTAGGACTTTCTACGGATGCGGAGGATACATTGAACTATGGGAATCTGACAAATCGCGCAGCCGGTGGAGCCGCGAGCCCAGGTCGGCGGGGGTCAGACCGAGGCGTCGGAGCGCTCGCGGAGCGGGGCGAGGTCGACCGGGTGGAGGTTACGGCGGGCGGGTCGTCGAGGCCGACGAGGTCCGCTAGCTACTCCTCGGAGAACCAGTTCTCCACCGCGAGACCAGGGACATTCTGGAAGTGGCGGACGTTCCGGGTTACGAGCACGAGGTCGTGCACCGATGCGGTCGCGGCGAGGATGGCGTCGGGCATCTCGATCGGTTGGCCGCGCTTGCGCAGCGACGCTCGGAGATCGGCGGTCGCGAGCGACACCTTCTCGTCGATCGGAAGCCAGATCGGAAGCGGCAGGATCTCGCGCTCCACTTTGCCCCAAACTTCACTCGATTGCCGGTGGATCGCGGCACCGAAGCGCAGCTCATAACGCGTGATCTCGGAGGCGAAGAGCACCGCAGGATCGGTCGAGAGCAGGCGCCGGACCAGCGCAGGTACGGCTGCGGGCGAATGAGCTCGGAGACAACGTTGGTATCGACGAGGAACATCACGAAGAGCCCATGGTCGGGCGGGAGCTCAGGTGTTGGCGCCGAGTGGACCGCGGGAGGTCCAGGGCTCTCGCCGGACCTCGTCGAGGGAGTGGAAGAACGACTCGTCTTCGACGCCGTCGGGATTAAACCAACTCCCGTCGGGGAGCTGCTCGAGGCGGGCCCTCCAACGCTCCCAGGCTTCGCGTCGCCCTTCACTGGTCTTCGCGGCGGCCGCCCCGCCGCCGACCGTGTCTTCGAGCTTCTCGCCGATGGCCTCGGCAACGAGGTCGCGGAGTGGGCGTCCCTGCTGAGCTGCGAGCGCTTTGGCCCTCCGCAGCAACGGATCGGGCAGGTCGAAGGTCGTCTTCATGGCAGCAGTATTTACAGCTTACAGATCGTGTCAAGCCGTAGCCAGGATCTCCTTCCAGCTACTCGTAGCGTAGCGCCGCCGAGGGATCGACGCGGGCGGCGCGCCAGGCGGGGGCGAGGCAGGCGACGAGAGTGACAGCGAGCGCGAAGGCGACGATCGCGGCCAGGTCCACCGGCCGCACGCGGAACGGCACCGAGCGGATGAAGTAGATCGCCGCCACCTCGGCGTCGAAGCGGATCAGCTCGAAGCGGGTGAGCACCCAGGAGGCGCCGGCGCCGGCGGCGACACCCAAGAGCGTCCCCACCGCGCCGAGCACACCGCCGTAGGCGAGGAACACACTGCGCAGGCTGGCCGGCGGCAGGCCGAGCGCGGCGAGGACGCCGAGGTCGCGCATCCGCTCGCGCACCAGGACCACCAGCGTCGAGGCGACGTTGAAGGTCGAGACCAGGACGATCAGCCCGAGCACCAGGAAGAGCGCGATCTGCTGCAGCTTCAACGCCGCGAAGAGCTCGCGGTTGAACTGCTGCCAGTCGGAGACCAGGAAGCCGCCGCCGAGGAGGCGCGCAGCGGCCTCGCCGATGCGCGGCGCCTCCTGCGGGTCCTCGACGGTGAACTCCAGCAGGTCGCTCGCCCCCTCCGCCCCCATCAGGCGCTCGACGAGCGGCCGCTCGAGCACCACCCAGGAGCGGTCGAACTCGGCGAAGCCGGTCGAGAAGGTCTTCGTGACGCGCAGGCTCTGGTAGCGGAAGCGCGGCCGCCCCTCCTCGAAGCCGAGGGCGACGAGGCGGAGGACGGCGCCGGGCGCGACGCCGAGCTTCTTCGCCAGGTCGGCGCCCAGCACCGCGCCGGGGATGCCGTCGGCGCCCGGGCGGAGCTGCTCGGGGCGGGCGGCCAGCTGGCCGCCGCCGGGATCGACGCCGCGCAGCACCACCTCGACGCCGTCGGGCGAGGCGCCGCCGGCGAGCGACCCCTGGCCGTAGGCAACGCGCCCGACCTTCCGCACCCCCGGGATCGCCTCCAGCGCCTCCAGCCGCTGCGGCGGGACCGCCGCCTGCGCCAGCAGCGGGTAGGCGACGACCGCGGCGTTGCCGCCGATCAGCTTCCCCTGGAGGTCCTCCCGGTACCCCGTCATGAGCGCCATGGCGATGACCATGGCGGTGACGCCGAGCGCGGTGGCGAGGAGCGCCGCGCGCGCCGTGCCGTCGAGGAGGCGGCTGCGCGGCCCGCGCAGGAACCGCCAGGCGATCGTCCAGGCGAGCGGGGCGCGGGCGGGACGGGCGCCGGCGCGGCTCACCGGCTGTCCGGCAGGAGGTCCAGGAAGCGGTCGAAGACGCCGGCGGCGTCGTGCGGCCCGGGCGCCGCCTCGGGGTGGTACTGCACCGAGACGATCGGCCGGCCGTCGGCGTCGAAGCCCTCGACGGTGCCGTCGTTCAAGTTCACCTCGGTCACCCGGCAGCCGGCGGGCAGCGAGTCGGGGCGGACGGCGAAGCCGTGGTTCTGGCTGGTGATCGCCACCCGGCCGCTCGCGAGCTGGTGCACCGGCTGGTTGCCTCCGTGGTGGCCGAACTTGAGCTTGTAGGTCGAGCCGCCCAGGGCGAGGCCGAGGAGCTGGTGGCCGAGGCAGATGCCGAGGATGGGCACCTGGCGTGCCACCAGCTCCTCCACCGCGGCGATGGCGGTGGTCAGCGGCTCGGGGTCGCCGGGACCGTTCGAGAGCACCACGCCGTCCACCTCGAGCTCCAGACAGCGCGCCGCCGGCGTGCGCGCCGGCAGGACGTGCAGGCGGGCGCCGCGCGCGGCGAGCGAGCGGAGGATGTTCTGCTTGACCCCAAAGTCGTAGACCGCCAGGCGCCAGCGCTCCTCCCCCTCGGGCGCCAGCTCCCACTCCGCGGCGCAGGTCACCTCGTCGACCAGCGCCCGGCCGGTCATCGGCGGGAAGTCGGCGAGCTCGGCCTGGAGAGCGGCGGCGTCGGAGCGCTCGGTCGTCAGCACGCCGCGCAGCGCGCCGCGGTCGCGCAGGCGGCGCACGACGGCACGGGTGTCGAGCCCTTCGACCGCCGGCACGTCGAAGCGGCGGAGGTAGGCGGGAAGGCCTTCGTCGGGGCCGTGCTCCGAACGATCGGCGGGCTCGCGGGTGAAGCGGCGCGCCACGAACCCCTCGACCCACGGGCGGGCCGACTCGACGGCGGCATCGGAAACGCCGTAGTTGCCGATGTGCGGCTGGGTCATGACCACGATCTGGCCGCGGTAGGAGGGGTCGGTGAGGACCTCCTGGTACCCGGTCATCGAGGTGTTGAAGACCACCTCGCCGAAGCGGGTGCCCGGGGAGACCGCCTCCCCCTCGAAGACGCTGCCGTCCTCGAGGACGAGCAGGCCTGGGGAGAGACCGAAGTGCATCGCCTAGTGGGCGGCGAGCGCCTGCACGCGCCGGTTGACCACCGGCGCCAGCGCCCGGACCTGCTCCATCAGCTCCTCGAGCTGCTCGGGGGGGATCGCCTGGTTGCCGTCGGAGAGGGCCTCGGCCGGGCGGTCGTGGACCTCGACGATCAGGCCGTCCGCCCCCACCGCCACGGCGGCGCGCGACAGCGGCAGGACCTTCTGCGCCGCGCCGGCGGCGTGGCTGGGGTCGGCGATGATCGGCAGGTGGCTGATCCGCTTGACGGCGCAGATGGCCGCCACGTCGAGCGTGTTGCGGCTGTGGTCGGCGAAGGTGCGGATGCCGCGCTCGCAGAGGATGACGTCGGGGTTGCCCTGGTCGAGGATGTACTCGGCGGCGAGCAGCAGCTCCGTCACCGTCGCCGTCATGCCGCGCTTGAGCAGCACCGGCCGGCCGCAGCGGCCGGCGTGCTTGAGGAGGGTGTAGTTCTGCATGTTGCGGGCGCCGATCTGGACGATGTCGGCGTGCTCGGCGACGGCGGGAAGGACGTCGATGTCGGTCGCCTCGCTGACCACCGGCAGACCGGTCTCCTCGCGCACGCGGGCCAGGATGCGCAACCCCTCGACGCCGAGGCCCTGGAAGGCGTAGGGGCTGGTGCGCGGCTTGTAGGCGCCGCCGCGCAGGACGTGCGCGCCGGCGGCCTTGACGCGGCGGGCGATGCGCAGCGTCTGCTCGTGGCTCTCGACCGAGCAGGGGCCGGCCATGACCACCAGCTCGGGACCGCCGATCGCGGCGCCGCCGACCTGGATCACCGTGTCGTCCGGGCGGAACTCCCGCGACACCAGCTTGTAGGGGTGGCTGACCTGGATGACTTCGAGGACGCCGGGGAAGGCGTCGAAGACGCCGCGGTCGAGCGCCCCGACGTTGCCGGTGATGCCCACCGCCGTCCGCTGGGCGCCGGCGATCGGGTGCGCCTTGAGCCCCCGGCGCTCGACCTGCCGCACGACCGCGTCGATCTCGGCGGCCGTGGCGTCCATCTTCATCACGATCAGCATTGACAGCCTCTTGACGAAGAAGGCCCCTACGCGGGGCCTGTCGGACGGGTATCATAGCCGAACTGCCGGCCTCGCCGAGGAGCTTCCCCATGCCGCACCGCCGCGCCGCCGTTCTCGCCGCCGCCCTGCTGCTCGCCTTCGCGGCGACCGCCGCCCAGGCCGCCTACACCATCTACCTCAAGGACGGCTCGCGCCTGGTGGCGCAGAAGAAGTACGTGATCGTCGGGGAGCGGGCGGTCTTCACCGCCGAGAACGGCACCCGGAGCTTCGTCGCGGCCTCGGAGATCGACGTCGCGCGGACGGAGGAGGTGAACCGGCAGGGCTACGGCAACGCGCAGGTGCTGCCCGACGAGGTCCTCGAGGCGCCGGCCCCGCCGCCCAAGCGGCGGACCTCGCTGACCGACCTGGCGAAGCGGACCGCGCCGGCCCCCCCGGGCGCCCCCGCCGCCCGCCGCGAGGCGCAGCGGCCGGAGGTCGCGTCGCCCAAGACCGGCACCGGCGCGGTCGATTTCATGGCCCGCGAGCGGCGGCCGTACCCGAACCTGGAGGTCGCCTCCGAGCTGCTCGAGCTCTACCGCGGCCAGGGTGTGGAGGAGGTGCAGCTCTTCGCCGGCACCCGGAGCGACCGGCCGCTGGTCGAGATCACCACCGCCTCCGAGGCCTCGGTCCTGCAGGCCCTGACCGCCAGCGCCGACGCCCTCCTCCAGCTCCGCCGGCGCCACCCCGGCAAGGCCGCCGCCCTCGAGCTCCTGATGGCCACCCCCGCCCGCGAGCGGGCCGGGCAGTTCGTGCTGACCCCGGACTTGGCGGAGGAGCTGGCGTCGAAGAAGGTCGAGGTCACCGCCTTCTTCGTGCGCAACGTGCAGTTCTGATCGAGCGCGCCGAAGACTCTCCCGCCCCCCGGGAACCCCTCAGAAGGCTCCGATCCGTCCCGCGAACCTAGCCGCGCACCTGGTTGCGGTCCGCCGCCGAACCTAGCCGCCACGACCGGACCGCTGGAGCGCGTCGGCTGAGGGGAACTCCCCCGGCGAAGTGAGGGAGTCACCCTATTCCCGTCCCCCCCCGCTCACCCTATCTTCCGGAGGGATCTCTCTCCAGGAGGCGCCATGATCTCTTCTGCCCTTCGTCAGCTCCAGATCCTCCAGCGCCCCCGCGCCGGCACTCTCCGCACCCACCTCTCACTGACGCTGGTTGCGCTCGCCTTCCTGGGCGGCGGCGCCGTGGTCCAGGCCTACGAGACGCAGCCCGCCGCGGGGACCATCACCGAGACCAACACACGCCTCGAGTTCACCGGGGGCGCCCTCCTGGCGCCGAACGTGACCGGCCTGTGCGTCACGGGCACCGAGGACTGCGACTTCTACCTCCTCGACGTGAACCTGCCCGCGGACTACGCGACCACGCACCCGAACGCCAAGATCCGCATCACCGTCGGCTGGGCGAACGCGGCCGCGGACTACGACGTCTACCTGGTCAGGCGGCCAGGCTTCGAGCCGATCGACGACGCGGCGGGGTCCGCCAATCCCGAGGTGATCCAGGTCCCGGCTCCCAGCGGCAACAACCAGTGGGAGATCGACATCGTCGGCTACCTGCCTCTGGGCGACACGTACACCGGGACGGTGGAGCTGGTCGGCGGCACCGCGCCGCCGAACGACGCCGACGGCGACGGCGTGCCGGATGCCATCGACCAGTGCCCGGGCACGCCGGCCGGAGCTCCGGTGGACGCCCTCGGCTGCCCACTCGCCGGCGACCTCTTCTGCGAGCTTCCGGGCAAGCTGGTCGCCGACGACGACAACACCAGCAACGCGGGCGACGCGGCGAACAACGGCGGCGTGGGCGTCTACGACGTCGAGTGGCTGAAGGTGTCGACGCCGAAGTCGGCCGAGAACCAGCGCCAGATCGCGTTCACGATGAAGTTGAAGGGCCTCTCGCCCCAGCCTCCGCCGAACGCGCGCTACCTCGCGTTCTTCACCGGCTCCGACGGCATCGTGTACTTCGCGGGCATGACCACGTTCCCGGACGAGAACGGCGGCCAGCCCGTGTTCCGCTTCGGCACCGGCGAGTCCGCCTTCGATGACCTCGGCTTCGGAGCGCCAGGCTCGTCGTACGACGTCGATGGCACCATCACCATCGTCGTGCCCGCCGATCGCCTGGGCAGCGCCGTCGCGCCCGGCGACGTGCTCACCGACCTCCGCGTCGGCGCGCGCCTGTCGCCCGGCGCGGGCGGCGCCGCCTACTTCAACGGCGCCGACCTCGACCAGGCCGCCGCGGTGGCCGACTTCCAGCTGCCCGCCATGGGCGCCTGCGGCGAGGACGACGGCGGCGGCGGCGGTGGCGGCGGCGGCCCGGTGACCATCGGCGGCCCGGACTTCAGCCTGCACGTCTCGCCGGCGGGCATCGGCGACGGCGCCGCCGAGCCGACGCTCGACGTCAACACCCAGACGAGCAGCATCTTCTTCATCGCCGGCACCGAGGTGGACCGCGTCAAGTTCGACGACGGCGTCTCGCCCGCGCGCGACACCTGGGAAGATAAGACCGGCACGCTCAGCGGCCTGCAGACGAGCGACCCCATCCTGGTCGCCGATCGCGACACCGGGCGCATCTTCGCCTCGCAGCTCGTCCTCGGCCCCGGCAACAGTATCCAGGAGTACAGCGACACCGACGGCGAGAGCTGGGAGCCCAGCGTCGGCGGCAGCTTCAAGGCCGGCCTCGACCACCAGGCGCTCGGCGTCGGCCCCTACCCGGCCGGCGTGCAGATCCCGCACACCTATCCCAACGCCGTCTACTACTGCTCGCAGGACCTCTACGCCGCCTACTGCTCGCGCAGCGACAACGGCGGCGTGACCTTCGGCGCCAGTGTGCCCGTTTACACGCTGCTCGAGTGCGGCGGGCTGCACGGGCACCCCAAGGTCGCGGCCGACGGCACCGTGTACCTGCCGAACAAGGGCTGCAACGGCGGCCAGGCGCTCATCGTTTCGGAGGACGCCGGGCAGAGCTGGCAGATCCGCGCCATTCCGGGCTCCGGCCAGGGGCGCTGGGACCCCTCCGTCGCCGTCGCCTCCGACGGCACGCTGTACGTCGGCTACATGGAGCAGGGCAACGACAAGGCGATGGTCGTCGTCTCGCACGACAAGGGCCTGACCTGGTCGGGGCCCGTGGACGTGGGCGCGCCCTACGGCATCCGCAACGGCGTCTTCCCGGCGATCGTCGCCGGTGATCCGCAACGTGCCGCCTACTTCTTCCTCGGCACCACCAAGCCCGGCCACTCGGGCGACCCGGCGACGATGGGGAACACGACGGCCGATCCGGCCGACGACGCGCACTGGTACGCCTACGTCGCCACGACCTACGACGGCGGCGCCAACTGGACGGTGCGCAACGTCACCCCCGACGACCCGGTGCAGCGCGGCGCCATCTGCGACGGCGGCTTCAACAGCCCCTGCGAGGCCGCGGGCACGCGCAACCTGCTCGACTTCAACGACGCCATCATGGACGAGGAGGGTCGCCTGCTCGCCGCCTTCGCCGACGGCTGCACCGGCCCCTGCATCACCGGCGGCACCAACTCGCTCACCGAGAACGGCGTCATCGTGCGCCAGTCGAGCGGGCGCCGCCTGCTCGCCGCGCACGACCCGCCGGAGCCGACGATCCCCGGCACGCCGAGCCTCTCCGGCCGCCGCGACGCCGCCGGCGCGCACCTCACCTGGACGCAGCCGCTGCCGGGCGGTGCCCCGATCACGCACTTCCAGGTCTACCGCGGCACCAGCCCGGACGTGCTCGCCCATCTCGCCGACTCGACGAGCCTCACCCGCTTCGACGACACCACGGTGCAAAGCGGCGTGCGTTACTACTACGCCGTGAGCGCGGTCAACTCGTTCGGCGAGAGCGCGCAGTCGAACCAGGTCGCGCTCTTGGATTTCACCGACGTCGAGACGGCCTGCATCGCGCCGGGCATCACCCTCCTCACCGACGCCAGCGGCGACAGCACGGGCGGCGTCCCCGCCCTCGACATTCGTACCGTGCGCGCGGCCGAGCCGGCCAGCCTGCCCGGCAAGGTGGCCTTCACCATCAAGGTGGGCGATCTCTCGACGGTGCCGCCGGCGACACGCTGGGTGCTCCGCTTCAAGACCTCCGGCACGCTGCCGGCCGGCGCCGAGGATTGGTTCGTCGGCATGACCACCATCCCCGGCGAGACGAGCAGCAGCGCGCCGCAGGGTCCGCGCTTCGTCTACGGCACGACGGGCGTGCCGACGTTGCCGGTGGCCGGCGCGGTGCCGGCGCGCGTCTTCACCGTCCTCGGCGACCTGTCGGCGGGCAGCGGCTTCGCGCCCGACGGCACCATCCTCCTGCTCCTCGACAAGTCGCTGGTGGGCGCGACCACGCCGGGCGACGCGATCGTGGCCATCACCCCCTCGATCCGCGCCCAGCTCACGCCCAACAACCAGCTCATCTACGACGACGCCGGCAGCGCCAACTACACCCTGCGCTCGGCCACCGCCTGCGACGTCAACCAACTCCCGGTGGCGGCCCTCGCCGCCTCCGGCAACGCCGGGCCGGCGCCGCTGGCGGTCTCCTTCGACGCCTCCGCCAGCCAGGACGCGGACGGCTCGATCGCCGCCTACGTGCTCGACCCGGGTGACGGCAGCCCGCTGGTCCAGCAGACTTCGCCGATCTTCGACCACGTCTACGGCTCGACCGGCCAGTACTTCGCGTCGCTACGGGTGCAGGACGACCGCGGCGGCTTCAGCGCCAACACCGCGACCGCGGCCGTCGACGTCCGCGACAACACCGACAGCGACGGCGACGGCGTGCCCGACGCGCGCGACGAGTGCCCGGGCACGCAGCCCGGCACGCCGGTCAACAGCGTGGGCTGCCCGGTCACCACCCAGCGCGACGGCGATCGCGACGGGATTCCCGACAAGACGGACAACTGCAAGAGGGTGGCGAACCCCGATCAGGCCGATCGCGATGGCGACGGCCGGGGAGACGCCTGCGACAAGAGCTAGCCGGCCGAGAAATGGCTTGGTACGCCCGAGACGACCTCGGCGTGCGCGGGCGACTGCTGGCGGCGCTGAGGGAATGCCGCGAGCGCCGCGGCATTTGCCGCGGCAGCTGCGGAATCGCTTCTTGCACCGGCTGGCGCCCGCGGCGGGACCGTCGCCTCCGTGTCAGTTGCGCCCCGCTTCGTACTCCCAGGCCATCTCCCCCACCGTCCCTTCGGCGAAGCGGACGTCGACGTACTCTTCGAACTCGATCGGGCGGTCGAGGGTGCCGGCTTCGAGCATCAGGTCGCGGACGAGGTCGAAGTCCTGCTTGCGCGGCGAGAGGCGAGTGTAGACGACGCGCTCGAGATCCTTGGTCAGCGCCCAGCGCAGCAGCGCCGGCGGCTGGTTGAAGTAGTAGCGGCCGACGAAGTCGGCGGCGTGCTCGCGGTGGGGGCGGCCGGCGTCGAGCCAGAGGCCGGAGCGGGCGATGCCGTCGACCAGGGTCTGCACGGCGGCGGGGCGGTGGTCGATGGCGTCCTGCCGCACCACCAGGACGCACGACATGTAGTCCGGCCAGTAGCGGCGCGCCGGGAAGAGGATGCGCCCGAAGCCCATCATCTCGCTCTGCGACGGGAAGGGCTCGCCCATCGAGAAGGCGTCGATGGCGCCGGCCGCCAGCGCCCCGGCCACGTCCGGCGGCGCCATCTCGAGGAAGCGCACCTCGCCGGCCGGCACGCCTTCGCGCTGCAGCGACCGGCGCACGATCAGGT
Organism: Thermoanaerobaculia bacterium; assembly: GCA_035536455.1. Taxonomy (GTDB): domain Bacteria; phylum Acidobacteriota; class Thermoanaerobaculia; order Multivoradales; family UBA5704; genus DASUNQ01. The sequence continues at coordinate 33,813 of DATLOC010000075.1, read as the reverse complement.
ACTCGTCCGAGAAGCGGCTGGGGATCGCCACCGTCCGCCCGGCGAGGTCGCGCACCGCGCGCACCGGGCCGTCCTTCTGCACCACGACGGCGCTGCCGTAGCGGTGGCCCAGGTAGACGATCTTGATCGGCACGCCCTGCGCCCGCAGGGCCATCGCCATCGGTGCGACCATGAAGCCCGCCTGCATCCGGTTCCCGATCAGCGCCTCCTTGATCTCCGGGAACCCCTGGAACTTCCTGGGGATGAAGCTGTTCTCCCCCAGGGAGTGACGGGCGATGTAGTCCGTCACCGGGCAGGTGAGGTGTCAGGTGACGGGGATGTAGGCGACGTAGAACTTGCGCTTGTCGAGCGGCTGGCGGTCGTTGAGGGCGACCGACCAGTCGACGTTGAGCGCCAGGTGCGCGCCGGTCACCAGCGCGGCCCAGCCCGCCACCGCGGCGAAGATCCTCTTGCCGGTCGCCATCGCTCAGTCGCTCCGGAAGCCCCAGCGTACCGCCGGCAGCCGCTCGACGCGGCGGGCCAGGAGGTCGAGCGCCAGGCCGATCGCCCCGATCACCGCCATCGCCGCCACCACCAGGTCGTAGCGCTTGCCGGCGTTGCGGGCGTCGATGATCAGGTAGCCGAGCCCCGACTCGATGCCGCTCATCTCCGCCGCCACGACGACCAGCCAGGCGACCCCGAGGGCGATGCGCAGCCCGACGAGCACCTGCGGCAGGGCGGCGGGGAAGACGACGCGGGCCAGCACCGCCGGCGGTGAGAGGCCGAAGTTGCGGCCGGCCAGGAGCACCATCGGCGGCAGGCTGCGGACGCCGTTCATCGTCGCCACGGCGATCGGGAAGAGGGCGGCGAGGAAGATCAGGAAGACCGCGGCGCCGTCGCCGACCTTGAAGAGCACGATCGCCACCGGGATCCAGGCGATCGGGCTGATCGGCCGCAGCACCTGGACGACCGGGTTGAGCGCCCGCGCCGCCCCGGCGCTCCACCCCATGAGCATGCCGAGCGGGACGCCGACGACGAGGGCCAGCAGGTACCCCGAGCCGACGCGCGCGAGCGACCGGGCGACCGCCGGCGCCAGGACGCCCTCGCGCGCCAGCTCGGCGAGCGCCGCGACGACGTCGCCCGGCGCCGGGAAGACCGTGGCGCCGCTCCAGCGCACGACGAGGTGCCAGAGGGCGACGAGCGCCGCCCCCGTCGCGAGGGGCAGGAGGAGCGCCGCCGGCCGCCTCATACCTTGTGCGGCATGCCGATCGCCTCGAAGATGCTGTCGCGCACCTCGAGGTAGCGGCGCGCGGAGAGGTCGCGCGGGTGCGGGATGCCGACCTCGACGACGCGGCGGATGGTCGCCGGGCGCTGCGACATGACGACGACGCGGTCGGCGAGCTGCACCGACTCCTCGACGTCGTGGGTGACGAAGAGGATCGTCTTGCGCTCCGCCTCCCAGATGCGCAGCAGCTCGCGGCGCAGGGTCAGCCGGGTAAGCGAGTCGAGGGCGCCGAACGGCTCGTCGAGGTAGAGGACGTCGGGGTCGACCGCCAGCGCCCGCGCCACCTCGACGCGCTGCTTCATGCCGCCGGAGAGCTCGTGCGGGTAGGCGCCCTCGAACCCCTCGAGGCCGACCAGCTCGACGTAGTGGCGGACGCGCTCGGCGCGCTCGGCGGCCGGCAGGCGCCCCAAGCCGAAGCCGATGTTGCCCTCGACGGTGAGCCAGGGGAAGACGCCGCGCTCCTGGAAGACGAAGATGCGGCGCGGGTCGGGCCCTGCCACCTCCTCGCCGTCGATCGCGATCGACCCGGCCGTCGGGCGCAGGAAGCCGCCGACGAGATTCAGGAGCGTCGACTTGCCGCAGCCCGAAGGGCCGAGCAGGCAGACGAGCTCCCCCTCCCGCACCTCGAGGTCGATGTCGCGCAGCACCTCGACGCGCTTGCCGTCGGCCTCGAAGGTCATCGAGAGACCGGCGATCCGCACCTTGACCGGCCGCGCGTCCGGCCGCGGCACGGGCATCATGCGCGGGCCTCCGCGTAGCCCCAGCGCAGCGCCGGCAGGCGCTCCAGGCGGCGGATCGCGGCGTCGAGCGCCAGGCCGACGAGGCCGATCAGCGCCATGCCGGCGACGACCAGGTCGTAGCGGTTGCCGGCGTTGCGCGCGTCGACGATCAGGAAGCCGAGCCCGGAGTTGACGGCGATCATCTCCGCCGCCACGACGACCAGCCAGGCGATGCCCAGGGCGAGCCGCAGCGCGACGAGGAGCTGCGGTAGGACCGCGGGCAGCACGACCTTGCGCACCAGGTCGGCCGGCGGCAGCCGGAAGTTGCGCCCCGCCTGGAAGTGCACGGCCGAGATGTTGCGCACCGCGTGGCTCGCCGCCATCGCCAGCGGCAGGAAGGAGGCGAGGAAGATGATGAAGACGGCGGCCAGGTCGCCGACGCCGAACCAGAGGATCGAGATCGGGATCCAGGCGAGCGGCGAGATCGGCCGCAGCACCTCGAGGAGCGGCCCCACCGCGAGCTGCCCGTGGCGCCGCCAGCCGAGGAGGAGCCCGAAGGGCACGGCGAGGACGACGGCCGCGAGGTACCCCCAGGTGACGCGGAAGAGCGAGGCCACCAGGTGCTTGACCAGCAGGCCGTTGGCGGCCAGCTCGCCGAGTGCGCGGGCGACCGCGGCCGGGCCCGGGAGGAGGCGCTCGCCGGAGAGGCGGATCGAAAGGTCCCACAGCAGAACGAGAGCCGCCAGGCCGGTAAGCGCCAGCAAGCGGCCGGCGAGCCCTCGCCTCAAGACGGTACCTCGGCCGTCTCCCCCTCCTCGTCCCCGATCCCGAGGTAGCGCTCGACGGCGACGCCGACCCGCCGCGCGAAGCGCTGCTTGTAGCTCTCGACCTCCCCGACCGGCTCGTCGAGGAAGATCCGCTCGACTCGGAAGAGCGGCGCGAACATCGTCGAGAGGCCGAGGTTGCGCTCGCCGCGCGCCGCCTCCCCGATCCAGTCGTCGAAGCTCGAGAGGTTGATGCCGCGCAGCGTCACCCCGACCAGCTCCAGCCCTTCGAGCACCCCCCAGAACTTCTCGGTCGGGTTGCTCAGGTGGACAATGACGATCGAGCCGCGCGGGATCACGGGATCTCCTCGTCGAGGGCGGCGGCGGGGCCGCCGGCGGCCGCTTCCTCCTCGGTCCCCGGCTGCGAGAGCTCGAGGAGCACTCCCCCCGTCGAGCGGGGATGGACGAACTGCACCCAGCAGCCGCCGGCGCCACGGGTAGGCGCGGGGCGGAGCACCTGGAAGCCGCCGGCGCGGAGGCGCGCGTCGTCGCCGGCCAAGTCGTCGCTCCCCAGGCAGACGTGGTGGATGCCGGGGCCGCGCTTCTCCAGGAAGCGGGCGATCGGCGAGTCGGGCCCGAGCGGCTCGAGGAGCTCGATCAGGCTCTCGCCGCAGGGGATGAGCGCCACCCGCACGCCCTCGTCCGGCACCTCCTCGATCGCCGTGACGGCGAGACCCAGCGCCTCGTAGAGCCCCCGCCCCTCGGCGATCGAGCGGACGGCGATGCCCAGGTGGTCGATCTTGCGGATCAAGCCGGTTCCTTGGCCGGAGCGCCTTCCAGCACTCCCGTGAACAGCCGCTCGGCGACGCGGTAGGGGTCGAGCCGGTCGGCGAAGCCGCGCTCGACCTCGCGCTCGACGCCGAGCGTCTGGTCGGCGGCGCGCAGCACCCGCTCCTTCAAGATCGCCTCGACGCGCAGCCGCAGGTGCGCCTGCCGCCGCTTCTCCAGCTCGCCGCTTCCCGCCAGCCAGGCACGGTGCCGCTCGACCTCCTCGAGCACCTGCGGCACCCCCTCGTCGCGGCTCGCCACCGTGCGCACGATCGGCGGGTGCCAGGCGGCCGCGCCGGTGCCGTCGTCCTCGGCCAAGTGGAGCATGAAGCGGAGGTCCTTCTCGGTGCGGTCCGCGCCGTCGCGGTCGGCCTTGTTGAGGACGAAGACGTCGGCGATCTCCATCAGCCCGGCCTTGAGCGCCTGGATGTCGTCGCCGAGGCCGGGAACGGTGACGACGACCACCGTCTCGACGCTGCGCACCACATCCACCTCGTCCTGCCCCACGCCCACCGTCTCGACCAGCACCCAGTCGAAGCCGGCGGCGTCGAGGACGTCGACGGCGTCGTGGGTGGCGCGGGCGAGGCCGCCCATCGCGCCGCGCGTCGCCATCGAGCGGATGAAGACGCCGGGGTCGGTGTAGAGCTTCTGCATGCGGATGCGGTCGCCCAGGAGGGCGCCGCCGGTGTAGGGGCTGGTCGGGTCCACGGCGAGGATGCCGACCGTCTCGCCGCGGGCGCGGACGAGGCGGGCGAGGCGGTCGACCAGGGTGCTCTTGCCGGCGCCCGGCGGACCGGTGATGCCGACGACGCGCGCCCGGCCCGTCTCGCCGTAGACGCGGCCGATCAGCTCGCGCTGCGCGGCGCCGCCGTCCTCGGCCAGCGAGATGGCGCGCGCCACCGCCCGCGGCTCGCGCGCCAGCAGGCGCGGCACGAGCGCGTCGAGCGCCGCCTCGCGCGCCGCCACCGCCGTCAACCCTTCTTCAGGAGCTGGCGGGCGATTACCAGGCGCTGGATCTCGCTCGTCCCCTCGCCGATCGTGCAGATCTTGCAGTCGCGGAAGTACTTCTCGGCGCGGTAGTCCTTGATGAAGCCGTAGCCGCCGTGGATCTGCACGCCGCGCTCGGCGCAGAAGACCGCGGCCTCGCCGGCGTAGAGCTTGGCCTCGGAGGCGATGCGCGTCACCTTCTGGCCGCGATCGAGCGCCTCGGCGGCGGCGTAGGTCAGGATCTCGGCGGCGGCGATGCGGGTCGCCATCTCGGCGAGCGCGAACTGGATCGCCTGGAACGACGCGATCGGCTGGCCGAACTGCTCGCGCTCCTTCGAGTAGGCGACGGAGGCGTCGAAGGCGCCGATCGCGGTGCCGAGGCCGAGCGCGGCGATCGAGATGCGGCCGCCGTCGAGCACCTCCATCGCCTGGCGGAAGCCCTCGCCGGGCGCGCCGAGCAGGCGGTCCTCGCCGACGAAGCAGTCCTCCATCACCACCTCGGCGGTGTCGGAGGCGCGGATGCCGAGCTTGTTCTCCTTCTTGCCCGGGCGAAAGCCGTCCATCCCCTTGTCGAGGACGAAGGCGGAGATGTTGCGGTTGCGGGGGCCGTCGGGGTCGGTGACGGCGAAGACGACGCAGACGTCGCCCACCGAGCCGTGGGTGGTGAAGGTCTTGGCGCCGTTGAGAACCCAGCCGCCGTCGCGCCGCTCGGCGCGGGTACGGGTGCCAGCGGCGTCGGAGCCGGCGCCCGGCTCGGTCAGGCTCCAGGCGCCGATCTTCTCCCCCTTGGCCAGCGGGGTGAGCCAGCGCTGCCGCTGCTCCTCGGTGCCGAAGCGGTAGATGTGGTTGCTGCAGAGTGAGTTGTGGGCGGCGACGCTGATTCCGACCGAGGGGTCCACCTTGGACAGCTCGGTGACGACGATGACGTACTCGACGTACCCCAGCCCGGCGCCGCCGTACTCCTCGGGGAAGAGCACACCGAGGAAGCCGAGCTCCCCGGCCTTCGCCATCACCTCGCGCGGGAAGCGCTGGCTCTCGTCGATCTCATCGACGAGCGGGTCCACCTCCTGCCGCGCGAACTCCCGCGCCGTCTCCTGGATGGCGCGCTGCTCCGGCGTGAACGAGAAGTCCAAAATCGACGGCCTCCCTGGCGCGAGGATCCCACGCCCCCCGCGGTGCTCCCACCCCTGGGCGCGGAGTCTCGGATGCTACCGCGCGGGGGCTTCGGAGCGGAAGCGGCCATAGACTCCCCTGGTGCAGACCGGCGGCGGCAAAGGCCCGCGCGAACGGCGCATCCCCCTCTGGCTGAAGCTCCTCTACACCGCCTGGCTGGCGGTGTGGGTGCCGGCGGTCTGGCGGAACAGCGGCCTGGAGAACTTCTTCTGGCTCTGCGACGTGGCGAACATCCTCGTCGGGGTGGCGCTCTGGATCGAGAGCCCGCTGCTGCTCTCGGCGCAGGCGGTGGGGGTGCTGCTGGTGCAGGTGTTCTGGACGGTGGACTTCCTCGGTGCGCTCCTGACCGGGCACCATCCGATCGGCGGGACGGAGTACATGTTCAACGCCGCCGAGCCGCTCTGGATCCGGTCGCTGTCGCTGTTCCACATGGCGCTGCCGCCGCTTCTTATCTGGGGCGTGCGGCGGCTGGGCTACGACCGCCGGGGGTTCTGGCTGCAGACGGCGCTCACCTGCTTCCTGCTGCCGGCGACCCTCCTCCTGACCGATCCGGCGCGCAACCTCAACTGGGTCTGGGACCCTTTCGGGATCGAGCAGCGGTGGCTCCAGGCGGAGCACTACGTCCTGGCGCTGATGCTCCTCTACCCGCTCCTCCTCTACCTCCCGGCCCACCTCCTGCTCTCCCTCTGGACGCGACGGGCTAGACTTCCCCGGTGATCGCCCTCGAAGAGGAGGTTGACCCGGCGCTGCTGATCGCGCCGTCGCGGCCGCTGGTCGTCCACTCGGACTTGGCGGTGCGGGCGGCGGTGGGGGCGCCGGCGGCGGCCGAGGCGCTGGCGACTTGGCGGCGAGAGGGCTCCCGGCTCATCGCCCCCGACCTCTGGGTCGGCGAAGCGGTGGCGGCGCTGCGGCGGAGCGTCGCGCAGAAGGTTCTCTCCCGCGCCGAGGGGAAGGGAGCGCTCGCCCGCCTCTTCGCCCTGGGGATCGAGAGCGTGCCGGTGGACCTCCCGCTGGCGCGCCAGGCCTTCGACTGGGCCGAGCGCCTCGGCCAGCCGCGGGGCCAGGAGGCTTTCTACGTCGCCCTCGCCGAGCGCGAGCGCACGGCCCTCTGGACGACCAGCCGGCGCCTCGCCCTGCGCGCCCGCCAGGCCGGCGCCCTCTGGGTGCGCCACCTCGAGGAAGCCGCCCCCTCGTAAACCGCTGTCACCACTCGTAAATCTTCCGTAAATCGGGTGCTTCGGGCCCCCCGGGGTGAAACCTTTCGCGCCGCGGGCGGTATCTCCCGTCGAACACGGGAGGAGCCGTCATGACGGACTCGCAGGGACCCAGGCGCCGGAGGGGCACCGCCACCACCACCACGACGCTCGCGCTGGCGCTGCTCGCCGGCACCGGCCCGGCCGCTGCCGCGCCGCGCCAGGGTGAGCCGGCGGCACCGGCGGCGCGCCCCACCTACCAGATCCAGCGCACCGACGCCGCGATCGCCGTGGACGGCCGCCTCGACGAGGCGCCCTGGCAGGGGCAGCCCACCTTCGAGCTGGCCTATGAGACTTGGCCGAGCGAGAACGTCAAGCCGCAGGTCGAGACCCGCTTCTGGATGACCTACGACGCCGAGAAGCTCTACGTGGCGGTCGAGGCGCTCGACCCCGAGCCCGGGGCGATCCGCGCCCGCCTGACCGACCGCGACGGTGCCTTCCAGGACGACTTCGTCGGCGTCGTGCTCGACACCTTCAACGACGAGAACCGCGCCTTCGAGTTCTTCATCAACCCGCTCGGCGTGCAGATGGACCTCCTGCAGAACGAGGTAACGGGCAACGAAGACGACACCTGGGACACCATCTGGACCTCCTCGGGCCGGGTGACCGAGAAGGGCTATGTCGTCGAGCTGGCGGTCCCCTTCTCCTCGCTCCGCTTCCCGCGCGCCGAGGGCGTCCAGATCTGGGGCATCGACGCCCTGCGCATCCACCCGCGCGACCAGCGGCGGCGCATCGGGCTGGTGCCGCAGGTCCGCGGCGTCAACTGCTACCTCTGCCAGGAGGCCAAGTTGGTGGGGATCGAAGGGGTGACGCCCGGGCGCAACATCGAGCTCGATCCGACGCTCACCGCCGGCCGCACCGACTCGCGCCAGAGCCCCGGCGGCGCCATCGAGGAGGGGAACGTCGACTCCGACCTCGGCTTGAGCGCGCGCTGGGGGATCACGCCCAACATGATCTTCAGCGGCGCGCTCAACCCCGACTTCTCGCAGGTCGAGGCCGACGCGGCGCAGCTCGACGTCAACACCCAGTTCGCCCTCTTCTTTCCCGAGAAGCGGCCGTTCTTCCTCGAGGGCGCGGACCTCTTCGACACCCGCGTCCAGGCGATCCACAGTCGCAACATCGCGGACCCCGAGTGGGGGCTCAAGCTCACCGGCAAGGAGGGGAAGAACGCCGTCGGGCTGGTGGTGGCGCAGGACCGACTGAGCAACATCCTGATCCCCGGCGCCGAGGGCTCGGCCCTGACCTCGCTCGACGAGGAGAACACCTCGACCATCCTGCGCTACCGCCGCGACCTCTCCGGCTCCTCGACGATCGGCGTCCTCTACACCGGGCGCGAGGGGGACAGCTACCACAACCGGGTGGCCGGCGTGGACGCCCTCTTCCGCTGGAAGGGGACAGAGGCGGTGCGCATCGAGCTGCTCGGCTCGCAGACCGAGTACCCGCTGGCCGTGGCCCGCGACTTCGGCCAGCCGGCCGACACCTTCGACGACTTCGGCGTGCGCGCCGTCTATCAGCACACCGACCGCGACAAGATGATCTACTTCCTGCACCAGGACATGGGCGACGGCCTGCGCGTCGACCTCGGCTTCATCCCGCAGGTCGACTTCCGCCGCGAGCAGGCGATGTTCGAGCGCTACTTCTACAACGAGGGCGGGCGCTTCTCGCGCATCAACGTCGGCGGCCAGTTCAACGACACCTGGGACCACGACGGCAACCGGCTGCGCCGCTTCACCGAGGTCTACGCCTTCGGCAACGGCCCCTACCAGAGCTTCTTCAACACGGGTTTCGGAGGCGGCGACCGCTACTTCAACGGCGAGACCTTCGACGACAAGTACCTCTGGTTCTATGGCGAGGTGCGGCCGACGAGCTGGCTTTTCATGACGATCGACTCGTCGATCGGCGACACGGTGGACTTCGCCAACACCCGCGCCGCGGACCAGGTCTTCGTCAAGCCGACCTTCCGCTTCGACGTCGGCAAGCACCTGCGGCTCCAGCTCGCCCACAACTGGCAGCGCCTCGAGGTCGAGGACGGCGAGCTCTTCACCGCCAACATCAGCGACCTGCGTGCGACCTGGCAGTTCAACGTCCGCACCTTCGTGCGGCTGGTGACGCAGTACCGCGAGGTCGACCGCAACGCCCCCCTGTTCCTCCAGCGCGTCGATCCCGAGAGCCGGCACCTCTTCAACCAGCTTCTCTTCTCCTACAAGATCAACCCGCAGACGGTGCTCTTCCTCGGCTACGCGGACAACCACTTCGGCGAGCCGTCGCTCAACAGCCAGACGACCGACCTGACGCAGGCCGACCGCACGCTGTTCTTCAAAGTCGGTTACGCGCTGATCTTCTGATCGGGGGCGGCCGCCGCCTTGCGCAGGATCGCCACGCCGCTGGAAGTGCCCAGGCGGGTGGCGCCGGCGGCGAGGAGGGCGCGGGCGGTGGCGGCGTCGCGGATGCCGCCGGAGGCCTTGATCGCCAGCCGCTCGTCGACGGTCGCGGCGAGGAGGGCGACGTCGGCGACCGTCGCGCCCCCCGGCCCGAACCCGGTGGAGGTCTTGACGAAGTCGGCGCCGGCGTCGGCCGCGAGGAGGGCGCCGCGCCGCTTCTCCTCGTCGGTCAGGAGCGCGGTCTCCAGGATCACCTTGAGCGTCAGGCCCGCGCGCTCGGCGCGCAGGGCGCCCACCCAGCCGGCGAGGTCGGCGCGCACGCGCTCGTCCTCGCCCCCCTTGAGCCAGGAGAGGTTGATGACCGTGTCGAGCTCTTGCGCGCCGTCGGCGACCGCCCGGCGCGACTCGGCGAGGCGCGCCTCGGGATGCACGTAGCCGAGCGGGAAGCCGACGACGGTCCCCACCCGCACCGGCGTGCCGGCCAGCCGCTCGGCCGCCAGCGTCACCCAGACCGGCGGCACGCAGACCGAGGCGAACTCGTGCTCCGCGGCCTCGTCGAGGAGCCGCCGGATCTCCGCCCGCGTCGCGTCGGGGCGCAGCAGCGTGTGGTCAATCGCCCGGTGCAGAGGCAGCATCGCCGTAGCCCGGCCTACGTGCCGGGCGTGTCGACCAGCTTCACCCGCCCCAGCTCGGCGCCGGTGTAGTAGTGCTCCAGGATCTCGCGGTAGTCGTGGCCGCGCTGGGCCATGCCGTAAGAGCCGATCTGGCAGAGCCCCACACCGTGCCCCCACCCCTTGCCGTTGAAGAGATACCCGGCCTCGCGCCCCGGCGGTTCCAGGCGACGGGCGGTGAAGAGCGTGTCGGGGATGTCGAGCGTCCAGCGCACCGCCAGCCCCTCGACCTCCGCCGTCTCGCCGCTCGCCCCGTGGATGCGGATCTTCCCCACCCGCCCCGAGACACCGCGCGACAGCACCTCGAAGTCGCGGAAGCCGAGGCCGGGCAGGCGGGTGTCGATCGACTTCGCCAGCTCGGAGTCGCTGCGATAGCGCGTCCAGGAGCTGTAGCGGCTGCTGCGGTCGAAGGCCACGCCCTCGCGCTCCACCTGCTGCACCAGGGCGACCAGCGCGTCGCCCTGCCAGTAGAGGTCGAGCCCGTCGCCGGGCACCAGCGCGAGCGGCGCCGCCGCCGTCTGCCCCGCCACGCGGCGGAAGGTGACGAGCCGGTCGGGCAGCGCGTAGGTCTTGTGCTCCTTGCCCGAGCGCACGGTGAGCGCGCGCGGGCCGAGCGACATGTACGAGGCCTCCTCCCGCCGCACCACGTGGAGCAGCTCGGCGAGCCCCAGCAGCATTCGCTCGATCTCGCCGGCGTCGAGCACCTGGTCGGGCGGGCCGGTTAGCAGGCCGCTCTTCATCAGGTAGGCGGCGCGCCGCAGGTCCTCCTCGCTCCAGCCCGGCGGCGGGTTCTGCAAGAGGTAGGGGATGTCCGGCGCGGCGACGAAGAGGCGGGTCTCGGTCCCGAGGTCGAAGAGCGCGGTGAGGAAGCGCTGCACCTCGCGCCGGTCGAGCGAGGCCAGCCGCTCGCGCGGCACCGGCAGGCCGGCGAGGAGCGCCAGGTGCTCGAGCCGGGCGGCGAGGGCCGCCGCCGGCGCCACGCCGGGCGAGGGCGGCAGCAGGCGCTCGGTGATCCCGGCCGGAAACGCCGCGCCCGCCGCGAGATCGCCGGGCAGGCGCGCCACGCCGGCCTCGACGCACGGCACGCCCTTCAGGTAGGGCTCCTGCTTGAGCGGGAAAATGACGTGGCCGTCCTCGGTGTGGCCGCCGCAGGTCGAGCTGTATAGGGCGTCCACCAGCCGCCCCTCGTAGAGCAGCACCTGGCCCGCGGTCTCGGCGATGGCGCGGTCGGAGAGCGGGTGCTCGACCTCCATCCCCTTGTAGACCTGGCAGCGCGGCGTGGCGCAGATGTCGTAGCCCTCGCGCGCGAACTCGCCGAGCGTGCGCAGGGCGTAGGTGCGGGCGGCCACCGCCTGCGCCTTGAGCGCCTCGAGCTGCGGATAGGCCTCGGGGCCCATCTCGCTCGGCACGACGCCGCGCAGGTAGTCCTCGAGCGACACCTCGTTGATCAGGTTGAGGGTGCCGCGGTCGTTGAGATAGACGAGGAGCCGTCCGCGGTAGCGCCGCCCTTCGTAGCGAAGCCCGCTGCGGGCGGCGGCCTCGACGGCGAGCCAGCGGCCGGGGACGGTCACCGTCCGCCCCGCCTGCGTGGTGCGCAGCGCCGGGTCGGAGACCCGTCCCCCCTCGCTGACCACGAAGGATCCGGCCAGGCCGCGGGCGGTCAGGCGCCGCAGCGCCGTGTCGGCCTCCTCGCGCGTCGCGTAGCGGCCGATGCGCACGCGGTAGAGGTCGACGCTGGCGTCGAAGTGGGCGGCGCCGCTGACGCCGGTCTGCCGCTCCAGCCGCCGCGCCAGCTCCTGCGCCTGCCGCTCGTCGCGCAGCGCCGCCACCTGGATGCGGTAGCTGCCCGTCTCGGCGATCCCCGCCGTCGGCTCGATGCGCAGGGGCGAGGAGATCGACCAGCGCTTCTCCCCCGGCGCGGCGGACTCGGCCACCACCTCCCCCTCGCAGCAGGGGAGGGTCAGGTTGGCGAGATCGCTGGCGATCCCGACCTTGAGCACCAGGGGCACCGCCGGTCCCGCGGCGAGCGTCCCGGGCGGCGCCGGCGGCGGCTCGGCCGGCGGCGCGGCGGGGACCGCCGGCTCGACCGGCTCGGGGAGCGGCGCGGGGTCGGCGGGAGGCGGCGGCGGCCGGCGCTCGCTTGTCTTGACCGGCGGCGGCGAGCCGGCGCAGCCGGCGGCCAGCGCCGCGGCGAGGAGGCCGGCGGCGAGCCGGGCACGGCGCAGGGTTCCGCTCACGCGGCGGCGCTCCGCGGCAGGGCGGGGGCCTCCACCCGCAGCTCGGACTGCACGAGCGCCACGTAGGCGGCGGCGAAGAGCGTCGAGATCACCGCGTTCGCCAGCCACTGGACGGCGTTGAGCGAGAGGAGCGCCCCGGCGCGCACGGCCGAGCGCGCCTCGGTCAGGGCCTGGATCGCCAGGCTCGCCGGCAGCAGCACCACTCCGGCCTCCAGCAGGGTAATCAGCATGAAGAGCAGCGCGAGCAGGAAGCATGGCCCCGGCCGCCGGCCGACCACCCTCAGCCCGTGGCGGATGGCCGCCCAGACCCCCGACCCCTCGCGCGCCGCGTCGGCCATCGCGCCCCAGGTCCAGACCAGGAAGAGGAGGAAGAGGAAGCCCACCGGCAGGGCGCCGCCGCAGCCGAACCCCACTCCGGCGGCCACGCCCCAGCGCTGGGCGCCGTAGGCGGTGAGCGCGACCCACACCGCCAGCGCGACGAGTAGCGGCGTGGCCAGGAAGAGCAGGACGTTGAGCACCCAGAAGTAGCGCCAGACGTAACGCCCGGCCCAGCCGGCGAAGTCGCGGCCGCTGAAGGTGCGGAAGGCGAGGCGGCCGCGCGGCGGCCCCGGCAGCGCCTGGCGGTCGGCGGCGATGAGGACGCCGTAGGTGCCGGCCAGAAACCAGCAGTAAACGAGGAAGGCCAGCGTCCAGAGCGCCAGCGCGCCGAGCAGCGCGCCGGCGACGGCCGGAGTCAGCGCCTCCAGCCGCGACGGCAGCTCCTGGACCAGCGGCGCGAAGTCGCTCTCGACCAGCACGTCGTAGGCGGCGCGGAGGTCAAAGCCGAGCGCCAGCATCGGCAGCAGGACGCCGGCCGCGGTGAGGAGCGAGAGCAGCAGCAGGCCGACCGCGTTGAGCCAGACCAGGCCGAAGTTGGCGCGCAGGCTGGCCGCGCCGCGGCGCAGGCTGGCGGCGGCGGAGAGGCGGGGGCTCACGAGGCGCGGGCGGCGCCGGCGGCGCTGGCGCCGGCGAGCCCGTGCCCGGCGTAGCGGCGGCGGAAGTCGTCGGCCGCGGTGAGCAGGACGGGCTGCGCCATCTCGTGGAGGCGCGACAGCAGCGGCGCCGGGATGCGCCAGGAGAGCGGCTCGTCGCGCTTGACGCTCGGCGGATCCTTCTCCTGCACGCGGTCGAGCGCCACCGCCTCGCGCGGCGTCTCGTCGATCTTGTAGTTGGTCGTGAAGAGCGTCGGCTGACGGCGCGTGTAGCGGCCGTTGACGATCAGGTAGAGGACGTCGTTGACCCAGGGGCTCGACTTCATCGCCCCCAGCTCATCGAGCACCAGCACGTCGGCGCGCAGGAAGGGCTCGAGGATCTCGCGCTGCCAGTCGGGCGAGCCGGGGTCGAAGGTGGACTGGATCTGGTAGACGAGGGCGGTGAAGTCGACGAAGCGGCCGGAGAGGTGGAGCTGCTCGATCAGCTCGAGCAGGACGGCGACCGCGAGGTGCGTCTTGCCGACCCCCGCCGGTCCGACGAAGAGGAGCCCACCCGGGCCGCGCCGTCCCTGGGTCGCGACGAACTCCTCGACGTAGCGGCGGGCGACCGTGCGCGCGCCGAGGAGCTGGTCGCGCGCCCCCTGCGGGCCCTGCGAGACGTCGAAGTTGTCGAGCCGGCAACCGCGGTAGCGCGGCGGCACGCCGGCGGCCTCGAGCAGGCGCGGCTTGGCGTCGCGGCGGCGGCAGGCGCAGCGGCGGGCGGCGCCGGCGGCGCCGTCCGGCTCCACCACCCACCCCCTTCCGCCGCACTGCGGGCAGGGGTCGGGCGCCGCGACCTGAGGCATGGCGAAATCGTAGCACGCGGCGGCGCGCCGGCCGCCCGCGGGACGCGCGCCGAAAGAGCGGTCAGCGCCGCTCGCTGCGGGCGAGCGGGCCGCTCTGGAGCTTGACCAGCGCGTGCTGGCGCTCGACCCCGAAGCGGCGGTCGAGGAGCTCGCGCTTGACGAACTCGAGGAGGCGGTCGACCTCGACTTGCATCTCCTCCATCCGCTCCTTCATGTTGAGGATGACCTCGACGCCGGCCAGGTTGACGCCGAGGTCGCGGGTCAGGGTGAGGATGGTCTCGAGGCGGAGGATCGCCTCGTCGTCGTAGAGGCGGGTGTTGCCGGCGCTGCGCACCGGCTTGATCAGCCCCTCGCGCTCGTAGAGGCGGAGGGTCTGCGGGTGGATGCCGTAGCGCTCGGCGACGACGCTGATCATCACGTAGCGCTTCTCGACCTTGCGCCGCCGGCCAGCCATCAGCTGCCCTCCTGGACCGGCACCTGCGTCGGGGTGCGCTTGGGGATGGTGATGCGCAGCACGCCTTGCTGGAACTGGGCGGAGATCTTCTCGGCGTCGAGCGGCGCCCCGAGGTCGAAGCCGCGGCGGAAGGGGCCGTAGCTGCGCTCCATGCGCAGGAAGTTGCGGTTCTCACCGAGCGGCGGCCGGCGGCCGGAGAGCTCCAGCCGCCGGTCGTGGACCGCGAGCTCGATGTCCTCGCGCTGGATCCCCGGCAGCTCGGCGTAGAGGAGGTAGGCGCTCTCGGTCTCGAGCACGTCGACGGGGGGGCTCCAGGTGCCCGGCGCCCCCCCCTGCGCGTCGTCGTACTCGGTGGCCAGGAGCGCCTGCTCGAGCAGGCTGTTGACCCGCTCCTGAATGCGGGACAGCTCCTCGAGGTAGATCTTCTTCAAGGCCATGGCTCAGTCCGAGGCGCGATCCCTCAGCTCTTGTCCACGTCCACGTACTCGGCGTCGATCACCTCGTCCGAGGTCGGCTGGCCGCTCGGGGCGCCCTGCGCTCCGCCCGCTCCCTGCGCCCCCTGCGCGCCCGCCTCGGCGCCGCCGCCCGGCTGCTGGCGGTAGACCGCCTCGGCCATCTTGTGCGACGCCGCGGTGAGGCGCTCGGCGGCCCGCTCGAGCTCGCCCGCGTCCTCGCCCTCGAGCGCCTTCTTGGCCGCGGCCAGCGCCTCCTCGACCTCGCCCATCTCGGCCGGCCCGAGCTTTTCCTTCTGCTCCTGGTAGGTCTTCTCGGTCGAGTAGACCAGGCTGTCGAGCTTGTTGCGCGCCTCGACCTGCGCGCGGCGCTTCTTGTCCTCCTCGCTGTGCTCGGAGGCGTCGCGCACCAGGCGCTCGATCTCCTTCTCGTCGAGCCCGGAGGAGGCGCTGATCGTGATCTTCTGCTCCTTGCCGGTGCCCATGTCCTTCGCCGAGACGTGGACGATGCCGTTGGCGTCGATGTCGAAGGTGACCTCGATCTGCGGCATGCCGCGCGGCGCCGGCGGGATGCCCACCAGGTGGAAGCGGCCGAGAGTGCGGTTGTCGCGCGCCATCTCGCGCTCGCCCTGGAGGACGTGGACCTCGACCGAGGTCTGGCTGTCGGCCGCGGTCGAGAAGGTCTCGCTCTTGCGCGTCGGGATCGTGGTGTTGCGCTCGATGAGCTTGGTGGCCACGCCGCCGAGGGTCTCGATGCCCAGCGACAGCGGCGTCACGTCGAGCAGCACTACGTCCTTGACGTCGCCGCGCAGCACGCCGCCCTGGATGGCGGCGCCGATCGCCACCACCTCGTCCGGGTTGACGCCCTTGTGCGGCTCCTTGCCGAAGAGGTCCCTGACCTGCTTCTGGATCGCCGGCATGCGGGTCTGGCCGCCGACCAGCACCACCTCGTCGATGTCCTTGGCCTCCAGGCCGGCGTCCTTGATCGCCTGCTTGCAGGGCGCCACCGAGCGCTGAACCAAGTCGTCGACGAGCTGCTCGAGCTTGGGCCGCGTCAGGCGGATGTTGAGGTGCTTGGGGCCGGAGGCGTCGGCGGTGATGAAGGGCAAGTTGATGTCCGTCTCCTGCGCCGTCGACAGCTCGATCTTGGCCTTCTCGGCCGCCTCCTTGAGGCGCTGCTTGGCCATCGCGTCGCGGCCGAGGTCGATCCCCTGGTCCTTCTTGAACTCCTCGAGCAGCCAGTCGATGATCCGCTGGTCGAGGTTGTCGCCGCCGAGGTGCGTGTCGCCGTTGGTGGCCTTGACCTCGACCACCCCTTCGCCGACCTCCAGGATCGAGATGTCGAAGGTGCCGCCGCCGAAGTCGTAGACCGCGATCTCCTCGTCCTTCTTCTTGTCCAGGCCGTAGGCGAGGGCCGCGGCGGTGGGCTCGTTGACCAGGCGCTCGACGGTCAGGCCGGCGATGCGGCCGGCGTCCTTGGTGGCCTGGCGCTGCGAGTCGTTGAAGTAGGCGGGGACGGTGATGACGGCGCGCTCGACCTTCTCGCCCAGGTAGTCCTCGGCCGCCTGCTTGAGCTTCTGCAGGATCATGCCGGAGATCTCGGGCGGCGAGTAGCGCTTGCCCTCGACGACGATGACCACGTCGCCGTTCGGGCCGCGCTCGACCTCGAAGGGGACCATCTTCATCTCGTCGGTCACCTCGTCGTACTTCCGGCCCATGAAGCGCTTGATCGAGAAGATGGTGTTGGTGGGGTTGGTGATCGCCTGGCGCTTGGCCACCTGGCCGACCAGGCGCTCGCCCGACTTGGTGAAGGCGACCACGGAGGGGGTGGTGCGGTTGCCCTCCGCGTTGGGGATGACCTTGGCCTCCCCGCCTTCCATGACCGCCACCACGCTGTTGGTGGTGCCGAGGTCGATACCGATGATCTTGCTCACGTCTTCTCCTCTTCGGATGTCATCGCCGGAAGTGTAAAACCTTAGTGGACGCCTGTCAATCTTGGCGCCACCCTCCTTGACAATCGGGGACTGAGATTTATTCCGGCTCGGAGGCCGATCTCAGTCGAGGAGAACGAGCGGCTGCGCCGCCTGCCCCTCGGGGCGAGCGGAGAGGAACTCCGGGTCGAGCTGGAAATCGCCGCGGATCGTCCCGCGCCCGGCGCCGGCGGCGAGCGGCCCCGCGGCGGCCGCCGGGCGCACCGCGTACGCCTCCTGCCCACCCTGCCAGGCGAGCGGCCGCCCCTCCGGGTCGCGGAGGTCGGCTGCGCCGACGAGGCCGCGGGTGCGCAGGGTCTCGAGGCGCTCGGGGAAGTGGCCGTCGAGGACGAACGAGGTGCGCGCCGCGCGGTCGAGCTTGGCGTAGAGGCTGGCGCGCTGGGCGGCGAGGAGCGCCTCACGCTCGCCGCGCTGGAAAGGGAGGGGGAGGAGGACGCGCTGCGGTGCCAGGAGGAGGCCGGCGGCGAGGGCGACGGCGAGGGCGGCGCCGAGGAGGGCCGCCGGCCAGCCGGGCGCCCGGACGACCGCGGCGGCGCCGGCCGAGGGCGCCGCGGTGACCGGTTCGACGGCCGGCTCCTCCGGCAGGAGGACGGCCGCCTCGCGGCGCGGCTCGACCGCGGCGGGAGAGGCGGCGGGCGCGGGCGCCGCCACCGGCAGGACCGGATGCGGCGCGATCGACATCGGCGGCCGCGCCGGCTCGGGCGGCACCAGCGTCGGCCGCGGGGGTGGAGGCGCGAGCGGCGGCGCGGACGGCGGAGCCGGCGGCCGCCGCCCCTCCTCCTCCAGGTCCTCGACCGAGCGGATGAGGAGGTCCTGGACGCGGATCGGCGCGAAGCCCTCCTCGTAGGAGACCTCCTCGCCGCTGAAGAACTTGAAGTCGCCCTCCTGCCAGAGCAGGAGCTGCTCGAGCAGGCGGAAGGTCTGGAGCCGCAAGGCCTCGAGCAGCTCCGGGCGCGACAGGTGCTGGCGCTCGACCAGCACGTCGATGAGGCGGCCGCCGCCCGTCTGGATCTCGGCGGCGGCGCGGGCGAGGTCCTCGCGCCGCACGAGGCCGTCGCCCACCAGCACCCGCTCCAGCCCCTCCTCGGCGGGCTGGTTCAGGGCGTCGGCGTAGACGATGTCGCCGCGCAGGAAGGAGATGGCCACCATGTCGTGCGGCCCCTGCACGGTGAGGATGCCGGTCTTCCCCTGCTGCGCGATGAGCTGCAGGATCTCGGGCAGCCGGAAGACCCCGAGGGTCCCCTCAACCGCCACGCAGCTCCCTCCGCAGCCGCGCCCCGAGGTAGACCAGGAGGCCGGCGGAGGCGACGATCCAGGGCGCCGCGACGCCGGGCTCGTGCCCCCAGGGGACGCGGTAGCCGATGCGCGCGGCGAGTGGCAGGAGGAGCAGGGCGACCGGGACGAGCAGCGCGCCGTAGGCGCGCCACCCCGCGCCCGCCTCGGCGGCGGCGAGCCCGGGGAGGAGCGCGCGGCGCCAGCGGGCGGCGCGGCCCGCCGCGGCGGCCGGCGGCGTGTCGTCCTCGTCGACCGCGCCGCGGACGCGCCGCAGGCCGAAGGCGGCGCCCAGCACCAGAACGGCGAGGAGGAGCGCGGCGGCGCGCGGCAGGCCCCCGCCGGCGGCGCCGCCGGCGTCCCCCGCGGCGAGGAGCTGGCGCCGGATCTCCGGGATGCGGGCGACGCCGCCCTCCTCCACCACGACCCGCTGCTCGACGTTCTTCCCCCACTCGCTGACTTTGTCGGGGTCGAGCCTCTGCGCCTGATTGTAGGCGCGCTCCCGCTCGCGGAAGAGGTAGGCCTCGGCGTACGCCTTGCTCAGGTTGAAGTGCGCGGCGGCGCTCTCGGGGTCGGCCGTGGCCGCCTGCTGGAAGTGCTGGATGGCGCCGCCGAAGTCCCCCTTGTAGAAGTAGTAGGCGCCGAAGTCGAGGAGGGCGGAGGTGTTCTCCTTCTCGCGCGCCAGCACCTCGCGGTAGAGCGGGCGGGCGAGCTCCCACTGGCCGAGCCGGCGGTGGACGTCGGCCAGGAGCTGGCGCACCGCAAGGCTCTCGGGCAGCGCCGCGCGCAGCGCCGCGAGGTCGTTGAAGAGGGCGCCGTAGAGACGGCCGGCGGCGACCCCTTCGACCGCGCGCATCGGCGGCGAGACCGCCACCGCGACGCGCCGCCCCTGGGCGCCCAGGAGGAGCGGCGCCGCCCCAATGAGAAGGAGCAGCGCCGCCACCACCGCCCGCTCGGAGAGCGAAAGGTAAGCCCAGAGGAGGATGGTCCAGTAAAGCACCAGCCAGGCCGGGCCGCCGGGAAGGGCGGCCGGCCAGACGAGGAGGAGGACGGCGGCGGCGAGCGCCAGGGGGCGCGGCAGGCGGCGGCCGAGGAGCGCCGCCAGGTCGCCGACCAGCCGCCGGCCGCGCGTCGCCATCAGCAGCGCCAGGCAGAGGACGCCGGCGGCGACGAGCGCCGTCCACAGCCAGACCAGGGCGTCGTGCAGCCAGACGCCGCGCAGCGCCGGGTCGCGGGCGAGGCGCGCGTAGGCCTTCGCGGTCCAGGCCGCGGCGGCGTGGAAACGCCCCTCCTCGGCGGCGACGCGCGCCGCGGCGAAGGCGGTCTCGGGCCGCCCGGGATCGAGCCGCTCGGCGGCGGCGAGCCCGAGCCGGGCGCGCGCGAAGTCCCCCTTCTCCGCCCACTCGACCGCCGGCACCAGGGCGGCCAGCGCGAGGTCGGGGAGGCGGCGCATGCCCGCCTGGCCGGCGGTCTCGAGCAGGCGCGCCACCACCCTCTCCGCCCGCTCCTCGCGCCCCTGGTAGAAGGCGCCGATCCACTCCAGCCACTCCTCCTGCAGCCGCAGGAGGGCGTGCTGCACCGGCGGCGTGAGCTGGACGGCGGGGGCGGGAGCAGGGGGCGGGGGCGGCTGCGCGGAGGCCGTCGCGCTCGCGAGCTGCAGCGCCAGGGCTACGGCGGCGCTAGCCCCTCTTCTGGACATAGCGGACCCGCAGCCGATAGAGCAGGTCCTCCAGGAAGGCGTTCTCCTGGACCGTCAGGTTCCCTGCCGTCTTCTGCCGCAGCACTTCGAGCAGATCGATGTAGAGGCGGGCCATCTCGAGGTTCTCCGCCGTCTGGCCGTCGGGGAGCTCGACGTCGCCCAGGTAGATGGCGACCGGCTCGGCGATCATCGCGGCGAGGTCGTAGAAGGTGGGGCCGAGGCCGGGCGGCGTACCGGGGATCTCGAGCCGCGGTCCGCTCTCGCGCTCCGGCTCGAGCAGCGGCGGCGGCGGGGAGGCGCCGCGGCGGCGGGGATCGGACTCGGGAGCGTGCTGAGGAGGGGGCGGCGGGGGCGGCGGCTCGACCGGCGCCGGCTCCGGCGGTTCCTCGGCGGCCGCCGTCGCCTTCTCGTCGAGGAAGCGGTACTCTTCGCGGAGCGCGCCGTCCGGCGTGAACATCCGCTTGTCGTGGACCTTGATCTCCTTCTCGCTCACGGCCCTCCCTTTGCTCCTCCGAGAAAGCTCAGAATCGTAGCATGCGCCGTCTGATCGACCTCGTCGCGCGGCTGCGCGCGCCCGACGGCTGCCCCTGGGACCGCGAGCAGGGTGCCGCCGACCTGCGCGCCTACCTGCTCGAGGAAGCGCACGAGGCGGCGGCCGCCATCGACACCGGCGACTGGGGCGAGCTGGCCGGCGAGCTCGGCGATCTCCTCTTCCAGATCGCCTTCCTCGTCCGCCTCGCCGAAGAGCGCGGCGCCTTCGATCTCGAGAAGGTCGTCGACGGCATCGAGGCCAAGATGGTCGCCCGCCACCCGCACGTCTTCGGCGGCGAGACCTTGGCCGACGCTCGCGCCGTGCGCGAGGCCTGGGAGCGGCGCAAGCTCCGCGAGCCAGGCCGCGAGTCCCTCCTCGCCGGCGTGCCGCCGTCGCTACCCGCCCTCCTCGCCGCCTACCGCCTGACGCAGAAAGCCGCCGGCGTCGGCTTCGACTGGCCGGAGCCGCAAGCGGTGCTGGACAAGGTCGACGAGGAAGTGGCGGAGCTCCGCGGAGCGCTCGCGGACGGCAAGCGCGAGGACGCGCGCGACACGAAAGAGAAAGTGACGGAGGAGATCGGCGACCTCCTCTTCACCGTCGCCAACCTGGGGCGCAAGCTCGACGTCGACCCCGAGGCCGCCTTGGCCGCCGCCAACCGCAAGTTCCGCCGCCGCTTCGAGCAGATCGAGCGCCGCCTCGCCGAGCAGGGCCGCACCGCCGACGAAGCCAGCCTCGCCGAGATGGACGCCCTCTGGGACGAGGCGAAGCGGGAACCCTAGCGCCCGGCGCCCGCCGCCGCCGTCTCCGCCAGCGCTTCGCGCACAAGCGGCAGCACGTTCTCCGCCACCCGCCGGTGCCCCACCGCGTTCGGGTGGATCCCGTCCCCGAGATTCAGCTCCGCCTCCCCCCCCACCCCTTCCAGCAGAAACGGCACCAGCGGCACCCCCAGCTCCCGCGCCACCCGCGGGTAGATCCCCTCGAACCCCGCCGCATACTCCGGCCCGTAATTCGGCGGGATCCTCATCCCCAGCACCACCACCCGAGCCCCCGCCCCCTTCGCCCGCCGCACGATGTCCTGAAGGTTCGCCTCCGTCGACTCCAGCGAAAGCCCCCGCAACCCATCGTTCGCCCCCAACCCCACCACCACCACGTCAGGCTTCTGCCCCAACACCCACTCCAACCGCCGCACCCCCCCCGCCGAAGTGTCCCCGCTAACCCCCGCATTCACCACCCGCACAGAAATCCCCTCCTCAACCAACCGCTCCCGAATCAAAGCCGGAAACGCCTGCTCCTCCGCCAATCCCAAGCCCGCGGTAAGGCTGTCGCCCAAGAAGACGACTAGCGGTCCGCTCGCCTCCTCTGCGGGCGCGGAGGTCTGCGCCTCCGCCGCCGGAGAAGATTCAGGTAAGGGAGCAACCTCCTCCTGAGCCGGTTCGCGACACGCGACAACGAGTAGCAGTGCAACAGGCAACGCCTTCACGCCGCGGATTCTAAGCGGGGCGGGGGGAGCCCTCCGGCGTGCGCTCCCCGGAGGGACCTCTGAGCGAGCGCCGGGCAACGCCCCGTGCAATCCACCACCGATCCCGGCGCAAAGCGAAGCGGAGGCGCGCGCCTCCCTCCGCACTCCACAAAGCGCGCGCCGTTCCCGCAGGGGAGTGCATGCCGGAGGGCGGGGGGCGTTACGGTAAGCTCCGCCGCGCTGCGGCGTACCACAAGCATGCCCGCCGCCCGCCGCTTCCCGTCTCCCGTCCCCATGTCGATCCCCCGCATAGAGCTCCGCTCCCTAACCAAACGCCTCCCCTCCGGCGGCCGCGATCTCACAATCCTCGACCGCATCGACCTATCCATCGCCCCCGGCGAATTCGTAGCCATCCTCGGCCCCTCCGGCAGCGGCAAATCCACCCTCCTCGCCCTCATGGCCGGCCTAGACCGCCCCACCAGCGGCGAAGTCCACATCGACGGCACCCCCATCCACACCCTCTCCGAAGACCAACTCGCACTCCTCCGCCGCGAACACATCGGCTTCGTCTTCCAGAGCTTCCAGCTCCTCGGCAACCTCACCGCGCGCGAGAACGTCCTCCTGCCCCTCGAGCTCCTCGCCCGCCCCGACGCCCGCGCCCGCGTCGACGAGCTCCTCGCCGCCGTCGGCCTCAGCGAGCGCGGCCACCACTACCCGAGCCAGCTCTCCGGCGGCGAGCAGCAGCGCGTGGCCCTCGCCCGCGCCTTCGCCGCGCGGCCGCCCATCCTCCTGGCCGACGAGCCCACCGGCAACCTCGACGGCGCCACCGGCCGCCGCGTCCTCGAACAGCTCGTCGAGCTGCGCCGCGCCGGCGGCGCCACCCTCGTCCTCGTCACCCACGATCCGGCCGTCGCCGCCCTCGCCTCGCGCCTCGTCCACCTGCGCGACGGCCGCATCGAGCGCGAGGAGACCGCGCCGCCGGCGCGCTCCGTCGTGCATGCGGAGGACCCGGCCGCCGAGGCCGTGCGGTGACCGCCGGCACCGCCTGGCGCCAGATGCTCCGCGAGTCGCGCGGCGCGGCCGGCCGGCTCGCCTTCTTCGTCGCCTGCCTGGGCGTCGGCGTGGCGGCGGTCGTCGCGGTCGCCGGGCTCTCCGCGAGCCTCGACCAGGGGATCCGCAGCGAAGCGCGCCAGCTCCTCGCCGCCGACCTGGCGGTCGAGTCGATCCGGCCGCTGCCACCGGCGATCGAGCGTGCGGCCGCCGTCCTCCCGGGCGCGCAGACCACGCGGGTGCGCGAGCTGGTGACTGTCGTCGCCGCGCCGCCGCGCGCGAGCGGCGCCCCCGGCCCCAGCCAGCTCGTCGAGCTCAAGGCGGTGGACGGTCATTACCCCTTCTACGGCACCCTTGAGGTGGAGCCCCGCCGGCCCCTCTCTACGCTCCTGGCGCCCGACACCGCCGTCGCCGCCCCCGAGCTGCTGGCCAGGCTCGGCGTGCCGGTGGGTGGCACGATCCGCATCGGCGGCCGCGATTTCCGCGTCGCCGGCACGGTGCGCTCCGAGCCCGACCGCTTGAGCATCTCGCCGAGTCTCGGCCCGCGCGTCTTCCTCTCCGGCGCCGGGCTCGCGCGCACCGGCCTCCTGGGGCGCGGCAGCCGCGTCGAGCACCGGCTCCTGGTCAAGCTGCCGGACGGCGAGGCGCCGGGGCGGGTCGCGGTGGCGGCCGCGGTCCTCCGCCGCGCCGCCGGCGCCGCCAACGTGCGCGTCGAGACCTACAAGGAGGCGCAGCCCAACCTGCGCGAGGCGTTGGGCGACATCGAGCGCTTCCTCGGCCTCGTCGCCCTGCTCTCGCTCTTCATCGGCGGCATCGGCGTGGCGCAGAGCGTGCGCGCCTGGCTCGCCGGGCGGCTCGACGCGATCGCGGTCTTGAAGTGCCTCGGCATGCGGCCGCGCGAGGTGCTCGGGCTCTACCTCGGCCAGACGGTGCTCCTGGGGCTCGCCGGCAGCGTGGCCGGGATCGTCGCCGGCGCCGCGGTGCAGCTGGCGCTGCCGCCGCTCTTCCCCGACCTCATCCCGGCCGAGCTGATCCGCCCCTGGCAGCCGCTGGCGCTGCTGCGCGGGCTGGCGCTGGGGGTCGGCGTCGCCGTCCTCTTCAGCCTGCTGCCCTTGGCCGACGTGCTGCGGGTGCCGCCGGCGCGCGTCCTGCGCCGCGACGCCGAGCCGCTGCCGCGCACCCGGTGGCTCGCGGCGGCGACCCTCGCCGCCCTGGTCGCCGGGGTGCTGGGGATGGCGGCGGCGCAGTCGGGCTCGTGGGAGCTGGGCGCCCGCTTCACCGGCGGCCTGGCGGTCGCCGCGGGTCTCCTCTGGCTCGGCGCCTTCGCCGTCACCCGCGGTGTCGCCCGGCTGCCGCGCGAGCGCGGCGGCCTCGCGGTGCGCCACGGGCTGGCCGCGCTCGGCCGGCCGGGGGCGGCGACGGTGGGGGCGATCGTCGCCCTCGGGCTCGGCGTGCTGGTCGTGCTCGGGATGTGGCTGGTCGAGCGGCGCCTGAGCGAGGAGCTGGCCGCGGACCTCCCGGCCGGCGCGCCGAGCGCCTTCCTGATCGACGTCCAGCCCGACCAGTGGCCGGGGGTCGAGGCGATCCTCGAGCGCGAGGGGGCGCAACACATCGACTCGGTGCCGGTGGTGACGGCGCGCCTGCTAGCCGTCAACGGCCGCAGCGTCGAGCAGATCGCGCGCGGCGACCGCGAGCGGCGCTGGGCGCTGACCCGCGAGCAGCGGCTGACCTACCTGCGCGAGCTGCCGGACGACAACGAGGTGGTGGCCGGCGCCCTCTGGCGCGACCCGCGGCGCGCCGAGGTGAGCGTCGAGCAGGACTTCGCGCGCGACTTGGGGGTCGGGCTCGGCGGGACGCTCTCCTTCGACATTCAAGGGGTGCCGCTGGAGCTCCTGGTGACGAGCCTGCGCACGGTGGACTGGCGGAACTTCCGGATCAATTTCTTCCTGGTCGCGGAGCCCGGGGTGCTGGAGGCGGCGCCGCAGATGCGGCTCGCCGCCGCCGAGCTGCCGCGCGGCCGCGAGCAACGGGTGCAGGACCTGATCGCGGCGCGCTACCCGAACGTGACGCTGATCCGGGTGCGGGAGGTGCTGGAGAAGGTGATGGCGGTTCTCGAGCGGATCGGGCTGGGGATCCGGTTCCTCGGCGGGTTCACGGTTCTGGCGGGCATCGCGATTCTCGCGGGCGCGGTGGCGGCGGGGGCGGCGCGGCGGGGGCGGGAGGTGGCGCTGCTGAAGACGCTGGGGATGACGCGGCGCGGGGTGGCGGCGGCGTATGCGGTGGAGTATGCGCTGATCGGGCTGGTGGCTGGGGTGATCGGGGCGGGGGGCGGGGCGCTGCTCGCCTGGCGGGTGTTGACGGAAGGGTTCGAGATGACGTGGCGGTTCCAGCCGGCCGCGGTGGTGGCGGCGGTGGCGGGGACGGCGCTGCTGACGGTGGCCGCCGGCCTCGCGGCGAGCTGGCGCGCGCTCGAGCGCCGGCCGATCGAAGTGCTGCGCGCGGAGTAAGCTCCCCGCCGCCATGGCGGCCGCTTCCGTTCTCGTCACCGGCGGGCTGGGCTTCCTCGGCCGCCACGTCTGCGCCCACCTCGCCGCCGGCGGCGAGACGGTGCGGGTCCTGGCGCGGCCGTCCCGCCGGGCGAGCGAAGAGGGGTCCCCCTACGAGACCGTATGGGGGGACATCCGCGACGCCGCCGTCGTGGACCGCGCGGTGCGCGGCACCGAGGTGGTCGTCCACCTCGCCGCCAACTTCCGCCACGCCGGCACCGACGCCAGGGAAGCCGGCCCCATCAACGTCGACGGCACCCGCAACGTCCTCGATGCCTGCCTCCGCCACGGCGTGCGGCAGCTCCTCAACTGCAGCACGGTCGGCGTCCACGGCAGTGTCCTCGCGGTTCCGGCCAACGAGGAGACGCCGTTCAACCCCCTCGACCGCTACCAGGCGACGAAGCTCGAGGCGGAGCTCGCGGTCCTGCGCCGCCACCGCGAGACGGGGCTGCCGGCGACGTCGCTGCGGCCGATGCCGATCGTCGGGCCCGGCGACCGCCGGATGATCAAGCTCTTCCGGCTGATCCAGAAGCGGCGGTTCGTGATGATCGGCTCGGGCGAGACGCTCTTCCAGGCCGCCTACGTCGGCGACGTCGCCGACGCCTTCGTCCTCTGCCTGCGCAACGAGCGCACTTACGGCGAGGCCTTCATCGTCGGCGGCGAGGAGTACACGACCCTGAACGACCTGGTCGCGATGATCGCCGCCGAGCTGGGCGTGCCGCCGCCGCGGCTGCGGCTGCCGCTGGCGCCGGTCCTGGCGCTCGCGCGCCTCTGCGAGCGCGGCTGCGCACCCCTCGGCATCGAGCCCCCGCTCCACGGCCGGCGGGTGAGTTTCTTCCACAGCGACCGGGCATTCTCGATCGCCAAGGCGCGCCGGGTCCTCGGCTTCGCGCCGCTGGACCTGCGCCAGACGCTCCGCGCGACCATCGGCTGGTACCGCGAGCAGGGCTGGCTCTAGGCGGGCCGCCGCGCGGGGTCGATGGCGACGAGCGACTGGCCGTCGAGCTCGGCATCGCCCTCGAGCGCGTAACCGAGGCCGCGCAGGAAGTCGCGGCAGAACGCCCGCGCCGCGGCGCCGTGGGTGGCGATGAGCAGCCGCGGCGGGCGGTCGGGGCCGGAGAGGAGAGCGCCGCCGCCCGGCAGGGCCAGGACTTCGGAGCCCTCGACGTCCATCTTGACGAGGCTCGGCCGGCCGAAGCGGGCGGCGAGGTCGTCCAACGTCAACGTCGGGACCTCGACGACATCGCCGCCCCGGTTGTCGATGGCCGGGTTGTCGATCTCCTGGAGCGCGTGGGTGCGCGTGTCGGACGGGCGCAGCACGAGCCGCGCCGTTCCGGTGCGGTCGGCGACCGCCGCCTGGACCACCATGCAGTTGGCGACGCCGTTGAGCGCCAGCTGGTCGCGCAGGGTCGCGCAGTTGCCGGGGTCCGGCTCGACGGCGATCACCCGGCCCTGCGGACCGACCGCGCGCGACGCCAGCAGTGTGTGGTAGCCGGCGTTGGCGCCGAGGTCCCAGAAGCTGTCGCCGGGGCGGAGGTGTGCCTGGAGGAAGAGGCTGGTCTCGACTTCGTAGATGCCGAGGTGGTACCAGAAGGGGAGGGCGTTGCGCCGGCGCCAGCGCGTGCCGGCCATCGGCCCGCGGCGGATGCGGTAGATCCTCCCCTCGCCGGTGCGGCTGGTAAGCCATTTCCAGGCGCGGTGAGCGCCCGGCACGGCCTCGACGGCGGCCTTGATGCGGCGGAACGGTCCGTAGAGGAAGGCACCGGCGGTCATCGCGACGAACTTATCAGCGGTGCGGACGACGCCAAGCGCTCGAAGTGCCGGAGGCCGTTCGCGGGGCGCTTCTCCCGGGAACGGCTTCGTAACGCCAGGGTAATCGCTGCGAGCGAGCCGGCGAAGAAGAGGGTCCAACCAACTGGCCAACCTGTGGGGCGGTAGTCGAGGACGACTCGGTGACGGCCGGGCGGCGTGCTGAAGGCTAGGAAGGCGCCGTTGGCGCGGAGGAGGGGGAGCGGACGGGCGTCGAGGGTGGCGCGCCAGCCGCGGGCTTGGCTGACGCTCGAGACCACTGTCCCACCCAGCCCTTCCACGGTCAGCTCGAAGCCGTTCGGTCGTACGCGGGCGATTTGCACTGTGCCGCGTTGCGCGGCGGCGCGCGCCGTCGCTCCCTCCACCACGGCCGTCGCGGCGAAATCGGGGGTGACGCGGGCGCGGGCCAGGGCTTTCTGTTGGCTCCCTACCCGCTCCACATTCTCCGGCATGAAGAAGAGCGGCAGGGCTTCCGGGTTCTCCCACACTCGCCCGCCCTGGTGGTTGAAGACGGAGCGCCAAGGGGGTGGGACGCGGGCGCGGTGGCGGGTTAGGAGGTAGCGGACACCTAGGTAGTTCTCCAATGCCGGGTCGCGGCGGGGGCCGTGGAGGACTAGGCGGCCTACTTTGTGGTGGGGGCGGAGGCGGGTGCCGATGACGGAGCTGGGGGCGGCGGGGGACATGGGGTCGTGGGCGCGGGCGTCCCAGATGCCTTCGAGGGAGGCGAGGTTGGGCATCAGGTCGCGGCCGTCGGCGAGGACGCGGTGGGGCGGGCCCTCGCGGGCGCGGTCGGCGAGCCAGGCGACGACGGGCGGCGGGGAGAGGTCGAAGCGCGGGTCGAGCACGGGGTGGAAGCGGACGCCGAGGAGGAAGAGCTCGACGGCGAGCGCGCCTAGCGTCACCTTCGGAAAGGCGGGGCGGAAGCGCGGGACGAGGAGGGCGGCGAGGCAGGCGGCGGCGCCGGCGAGGGCGACCAGCCACCAGGCGCGGGTCCACGGCGAGTCCCCGGGCGGCGGCAGCGCGGCGACCGCGACGCCGAGGAGGGTGAAGGCGAGGGCGCCGGCGATCGCGCCGGTGCGCCGCCGGGTGAGAGCCTCGAGGCTGAGACCCGCTGCGATCGCCACGGCGAGCACCCAGAGGAGGCGCAGGCGGCCGTGGGCGCCGTGGCCGAGGAGCGGCAGCGTCTCCATCACCTGGAAGAACGGCGGCACGCGTAGGGCAGCGGCGAGGGCGGCGCCGCCGGCGAGGAGGATCGCCAGGACGGGGCCTCGGAGCGTCACCGCGCCCGCGATCGCCACCGCCAGCGCGGCCAGCCCCGCCCACACCGTGCACAGCTCGTTGAAATTGCTCCGGCCCGGCCCCTGCCACGTTCGCTCCCGCGGGCTGCCGTGAACGAGCGGCTGCAGAACAGGTAGAAGGGTCGCGGGTGACGGCGGGCCGGGCTTGACGATGTTCGGGTTGCGGTGCACCGCCTCCCAGCGCTCGCTCTCCGCCAGCGTCTCGACGAAGGGCAGCAGCGCTGGCGCGGACAGCGCGAAGGTCAGAACCGCGGCCGCGGCGAGGCGGGCGAGGAAGCGGAGCTTCCCCGCTTCCTTGGCGACGAGGAGCGCAACCGTCACCGCCGCGCTCGCCAGCGCCGCGTTGGCCAGGCTCTCGGGGTGCCCGGCGAGGGTCGCCGCCGTGGCGCAGGCGACGAGGCCGGCGAAGCCGCCGCGCTCACCGCGCCGGAGGACCACGCCGAGCAGCACGCCGGGCACCCACGCGGCGACCGCGCCGAGCGGGTGGTAGGCCCAGGCCACGGCGTAGCTCGACAGCGCGAAGGCGACGGCGCCGAAGGCGGCGCCGACGCCGCCGGCTCCGAGCCGCAGGAGGAGGGCGTGCGTGAGGAGGAGCCCGACGAGCATCTGCCAGGCGGCGGTCACCGTCAGCGCCGCGAGCGCCGGCCGCGGCAGGGCCAGCAGATGCAGCGGCGCGAACGGCGCCGACTGCGCGTTGCCGAGGAGCGGCTGGCCGGTCCCCAGCTCGTGCGCCCAGAGCGGCGCCTCGCCGGCCAGGAGGCGCGCCCGCACCAGGGCGCGGAACGGGAGCATCTGGAGCGGTACATCGGAGAGCGTCGGGTTCCCCGGCCGGACCGGCTCCTCCAGCGTCTCCTTCCACGGGAGGTGGAGGTAGGCGATGTCGGTCGCCGCCTGGCTCGCCGGGCCGGTGAGCGGCACGGCGTAGAAGGCAAAGGCGAGGAGCAGATACCCGCCGCCGGCCCGCCAAGACACCTCCGGCCGCCACCACCGCGCCAGCGCGCCGAGGAGCAGACCGCCGAGAAGAAAGAGAAGGACGTCGAGGAAGCTGGCGAGGGTGGGGATGCCGAAGACTTTACAGCAGGCCCCACGACGTCCCACGAAGAGGACGGAAGGCCGGAGGTAGCTGAGGGAGCTTCTCGAGGCGGTCCGGAAGCTTCCCGAGCCGTCGCGGAAGCCTCCTGAGGCCCGCGGCGCCTTCCGCTACTCGGGCGGTTCCCCCGCCTGGTCGAGGAGGTAGCTCACCGGCACGAAGCGGTAGCCCAGCTCCTGCGCCCGCGGCACCTCGCGCGCCAGCGTCGCCAGCGTCGCGGGGTAGGGGTGGCCGATGGCGATCGCGGCGCCGCGCTGGCGGGCGAGGGCGAGGAGGCGGGCGAACTCGCGGCGGATCGACGCGGCGGCGGGGTCGGTGTCGAGGAAGACCTGCCGCTCGGCCGCCGGCACGCCGAGGGTGCGCGCCAGCCGGTAGCCGACGCTCTGCGGGCTGGTGCGCGAGTCGAGGTAGAAGAGGCCGTGCCGGGACAGGACGCCGAGGATCGACTCCATCGAGCCCGGGTCGGCCGAGAGGCCGGAGCCCATGTGGTTGTTGACCCCGACCGCGCCGGGGACGGCCGCCAGCGCCGCCTCCGTCGAGGCCTCAAGCTCCGCCGCCGGCATTCCCAATCGCAGCGCGCCCGGGCCGGGGTCCTGGCCGTTGACCGGCTCCATCGGCAGGTGGCAGAGGACCTCTTCCCCCCGCTCCTTGAGCGCTGCCACGACCGCGGGCGTCTGCTCCGCGTAGGGCAGGACGGCGTAGGAGATCGGCACGCCGAGCCGCTCCAGCGCCTCCAGCTCCTCGAGGCGTTCCCCGAGGTCGTCGATGACCAGGGCGACGTGCGCGCCGTCGCCGGGCTCGATGGGGATCTCGGCGGCCGGCGGCGCTTCCTCCTCGCCGGGGCCCTCGCCGCGCGGGGCGGTCGTCTCGCCCTCACGCTCGGCGCCCGGGCCGGTCGCGGGCTCGGTCTCGCGGTCCCGCCCGTCGTCGTCCTCCCGCGCCCGGCATCCGGCCGTATAGAAGAGGTAGCCGGCCCCGGCGAGGACCAGCAGCAGCAGGAGAAGGCGGGC
This sequence comes from Thermoanaerobaculia bacterium, assembly GCA_035536455.1. Lineage (GTDB taxonomy): Bacteria > Acidobacteriota > Thermoanaerobaculia > Multivoradales > UBA5704 > DASUNQ01. The sequence goes on along the minus strand of DATLOC010000075.1, from coordinate 3,058 downwards.
GATGGGGTGCCGCGTCCGGCGGCGGGAGCGGCGGCGCGTCACGGCAGGGGGGCGGAAACGACGGCGGCGGCCTGCGGGAGCTGGCGGGCGCGGTTCGCTGACAGCCCGTTAGGCCGCCGCCTTGGCCTCTTCGTCCTCGCCGCGCAGGTGGCGGAGCCCGCGGCGGAGGATCAGCTCCTCGATCGGCGTCTCCTTCTCGAGGAAGGTGCGGCTGCGCTCGTCGACGCGGACGTCGGGCTGCAGGCCGTCGTCGATCGCCGTGCCGTCGGGCCCGGTGTAGAAGGCGTCGGTGAAGAAGAGGCGCCCGCGCGACGACAGCTCGACCGCGGCCGGGCGGCCGGCGTGGCCGAAGGTCGGCTCGCCGACCAGCTCGGCGGCGGCCCGCTGGCGCAGGACGGTGGCCAGGACCTCGGCCGGCCCGAGGGTGCCGCGGTCGACCAGCACCACGATCTTCCCCTGCCAGAGCGGCGCTTCGTCGCCGGTGAAGCCGGCCTTGCGCTCCCCCTTCTGGAGGAGGGAGCCGAGCTCGCCGCGGGCGAGGAGCTTCGCCACGTCGTACGCCGCCTCGACCTCGCCGCCGCCGACGCCGCGCAGATCGACCAAGAGCTGCCGCTCGGCGCCGATCGGCCCGAGCGCCGCGCGCACCTGGCCGGCGGTCTCGGCGTGGAAGGACGGGATGCGCAGCAGCGCCGTCCCTTCCACCCGCTCCAGCGCCGCCCCCGGGTTGTCGAATCGGCGCAGCTCGAAGGTCACCTGCTGCGGCTCGCCGAGGCGGATCAGCTCGAGCTCGATCTTGGTGCCCGGCGCGGCGGCCAGCAGCTCCTGCACTTCCCAGAGCGGCATCAGGCGAGTCGAGCGCCCGCCGATCTCGGAGACGAGGTCCCCGGCCTTGACCCCGGCCGCCTGCGCCGGGCTCCCCTTCTCCGCCGAGACGACGTAGGCGACGCCGCGCTCCTTGAGCAGCTCGAGGCCGCTGTGGAGGCGGCCGATGGCGCGCGCCTTTTGGTAGGACTCGACGTGGCGTGCCGGGACGTAGATCGAGAAGGGGTCGAGGGCGTCGGTCGTGCCGTCGAGGGCGCCGGCCATCAGCATCTCGACCTCGGGCGCCTCGACGTAGGCCTGCCGCACGTGCGACAGCACCTCGCTGAAGACCGAGAGGTACTTGTAGAAGGAGTCTTCCTGCGGCGCCTTCTCCCGCTCGGCGGCGCCGAGCAGCGTGCCGGTCAGGATGGGCAGCACCAGGGCCGCGGAGACGAGGAGGAAGAAGAGCCGGACTCGAGTCATGGTGAGCGCAACCAGGTCAGTGGGTTTTCGGGGCGGTTTTCGACGCGGATCTCGAAGTAGAGCTTGCTGGAAGAGGCTCCCAGAACATCGCCCAAGCGTACCATAGCTCCCTGCTCCGTCCGCAGCCCGGAGAGCCCGGCGTAGAGGGTGAAAACGCGCCCCGGATGGTGCACGACGACGGTCGTCCCGTAGCCCTCGAAGGGGGCGGCGAAGAGGACCTTGCCGGCGAAGACCGCGCGCACTTCCGACCCCGCGGTCGTGGCCAGCGAGACGCCGTTGTGCGGCACCCGCGTGCGATAGCGCGGGTCGAGCCGCGGCCCGAAGCCGGCGATCACGTCGCCGCGTACCGGCCAGTCGAGCACCCCCTTGAAGCGCTGCAGCGGGCGACCGGCGAGCCGCTCCGGGTTGCGGCCGTAGAGGAGGTCCAGGAACTCCGCGAGCTGCGCCACCTTGCGCTCGAGGTCGCCGGCGCGGGCGGCGAGGACGCCGCGCTCCCGCTCGGCGGCGTCCAGGAGCCCGGTTTGGCGGCGGCGGACCGAGAGGAGGTAGAGGCGGCGGCCGCTCTCGCGCGCGATCCAGGTCTCCAGCTCAGCGCGCTGGGCGAGGAGGGCGCGGCGCTCGGCCTCCAGGCGCTGGCGGGCGGCGGTGTGGCGGTCGATCGCGGCGCGGTCGCGGCGCGCGAGGTAGCGCACCCAGCGGACCGCGGGGACGACCTCGGAGGCCGGGCGCATCGAGAGGAGGAGCCGCAGGTAGCCCTGGCGACCGAGCCGGTAGAGGCCGGTGAGGCGCCGGCGGAGGTCGCGCCGGCTGGCCGCGAGCGCCGCCTCCAGGCGCGCCACCTCGACCTCGCCGGCGCGCACCTTCTGCTCCGCCAGGTCCCGCGCCGCCGCCGCCTCGGCCAGCCGCCGCGCCTGGAGCTCCAGCTCGAGGTCCGTCGCCGCCAGCTCCCCCCGCAGCCCGCTCTGCCGAGCCCGCGCCCCCGCGAGGCGCGCCTCGATCCGCTGGATCTCCGCCCGCAGCGCCGCCAGCTCCTGCTCGCGCGACGGGGGCTGGGGCGCGGCCTGCGGGGCGGCCGGCGCGACGACCGCGAGCGCGAGCGCGACGGCGACGAGGTTCCTGACGGCGCGGGCCCGCAGCCTGCTCACCCGCCCTTCTTGAGCAGGCTCCTGCCGTCGAGCTTGGCGGTGGGCTTGACGCCGTAGAGGTCGAGGAGGGTGGGCATGACGTCGCCCATGTAGGCGGCGCGGGTGTTGAGGGGGACGCTGCTGAAGAGGATGCCTTCGACCAGCGGCGGGTAGACCGAGCAGTGGTCGCCGCTCCAGATCTCGGTGTTGTCCTCGACGACCTCCTTGGCGATGCCGCCGAGAGTGTCCTGCCAGCCGACGCGGTAGCCGTCGTTGTTCGAGGGGATGAGGTCGGGGATCAGCTCGGGGTCGTAGACGCCGTAGGCCTCGTCGCGAGTGAAGACGTGCGCCACCGGCTTCTCGCCCGTCGCCTCGTCGACGTACGCCTCGAGCCCGGCCTTGATCGCCGCCGCCACCTCTTTGTACTCCGCGCCGGGCTTGACGATCCCCTGCGCCTCGCGCCCCGCGAGGTTGACGTAGATCTGCCCGAGCCCCAGCGCGTAGGCCTTGGTCTTCGACCAGTCGACGTTGACGAAGAAGTCCCCCTGGTCGAAGAGGTCCTCGAGGTTCTTGCGCTCGGCGTCCTCGCCGGTCAGGGTCATGAAGCCGTTCTTCGCCAGCCAGGTGTTGTAGTTCATGCTGCGGCGGAA
>DATLOC010000074.1:0-32044 GCA_035536455.1 Thermoanaerobaculia bacterium | reverse complement strand
GGGCGCGGCGGAGCGCCAGGTCGCCGTCGGCGCCGCCGCTGGCGACCCGCCGCAGCGGCAGGTCGATCCGCCCGCCGGCGGGCGCCGCCGCCGCCGCCGACAGGCCGCGCGCGATGACCGGCGGCGGCGCCGGCTCCTCCTTGCGCTGCTTCTCCTCGGCGGCGCGCTGCAGGTGCTTGGCGACGACGCGGCGGCGCGACTTCTCCTTCGCCTTCCGCTCCTTGCGCCGGGCGCGGGCGAGCTGCCACTCCTGCCAGCCGTGGGCGAGGCGGGCGCGCCAGGCGCGCAGCATGTCGTCGAGCGTGGACTGCACGGCGAGGAGAGCGCCGGCCAGGAGCGCCACGAGGAGGACGAGGAGCGTGCCCGGCAGGTTGAGCCGGGCGAGGAGCAGCTCCGAGAGCACGACCCCGAAGGCGCCGCCGGCGGCGACCGTCCCCTGCCGCCAGGGGACCTCGGCGACGAGCACCTGGAGCAGGGCCGGTAGAGCGGCGAGGAGGAGCAGCGCGCCGATGCCGCGCCCCACGACCTTCTCGCCGTTGCGGCGGCGGAGGCGGCGCCAGCCGCCGATCAGGAGGAAGAACGGCACCGCGAGGCAGGAGGCGCCGAGGAACTGGAAGGCGAGGGCGGCGATCTCCGCCCCGACCGGCCCGGCCGCGTTGCGGGTGCGCGAGGTGTCCGAGATGGTGCGGTGGAAGAAGCTCGGGTCCTCGGGCTGGTAGGTGCCGAGCGCCAACCCGAGGAAGAGCGCCAGGGCGACCAGGAGGATGCCCAGCAGCTCGCGGCTCTTCTCCGGCGAGAGGGCCGGGGGCGCGGCGCCGCGCTTCCTGCTGACGACCAGAGGCACGTGGGTCTCGGCGCTCAAGTCCGGTTCAGGTTCCAGGTGAAGGATTCGGGTCTAACTAGCGATGAAGTCTAGCACAGCGCCTGCCAGGCGCCGCTGTGCTAGGCCCCGCGGCGGAGCCAGCCGGCGCTGCCGATCAGCCCGAGGAGCGAGAGCGCGGCGCCGAGCCGCCAGGCGGCCGGCACGTAGCGGAGGCGCACGCGCCGGGCACCGGCGGGAACCCGGACGGCCAGGACGGCACCGTCGGCGACGCCGGTCGGGAGCGGCCGGCCGTCGGCTTCCGCGCGCCAGCCGGGTACCGCCGCCTGGGCGACGACCAGCCAAGCCGGCTCGCGGACCGCGACCCCTACGTCGATCCGGTCGCCGTCCACCTCCGTTCCCAGCACCCGCGCGCGACGTGGCGGCGCCTGGAACAACGCCCAGCGCACCTCGCCCGGCAGCTCCCAGAGGCGGGTCGCACCGAACTGGCCGCGGTCGATCCATGGCGGGCCGGGGCGGAGGCGCGGGCCGGAGAGCAGGAAGCGGACCCCCAGCCGGCGGAGCGCGGGGAGGTGCTCCGGGCGCGGGCCGGGGTAGTGCTTGTGGTAGCGGCGGGTGTCGAGGTCGAGCCGTGCGCGCTGCCAGGCGACGAGGCGCGCCCACTCCGTCGGGTCGTGCGAGCGCACGTCGCGCAGGCCGTAGACCGTCGAGGCGTTGGGCGGCAGGACGCCGCGCGTGCCGATCAACCGGAAGGGTCCGGGCTCGCGCGCCAGCCGCGCGAGGAGCGGCACCTCCGGGTAGGCGACGGCCGCGGGGACGGTCGGGACGTAGCCGGCGAAGGCCAGGCGGAGCTGGACGAGAGTGAGGACGGCGACGGCGATCCCGACGGCCGGCGCGAGTACCCGGGAACCGGCGGCGCGGTCGGCGCGGGAGGCCGCCCAGCGCTCCAGTGCCAGCGCGGCGAGGAGCGCGACCGCGAAGCCGCCGAGGTAGGCCAGGTAGCGGAACGCGAAGGCGTTGAGGAGCGGGACGCCGCGGAAGAGCGGCCGGAGGACGCCGGGATCGAGGTGGAGCGCGTAGGCGACGGCCGCGAGCAGCGCGAGGTAGCCGCCCGGCGGGCGCCGCCAGGTGCCGGCGGCGAGGCCGGCGAGGGCGAGGAGGAGCGCCGGCAGGCCGACCGTCCCTTCGACCAGCCAGTGCAGCGTCGAAGGCCCCCGCTCCCCTCCCCGCTGCGGCGTGCCGTAGATCCCCGGCGCGACGTGGTTGAGCAGGGCACCGAGTGACGCGGCGCGCGCGGCCGCCGGCGCGACTTCCACGGCCCCGGCGTTGGCGCGGGCGAGCTTCTCCGAGCCGAGGACCGTCTGCGCCAGCGGCAGGATGAAGAACGCGGTGAGGAGAATCGCGAGCGCCGCGCCCGCGCAGAGCGTCGCGACGGCGCGCCGGCGCAGCGGATCGCGCCGATGCCGGAGGAGCACGTAGATCCAGCGGCCCGCGAGAGCGAGCCCGGCGGCGACCGCCGTCTCGGGGTGGCCGGCGAGGAGCATCCCGGCGAGCGCGAGGACCAGGAGCGCCCGCGCGCGGCGCTCCTCCGGCGCGGCGAGCAGCCGCTCGCTCGCCAGGAAGGCGAACGGCCAGAGCGCCATGACTTCCGCGTGCGGGAAGAGCTGCCAGACCGCCAGCGACCCTCCGTAGGCGTAGGCGACCGCCGCCGGCAGCGCGAGCCAGGGGCGGCAGCCGAGCTGGCGCGCGGCGAGGAAGGTGCCGGCGAGGGCGAGGAGCACCTTGAGGAAGGCACGCAGCGACTGCGCCCGCCGCGGGTCGAAGGGCAGCGCCAGGAGCGAGACCGCGCTGAACGGCGCGGACTGACCGTTGCCGAGGAGGGGCTGCCCGGCGCCGGAGTACGGATTGAAGAGCGGCACGCGCCCGGCGAGGAGCTGCCGCCGCGCCTCGGTCTGCCAGGGAACGAGCTGGAGGGTGATGTCGTTGAGGCCCGGGCTCTCGGGGCGGGCGCCGAGCTCCGCGGTGGACATCGCCCACGGCAGCTTCGAGGCGTTGGTGTCGAAGGGGCCGTAGACCATCCCCGGCCGCAGCGCCGGCAGGAGCGGGCCGAGGGCGAGCGCGGCGAGGACGGCGGCCCACCGCCACGGCAGCCGCGGCCGGAAGCCGAGGTTCCAGAACGCGACGCCGCCGGCCGCGCAGGCGAGCATCGCGGCGAGCAGGTCCCACTGCATCAGGGCCGCCGCCGCGCGTGGAGCGCCAGGAAATCGGCGAGCCCCAGCTCCTCGGCGCGGGCGCCGGACGGCAGGCCGGCGGCGGCGAGCGCGCGCTCGGCCTCTTCCCTCCCCCACCCGGCGGCCAGCGCGTTGCGCAGCGTCTTCCGCCGCTGGCCGAAGGCGAGCCGGACGGTGGCGAGGAAGGCGGGCATCTCGCCCGGCGGCAGCGGCGGCGCGTGGAGCTCGAGACCGACGAACGCGCTCTCGACCTTCGGCGGCGGCCGGAAGCTCCCGGGCCGCACGCGCCCGAGCACCGTCGCCCGCGCGTAGCAGGCGACGAGCACGCTGAAGCTGCCGTAGCCCGGATCGCCGGGCCCGGCGACGATCCGCTCCGCCACCTCCTTCTGCACCAGAAAGGCAGCACGCGGCACGCGCTCGCCGTGCGGCAGCAGCTGCTCGAGGATCGCGGTGGCGACGTTGTAGGGCAGGTTCCCGCCGACGAGCGTCGGCGCCGGCAGGCGCGACCAGTCGAGATCGAGCACGTCGCCGACGGCCAGCGCGAGCCGCGCGTCGGGGAGCTGGCGCCGGAGCGTGAACGCCCAGGCGGGATCGAGCTCGAAGCCGACGACTCGCCGCGCCCCGGCAGCGAGCAGCTCGCGCGTGAGCACCCCGCCCCCGGGCCCGATCTCCACCACCCGCTCCCCCTCCGGCGCCAGGAACCCCACCAGCGGCCGGCAGAGCGTCCCCGACACCAGGTGATGCTGCCCCAACCCCTTCCGCAGCGGCGGCTTCCGCACGGCGCGAAGGCTAGCAGCGGCGAGCCCAGCGTCGAGGCAGCAGGACGATCGAGAGCGTTCCCCACCGCTCTGGGTGAACGGGGAGCAAGCTGGGGAATGCTCCCGGCCGCCTAGAGAACGCGGGAAGAGAGGCGGGGAGGCTTCCCCACCCGCCGGGACGTGAGGGGACGGCGGCCGGGAAGCCTCCCCGGAGCGCCGGGAGCGCGGGGAAGGCGCCGAGGAAGCCTCCCGCAGAGCCGGGGACTGCTCCCCGGCGCGCGGTGAAGCCTCCCCGGCTCGTGCGGAGCGCGCCCGCGGGCGCCGGGAGCTTGCCCCCGCACGCCGCGGGAGACCGCACTGGCTCGGAGAGAGGACGCCCACGGCCGCCGAGACGCTGCACCGGCTCGCGGGGCAGACCCTCCCGGTCTGCGGGAAGCCGCGCTCAGACCGCGGGAATTCGTCCCACGAGCCGGGGAACGCTCCCCCGACGATGGGGAGTGCTCCCCCGGGGGCAGTGGGGCGAATTTCCGCCCTCTCCACTGTGCGCTCAGCCGGCGCGGGCGCGCGTCTATACTCGCCGCGTGGAGCTCGAAAACTTCCCCGGGAGCGATCTGGTGCGGGAAGGGATCGCCGACCTGGAGCAGGGAATCGAGTCGGTGCCCGCACTCCTAGTCTCGATCGGCGCGCCGCGCCTCCGCCGCATCGGGCTCGTCCTGCCAGAGGGCGTGATCTCCTCCCCCGAACACCGGCTTTATGCACGCCTCGCCGAAACCGATCCGGACTCGGCGCACTCGCGTTACAACGCCCTCGCGCGCCGCCTCGTCAGCTTCGAGAACGCGGCCGAATGCGCCGCCCGGTAGAGCGGCTCGGCCGCTTCATGCGCGCTGGGCCGGGAGGTCGGAGGAGACGTGCTGTGCTATACGGCTGGCGGACGAGCACGATCGACGTCGACGTCAAGCCGGAGCCGGAGGCCGACAGCTTCTTCCGCGCCTTGCCGGCGCTCAAAGAGCGGCTCGAGATCAACGTCGAGCTTGCCGCCCCTGACCTTTCATCCCTGAGCTGCCCCGGCTGGCGCGAGCGGAGCCCTTTCGTCCGGGCTGTCGAGCAGGGCGTGAAAACCGCGAAACGGCTAAAGGAGCACTAGGCCGTGCATCTCTTAGGTGCCCGAAGGTTTCTGAGGCGCGGCCTTCAGCAGCGTTGCGCGCCAGATGCGGGCCTCGTTCCACTCATGCAGTAGAGCTCCGCATACGGAGCACAGGATCCGATCGTGATCGCGGAAAGGTGTCCGGGCGGATCGGAGTTCGTAGAGAGAGCCACAGTTGCCGCAGGTCTTCTCTTCAGTGGACTGTGTAGGCATGTTTTCAGGTACCGCAGATTCGACGACGGCAGTAAGTGCTAGGGTTACCGGTCCGGAGTGAAGAGGAGGAGCGCTCGGTGCCTCGAATCGACGACTTCGGTTGGGTTCGGCGGGTCATGAAGGAAGCGATCGGCGACGAGAAGGGATTCCGTATTCGCGCCAGTGGAACCTCCCCAGAAGGGCCCGAGTTGGAGATGGGCTTATACCACAGGAAGGGGATCAAGCGCCTCAGTCTCTGTGGGCCAGGGTGGAGCCTCAACGAGCGCCCAGACAAGGAGCAGTATGTTAGCGATTGGACGGCGCAGGCCGTCAAGGAACTGAAGAAGGAGTAGAAAAGCTAGGGTTGCTCGCTAGTCCTTCCGATGTCGCCGCGCCGGCGCACCATCTTGAGCGTGACCTTAGTGACCATGAAGAACAGGAACAGGTTAATAGGAACGGCCACCCACTCCACGCCGGTCCAACGATAGACACCACCAAAGAGAATGATACCTCCGAGCACCAGACCGACGCTCACCAGCGGGCCTGGTGTCTCCCACCATTTCGGCCCGCGTCCTCGTTGCAGCCGAAGATAGGATTCATAGGCCAGCGCAGAGCCGTCGGTGCTGCCCATGCTCCGAAGGCACGCAATGACTTTTGGCCGAAGGTGGTTCTCAAGGTAAACAACGTTGTTGTATGACTCCCAGCCAACTTCGGAATGTGCGATGAGTACCACGTTGATTAACACGATGGCTAGCCAGATAATGATGCGGTGCGCTTGTGTGGACAGAGCAGGGTCCTTGTCAAACTTGTCCCACATCTGTGCGAGTACAGCCAGCGCCGCGCCCAGGATCGGCAACAGAGCGTTGGAATCTCGCCTCGGTCAGCCAACTTCTTCAGGCGCGCACTCAATCCCCCACCCGTAGCCTTACGTTCCTCGCAGACAAGCTCAAGAAGCCTTCCGAGAAGAACGCCGTAAGCATTGGGGCTAATCGCCCGCACCTTTAGGGCAGCCTCATACTCCTGCCGTAGTCCCAGGGGAAGCCCGAGGGGAAGGTCGTGGGGCGAGCTGGGGAAGATGAACTCGACCTTCGCCTCGTCTGGCTCCATGAGTTCATGCCAATAGTAACGCCGTAGCGTGACTTCCTGACATGCCGGACAGATCAAGAGGTCATAGATATAGCCTTCCTCCCAGGCAGGGCCATTCCGCGGATCTCCCGACTCCTTGAGCTGCGAGAGCGTGCTTCCTATCTCCATCGGCGCAGTGTTCCCGCAGTGACCACATTTGACAGGGTCCGTGAAATGCTTCTCCTTTCGGTTTTTGGTCAGGCTCTCAACCCCTCGCGGCCCAACCGCGCCGATGTTGTGGGCCGCTGAATTAGTTAGCGAGTATAACAGGTAGGCAGATCTTGATTCGAGGGAGGCCGTCGCTTGCTTGCCGCAGGGAGACTACACTTGGGCATAAGTAGAGTAGCAGAATGATCGACAAGGACGCGTGAAGCTGGCCGCACGCTGGGAGCCTCTGACGCCCCGCACCTCCTCTTCCCCATCGCAGAGAACCTGACGCTCTCCGAGCTCTTCGAGAGCCCGGCGGGGCGTGCCGTCGCCGCCGTCTTAGAGCGGCGGGCGCGAAAGGAGGAGAAGAGCGAGCGGGCGCAGAAGGCGCGGGCGGCGGGGCGCCGGTCGGGGACGGGTGCGAGCGGTGGCCGGGAGCGAGCGGGTGCCGGATCTGCGGCTGTCGGGGCGGTGGCTGCGGGCGGCGGGGTTCGACCTCGGGCAGGGGTACGAGGTGGAGGTGCGCTCCGGGAAGCTGGTGATCCGGGCGGTTTGAGCGTCCGGCGAGCGGCGGCGGGCGCCGTGAGGTTCCCGGAGAGCTACTTTCGGACAGAGGCGATCGCCTTTCGGACGGCGGCGACCGCCGCGGGCCCGGGGGCGACCGCCGCAGGATGAGCAGCGACCGCCGCGGAGCCGGCGGCGACCACCGCGGGGCGGGCGGCGACTGCCGCGGGGGCGGCGGCGATCACCGCGGAGGCGGCGGCGACCACCGCGGGCTCCGCGGCGACCGCCGTGGGCTCGGCGGCGAGCGCCTTTCGGACCGCGGCGACCGCCTTTCGGACGGCGGCGACCGCCGCAGGCTTGGCGGCGACCACCGCAGGGCTGGCGGCGACTGCCGCAGGCTTGGCGGCGACCACCGCAGGTTCGGCGCCGACCACCGCGGGCTCGGCGGCGACCACCGCGGGCTCGGCGGCGACCACCGCAGGGCTGGCGGCGACCGCCGCGGGCTCGGCGGCGGCTACCGCAGGGTCGGCGGCGAGCGCCGCGGGCACGGCGGCGGCCCGCGGAGGGCCGGCGGCTGCCCGTGCGCCGCCCTCCCCTGCCGAAATGGCATCGCTGGGGGGCGAATGGGCCGCTTACGGCCGTTGCTCCAAGGCTTTACGGGCCTCCGCCGTGGCACCCCACTTGCACTTTGGCCCCTCGGATGGAGCCCACGCTCTCTACGCCCTCGTCTGCGCCCTCCGGCGCCGCGCCCATGCTGGAAGTTGAACGCGAGACGCTCGCGCTCAAGCGGGTCGAGGGGGAGCTGCGCAAGGTCATCGTCGGGCAGGACTACCTGCTCGACCGCCTCGTCGTCGGTCTCCTGGCGCGCGGGCACGTGCTCATCGAAGGGGTCCCCGGGCTGGCCAAGACGCTGGCGGTCAAGACGCTGGCGCAGACCCTCGCCATCGCCTTCCAGCGCATCCAGTTCACGCCCGACCTCCTGCCCGCCGACCTCGTCGGGACGCTGATCTACGACCAGCGCACCGGCGAGTTCGTGCCGCGCACGGGGCCGATCTTCACCAATCTCCTGCTCGCCGACGAGATCAACCGCGCCCCCGCCAAGGTGCAGTCGGCGCTCCTCGAGGCGATGGAGGAGCGGCAGGTCACGCTCGGCGACCGCACGCACTTCCTGCCCGAGCCGTTCATGGTCCTCGCGACGCAGAACCCGATCGAGCAGGAGGGCACCTACCCGCTCGCCGAGGCGCAGATCGACCGCTTCATGCTGAAGCTCAAGGTCGGCTACCCCTCACGCGCCGAGGAGGCGGAGATCCTCGAGCGCATGCTCGTCGAGCGCGAGATCCCGGTGACGCCGGTCCTCGACGCCGAGCGCCTCTTCGCCCTGCGCCGTGCCGCCGACTCGGTCTACCTCGACGCCAAGCTCCGGAACTATGTGATCGACCTGGTCGGCGCCACGCGAGACCCGCGCGCCGCCGGCTTGGGCGAGATCGCGGCGCTCATCTCCTTCGGCGCCTCGCCGCGCGGCACGCTCTACCTGGCGCGCGCCGCCAAGGCGATGGCGCTGGTGCGCGGGCGCGGCTATGTCATCCCCGAGGACGTCAAGGAGGTCGCGGCCGACGTCCTCCGCCATCGCCTCATCCCCACCTACGAGGCGGAGGCCGAGGAGATCACCTCCGACGACCTCGTCGCCCGCCTGCTCGACCGCATTCCCGTCCCCTAGGACGTCCGCGATGCTGGAGGCCCTCGGTCGCCTCGTCCGCCGGCAGCCGGCCCCCCCGAGCGCGCAAGCCCGCACGAAGGCGGCCGCCCGCCGCCTCCCCGCCGACCTGATGGCCAAGGTGCGGCGGATCGAGATCGCCACCAACCGGCTGGTCGACCAGGGCGTGGCCGGCGACTACCACTCGGTCTTCAAGGGGCGCGGCATGGAGTTCGCCGAGGTGCGACCCTACCAGCCGGGGGACGACGTGCGCTCGATCGACTGGAACGTGACGGCGCGGATGGGGGAGCCCTTCGTCAAGCAGTACGTCGAGGAGCGGGACCTGACGGTGTTTCTGGCGATCGACGTCTCGGGGAGCCTGTCGTTCGGCTCGCGCGCGATTCTCAAGCGCGAGCTGGCGGCGGAGGTCTCGGCGCTCATCGCTTTTGCGGCGGTGCGCAACCAGGACCGGGTGGGGGCGGCGCTGATCTCGGACCGGCTGGAGCTGTTCCTGCCGCCGCGGCGGCGGCGGACGCACGTGCTGCGGATGGTGCGGGAGCTGCTGGATCGGCCGGCGCATGGGGGGACGGATCTGGAGGCGGGGCTGGGGGCGGTGTTGTCGGCGTTGCACCGGCGGGCGGTGTTGTTCGTGGTGTCGGACTTCATCGGGGCGGCTTGTCCTTCGGCGTTGAAGTCGGCGGCGGCTCGGCACGACTTGATCGTGGTGGAGGTGGTGGATCCGCGGGATTTGGAGTTTCCGGCGGTGGGGCCGGTGGTGCTGCGGGATGCTGAGACTGGGCGCGTCGGGGTGGTGACCGGGCGGCGGCGGGCGCGGGAGCATGCGGCGCGGCGGCAGCGGGAGCGGGCGGAGCTGCGGCAGCTCTTGCGGCGGCTCGGGGTGGACCACTTGGAGCTGCGGACGGACCGGCCTTATCTGCCGACGCTGCTGAGTTTCTTCGAGCAGCGGCGGCGGAGGTTGCAGCGGTGACGGTGAAGAAGATGCGTGCCGTCGGGGGTTCCGGTGTGGGGGCCACCAGGCTCTCCTCCGCGCCGGGCGCTCCTTGGTGTCCGCGCTTCGCGTGCTGGTTCAGGGGAGTGTTGCCGGCAAACACGGTGGGCGGCTCCGGCGCCTCGCACGGTGGACTGCGACGGGGAGCGGACGGAGCGCCCGGCGCTCCGGAGACCTGGCTGGCCCCGGGGACCGGCATCGGCCGATTCGGAATGCTGCTTGTGCTTGGCTTTTTGTCCCTTACACCGCTCTTTGCTCAGGCTGGGGCTCGGGTGGAGGTGAAGGTTTTTCCGGGGACGATCACCGTGGGCGATCGGGTGACAGCAGAGCTCGCGTTGGTGGGGGCCGAAGGGATGACGGGGCCACCGCGGTTTCCTTCGTGGCGTCGGGGGTGGGGCGATGCCGAGGTGCTTGAGGCTGGGCAGGTGGAACGGGCGGGGGCCGCTTGGCGGCAGCGGGTGGTGTTGACTGGGTTTGCGCCCGGACGGCTGGCGTTGCCGCCGGTAGAGGTGGTGGTGCCGCTGGCGGGGGGGACGGTGCGGGTGGTTACGCCGGAGGGGGTTTCGATCGAGGTGCGGTCGGTGCTGCCTCCTGGGGACGAGTCGCCGGAGCCGAAGGCGGAGAAGGCGCCGGTTGGGCTGCCGATCGGGGAGGCCTTCTGGTGGAGCTTGGCGGTGGCGGGACTGATGCTGGCGGGGGCGATTGCGCTTTATGCGTGGAGCCGGCGTGGGAGCGAAGAGGCGGAAGAGGTGCCGGTGTTGGAGGCGCTGCCGGAGTTGCTCGCGGAGCTGGAGCGGCTGGCGGCGGAGGGGTCGTCGGTGCGGGTGCATACGCGGTTGTCGCACGCGTTCCGGAGATATCTGGGGCGGGCTGCGGGGTTCGCGGCGCTGGAGCGGACGACGACGGAGATTCATCGGCAGCTCCTCGGGCGGCGGCTGCCGGCGCCGTTGGTGCGGCGGATGGTGGAGCTGCTGCGGGCTTGCGACCTGGTGAAGTTCGCGCGGCAGGAGGTGGGGCGCGAGGAGACCGAGGGGCGGGTGGAGCGGGCGCGCGCGCTCGCCGAGGAGCTGGAGCGGGAGCTGCGGCCGCCGGTCCTCGCCACGGCCGAGGGCGCCGCCGCGCCGCCGAGGGCCGCTTAGCGGGAGCGCCATGCAGCAGCCCTTCCCTCACCTCGCCGACCCGCTCTGGCTGCTCGCGCTCTTGGCGCTGCCGCTGCTGGCCTGGCTCCATCACCGGCGGCCGGCGTTCGGGGCGCTGACCTACAGCCGCCTGCCGGCGCGCGCCGGCGGCGCTTGGCGGCTCCACCTGCCGTTCTACGCCCGGCTCCTCGCCCTCGCCTGCCTGGTCGTGGCGCTGGCGCGGCCGCAGCTCGGCTACGCCTGGGAGGAGAGCCTGACCGAAGGGATCGACATCCAGGTCGTGCTCGACCTCTCGGGGAGCATGGGCGCGGAGGACTTCCGGCCGCAGAACCGGCTGAACGTTGCCAAGCAGGTGGTCAAGGAGTTCATCGCCGGGCGGCCCGCGGACCGGATCGGCCTCGTCGTCTTCGCCGGCGCCGCGATGAGCCGGGCGCCGTTGACGACCGACCGCGAGATGCTGGCGCTGATCGTCGATTCGCTGGAGCTCGACACCCTGCCCGCCGGCACGGCGATCGGCGTCGGTCTCGCCAACGCCGCCTCGCGGCTCAAGGACAGCGAAGCGCGCAGCAAGGTGGTCGTGCTGGTCACCGACGGCGTCAACAACGCCGGCGAGATCGACCCGCGCTCGGCGGCGGCGCTCTGCGAGGGGCTGGGGATCAAGGTGCACACGATCGGCGTCGGCATCGAGGGCGCGGGCCGGGTGCCGGTGCCGATGCGCAACGTCGATCCGCTGACCGGAGCGGTCGTGGTGCAGCGGCTGATGATGCACCTGCCCGTGGACACCGAGCTGCTGGCCGCGATCGCCCGGCGCACCGGCGGCCGCTTCTTCCTCGCCACCGACCCCGAGAGCCTGCGCGGGGTCTTCCAGGCGATCGACCGGCTGGAGCGGACGCCGCTCAAGGTCAAGCGCTACGTGCGCTACCAGGAGGCGTTCCCGCCGCTGGTCTGGACGGCGCTGGGGCTCCTGCTGCTGCCGCTGGCGGGCGCCTTCGCGCAGGTGACGGCCGAGCCATGAGCTGGGGAGCGCCTTCCCTCCTCTGGCTGGCCCTGCTCGCGCCCGCGGTGGCGCTGGCCGCCGGCTGGGCGTGGCGGCGGCGGCTGGCGGCGGCGGCGGCCTGGGCGGCGCGCGGGCTCTGGGACCGGCTCTTCGCCGCGCATCGGCCGCGCCGGGTCGTGCTCTCGGTGCTGACCCTGGCGCTGGCCGTCCTGGGGGCCGGCCTCGCGCTCGCCCGCCCGCGCTGGGGGACGAGCGAGGAGCAGGTCGAGCGGCATGGCGTGGACGTCGTCTTCCTCCTCGACTCGTCGCTCTCGATGGCGGCGGCGGACGTCCCGCCGTCGCGGCTCTACGTCGCGAAGAGCCTGGTGCGCCGGCTCGTCGAGCGGCTGCCGGGAAACCGCGTGGCGCTGGTGCAGACCGAGGGCACCGGCATGGTGCTGGCGCCGCTCACCATCGACGCGGCGGTGATCGACCTCCTCCTCGACACCGTCGAGCCGGGGTCGCTGCCGGTCCCCGGTACCGAGCTGGCGCCGGGCTTCGAGGCCGCGCGCCGGCTCTATCCGCCGGGCGAGCGCAAGCACCGCGTGCTGATCGTCCTCTCCGACGGCGAGGACCACGGCGGCGGGCTGGAGAAGGCGATCGAGGCGCTGCGCAACGAAGGCGTGGTGGTGCACGCCTTCGGCGTCGGCACGCCCGAGGGGGCGCCGGTGCCCATCCCCGGCGGCGACTTCAAGCGCGAGGCGAACGGGGGCGTGGTGATCAGCCAGCTCCACGAGGAGCCGCTGGAGGAGCTGGCGCAGGCCACCGGCGGCAGCTACCGGCGGGTGACCAGCGCCGCAGCGGACCTGCGCGAGGCCGTCGGGCGCGTGGAAAGCATGGAGAAGCGGGCGCTCGAAGGGCAGAGCCTGGCGTCGCTGGAGGAGCGCTTCCAGTGGCCGCTAGGGCTGGCGGGTCTGGCGCTCCTCCTCCACCTGCTCGTGCGGCCGTTCCGGCGTGCGCCGGCGCCGCGCTCGCTCGTTACCGAGGAGCCGGCGCGATGACCGTCAAGGTGCTGCCGCTGCTCTTCGCGCTCGGCGCCGCCGCCCTCCCCGACCTCGGCTGGCGGCCGCAGCTCCCGGCGGGCGTGCAGCGCTGGCTCTACAACTCGCGCGAGCGGACCGAGAGGGCGGTCGCGGCGCACGCGGCGGGCGAAGGGGCCGACGCGCTGCGGTACGCCGAGACGGCGCTGCGCCTGGCGCCGGAGGACCCGCGGGCGCAGTACAACGCCGGCGCCGCGGCGCTCGCGGCCAAGCGGGACCGGCGCGCCGCAGAGGTGCTCGAACAGGCGGCGAAGGGCGCGCCGCGCGAGCTGGCGCCGGCGGCCCACTACAACCTCGGCAACGCCAAGCTCGCCTCGGGCGACCCGGCGGCGGCCGTCGAGGCCTACAAGCAAGCCCTCCGTCTCACCCCCGGCGACCAGGACGCCAAGCACAACCTGGAGATCGCCCTGCGCGAGCGGGAGAAGCAGCGGCGGCAGCGCATGGGTTTGCCGCGCCAGGGCGCGCGCGGCGACCGGCGCGGCGATCAGCAGACCCGCGAGCAGGGGCGGCGGCAGGACAACCCGCGCGAGCAGCCGCCGCAGCCCTCCCCGGCCGGCCCCGGCGGCGAGCAGCGCCCGCGGCAGCGGCCGCAGGGGTCGCCGCTGCCCAAGTTCGACGAGCAGCCCGACATGAGCGCCGGCGAAGCGGCGGCACTGCTCGAGTCGGTCGAGAACCTGGAGCGCCAGCAGCGGCGCGACACGGCGGCGAAGCAGTCGCGGCGGAAGGCGCTGCGGGGGAAGGACTGGTGAGGACCTTCAACGTCATCCTGAGCGCAGCGAAGGATCTGGGCGGGGGTGAAGGCACCCAGCGTCCCGGCCCCCAGATCCTTCGTATCTGGACTCCTTCGTCAAGTAGCTCCCTTCCTCAAGGGCCAGGGTGAGGCGTGACGGATGTCGCGATCGAGAGACTGCACTCGTATCTTCGGCCTCTGTGTGGAGCTCGTCGGCAGCTCCGGGCCAGGATGGAAGTCGCGCGTCGGGGAGCCAATCGCTACGGCGGCCTCGTGGAGTGGCCGGAAGGATCTTCGGCTTCTCCTAGACGCTGGTCTGACCGATCGTGCCATCCGTTGTCCTCACCGAGCAGCTCAGGGTAGGGAGCGCGGTTTCTCAAGCCGGGCTGCAGCGGGCCTCAAAGCAACGGTCGTTCCTCCACACGGCCCAGACGATGCGGGCTATCTTGTTGGCCAAGCCGCGTTTGCTGATCGCCCCCAATCGGCGTCGCAGACCGCTCGAGTGTTCGCGCGGGGTGAGGCCGACGTAGCTGGCGAAATGCCGGCCGGTGGGGAAGCGCTGCACCTCCCCGACCAAAGCCACCAGGGCCGTCGCCGTGAGCAGGCCGACGCCGGGGATCGAGCGCAGGCGCTCGACGACCGGGGTCTGCGCCCCCAGGGCCGCCAGCTGCTTGTCCACGGCTTGGATGCGCCGTTCGAAGTCCCGGATCTCGTCGCAAGCCTCGGCCAAAGCGAGGCGCAGCGATGCCGGCAGCTCGCTGGGTGGGCTCTCGAGCAAAGCCCGCGTGTGAGGGACGAGGTGGCGAGCGCCCACGGGGATCGAATGACCCAGCTCCCGCAACAGGCCGCGCACGAGGTTGATGCGGGCCGTCCGGTCGGCCATCCAGGCCGAGCGCAGTCGATGCAGGGCGGCGAGGGCCTGCTGAGCCACCGACTTGACGGGGACGGGCCGAATCTCCTCGTTGCGGTGGGCCTCGAGCAGGGCCTTGGCGTCGGTGCAGTCGGTCTTGTTGCCCGTCACGTAGCACCGCACCTCGCGGGGCGGCAGCAGCACGACCTCATGGCCAAGCTGCTGGAGCTGGCGGGCCCAGAAGTGGGCGGTGCCGCAGGCCTCGAGCAGCACGACCGCCGGCTGGCGCGTGGCGAAAAACCGGACCAGCTGGCCCCGCGTCAGACGATGCGATTCCGCCACCTTCCCCGGATGATGCGAGATCGCTACCTGAAAAACGGTCTTGGCCAAATCGACGGCAATGGTCGTAGACTTCATCGCGGACTCCTCCTTTCGGTTGCCCACCGGCGACTCTGGCACGTCGATGCCGCACCAGTCGCAGGAGGAGTCCATCCCATCCCTGCGCTCAGGATGACGAGGGTTGCCTTGGTTGCTTTTCTCGCCTTTGTCGCGGTGCTCGCCGCCTTCTCCTCCCCCGCCCTCGCCGGCGAGCTCGAGACCTCCATCCGCCTCACCCCCGAGCGCATCGGCCTCGCCGAGACCGCCACGCTCGAGATCGAGGCCCGCCGCAGCGGCTTCGGGCGGCTGCGCTTCCAGCCGGAGTTCGAGCTCGACAACCTGGAGCTGGTCTCCGGTCCCTACGAGATGAGCGAGACGAGCTCGATCAACGGCGCGTTCGCTCGCTCCCTCCGCCTCGCCTGGCAGCTCCGCCCGCTCGGGACCGGCCGCGCCGCGGTTCACGCGGTGCGCCTGCGGGTCGGCGGCGGCGTGGTGGACCTGCCGGCGCAGTTCATCGAGGTGCAGGAGGAGCCGGCCGGCCTCGCGGCGCCGCGCCGGGTGCAGCCGCGGCCGCGCGACGCCTGGGAGCGCTTCTTCGGCGGCAACCCGTTCGAGGGCCTCGGCCGGCCCGACCGGCCGCGCGTCTTCCTCGACGCCGAGGTGGCGCCCGAGCGGCCCTACGCCGGCCAGCAGGCGGTCTACACGCTCTACCTCTACACGCGCGACGACGTGGACGCGATCCAGCCCAAGAGCCTGCCCGAGTTCCGCGGCTTCTGGGTGCGCGAGCTGCCGCTGGCGCAGCGGCTGCCGACCGAGATGGTGGAGGTAGACGGGGTGCGCTACGGGCGCGTGGTCCTGTTCAAGAAGGCGATCTTCGCGCTGCGGCCGGGGCGGCACGAGCTGGCGCCGTCGGTCATGGAGCTGATCGTGCGCGTCGGCGAGCGGCGCTTCTTCGGGCCGCCGATGACGCGGCCCGAGCAGCTCACGGCGTCGAGCCCGCCGGTGGCGGTCGAGGTGCGGGCGTTGCCGCCGGCGCCGGTGGGCTTCAGCGGCGCGGTGGGGCGGCTGGAGCTGGCGGCGCGGCTGGAGCCGCAGGAGCTGGCGGTGGGCGAGGCGGCGACGCTGACGCTGACGCTCGCGGGCGACGGGAACCTCCAGGGGGTGCGCGCGCCGGAGCTGCCGGAGCGGCGGTATCTGGAGGTCTTCCCGCCGCAGCAGCAGGCCGAGGAGGAGATCCGCGAGGAGACGGTGCGCGGGCGGCGCTCGTGGAGCTGGGTGGTGGTGCCGGAGCGGGCCGGGCGCTACGCGCTGAACCTGCCGGAGGTGCCGTTCTTCGATCCGCAGACGGCCAGCTACCGGCTGGCTTCGGCGCCGGTGGTGGAGCTGGCGGTGCGGCCGGCGGAGCCGGGGTCGGCGGCGGCGGCGGCGCGGTTGCACTCGATCCGCAGCGCGGCGCTGCCGCCTGAGCCGGCGCGGCGCTTCGATGAGCGGCTGCTGCCTTGGCTCTTCGCGTTGCCGTGGGTGGGGGTGGTGGCGGGGATCGTCTGGCGGCGGAATGGGGGGCGGGCGGGGCACGGGCGGGTGCGCGGGGGGGCGCCGGCGAAGGTGCTGGCGGGGCGGCTGCGGGAGGCTGAAGGGGAGGAGCGGCCGCGGCAGGCGGCGGCGCGGATCGAGGAAGCCTGGCGGGATTACCTGGCGGCGCGATGGAATCTGCCGCCGGGGACTGCTTCTACGGTTTGGGCGGAGAAGTTGGCGGCGCAGGGGGCGGAGAGGGAGGCCGCTCGGGAGCTGGTTCAGCTGGCGGACGACCTTCACTACTTGCGGTACGCGCCGCAGCTCTCGGCTACCGAAACGCTACGACGCGAGGCAGTCGAGCGCTCGCGGCGGTTGCTGCGCCGGCTGCGATGACGGGGGATCGCCGCTCGGGCCGGCGAGGCCCGCGGGGCGCTCCCCCGGGGGACCGGCGCGAGCCTTTGGGAGTGCGGGGGGTGGGCTCGCGCCTGCGCTTCGCTGCGCGCCGGGTCGGTGACGGACTGCGAAGAGTGTTGCCGGCGCTTGCGAAGAGCTCCCCCGGGGGAGCGCCCCGCGGGCCTCGCCTCCTGTTTCTTCTTCCCTACCTGCTCTTCTTCACGTCGGTGGCGGCGGCGCAGGAGGTGGAGGTGATGGGGCTGCGCGAGGGGAATCGGCTCTTTCGGGCTGGTGAGCTGGAGAGGGCGATGGGGGCTTACGGGGCGGGGTGGAGGGTGACGGGCGATCCGGTGCTGGCTTACAACCTCGGGACTACGGCGCAGCGGTTGGGGCGGTTGCCTGAGGCGGTGCTCTGGTATCGGCGGGCTGAAGGGGGGTTGGGGGGGGATCCTTGGCTGCGGGACAACCTGGCGGCGGCTCGGCAGGCGCTCGGGGGGGCGGCGGTTCCGGCTGGGCCGCTGGCACTCTTGGCCGGGTGGCGGGAGGCGACGACGTGGGTGGGGGTGGCGCTGGCTTGGGTGGCGGTGCCGCTGGCTTGGGGGCGGGGGCGGGGGGCGCGGTGGGGGGTGGTGGGGGTCGGGCTGCTGGCGGTGGCACTGTTCGCGGGGGGGACGGTGCTGGGGCTGCGCGGGCCGTTCCCTGCGGTGCTCCTGGAGCCGTGTGGGGAGAGTCTGGCGGCGGGGAGCGAGGTCTGGGTGGTGCCGTCGGTTGGCGGCGATCGGGTCCTGGGCGCTCCTGGCGGTCTGGTCTGTCTGGCGGGGACGGTGGGGCAAGTCGAAACGCGCCGCTGATCGCGAGCGGGTGGTATCGTCCGGCCCAACCGTCGGACGGACCCGCAGGCCGAAGAGAGAGGCGCGTGGCGTGGACACCCTGACCGTGCACAGCCTCGAGGCCGTGCAGCTCGAGCGCTTTCTCGAGCGGCGCCGCGCCAACCCCACGTTTCCGTGGGAGTTCTCGCTGGCCGCCAACCTCGAGGAGGTGCTGCGGCGAGCCAACGGGTTCGTGCCCTCGGCGGCGGGGTCGATCCTCTTCGACGACCCGTCGCGCAAGCAGGCGGACCGCAGCCGCAACCACCTGACCTTCATCGCCGCCTTCGGCGAGACGGCGAACCGCCTGGTCGGCCAGACGATTCCCGCCAGCGCCGGGATCGCCGGGCAGGTGTACGTCAGCGGGCGCGCCCACCGCACCGCCGACGCGCGCCAGGACCCCTACTTCTACCACCAGGTCGACGAGCAGACGAGCTACCGCACCCGCTCGCTCATCGCGATCCCGATCCGCATCGAGCAGGAGGTCTGCGGCGTCCTCGAGCTGATCAACCGCGAGAACGCGGCGAGCTACAGCGAGCAGGACCGGAACCTCCTCGAGATCTTCGCCGGCTACATCTCGATCTCGGTGCAGAACGTGCTCGACGCCCGCCAGGCGCAGGAGATCGCCAAGCGCGACAACCTGACCGCGCTCTACAACGACCGCTACCTGCACATCGCGGTGCTCGACGCCATCCGCCGCTGCGCCGCGACCGGCCACGACTTGGCGATCCTCTTCCTCGACCTCGACTTCTTCAAGCGGGTCAACGACTCGCACGGGCACTTGGCCGGGAGCCAGGTGCTGCGCGAGGTCGGGCTCCTGCTCCGCCGCAAGGTGGAAGGGAAAGGGCTGGCCGCCCGCTACGGCGGCGACGAGTTCGTGCTGGTGCTGCCGGACGCCGACCTCGAGCAGGCGATCGACTTCGCCGAAGAGATCCGCGACGAGGTCCTCTCCTCGACCTTCTGCGCCGAGCCGACGGAGGTCCAGCCGGAGCCGCTGAACCTGCGCGGCATCACCTGCTCGATCGGCATCGCGACGCTGCGCCGGCACCTGACCGACGACCTCAGCCTGGCCGAGCGCAAGGGCACGATCCTCCGCCTCGCCGACGCCGCGATGTACGTCGCCAAGGAGACCGGCCGCAACCGCACCGCTGTCGCCGGGCAGCCGGTCAGGCGCCGCCCGCTCGACCGCCTCTGAGCGCGCCCGCAGAAACACTGTAACGCGTTTGTTGCCAGCGCTTTACGGCGGCTGCACAACGACCTGGGCAAACTGCTGCAAAGCGTTGTCCTGCCGCGGGTTGCCGCCGCGGCTCGCGTCGTTTCCCGCAGGGTTTTCCGCAGCGTCTGCGGAGATCGGGGCGGGCAGGCGCACCAGCGGCGCCGGCCAGGGGCGGCGGCGGAACAGGTAGAGGGAGAACGACCCGGGGCCGCTCGTCTCGGCGCCGGCTTCGATGCCAGAAAGTGGGCCGTCCTGGGGTAGCGGCTGCAGCGGATCGAGAGCGCGGGCCCGGGCCAGCGCCTCCGCCGCCCACGGCCGCCGCGCTTGGGCGCCGAGCGCGGCCGCCTGCACCCAGAGCGCAGCGACCGAGTCGGCGTCCCGCGCCGCGCGCAGGGCCTCGTCGGCGGCGGCAAGGCGGCCGGCGAGCGTCGGCTCGTGATGCGCCGCGAGGCGCGCTCGGTAGAGCGGGAACTTCGGGTCCCAGCGCACCGCCTGCGACAGCTCGGCGCGGAGCGGCCGGAGGGCACCGGCCCGGGCGGCGCGGTCGTAGTGGCGGTGCGCCAGGGCGAGCGGGACGAGGAGGGCGCAGGCGAGGGCGGCGTAGAGCGGAGCCGGCCAGGCGAGAGCGCGGCGCGGTGCCGGTTGCCGCGCGGCGGTCAGTGCGGCGCCGGCGGCGAGCACGGCGGCGAGCGGCAGCGCGGTGACCGTCACCGCGGCGCTGGCGAGGGCGCAGACGCCGGCGCCGAGGAGCCCCAGGAGACCGGCGGCGGCGAGCGGCGAGCGCTCGCCGCGCAGGTCGCGGGCGCGTCGCACAGCAAAGACCGCGACGAGCGCCGCGGCGGCGAGCGCGCCAAAGATTCCCAGCTCGTAGAGGAGCTGGAGCGGCAGCGAGTGCAGCTCCCCCACCGCCTCGCCCGGCGGGTTGACGCCCGGCATCGGGTCGAAGAAGCGCGCCACGGTCCAGGGGGTCGCGCCCGGCCCCCAGCCGAGGAGCGGGCGCGCCAGGAAGCCTTCCCAGCCGGCCTGCCAGTACGTGGCGCGCGCGCGTGCCGACGGGTCGGCACCGGCGAGCACGCGGAGAACCCTGGGTACGGCAAGCAGGAGAGGGATGCCGGCGATGGCCGCGCCGAGCGCCACTCTGCGGACGCCGAGCCTCCTCCGACAAACCCACACCAGCACCGCCCCCTGCACGGCGACCGCGACCCACGCCGCCAGCGAGCGGCTGTTGAAGATCGCGATCAGGGCCAAGCCGCCCCCTACCCAGCCCAGCCACCGCCAGGCGCCACGCTCAAGGATCGGCAAACAGGCCAAAGGCAGGAGGATCGCCAGCCAGGCAGCGAGGAGCCCGTGGTGGCCGAGGGGCTCGGCTGGCCGCGGCGAGAGGCCCACTCGCCAGGCGAGGAGGGACCAGATCGCGCCGCCCCCGACGATTACCGCGAGCGCCCGCGCTCCCCACCGCGCGGCGCGCTCGCCTCGCCAGCACCGCTCCACCACCGCCGGCAGGACCAGGTACGCGGGAAGCAGGAGCACGCCCACGCGGCCCACGCGCGC
This sequence comes from Thermoanaerobaculia bacterium, assembly GCA_035536455.1. Lineage (GTDB taxonomy): Bacteria > Acidobacteriota > Thermoanaerobaculia > Multivoradales > UBA5704 > DASUNQ01. The sequence goes on along the minus strand of DATLOC010000074.1, from coordinate 11,707 downwards.
GAGCGGAGACGCCGCCAGGCTCGCCGCCGCGATCGCCCAGAGCGCAGGCGGCAGCCATCTTCCCCACCTGCCCAACCGCAGTGGGTCCGGGAAGGCCGCGCCGCCCGCGGCGAGGACGACCAGCAGGAGCGCCTGCGAGATCGCCGCCGCCTCCCATGCCACCCCTCGTGCGAAGGTCCCGCACCAGCCGGCGAAGAGCGCCGCCAGCGCGGCGGGGAGGAGGGGGCGGGCCGGCATGGCCCGGATTCTGCGCTATCCTTCCGGCCTCCGTAGTACCCCGCGACCTGCCAGGAGAGTCCCATGACCGTCGAGACCGCACCCCAGGCCGAGAGCGTCCTCCGCGCGCTCGGCGTCGAAGAGGAGAACCCCGGCGCCTTCGCCGGCGACTGGCTGCCCACCGCCGGCAAGCGCGTCGAGTCCGTCAACCCCGCCACCGGCGAGCCGATCGCCGCCGTCCGCCTGGCCGGCGAGGAGGAGTACGAGCGGGTGGCCGCCACCACCGTCCGCGCCTTCGAGGAGTGGCGTACTTGGCCCGCCCCGCGGCGCGGCGAGATCGTGCGCCAGCTCGGCGACGAGCTGCGCCGGCACAAGCAGGAGCTCGGCGCCCTGGTCAGCCTGGAGGTCGGCAAGGTCGTCTCCGAGGGCCTCGGCGAGGTGCAGGAGATGATCGACATGGCCGACCTCGCGGTCGGCATGTCGCGGCAGCTCTACGGCAAGGCGATGCACTCCGAGCGCGCGCTCCACCGCATGTACGAGCAGTGGCATCCGCTGGGGCCGGTGGGGATCATCACCGCCTTCAACTTCCCGGTCGCCGTCTGGGCCTGGAACGCGATGGTGGCGGCGGTCTGCGGCGACTCGATGGTCTGGAAGCCGTCGCACCAGGCGCCGCTCTCGGCGATCGCCACGACGCGCATCGCGCAGCGGGTTCTGGAAGCCAACGGCGCGCCGCCGATCTTCAACCTGATCATCGGCGGCCGCAGCGGCGTCGGCGAGCGGCTGGTGGCCGACCCGCGCTTCCCGCTCATCTCGGCCACCGGGTCGGTCAAGATGGGCAAGCAGGTGGGCAAGGTCGTCGCCGACCGCCTCGGCCGGTCGCTGCTCGAGCTCGGCGGCAACAACGGCATCGTCGTCATGGACGACGCCGACCTCGACCTGGCGCTGCGGGCGGTGCTCTTCGCCGCCGTCGGCACCGCCGGGCAGCGCTGCACCTCTACCCGCCGCCTGCTCCTCCAGCGCAGCGTCGCCGCGACGATGAAACGGCGCCTGGTCGAGGCCTACCGCTCGATCCCGGTCGGCGATCCGCTGGAGGCGGGGACGCTGATGGGGCCGCTCATCGACCGCCAAGCGGTCGAGAACATGGAGCACGCCCTGGAGGCGGTCAAGAAGCAGGGCGGGCGGGTGCTCTACGGCGGCCGGACGCTCGATCGGCCGGGCTTCTTCGTCGAGCCGACGCTCGTCGAGACGCCGGGCCCGCTGCCGATCACCTGCGAGGAGACCTTCGCGCCGATCCTCTACCTCTTCGAGTTCGACGACCTCGACGAGGCGATCCGTCTGCACAACGACGTGCCGCAGGGGCTGTCGTCGGCGATCTTCACCTCGAACGTGCGCAGCGCCGAGCGCTTTCTCTCCGCGACCGGCAGCGACTGCGGCATCGCCAACGTCAACATCGGCACCTCCGGCGCCGAGATCGGCGGCGCCTTCGGCGGCGAGAAGGAGACCGGCGGCGGCCGCGAGGCGGGCTCGGACTCCTGGAAGGCCTACATGCGCCGCCAGACCTGCACCATCAACTGGGGCGACACGCTGCCGCTGGCGCAGGGGGTGGAGTTCGAGGTCAAGCCGGGGGCCTAGGACGCCGCGCCGGCCGCGGCCGCGGCCGGCGGCGCATCGAGCACCTCGCGTACCTTGCGCAGCAGGTCGGCGGCGGCGAAGGGCTTCTGCAGGAAGGGCGGCCGCTGGCCGCGGTCGCTTTCGGTCACCTCTTCGGCCGAGTAGCCCGACATCAGCACCCCCCTCGCCTCGGGCCGTGCCGACGCCATGTGCGCCAGCAGCGACCGTCCGCTGAGCCCCGGCATCACGGCGTCGGTGAGGACCAGGTCGAGCCGCCCGGAGTGGGCGCCGGCGAGATCCATCGCCGCCGCGGCCGACTCGGCCTCGAGCACGCGATAGCCGCGCTTCTCCAGCACCAGCCGCGCCAGCCGCCGGACGCTGGGCTCGTCGTCGACCAGCAGGATCGTCTCGAACTCCTCCGCCGTCTGCGGCGGCGCCGCGGCGGCGGCGCCCGGCTCCTCCACCAGCGGCAGGTAGATCCTGAAGGTCGTGCCGCGCCCCGGTGCGCTCTCGACCGTGACGTGCCCGCCGCTTTGCCGCACGATGCCGTAGACGGTGGCGAGCCCGAGGCCGGTCCCCTGCCCCACTCCTTTGGTGGTGAAGAAGGGCTCGAAGAGGTGGCTCAGCACTTCGCCGTCCATGCCGGCGCCGGTGTCGGAGACGGAGAGCAGGGCGTAGCGGCCGGGCTTCACCGCCGGCCGCTCCGCGGCGCCGGCGGCGGCAAGGTCGATCTCGGCGATCTCGATCCGCAGCGTGCCGCCCGCCGGCATCGCGTCGCGGGCGTTCTGCGCCAGATCGACGAGCACCTGCTCGAGCTGCCCGCGGTCCGCCTTCGCCTTGACCGGCAGGCGCGCGGCGATCTCCAGCTCGACGCCCTCGCCGAGCAGGCGACCGAGGCGCTTGGCGGCCTCCGCCACGACCTCCCGCAGGTCCAGGGTCTGCGGCTGCAGGACCTGCCGGCGGCTGAACGCGAGGAGCTGGCGGGTGAGCGTCGCCGCCCGCTCCCCGGCCTTCTGCACCTCGTGCAGCTCGCGGCAGGCGGTCTCGTCGGCCGCGAAACGCGCCGCCAGCAGGCTCGTATAGCCCAGGATGGCTGTCAGCAAGTTGTTGAAGTCGTGCGCGACGCCGCCCGCCAGCCGCCCCACCGCCTCCATCTTCTGCGCTTCGCGGAGCTGCTCCTCGAGCTGCATCTGGCGGGCGAGGAGAGCGCTCTCGGCGCGCCGGCGCTCGCAGGTGTAGCGGATGACGCGCTGCAGCACCCGGGCCGTGCACTCCCGCTTCGGCAGGTAGTCCTGCGCGCCGCGCTGCAGCACCGCCACGGCCGACGACTCGTCGGCGAGCCCGGTGAGGACCACGACGGCGACCTCGGGGGCCGCGGCCTGGAGCGCCTCGAGGGTGGCGAAGCCGTCGCTGTCCGGCAGACCGAGGTCGAGCAGCACTACCTCGGCGGGCTCGCGGCGGAGCCGCTCGAGCGCCGCGGCGAGCGTTTCGACGTGGGCGAGCGCGATCTGGGCCTCGAGGCCGGCGAGCGCCTCGCGCACGCGCTGCGCATCGCTGGCGCTGTCCTCGACGAGCAAGACGGGGATGGGGGCGGGCGGAGGCATCGCGCGGGTCGAGGCTATCCCCGCCGTCCCGGGGCGCGAATCGTCCGGCGTCCTACTCTCGTGTCGGTGCTTGTCCTACAACAGCCGGGCCGGCTCCAGCTCAGCAGGCGACGGCCAGGCCGCCGGGCACGACCTCGACGCGCACCGGCGCGCCCGGCGCCAGCTCGTGCATCGGCTCGCCGCCGCCGTAGAGCTCGAGCGGGCGGTCGGCGGCGATTTCGGCCCAGGGGGTGCGGGCGATCGTCACCGCCGGGTGGCCGACGTGGCGCCCGCGGTAGACCTTCGGGAAGACGGCGAGGAGGGTGCGGCGGGGGACGGCGCGGACGACGACCAGGTCGAGCAGGCCGTCGTCGATCCGCGCCGCGGGGGCGATGCGCATGCCGCCGCCGAAGCGCGGCAGGTTGGCGCAGACGGCGAACATGGCGGCGCCGTCGAAGGCGCCGCCTTCCCAGGCGACGCGCAGGCGCGGCGGCGCGAAGCCGGCGAGCGTCGAAAGGACGGCCCAGGGGTAGATCAACGGGCCGCGCACGAGTCCCGGCCGCGCCCCCGGCGGGGCGGCCGCGCGGCGCGCCACCTCGGCGTCGAAGCCCAGCCCGACGTACCCCACCGCCACCCGGCCGCCGGCGCGCAGGAGGTCGATCCGCCGCACTGGGCCGGTGACGGCGCGGCGAAAGGCTTCGGGCAGGGAACGCGGCAGCCCGAGGGTGCCGGCGAGGTCGTTGCCGCTGCCGAGCGGGACGAGGCAGAGCGCGCAGCCGCTCCCGGCGAGCCCCTGGGCGACGTGATGGACCGTGCCGTCGCCGCCGGCCACCAGCAGCCGCTCGATCCCTTCGCCGGCCGCGGCGCGCGCCTCGCGCACGAGGTCGTCGGGGCCGGCGGAGATCCGCGGCGGCCCGGTCCCGAAGTCGGCGGCGAGCGCCTGGAGGCGCTGCAGGTGCCGCGCCCCCGCACCGCGGCCGGCGGCGGGGTTGACCAGAAGGCGGAGGCTCACGCGCGGCGGGCGGAAACCGCGCTCACCGCTGCGCCGGCGGCCCGGACGGTCCGCCCGGCGCCCGCCGCACCGACTGCAGCGCCATCTGGATCATCCCAGCGACGTTCGAGAGGTCCGCCGGCACGACCAGCGTGTTCGCCTTCTGCGCCAGGTGCCCGAACTGCTCGACGTACTGCTCGGCGACGCGGAGCTGCACCGCCTCGAAGCCCCCGGGCTTCCCGATCGCCTCGGCGACCAGGCGGATCCCCTCGGCCGTGGCCTGCGCCACCGAGAGGATCGCCGCCGCCTGCCCTTCGGCCTCGTTGATCTGCTGCTGCTTCCTCGCCTCGGAGGCCTTGATCGTCTGCTGCTTCTCGCCCTCGGCGGTGTTGACCGCGGCGTCGCGCACGCCTTCGGAGGTGAGGATGACGGCGCGCTTCTCGCGCTCGGCGCGCATCTGCTTCTCCATCGCGGCGAGGATGTCCTTGGGCGGCGTGATGTTCTTGATCTCGTAGCGCAGGACCTTGACGCCCCAGGGCTCGGAAGCCTTGTCCAGCTCCCCCACCACCGAGGCGTTGATGTTGGTCCGCTCCTCGAAGGTGCGGTCGAGCTCGATCTTGCCGACCTCGCTGCGCAGCGTCGTCTGGGCGAGCTGCGAGATGGCGAAGACGTAGTCCATGATGCCGTAGGAGGCGCGCTGCGGGTCGAGCACCTTCAGGTAGAGCACGCCGTCCACCCCGACCTGCACGTTGTCGCGGGTGATGCAGATCTGCTCCGGGATGTCGAAGGCCTGCTCCTTGAGCGAGTGGCGGTAGCGGATGCGGTCGAAGAACGGCACCAGGACGTGGAAGCCGGCGCCGATGGTCCCGGCGTAGCGCCCGAGCCGCTCGACCACGTAGGCGTTCTGCTGCGGCACCACGACCGCGGTCTTGGCGATGATGATCAGCACCAACGCAGCGAGGACGATGATCACGATCAGAGGGAATTCCATCGCAGCTCCTTTCGCAGGCGGGCGCGTCAGGCGCCGCCGCTTCGCTCCGCCCGCACCCACAGCAAGAGTCCCTGCACCCGCTCGACCCGCACCCGCTGCCCGGCCGCCAGCGGCTCCTCGCCGGCGTTGCGCACGTTCCAGGAGCTGCCGCGCATGTCGGCCTTGCCGATGCCGTCCGGCGGCAGCGGCTCGACCAGGATGGCGGTCTCGCCGACCAGCGCGTCGAGGTCGCCGGGGTCGCCGCCGAGCTTGAGGCGGCCGAGGAGCGGCCGGCGGAAGAGCATCATGGTGCCGATCGAGAGGACGGTGAAGAGCAGCCACTCGACCCAGGCGGAGCCCGCGTCGACGAAGGCGAGGAGGCCGATGGCGAGGGCCGCCACGCCCGGGAAGACGAGGTACAGCGTCCCGATCAGGAGCTCGAGCCCCAGCAGGACGAGACCGAGGAGGATCCAGGCCCACCAGGCCATCGCGCGCTCCCGTTCAGACGTGCCGCGTCAGGTGGCGAGAAGCTACCACATGGCTCGGCCCCGGGCCTCGCGCTAGGATGGCGCGCCGATCGCCATGAACCGCGTCGTCGCCCACTTCCAGGATGGCCGCCTGCTCAAGGGGTTCACCTACGATTTCCTGCCGGGCAAGGACGTCTTTCACCTCGCCGATCCGGCGCCGGGCGCCCGGCCGGAGAAGGTCCCGGTCGCCGAGCTCAAGGCGATCTTCTTCGTCAAGACCTTCGACGGCGATCCGCAGCGCCCGAAGGTCAACGACCCCGCGGCCGCGGCCCCCGCGCCGGGCCGCCGCATCCGCATCGTCTTCAAGGACGGCGAGGTGCTAGTGGGCACGACCCAGGGCTACGACCCCGCGCGGCCCGGCTTCTTCGTCGTGCCGATCGACCGGGGATCGAACAACGAGCGCTGCTTCGTGGTGGCCGCCGCCACGCGAGAGGTCGGGTTCCTGTAGTGCCCAGGCCCCGCGTCCAGGTCCTCGTCTGCACCAACGAACGCGCCCCCGAGACCGGCAAGCCGAGCTGCGGGCCGCGCGGGTCGCTCGCGGTCTACCGGCGCTTCAAGGACCGGGTCAAGGAGCTCGGGGTGCGCGGCGAGGTGATGGTGGTGCGCACCGGCTGCCTCAAGCACTGCAGCCAGGGGATCACGGTCGCCGTCTGGCCGTACAACCTCTGGTACCGCCGGGTGACCCTCGACGACGTCGAGGAGATCCTGCAGCGCACCGTCCTCGGCGGCGGCGAGGAGGTCGAGCGCCTGCGCATGCCCGACATTCCGTGGGAGTGAGCGGGCGACCGCCCGCCTTGCTCCTTCTACCGCCGGACGGGCGCCTGGCCTTCAGCTGAGGGGAAATCCCCCAGCGGACTGAGGGGATTCCCGGATTCCTTCCGCTCCGGCCGGCGGGCATCATGGCTGCGAGGGGGGTGGGACGGATCCGCCCAAGCCTCGCCCCAAGGAGGATTGAAAATGAGAGTCACCTTTAGCAAGCATTTCGTCGCCGCCGCGCTCCTCGTCCTGGCCGCCGCGCCCGCCGCCTGGGCCGCCGACCCGGCGAGCGGCACAGTCAGCAAGCGCCAGGACGCCGGCTGGACCGGAGGTCCGTTCGTCGTCTCCAACCCGGCCGCCTGCCTGACCGGCATCGACCCGGTCTGCGATCACTTCCTGCTCACCGTCGACGCCCGCCCTGGCACGCACGTCGCGGTCGCCATCACCAACGCCGCCCCCGAGACCAACGACTTCGACCTCTTCGTCTACGCGCCGGACGGCACACTGCTGGCCAGCAGCGCCACCGCCAGCGGCACCGAGAAAGCCGTCTTCGAGCACAAGGCCCAGTACGCCGGCCAAGCCTACGAGGTCCGCGTGCAGCCCTGGCTGGTGGACGCCGGCATGACCTACCAGGGCGTGGCGGCGGTCACCCGCGAGCCGGTGGACGTGGTCAAGGAGTGCCTGCAGCCGGTGCCCGCGGCGATCAGCCTCGACTTCACCGAGCCGGTGCAGCTCAGCACGATGGTGCTGCTCGACGGCGTCACCGCCGAGCGCGCGCAGTACGTGATGGGCCAAGCCGCGAGCTCGTACGCGTCGCTCAACATCAATCTCACCTGGAAGCTGCGCGAGGTGCCCTTCGCCACCAACAACGCCGACGCGATGATCCAGGGGGCCAAGGACTACTTCGGCGGCGTGCGCCCGAAGGGTTACGACCTCGTCTACGTGATGACGACCAAGGACATCGAGTCCGGCGGCAACACGGCCGTCGCGGGCCTCGCCGACTGCATCGGCGGCGTGGCCTACGACGACAGCGCCTTCGCCGTCGGCGAGGACTTCGGCGCCGAGGAGGACGCGGGGCGGGTGCTCGGCCCCTTCCGCCACACCGTCAACGGCAGCGCCGTCGTCGTGGCGCACGAGCTCGGCCACCTGATGGGGGCGCACCACCACTACGGCAACTGCGTCGAGGGGAACTCGCTCGAGGATCTGCAGGCTTTCGAGCTCACCCCCTGCACGCTGATGTTCAATGCCGTGAACTTCGCCTCGCTCCCCTTCTCGACGGTCAACCGCACGGTCGTGCGCGGCCACGCGCTGGAGTACGCCAAGCCGTAGCCCGGCCCGGACGGTGTGCTCGTATCGAGGGCGGGGCCGCGCGGCCCCGCCCTTCTCCTTTTTCAGCTCAGGACCGGCAGCGCCGAAGCGAGCTCGCGGTGGGCGGGGGTCAGGGCGTGGCGGTACTTGCGGGCGAGCTCGGCGGTCTCCTCGCGGGTGACCAGCCGCTCGTAGAGGTTGGTGCGCTGGCGTGGCAGGTACCCGGCGGCCGCGATCAGGTGCTCCATCTCGTCCTGGCTCATAGTGTAGGAGGTGCCGGCCGAGGAGACGACGTTCTCCTCGATCATGATCGAGCCCATGTCGTCGGCGCCGAAGGAGAGCGCCACCTGGCCGATCTTCTTGCCCTGCGTCACCCAGCTGGTCTGGAAGTGGACGATGTTGTCGAGGAAGAGGCGCGACACGGCGAGGGTGCGCAGGTACTCCTCGGCGTAGGTCTCCGGCACCTCGGCCATCTCGGTGTGCTCGTGCTGGAAGGTCCAGGAGATGAAGGCGGTGAAGCCGCCGGTCTCGTCCTGCAGGTCGCGCACGCGCTGGAAGTGCTCGATGCGGGTCTCCAGCCCCTCGCCCATGCCGTACATCATCGTCGCCGAGGTGCGCAGGCCGTTGCGGTGCGCCTGGCGCATGACGTCGATCCACTCCTCGGCCGAGCACTTGGGGTAGGCCAGCACGTCCTTGCGCACCGCGTCGGACAGGATCTCGGCGCCGCCGCCGGGGATCGACATGAGCCCCGCCTGCTTGAGGCGCGCGATGACCTCGTGGAAGCTCATCCGCTCCTTCTTGGCGACGAACTTGATCTCCGGGGGGGAGAAGGCGTGGACGTGGAGGGCGGGGTAGTTCTCCCGGATGTAGTGCAGCAGGTCCTCGTAGTACGAGAGCGGCAGGTCCGGGTGGACGCCGCCCTGCATCAGGATGCCGGTGCCGTTGAGCGCCAGGGTCTCCTCGATCTTGCGCCCGATCTCCTCGAAGGGCAGCAGGTAGCCCTCGGCGTCGCCCGGCTCGCGGTAGAAGGCGCAGAAGCGGCACTTGTAGACGCAAACGTTGGTGTAGTTGATGTTGCGGTCGATGTTGTAGGTCGCGACCGCGGGATCGTTCCAGCGGTTGCGCACCGCGTCGGCGGCCTCCCCGAGCGCCAGCAGGTCGCCGTCGAGGACCAGCGTGTGGGCGTCGCCGGCCGAGATGCGACGCCCGGCGAGGGCGTCCTCGAGGATGGCCGGCACCGGCCGGCCGGAGGGGCGGAGGTCCATGGACATCATCCTAGCCCAGGTGTCAGCTCCAGAAGTCCAGCGGCTTGGGCTGGAGGATCAGGCCGTGGGCGTGGGCGCGGCGGTAGAACTCCTCGAGGCCCGCCAGCTCCTCGTGGCGCAGGAAGTAGGCGAGGTTCTCGGTCAGGTAGGAGCGCACCTCGGCGCTGTCGAGGTCGAGCTCGGCGGCCGCCTCGCGCACCAAGACGTCGAGCGAGGAGAGGCCGTAGCGCAGGCTGCTCTTGAAGTAGAAGGGGAGGTCGGGGAACTCCACCTCCGGCCGCACCGCCCAGAGCGCGAAGACGAAGGGCAGGCCAGTCAGGGCGTGCCACTCGCCGGCCAAGTCGAGGACGCGGAAGCGCTCGCGGTCGACCTTCAGCGCCGGGTCGCCGATGAGCAGCGCGGCGTCGGCGTCGGCCAGCATGCGCTCGAGCTCCGGCCGCTCCTGCACCATCTCGGGGTCGGTCTTGAAGCGCTCGCGGAAGAGGATGCGGGCGAGCGCCACCGAGGTGCGGCTGTTCTGGTCGACCGCCACGCGCCGCACGTCCTCCCACGGCTTCTCGGCGACCAGCAGCACGCTGCGCGCCTCGTGGGTGGCGGCGATGCAGAGGTCGGGGATGACCTTGAGCCCCGGGATCTTCTGGAACTCGATCGAGGGGATGAGCCCGACGTCGAGGCTGCCCTGCGAGAGCAGGCGCGCCACCACCGCCGGCGGATGGACGCTGGGAGCGAAGACGTCGGCGTGGTGGCCCTTGAGGAACCCCCAGGCAAGCGGCTTGCTGTTGAGGAAGTTGACGATGCCGACCCGCAGCTTGGGCACGGCACCCCCTACTTCGACATCGCGCTCAGGAAGTCCTGATTGCTCTTGGTCTTCGACAGCTTGTCGAGCAGCAGCTCCATGCTCTCCACCGTCGACAGCGGGTTGAGCACCTTGCGCAGCACCCACACCCGGTGCAGCTCGGACTCCGGCATCAGCAGCTCCTCCTTGCGGGTGCCGGACTTGTTGATGTCGATCGACGGGAAGACCCGCTTGTCGACGAGCTTCCGGTCGAGGTGGATCTCCGAGTTGCCGGTGCCCTTGAACTCCTCGAAGATGACGTCGTCCATGCGGCTGCCGGTGTCGACCAGGGCGGTCGAGATGATGGTCAGCGACCCCCCCTCCTCGATGTTGCGCGCGGCGCCGAAGAAGCGCTTCGGCCGGTGCAGGGCGTTGGCGTCGATACCGCCGGAGAGGACCTTGCCCGAGGGCGGCTGGACGGTGTTGTAGGCGCGCGCCAGGCGGGTGATCGAGTCGAGCAGGATGACCACGTCCTTCTTGTGCTCGACCAGGCGCTTGGCCTTCTCGATCACCATCTCGGCGACCTGCACGTGGCGGGTGGCGGGCTCGTCGAAGGTCGAGGAGACCACCTCGCCGGCCACCGAGCGCTGCATGTCGGTGACCTCTTCGGGCCGCTCGTCGATGAGCAGCACGATCAGCGACACCTCGGGGTGGTTCTTCTCGATCGAGTGGGCGATCGACTGCAGCAGCATGGTCTTGCCGGTGCGCGGCGGCGCCACGATCAGGGCGCGCTGGCCCTTGCCCATCGGCGTCACCAGGTCCATGACGCGCGACGACATGTCGCCCGGGACCTCGAGCTTCAGGCGCTCCTGCGGATAGAGCGGCGTCAGGTTGTCGAAGAAGATCTTGTTGCGGGCAACTTCCGGATGCTCGAAGTTGACCGCCTCGACCTTGATCAGGGCGAAGTAGCGCTCGCCCTCCTTGGGCTGGCGGACCTGGCCGGAGATGGTGTCGCCGGTGCGCAGGTCGAAGCGCCGGATCTGGCTCGGCGAGACATAGATGTCGTCCGGGCCGGGCAGGTAGTTGTACTCCGGGGCGCGCAGGAAGCCGAACCCGTCGGGAAGGCACTCGAGCACGCCCTCGGCGAAGATCAGGCCGCTCTTCTCGGTCTGCGCCTGGAGGATCTTGAAGATCAGCTCCTGCTTGCGCATCCCGGTGGCGCCCTCGACCCCCAATTCCTTGGCGATCTGGGTGAGCTGGGAGATCTGCATCTCCTTGAGCGCCCGGATGTCGAGCGCCTCCGCCGACGCGCTGCCCTTTTCCACTGGTTGATTCTGTGCTTTCGCCATGATGTTCCTCGTTGGTTCAGTCATCGTGCCTCGCCTCGAGACGGAGCGAGACGTCGCTCCAGAGCTCCTTGATTCCGTCCCCCGAATGCGCTGAGACGGGGATGAGCCGGATCTCCTCCGGTAGCTCCAGAGTCTTCCGGATGCCGGCGAGCGCGGCGGGCCACTTGCCGCGCGACAGCCGATCGATCTTGGTGGCCACCACCGTGACGCCCCTCCCGAGGTCCATGAGGTACCGGAAGGCGTCGACGTCGAGCGGGGTGGCCCCCACCTTGGAGTCGACCAGCAGCACCACCCAGGGCCGGTGCTCCTGCAGATAGCTGTCGACCAGCGCCCCCCACTCCCGCCGGTCGGCCTTG
>DATLOC010000073.1:0-5447 GCA_035536455.1 Thermoanaerobaculia bacterium | reverse complement strand
CGCCGCCTGCCCCGCCGGCGGTCTGCCGCGTCCGGCACCGCCGCCGCGCGGGCGGCCGCGCCGCCGGCCGCCGCCTGGGCGCCGCCCGCCACGGCCTCCGCCTCCGCCTCCTCCCTGGCCGCCGCCACCCGCTCCGCCCCCCTCTCCACCCCCGCCGCCTCTCTGGTTTTGCTCGTCCGCCATCGATTACCCCCTGCGCAGCTCGTCGACCCGCCGCAGCGTCGCCAGCACCTCGGGATCGGTCGAGAGCTCCTCGAAGCCGAGCCGCGCCTTGCGCCGCCAGTTGGGCCGCTCGTCGGTCGTCCCCGGGACGTTCTGCGGCTCCGTCTCCCCCCAGAGGTCCTCCAGGTTCACCAGCATCAGCCGTGCCGGGCTCGCCGCCAGCCGCTCGAGAAGGCGCCGCAGCACTTCCTGATAATCGGGCGGCTCGTCCTGCAAATCGCGGGGCGGGACCAGCGCCTCCAGCTCCCGCCGGGTCGCCTCCCGCCGCTCGCGCTCGACGCGCGCCTGCTCCTCGTCGAGGAGCCCCAGCTCCTGCCGGTCGGCGATGTCCAACCCCTCCCAGAAGGCCTTGAACGGCGGCATGTCGTGCGTGTTGAGGCTGGCCGCGGTCGCCGCCGGCGGGGTCCGCCCCAGGGCCGGCGCCCCCGGCGCCAGCTCGTACTGCATGACGTACATGCCGAGCACGCCGCGCTGCTCGAGCGCCGCGTTGACCTCCGGCGGCACGGTCCCCAGGTTCTCGCCCACCAGCAGCGCCTGGTAGCGGTGCGACTCGAGGGCCAGCACCGCGAGCAGCTCCTCCGCAGGGTACCGCACATAGACCCCGTCCTTCGCCTCCAACCCCTGCGGGATCCAGAACAGCCGGTAGAGCTGCATGACGTGGTCGAGGCGGAGGACGCCGGCGTGCTCCAGATGGTGGCGCAGGCAGGCCACGAGGTAGGCGTAGCCCTGCTCGCGCAGCGCCTCGGGCTTGAGCGGCGGGAAGCCCCAGTCCTGCCCCTTGGTGAAGAAGGTGTCCGGCGGCGCGCCGGCCGAGGCCCCTTCCGCGAAGAGGCCGCGCTCGCGCCAGACGTCGTAGGCGGCGCCGTGGACGCCGACCGGCAGGTCGAGGTAGAGGCCGGGACCGCGGCGGCGCGCCTGGTCCGCCAGCTCGCGCATCTGCGCGTCGGCCGCCCACTGCGCCCAGAGGTGGTAGCGGAAGTCCTCGGCGTCGTAGTCGGCCAGCGCCAGCCTCCCGGCGCGCAGCCGCTCGGGCCAGCACTGCCAGGGCTCCCCGCGCCGGTCGCCGACGGCGCGGAAGGCCGCCCAGCGCTCGACCTCCGGGCGCGCCGCGAGGAAGCGCTCGAAGGCGTCGCGGCGGTCGGAGGGGCGGGTGAAGAAGCTCTCCGCCAGCTCCTCGAGGACGCGGCGCTTGAGCGTGATGACCCGCTCGTAGTCGACCAGCGGCGAGGCGCGCGCCGCCTCGACCTGCGACTCCAGCTCGACGCTCTCGAGCAGGCGCCGGACGCCGGGGGCGTGCTCCACCTCCGGCAGGGCCCGCGGGTCGAGGTAGAGCTCGTTCCAGAACAGGCGGCTCGCCGGCCCGTAGGGGCTGGGCTCGAACGGCTGGTCGAGGAAGGCGGCGAGGATCGGCAGGGTGGCGACGACGCCGCCGCCGAGCCCGGCCGTCCAGTCGGCCAGCGCCCGCAGGTCGCTGAGGTCGCCGGCCCCCCAGCTCGCCCGCGTGTGCAGCGCGTAGAGCGGCAGGAAGACGCCCCACAGCCGCCCGTCTTCCCCCTCCCACGCCCGCTCCGGGGCGGCGAGCAGGGACGCCTCCGCGGTCCGCCCGCCGGCGCTGACCGTCAGCCGGTGGTGGCCGGGGGGGAGGCCGGCGAGCGGCAGCGCCAGGCGCGGCGTGCCCTCCGGTCCGGCCGCCGCCGCCGACAGGTCGCGGGCGGCGACGCGCCACTCTTTCTCGCCCCCCTCCTCGAAGCGGACGTGGACGACCGCCTCGCCGCCGAGGAGGCGGAGCGGCGCGCTGCCGGCGCCGTTCCAGGCCACGACGACCGGCTCGACGAGCTGCTCGGCCAGCTCCTGCCGCCGCGCCGCCAGGGACTCCGCGGCGTCGCCGTCCACCAGCGCGTCCAGCGCCGCGAGCGTGCCCGCCAGCGCCTCCTCGCTCGCCCGTTGCCGGGCGCCGTCCACGTCCTCGTACTCGGTCTCGACGCCGTAGAGCCGCGCCAGCTCCCGCAGCGCGTCCGGTCCGGGCACTCCCCGCCCGCCCTACTCCGCCGCCAGCAGGCGCCGGATCCCGTGCAGCGGGATCGCCACCCAGCCGGGGCGGTTGTTGAGCTCGTAAGCCAGCTCGTAGATGGCTTTCTCGAGGACGAAGACGTCGAGCAGCAGCTTCAGCTCGGCGCGCCCGCCCGGCAGGAAGGGAGCGCTCGCGGCGGTCGCCAGGTAGGCCTGGAGGAAGGCGATCGAGGCCCAGCGCACCCAGGCCTCGGCCCACGACTCCAGCCCCGGCCGGCGTCCCGCCGGCACCAGGCCGACCTCGGCCTCCTGGTAGAGCGCGGCCTCGGCGGCGTAGTGGAAGGAGCGGAGCATGCCGGCGACGTCGCGCAGCGGCGACCGCTTGAGCCGCCGCTCGGAGAGCGGCCGCGCCGGCTCCCCCTCGAAGTCGATGATCACGAAGTCCTTGCCGGTGTAGAGCACCTGCGCGAGGTGGTAGTCGCCGTGGGTGCGGATGCGCACGGTGTCGATCTTGCGCTCGATCAGCGCCTGGAAGCGGGCGAAGACCTCCTCGCGCTGGCCGAGGAGCGCCGCCGCCTCCTGCTGCTCCGCCTCCGGCAGGGTGTCGGCGCGCTGCGCCAGGAGCTGGAAGGTGCGTCCGGCGAGCGAGCGCATCGACTGGTAGAGCGAGCGCTGGTAGAGGGCGGTGAAGGGCTCGGGGGCGAACGCCGGGTCCTCCGTCTCCGAGGCCAGGGCGAGGTGCAGCTCCGCCGTCCGCCGCCCCAGGAGGCGAGCCGTCGCCGGGTAGGTCCCCATTACCTCGTAGACCTCGGGCGGGAGGTCCGTGGCGACCTCGTCCACGAGGTGCGCGCGCACCGCGGCCGGCGGCTCCCCGGCGCGCGTCAGGGCGCGCTCGTAGAAGCGGCGCAGGGCGTCGAGCGTGTAGGTCCAGGCATCGCCTTCGTTCTCGACGAACCCCTGGAGGACTCCCAGGGTCATCGGCTCGCCGCGCGCCGGCCGCACCTCCAGGCCCCCCACCACCGGCGACGTGTGGGGGAAGCCGGCCTTCTCGGTCAGGAAGCGGCCGATCTCGAGGTCGGGGTTGATCCCCGGCTCGAGGCGGCGGAAGAGCTTCAGCACCCAGCGGTCGCCGTAGCGGATCGAGCTGTTGCTCTGCTCGACGCCCAAGAGCGCCGGCTCCGGCGGGATCGTCTCGCCGCGGTCGCGGAAGCCGGCCGTCGTCCAGGCGGCGATCTCCAGCTCGCGGCCGCGCAGCTTGCGCCGCCGGGCCATCGCCTCGAGCAGGCGCCGGCCGAAGGCGCGGTCCCAGACCGCGTCGATCAGGACGCCCGAGCCCTCCTCCCGCGACTCCACGCGCGCCAGCACCGCCTCCGGCTCCGGCCGGCGCCGCCGCTCGAGCGCCAGCGGCAGGGCGTAGGTCTCGGCCTCCCCCTCCGTGTAGTCGACGTGGACGAGGGCGATCCAGGCCTCGGCGCCGTCGCCCTCGCCGCCGACCGGCACCGCCTCGACGACGTCGACGTGGCGCACCGTCCGCGCCTTGCCGCCGAACCAGCGGCGGCCGCGCAGGAGCTCCGGCAGCGCCGCCTCGAAGGACTCGCGCGCCGGGCCGTCCAGGAGCTCCGTCCAGCTCCCCCCGACCGCCAGCACCGGCGCCTCCGCCTCGCGCCCCGCCCCGCCCCCGGCGCCGGCGCCCTCGGCGGCCGGTTCGAGGGCGAACCAGAGGAAGCTGTGCGACCCGAGGGTCAGCGGGTACGGGCGGCCGCCGATCTCCGGGAAGCGGTTGCGGCCGAAGAGCTCGACCGGCGTCGAGCCGGCGAAGAGCGAGAGGTCCAGCTCGGCGTGCTGGGCGAAGCGCGAGAGATTCGCCACTACCAGGATGCGCTCCCTGTCGTAGCGGCGGATGAAGGCGAGGACGCGGTGGTTCGCCGGGTGGAGGAACTCGATCGTGCCCCGGCTGAAGGCGCGGTAGCGCTTGCGCAGCGCGATCAGCCGCCGCATCCACCAGAGCAGCGAGTGCGGGTTGCCCTGCTGCGCCTCGACGTTGACCGCCTCGAAGTGGTACTCGGGGTCGATGATCACCGGCAGGTAG
The DNA here is from genome assembly GCA_035536455.1 of Thermoanaerobaculia bacterium. GTDB lineage: Bacteria > Acidobacteriota > Thermoanaerobaculia > Multivoradales > UBA5704 > DASUNQ01. The sequence goes on along the minus strand of DATLOC010000073.1, from coordinate 1,126 downwards.
AGCTTCTGCGGGTTGGCGCGCGAGAAGCCGGCGTTGCGGTCGGCGCTCCACTGCATCGGCGTGCGCACGCCGTTCCTGTCGCCGAGATAGAAGTTGTCGCCCATGCCGATCTCGTCGCCGTAGTAGACGACGGGCGACCCCGGGAGCGAGAAGAGGAGGCCGTTCATCAGCTCGATGCGCCGGCGGTCGTTGCCCAAAAGCGGCGCCAGCCGGCGCCGGATCCCCAGGTTGATCCGCGCCCGCGGGTCCTGGGCGTAGACCCGGTACATGTAGTCGCGGTCCTCGTCGGTCACCATCTCGAGCGTCAGCTCGTCGTGGTTGCGCAGGAAGACCGCCCACTGGCAGCTCTCGGGGATCGGCGGCGTCTGCTCGAGGATGTCGATGATCGGGAAGCGGTCTTCCATCCGCACCGCCATGTAGAGCCGCGGCATCACCGGGAAGTGGAAGGCCATGTGGCACTCGTCGCCGTCGCCGAAGTAGGCGATGGCGTCCTCCGGCCACTGGTTGGCCTCGGCCAGCAGCATGCGGCCCCGGTGGTGGGCGTCGACGTGGGCGCGCAGCTTCTTCAAGTACTCGTGGGTCTGGGGGAGGTTCTCGCAGTTCGTCCCCTCCGCCTCGAAGAGGTAGGGGATGGCGTCGAGGCGGAGGCCGTCCACCCCCATCTCCATCCAGAAGTCGAGCGCCTGGAGGACGGCCTTGTGCACCCGCTCGTTCTCGAAGTTGAGGTCGGGCTGGTGGGAGTAGAAGCGGTGCCAGTAGTAGGCGCCGGCGACCGGGTCCCAGGTCCAGTTCGACCGTTCGGTGTCGAGAAAAATGATGCGCGTGCCGGAATATGTCTGGTCGCTGTCGGACCAGACGTAGAACTCGCGCGCGGCCGAGCCCGGCTTGGCGCGCCGCGCGCGCTGGAACCAGGCGTGCGCATCCGAAGTGTGGTTGATCACCAGCTCGGTCACGCCGCGGATGCCGCGCGCATGGGCGGCCGCAATGAAGCGCTTCACGTCGGCCATGGTGCCGTAGTCGGGATGGACCGCGCGGTACTCGCTGATGTCGTAGCCGTCATCGCGGCGCGGCGAGGGATAGAACGGCAGCAACCAGATCGTGTTGACGCCAAGCTCGGCGATATGGT
>DATLOC010000072.1:0-20180 GCA_035536455.1 Thermoanaerobaculia bacterium | reverse complement strand
GCCAGGAGCTCATCGCCAAGCTGCTCTTCCTGCTCCAGTCGCCGGTCACGCGCTTCGTCCGCACGCTGAATGCGGTCACCGGACAGTTCGTGATCGTGATGGACCAGGTCGCCAAGCAGAAGGCGGAGAAGGCCGGCGCCTGAACCGACGCAACGTACCTCTATCCAACTAACCGATACCCGATCCCAACAACTTTTTCGCTGACCAAGGAGCAACGACGATGGCACTCTCGACCCAGGAACTGATCCAGCAGATCGACTCGATGACCGTGCTCGAGCTCAACACGCTCGTCAAGGCCCTCGAGGAGCACTACGGCGTATCGGCGGCCGCGGCCGCGATGCCGGTCATGGCCGGCGGCGGCGGCGGCGCGGCGGCCGCGGCCGAGGTCGAGGAGCAGACGGAGTTCACCGTCGTGCTCTCCACCGTCGGCGACAAGAAGATCAACGTCATCAAGGCCGTCCGCGAGGTCACCAGCCTCGGTCTGAAGGAGGCCAAGGACCTCGTCGAAGCCGCCCCGGCTCCCGTCAAGGAGGGGGTGAGCAAGGAGGAGGCCGAGAACATCAAGAAGAAGCTCGAGGAGGCCGGGGCTACGGTCCAGGTGAAGTGACGCTGCTCTCCCAGCAGGCTCTAGGCGTTGTCTCGCCACCGTCCGATGGTGGCCTCGCGGCAGCGCCGGCGCCCTCCTCCCGCCACACCCGCGGAGAGGGGAATGACCCGATCGGCCTCGACGCCGACCGGGATCGCGTTCCCTTCCCCATCGCGGGTGTGGTGTCTGCGTTTCCATCGAAGAAGGACTGAGACACCCCTATGGATACCGCCACGACGACGAACGGGCACCGCCGGGTCGACTTCTCGCGCATCAAGACCTCGCTGCCGATCCCGAACCTGATCGAGGTGCAGAAGCGCTCCTACGAGCGCTTCCTGCAGATGAACCTGCTCCCCGAGGAGCGGGCCGGACAGGGCCTGCAGGCCGTCTTCACCAGCATCTTCCCGTTCTCCGACTTCCGCGAGACCTGCTCGCTGGACTTCGTCAAGTACACGATCGGGGACTGGGAGTGCAAGTGCGGCACGCTCAAGGGTCTCGAGTACCTGCGCATGACCTGCACGAGCTGCGGCGCGAAGATCATGACGGACCACCCGCACGAGGACAAGGTCACCTGTCCCGAGTGCGGCTTCGTCAACAAGAACCGCGTCGTGCGCTGCGACATCTGCGGCGGCCCGGTCGAGCTGCAGCACAAGTACTCGATCCAGGAGTGCCAGGAGCGCGGCATGACCTTCGCCGTGCCGCTGAAGGTGACCTTCCGCCTGATCGTCTACGACAAGGATCCCGAGACCGGGACCAAGATGATGCGTGACGCCAAGGAGGAGGAGGTCTACTTCGGCGACATCCCGCTGATGACCGACAACGGGACCTTCGTCATCAACGGCACCGAGCGGGTCATCGTGAGCCAGCTCCACCGCAGCCCGGGCGTCTTCTTCACCAAGGAGGGGCCGCGCGCGTTCCTGGCCAAGATAATCCCCTACCGCGGCTCGTGGGTGGAGTTCGAGTACGACCAGAAGGACGTGCTCTCGGTGCGCATCGACCGCAAGCGCAAGTTTCACGGCACGGTCTTCCTGCGCGCCCTCGGGCTCGAGAGCGACGAGTCGATCCTGCGCCAGTTCTACACCGGGGTCGGCCTCCGTCCGGAGGGGGACGGCGCCTTCAGCCTGCTCGTGCCGCCCAAGGTGCTCGAGCCCGAGCGGCTCAAGGACCGCCAGAGCCGCGGCCGCCGCGACAGCTACCCGATCTTCGCCGGAGTCACCTTGAACCGCGAGCAGATCGGCAAGCTCGACACCGGCCAGAGCCTCGCCTTCGAAGTCGGTCCGGCCGAGCTCGAGCGGGCCTACTTCATCGCCGACGTCGTCGATCTCGACACCGGCGAGGTGGTCTTCGAGGCCAACGAGCTGGTGCCGGAGGACCTGGCCGAGCGGATGGAGGGGCGCAACACGACGACCCTCGAGGTCTTCTTCCCCGATTGGGAGCTGACCGGCTCGACGCTGTCGAACACGCTGGCCAAGGACACCACCCGCACGGCCAAGGAGGCGCTGATCGAGATCTACCGCCGCTTGCGCCCGGGGGATCCCCCGACGCTGGAGAGCGCGCGCTCGCTCTTCTACGGCATGTTCTTCGACGCCAAGCGCTACGACTTCTCGCGCGTGGGGCGCTTCAAGTTCAACATCAAGCTCGACACCGAGGTGCCGGTCGACCAGAAGACGCTCTCGGCCGACGACTTCTTCCGCGTCATCGGTTACCTGCTGGAGCTGCAGAAGGACGTCGGTCGCATCGACGACATCGACAACCTCGGCAACCGCCGCGTGCGCGCGGTGGGCGAGCTGCTCGAGAACCAGTTCCGCATCGGCCTGGTGCGGATGGAGCGGGCGATCAAGGAGAAGATGTCCGTCCACCAGGACATCGACTCGGCGATGCCGCACGACCTGATCAACTCCAAGCCGGTCATCGCGGCGATCAAGGAGTTCTTCGGCTCCTCGCAGCTGTCGCAGTTCATGGACCAGACCAACCCGCTCTCCGAGGTCACCCACAAGCGGCGCCTCTCGGCGCTCGGCCCGGGCGGCCTCTCGCGCGAGCGGGCGGGGTTCGAGGTGCGCGACGTCCACGCCACCCACTACGGGCGCATCTGCCCGATCGAGACGCCGGAAGGGCCGAACATCGGCCTCATCTCGTCACTCGCCACCTACGCCCGCATCAACGACTACGGCTTCATCGAGAGCCCGTACAAGAAGGTCGAGAACGGGCGGGTGCTCGACCACTTCCGGGTGATGAAGGTCGGCGACGGCCCCTTCCGCCTCGGCCAGATCGTCACCCGCGAGGAGCTGGAGGCCGAGAACCGCAAGCTCGCCCGCGCCAAGAAGCGGCAGGTCGAGGTCGAGCCGCACGCCTTCTACCTCTCGGCCTGGGAGGAGGAGAAGTACATCATCGCCCAGGCCAACGCGCGGCTCGACGAGAACGGGGTGTTCGTCAGCGACCGCGTGATCTCGCGCGCCGGCGGCGACTTCATCACACCCGAGCGCGACCGCATCGACTACATGGACATCAGCCCCAAGCAGCTCGTATCGGTGGCGGCGGCGCTCATCCCGTTCCTCGAGAACGACGACGCTAACCGCGCGCTGATGGGCTCGAACATGCAGCGCCAGGCGGTGCCCTTGCTGCGCAGCGAGGCGCCGATCGTCGGCACCGGCCTCGAGGGCAAGCTCGCCCAGGACTCGGGCGCGGTGGTGCTCTGCAAGCGGGGCGGGGTGGTGGACTCGGTCGACGCCGAGCGCATCATCGTCCGCGTCGAGGGCGAGGACATCGAGACCGGCGAGGCCAAGGAGTTCGGCGCCGACATCTACCAGCTCATCAAGTTCCGCCGCTCCAACCAGAACACCTGCATCAACCAGAAGCCGGTGGTTGAGGAGGGGACGCGGGTCAAGAAGGGCGACGTGATGGCCGACGGCCCCTGCACCGAGCTCGGCGAGCTGGCGCTGGGGCGCAACGTCCTGGTCGGCTTCATGCCCTGGCGCGGCTACAACTTCGAGGACGCGATCCTGATCTCCGAGAAGCTGGTCAAGGAGGACTACTACACCTCCATCCACATCGAGGAGTTCGAGATCGAGGCGCGCGACACCAAGCTCGGGCCCGAGGAGATCACCCGCGACATCCCCAACGTCTCGGAGTCGGCTCTCAAGGACCTCGACGAGAGCGGCATCATCCGCATCGGCGCCACCGTCAAGGCCGGCGACATCCTGGTCGGCAAGGTGACGCCCAAGGGGGAGACCCAGCTCACCCCCGAGGAGAAGCTGCTGCGCGCCATCTTCGGCGAGAAGGCCGGCGACGTCCGCGACGCCTCGCTCAAGGTGCCGCCGGGGATCGAGGGGACGATCGTCGATGTCAAGATCTTCTCGCGCAAGGGAGTGGAGAAGGACCAGCGCGCCAAGGAGATCGAGCAGGAGGAGATCGCCCGCCTCGAGAAAAACATCAAGGACGAGGTCCGCATCCTGCTCGAGGAGCGCAACAAGAAGATCACCGACCTGCTGGCCGGCCAGAAGGTGACGGCGGCGGTCAAGTCGCGCACCGGCCAGGAGATCCTGGCCGCGGGCCACAAGATTGACGTCAACCACCTCGAGAAGCTGACCCGCCAGGAGATCCTGCGCCTGCCGGTGGCCGAGAGGCGCCTGCTCGACGCCATCGAGATCATCTACCGCAAGACGGACTCGCACATCGACGTCCTGCACCGGGTCAACGAGGAGCGCATCGGCCTGCTGCAGAAGGGCGACGAGCTACCGCCGGGCGTCATCAAGCTGGTCAAGGTGTACGTCGCCATGAAGCGCAAGCTTCAGGTCGGCGACAAGATGGCCGGGCGGCACGGCAACAAGGGCGTCATCTCGCGCATCCTGCCCGAGGAGGACATGCCCTACCTGCCGGACGGCACGCCGGTCGAGATCGTGCTCAACCCGCTCGGTGTGCCGAGCCGGATGAACGTCGGCCAGATCCTCGAGACCCACCTGGGGTGGGCGGGCAAGGTCCTGGGCCTGAAGTTCGCGACTCCGGTCTTCGACGGCGCCCGCGAGGCGGACATCAAGGTGCTGCTCGAGGAGGCGGCGCTGCCCGGCTCGGGCAAGACCGTGCTCCACGACGGCATGACCGGCGAGCCCTTCGAACAGAAGGTGACGGTGGGCTTCATCTACATGCTCAAGCTCTCGCACCTGGTGGACGACAAGATCCACGCCCGCTCGATCGGGCCGTACTCGCTCATCACCCAGCAGCCGCTAGGAGGGAAGGCGCAGTTCGGCGGCCAGCGCTTCGGCGAGATGGAGGTCTGGGCGCTCGAGGCCTACGGCGCCGCCTACACCCTGCAGGAGCTGCTCACCGTCAAGAGCGACGACGTGGAGGGCCGGAGCAAGGTCTACGAGGCGATCGTCAAGGGCGACGTCCCGGAGGCGCCGGGCCTGCCCGAGTCCTTCAACGTCCTGGTTCGCGAGCTCCAGAGCCTCTGTCTCGACGTGGAACTCCTCAAGGTCTAAGGGAGGAACCGACCTTTGCAACCTTTCAGTAGCTTTGACCGCTCGTCGCAGCAGCCGAGTCGGGACTTCAACGCCATCAAGATCTCGATCGCGTCGCCGGAGAAGATCCGCTCTTGGAGCTTCGGCGAGGTCACGAAGCCCGAGACCATCAACTACCGCACCTTCAAGCCGGAGCGGGACGGGCTGTTCTGCGCCAAGATCTTCGGCCCGATCACCGACTGGGAGTGTCTGTGCGGCAAGTACAAGCGGATGAAGCACCGCGGCGTCATCTGCGACAAGTGCGGCGTCGAGGTGACGCGGTCGCGGGTGCGCCGCGAGCGCATGGGCCACATCGAGCTGGCCTGCCCGGTGTCGCACGTCTGGTTCTTCAAGGGGCTGCCGAGCCGCATCGGCCACCTGCTCGATATCAGCCTGCGCGACCTCGAGCGCATCCTCTACTTCGAGAGCTACGTCACCATCGACCCCGGTGAGACCGAGCTCAAGGAGCAGGAGCTGGTCTCCGAGGAGCGCTACCGCGAGCTGCGCGACAAGTACGGCGAGGGCAGCTTCGACGCGCGCATGGGGGCCGAGGGGATCAAGGAGCTGCTGGCGCGCATCGACGTCGAGGAGATGGCCGAGGAGCTGCGCATCGTCATGCGCACCGAGACCAGCCAGATCAAGCGCCTGAAGGCGGCCAAGCGTCTCAAGGTGGTGGACGCCTTCCGCAAGTCCGGCCACCAGCCGAACTGGATGATCCTCGACGTCATCCCGGTCATCCCGCCCGAGCTGCGGCCGCTGGTGCCGCTCGACGGCGGCCGCTTCGCCACCAGCGACCTCAACGACCTCTACCGGCGCGTCATCAACCGCAACAACCGGTTGAAGAAGCTGCTCGAGCTGCGGGCCCCGGACGTCATCGTCCGCAACGAGAAGCGCATGCTGCAGGAGGCGGTCGACGCCCTCTTCGACAACGGCCGCCGCGGCCGCGTCCTCAAGGGCTCGAACAACCGCCCGCTCAAGTCGCTCTCCGACACCCTCAAGGGCAAGCAGGGGCGCTTCCGCCAGAACCTGCTCGGCAAGCGCGTCGACTACTCCGGCCGCTCGGTCATCGTCGTCGGCCCGGAGCTCAAGCTCGACCAGTGCGGGCTGCCCAAGAAGATGGCGCTCGAGCTGTTCAAGCCGTTCATCTACAACCGGCTGGAGGAGAAGCAGCTCGTCGGCACGATCAAAGCCGCCAAGGAGATGGTGGAGGCCGAGGTCGACGAGGTGTGGGACGCGCTCGAGGAAGTGATCAAGAACCACCCCGTGCTGCTCAACCGCGCCCCCACCCTCCACCGGCTGGGCATCCAGGCCTTCCAGCCGGTGCTCATCGAGGGCAAGGCGATCAAGATCCACCCGCTGGTCTGCGCCGCCTTCAACGCCGACTTCGACGGCGACCAGATGGCGGTCCACGTGCCGTTGTCGCCGAAGGCGCAGATCGAGAGCCAGGTGCTGATGCTGTCGTCGCAGAACATCCTGTCGCCGGCGCACGGGCGGCCGCTGGCCGTGCCGTCGCAGGACCTGGTGCTCGGCGGCTACTACCTGACCCTCGGCAAGGAGGACGCCAAGGGGGCGGGCAAGGTCTTCCGCGACTTCGACGAGGTGCTGCTGGCGCTCGATGCCGGCGAGGTGACGACGCTGACGCCGATCAAGGTCCGCTACAGCGGCGCCTTCATCAACCTCGAGACCGAGTACGACAAGCAGAACATCGTCCACGCCGAGCTGCAGCAGGTCGAGAACCTGCTGATCGAGACCACCGTCGGCCGGGTGATCCTCAACATGCACCTGCCCGAGGAGATCCCGTTCATCAACGGCCAGCTCAAGAAGCGCGGCCTGCAGGACCTGGTGGGCTACTGCTTCATCACCCTCGGCAACGTGAAGACCGTCGAGATGCTCGACGAGCTCAAGGAGATCGCCTTCCTCTACGCCACCAAGGCGGGGATCTCGTTCGGCGTCGACGACATGGTGGTCCCCTCGCGCAAGCCGCAGCTGCTCGAGCAGGCGGACCGCGAGGTGATCGAGATCGAGAAGCAGCGCTCGGCCGGCGTCATCACCGCCGGCGAGCGGCACAACAAGATCATCGACATCTGGCACCGGGTGACGGAGAAGGTCTCCGAGGAGATGTTCCGCGAGATGAAGCAGGTCGAACGGGACAGCGGCGAGTTCAACCCGATCAACCTGATGGCCGACTCCGGCGCCCGCGGCTCGCGCGAGCAGGTGCGCCAGCTCGCCGGCATGCGCGGCCTGATGTCCAAGCCCTCGGGCGAGGTCATCGAGACGCCGATCCGGGCGAACTTCCGCGAGGGGCTGTCGGTACTGCAGTACTTCATCTCCACCCACGGCGCGCGCAAGGGCCTGGCCGACACGGCGCTCAAGACCGCCGACTCCGGCTACCTGACCCGGCGCCTGGTGGACGTGGCGCAGGACGTCATCATCAACGAGGTCGACTGCGGCACGATCGACGGCATCACGGTGTCGGCGATCATGGAGGGCGGCGAGATCCTCGAGGCGCTGCGCGACCGCATCGTCGGCCGCGTCAGCCAGGAGGACGTCTACGACCCGATGACCGGGGAGCTCCTGCTCGAGGTCGGGCAGGAGATCACCGAGACCATCGCCAACACGGTGCAGGCGGCGGGCATCGAGCGGGTCAAGATCCGTTCCGTGCTGACCTGCGAGACGCGGCGCGGCGTCTGCGCCAGTTGCTACGGGCGCAACCTCGCCTCGGGCAGGATGGTCGAGATCGGCGAGGCGGTCGGCGTCATCGCCGCGCAGTCGATCGGCGAGCCGGGCACTCAGCTCACCATGCGCACCTTCCACTACGGCGGCACGGCCTCCCGCGTCTCCGAGCAGTCGAAGCACTTGGCCAAGAACCCGGGGCGCGTCAAGTTCTTGAACGTCGCCACGGTCGAGAGCAAGAAGGGCGCGCTGGTCGTCATCAACCGCAGCGGCAAGCTGCTGCTCCAGGACGACAAGGGGCGCGAGCTCGAGCGCTACGCCCTGACCTACGGCTCGCACCTGCTGGTGCACGAGGGGGACGAGGTCGAGCCCGGCACCGAGCTGGTGACCTGGGACCCCTTCACCTACGCCATCCTTTCGGAGATCGGCGGCAAGGTGGAGTTCCAGGACATCGTCGAGGGGGAGAACGTCCGCGAGGAGACCGACAAGGTCACCGGCCTGTCGCAGAAGATCATCGTCGAGGCCTCCGCCAACGAGAAGCGGGTGCCGGCGATAATCATCCGGGGCAAGAAGGGGCAAGAGAAGCGGTACCTGCTGCCGTCGGGGTCCCACCTCGTCGTCTCCCGGGGGCTAGAGGTCCACCCCGGCGACACGCTGGTCAAGATTCCGCGCGAAACGACCAAGACCAAGGACATCACCGGCGGTCTGCCGCGCGTCGTCGAGCTGTTCGAGGCGCGCAGCCCGAAGGAGCCGGCGATCATCACCGAGATCGACGGCACCGTGCGCCTGGGCGACATCCACAAGGGCATGCGCAAGGTGGTGGTGGAGAGCGACAGCGGCGAGACCCGCGAGTACCTGGTGCCGCGCTCGATCCACATCAACGTGCAGGAGAGCGAGCGGGTGCGCGCGGGCGATCCGCTGATCGACGGCCCGATCAACCCGCACGACATCCTGCAGGTGCTGGGCGAGAAGGAGCTCCAGCGCTACCTGGTGGACAAGATCCAGGAGGTCTACCGCTCGCAGAGCGTGGCGATCAACGACAAGCACATCGAAGTGATCGTGCGCCAGATGATGCGGTCGGTGAAGATCGAGGAGGTCGGCGACACCGACTTCCTGATCGACGAGCAGGTGGACCGCTGGAAGTTCCAGGAGGAGAACGAGCGGGTAGTGGCCGCCGACGGCACGGCGGCGATCGGCCGGCCGCTGCTGCTCGGCATCACCAAGGCCAGCCTCTCGACCGAGAGCTTCATCTCGGCGGCGAGCTTCCAGGAGACCACGCGCGTGCTCACCGAGGCCGCGATCAGCGGCAAGGTCGACTACCTGCGGGGGCTCAAGGAGAACGTCATCGTCGGCCGCGTCATCCCGGGCGGCACCGGCATGCACCACTACGCCGACTTCCACATGGAGGAGGAGTACGTGCCCGCCGAGACCGAGGGGGAGGAGGAGATCTTCTTCGACTTCGGCGACGAAGAGATCCGCACCCTGCCGCAGGAGGTTCTGGAAGGGGAGTAGGGTCCCGGCCCCGGCGCTATGGACGACCGTCACCTCGACGGCTGGCACAGTCCCGCTCTGGGGCAAGGGATGCCCATCGTTGGCTACGGGCACTGGGGGCACCCGCTGCTCCTCTTCCCGACGGCGGCGGCGGACTACCTGGAGAACGAGCGCTTCGGCCTGGTCGAGGCGCTCGCGCCGCAGATCGAGGCGGGCCGGGTGCGGGTCTTCTCGATCAACAGCATCAACCAGCAGGCCTGGATGGACGACAAGCTGCCGGTGGGCGAGCAGGCCCGCCGGCAGGCGCTCTTCTCGGCCTACGTCGAGGACGAGGTCGTGCCCTACATCCGGGGCGTCTGCCAGTCGCCGGAGCTGCGCGTCGCCACCGCCGGCGCCAGCTTCGGCGCCTTCCACGCCGCCAACGCCCTCTTCCGCCGGCCGGAGCTCTTCGACGGCGTCATCGCGATGAGCGGCTTCTACGACCTCGCCGCGGACTACCTGCGCGGCTACTGCGACGACAACTGCTACTTCAACAACCCGGCCTGGTACCTGGACAACCTGGAGGGTGAGCGCCTCGAGCTGCTGCGCACCGCCTGCCAGATCCAGGTCCTGACCGGCCAGGGGGCGTGGGAGGCGCCGGACGCCTCCCGCCGGCTCTCCGAGCTCCTCGACCGCAAAGGCGTCCCGCACGTCCTCGACTTCTGGGGGCACGACGTGGACCACGACTGGCCGTGGTGGCGGAAGATGCTGCCCTACGCCATCGACCGCATGGACTGGTAGGCGGCGCGGCCCGCCGCCCCGGGCCGGCTATTTGCACTCGCCTCGGCCGTGCGCGCGGCCGTCATCGTCAACCAGGGCGCCGGGACCGTCCAGCGCCAGGAGCTCACCCCGGACCAGCTCCGCGACGCCTTCGCCGCCGCGGGGGTGGAGGCGGAGGTCCGCTTCGTCGACGGCGCCGAGATCGCGGAGGCCGCGCGGGCGGCGCTGGCCCGCGGCGTCGACGCGCTGATCGCCGGCGGCGGCGACGGCACCGTCCGCTCACTCGCCGCCGTCCTGGCCGGGCGCCGCGAGGCGCTCGGCGTCCTGCCGCTCGGCACCCTCAACCACTTCGCCAAGGACCTGAAGGTGCCGCTGACGGTGGAGGAGGCGATCCCCGCCCTGGCCGCCGGCCGCGTCCACGCCCTCGACCTGGGCGAGGTCAACGGCGAGATCTTCGTCAACAACTCCTCGATCGGCCTCTATCCGACCGTCGTCGTGGTGCGCGACCGCCAGCGCGAGCGCCTGGGGCGCGGCAAGTGGCTGGCCACCGCCTCAGCGCTGCTCAAGGTGGTGCCGCGCCTGCCGCCGCTCGACGTCCGGCTCAAGGCCGAGGGGCGGGCAATCAGCCGCCACACGCACTTCGCCTTCATCGGCAACAACGAGTACGAGATGAGCCTCTTCGACTACGGCGCCCGCTCCCGGCTCGACACCGGCGACCTCTACCTCTACATCGCGCGCTGCTCGTCGCGCTGGTGCATCGTCGGCATCACGCTGCTGGCGCTCTTCCGCGACGTCTCCGCCACCCGCCACTTCGAGTCCTGGTGCCTGCCCGAGTTCACGATCGAGACGCGGCGCAAGGCGCTGCCGGTCTACCTCGACGGCGAGGTCGTGACCCTGGCGCCGCCGCTCCGCTACCGCAACCGGCCGCGCGCCCTGCGCGTCCTCCTGCCGGCGGCGGCGACGGAGTGACCCCCGTGTGAGAGCATCGCCGCCGTGACGGCGAGGGCCGAGCGGCGGCGCACGGAGCGACGGAGCGGCCCGGCCGGCAGGGCCCGGGCGGCCGGCGGCGCGGGGTCCCCGCTCCTCGCCGGCGACCTCGGGATCGCGCTGGGCTTGACCCTCCTCGCCTGGGCGCACCGCGCCGCCTTCCTCTTCTCGAACCGCGACTGGAGCTGGCCGTTCACCGTCTTCTACGAGGGGGACTCGGAGGCCTTCTTCCGCTACGCGCGGGCGCTCCTGGCGGGCAAGCTCTACGACGAGGGGGTGCCGTTCCATCCGCCGGGCTTCGCCTGGCTGCTCGCCGCGGTGCAGACGCTGGTGGGGGCAGGGGACCCGTCGGACCGCGTGCCGCACCTCGCGGTGCGGCTCATCCTGGCCCTCGTGGCGAGCGCGGCGGTCGGCCTCCTCTACCTCCTCGCCCGCCCCTACCTCGGGCGCGGCGTGGCGCTGGCGGGCGCCGCGCTCACCCTCTACCACTTCGGCTCCTACGTCCTGGCGGTGGCGCCGGTCTCGGAGGGGCCGTACCTGACGCTCCTCCTCCTCTGCCTCCTGGTGTGGAGTCGGAAACTGGAGCACCCACTTGATTCCACGCCGCCTTCGGCGGCCGATCGACCACCGCGTGCCGCGGCAGTCGATCGCTCCCGCAGCAACCTCTGGTCCTTTCTCCTGGGCGTGCTCCTCGGCCTCCTCGCTCTCACCCGCGCCGAGGGGGCGCTCGTCGCCATGCTCCTCGTCGGCGTCGGCCTCTGGGGTTGGCTGCGCGGCCGGCGCGCGTCCGGCCGGCGCCTGGCCCCCTGGGCGTTGGTGGCGGCGGGGTGGCTCCTCGCGGTCGCCCCGTGGGCGGCGCGCAACGCCGTGCGCCTCGCGGAGTTCAACGAGCGGCACGCCGGCCGGCTCGCCGAGCCGCTGCCGCTCTTCGTGCCGCTCACGCTCTACGGGCCGCTCTCGATCGCCCTCGGCAACCACCCCGGCTCCGACGGCACCTTCTCGCCGGCGCCGCTCACCGCCGGCGGCGGCACGATGCTCGACCTCGAGGACCCGCGCCACCTCGAGATGGTGCTCCACGGCGATCGCATGGCCTGGCGGTGGGCGCGCGAGCGCCCCGGCGCCGCCGCGCGCCGGGTGCTCGCCAAGTGGCGGCTCTCGCTCGGCGCCTGGCGGCTCGGCTGGACGCAGTGGGACTGGCCCGGCGGCTTGGCCGGAGTGCGGCGGCCGGTGGACGTCTTCGTCCCGACCTCCGCCGCCTCGCGTCTGACGCTCTGGCTGGGGCCGCCGCTGGCGCTCCTCGGGCTCGCGGTCTGCCTCGCCGCCGGCGGCCCGGCCCGGCGCTGGGGCGTGCTGGTGCTGCTGCTGACGCTGGTGTGGGCGCTGGTCGTGGGGCTGGCCTTCGGCTACGTACGCCAGGGGCTGCTGGTCCTGCCGTTCTGGTGGACGCTCGTCGCGGCGGCGGTCGGGGCGGGCCTGCGGCGGGTCGCGCCCCGGCGGCTCCCGCGCTGGCTGCTCGCCGCGGCCACCGCGGGGCTCCTCGTCCTCGAGCTGGTAGGCGCCGCCGGCGACCGCAACTTCGAGGCCACCGGCGACGCGGTCTCGCCGCGCGGCGTGCTCAACCGCGACGCGACGATCTATCTCAAGCCCTTACCGCCGCGGTAGGCGCCGGCGGTCTACCGCGTCGGCTGCGAGATCTCCTCCACCAGGTGCCCGACCTCGCGGTCGGAGACGGCGTTGGGGTGGAGCGCCAAGTCGGCCTGCGCCACCACGCCGACGACGCGCCCGTTCTCGACCACCGGGATGCGGCGCACCTGCCGCTCGGCCATCAGCCGCTCGACCTTGTCGACGTCGTCGTCGGGGCTGCAGGTCACCGGGTCCGGCGTCATCGCCTCGCGCACCGGCGTGTCCGGCCCGCGCCCTTCGGCCAGGACGCGGATCGCCAGGTCGCGGTCGGTCACCACGCCGAGCAGCCGGCGGGTGCTCTCCTCGACCACCGGGATCGAGCCGCAGTCGTTCTGCGCCATCAGGCGCGCCGCTTCGCGCACCGTCTGCTCCGGGGTGCAGCAGGCGGGGTTCTCGGTCATGATCTCTCGCACTTTCATTCACCACCTCCTCGTAAGAAGCCCACGGTGCAAAGCATGGACCAGTCCCCCCTCCTGATCCGCGACGCGCGGCCGGAGGACTTCGAACGCCTGCACGCCATCGACCGCGCCGCCTTCCCGCCGGAGCTCGCCTACTCGCGGCGGGAGCTGGCGCTGTGGATCGGCAGCCGGGGGTGCCGGACGTGGGTGGCCGAGGCGGCGGGCGAGGTCGTGGGCTTCGCGGTCGCCTGCCTGGAGCGGCGCGGGCTCGCCCACCTGGCGACGCTCGACGTCGCCCCCGAGCGGCAGCGCCGCGGCGTCGGCGGGCGCCTCCTGGCGACGGCCGAGGCGTGGCTCTGGGAAGCGGGGGCGCGCCAGATCGCGCTCGAGACGGCTGCGGGGGAGGCCGGCGCGCGCGCCTTCTATGAGCGCCACGGCTACCGCGCCGTCCGCCGACTGCCGCGCTACTACCGCCGCGGGCTGGACGCCTGGCTGATGGTCAAGGAGAGGGAAACGGGTTGAGCGGAGCGCGGCCTAGCGCGGCCGCGCGAAGTCCTGAACCCAGACGACCGTCCAGCCGTCGGCGTCGCGGCCCGCGGCGTAGCCGACGCCGAGGCCGGTGAAGGCGCCGTGGAGGAGGTTCCTGCGGTGCTCGCGGCTGCGCGTCCAGCCGGCGAGCGCCTCCTCGACCGAGAGGGCGCCGCGGGCGATGTTCTCGCCCACCAGCGCCGGCGCCGGGTACCCCGCGGCGCGCACGCGCTCGCCCGGGCCCTCCCCCTCGGGGGTGTCGTGGGCGTAGAAGGAGCGCGCCAGCATGTCCTCGGCGTGGCGCTGCGCCGCGGCGTTGAGCCGCGGGTCGAGGGCGAGCGGCGGCGCCCCCGCCGCCTGGCGCAGCGCGTTGGCCTGCGCCAGCATCGCCTGGCGCGCCGCCTCGCGGTCGGCGAGGCCGGTCGTCTGGCGGGCGAAGAACTCTTCCTCCGGCCAGGCGAGGAGGAAGGTGTAGACCGGCAGGCCGTCGTGGCGGCTGAAGCCGACGCCCAGGTGCGCATAGTCGCCGTCGAGCGCCTGCGCCAGCACGCCGTCGGCGCCGCCGACGATCCGCTCCAGGGCGCCGCCGCCGCCGAGCGCCCAGCTCTCGCTCCAGCCGTGCGGCTCGTAGGCGGCGCGCGTCAGGCGGTGGCGAGTGTGGCGGAAGGTCTCGCGCAACGCCGCCTCCTCGTAGGCGCGCACGCCGCGGCGCGCGATCTCCTCGGCCTCCTGCTGCGCCACCCGCACCAGACGGTCATCCAGGGCCAACGGCCGCAGCCCCACCGCCGCCCGCTCCTGGTTGAGACGCCCCAAGACGCTCTGGCGGAGCCAGCCGGCCGGGTCGGCCGGATCGGGCCCCCCGAGAAAGAGGAGGGCGGCGAGGAAAGCCGGCGGGACCGTCACTCGCTCTCGAGGCCAGCTTGGAGGAGCATTGCGGCAATTCTACTGCGGGCGGCCCCTCATTCCCGGCGTACCGTGCGCGCCACGCTGATCTCGATGGTGCCGAAGGCGCCCGGGGTGTTGACGATCTGCACCGTGTAGGTCCCCGGCGCGCTCACCGGGGCGTCGAGGCCCGAGGTGGCACCGCCGAGGAGCGAGCCGCCGGTGGCGAGCAGGCTGCCCGCCGGGCCGATGAGCCGCACCGTCAGCGGCACCAGGCTCCCCTCCACGACCACCGAGATCTCCTGGTCGGCGGCGCCGACGACGACCGAGCGGCTGATCAGCGCGCCCTCGGCGGCTGTGGCGGTCGTCACCTGGGTCTCCGAGCCGGACGCGGCCGCGGTCGGATCGGCCCCCGCCGCCGGCTCGACGCAGTTGAAGGCGAAGCCGTCGACATAGACCGCGCCGGTGCGGGCGACGATCCGCAGCTCGTGCGGGCCGGGGCCGAGGCCGGAGTAGGTGCGCTGGTGACCGAAGGTCGGGTTTTCCGCCCCGCTCAGGTTCGGGCCGTAGCTGAGGGTCTCGCGCAAAACGCCGTCGATGAAGATGTCTGCCGTGCCTCCACGCTCCGACCGCACGTAGGAATAGGTCACCACGCCGCCGCTGAACACGACGCGGGCGGTCGCTTCCTTGCCGTTGCCGCCGACCAGCCGGCGGTGATAGCCGCCGTTCGAGCCGCCGCCGGTGCGCCGGTGCCAGCCGCCCACGTACTCGACCGCCGGGTCGGCGTCGTCGATCTCCCGGCAGGGCTCGATCACGCAGACGTCGGAACGCGCGTCGGGAACCTGCAGCTCGAAGTCGCTCAGCGTCACCCGGTCGAACTGGAAGCCGGTTCCTTCGAAGTTGGGATCGGTGCCGTAGCCGATGCTCAGCCGCAGCCGGCGGCCCGCGAGGCCGGCGGCCGCCAGGGCGTTGGCGGACCAGCTGCTCGCCGCGAAGGGGACGCCGACGCCGGACCAGCCGCGTTCGCCGCTGGTCACGCAGGTTCCGTTCGGGCCGGAGGCGTCGTAGAGCCGGCCCCCGTCCGGCACCGCCGTGGTGCGCTCGCCGGCGATGACGTCGTGGAGCCCGACGTTGGCCCGGTCGTAGAAGCCCAGCGCCGGGGTGCCCGGCTCGGTCGAGAACTGGTTGAAGAGCGACAGCGTCGAGATCGGGCCGAGACGGACCTCGGGCGAGCGCACCTCGTCGCACTGGTTGGCCTGCAGCGAGGAGGAGGCGAGGTGGGTGGCGGTGCCCTCGGCGCCGGGCGAGCCGCGGGTGAAGGTGCCGCGGGCGACCTTCCAGCCCTCGAGGTCCTGCTCGAAGTCGAAGGTGCGGCCTGCCTGTGCCTCGAAGTCGCTCTCGCTGCCGCCGATGCGCAGCGTCGCCAAGGCGCTGATCGGGGTGCCGCCGGCCAGGGCGCGGACCTCGATCTCGAAGACCAGCTCGTCGTCGAAGGCCAAGCCCTGCGCGCGGAAGGAGAAGGTCGCGGTCGCCTTGCTCACCGGGTTGCCGCAGAGCTGGCCGCAGGGGAGGAGGTCGGCGACCCGCAGCGGCACAGCGGTCAGCACCTGGGTCTCCGGATGGGAGACCGGCTCGATCCGCACCGCCTCGACGGCGGTCAGATCGGCGGCACCGAGGTTCTCGACCTCGAAGCTGGCGGTGGCGACGTCGCAGTTGTCGACGAAGACGTCACCGTCGCCTCCCGGGCTGGCGACCGAGGCGGGCAGCGGCCGCACCGCCATCAGGGCGTCGACGCCGATCGAGCTGAGGGCGCCGCGGCCATGGGTGAAGGCGAAGATCTTGGCGCCGGTGGCGTCGGTCTGCACCTCGAACACCGCGACGTTGGGCATGCCGTCCGGCGGTCCGGAGTGCGCCCAGGTCGCCCCGCCGTCGGTGCTCAGCCAGACGCCGACGTCGCCGCCGACGTAGAGCGTGCTCGGCGAGGACGGGTTCACGGCGATGCTGTTGGCGGGCAGGTTGACCGGCGGGCTGACGTTGCTCCACAAGGGCGGTTCGGCCAAGGCGGAGGTCGTCTTGAACAGATGACCGGGCTGGCCCGGGGTCCCCTCGTCGAAGCCGGAAAGGGTGACGTAGAGGATCGCCGTGTTGGTCGGGTCGAACGCCAGGTCGGTGACGAAGCGCCCGGGCACGGCGGCGGCCGGGTCGAGGTCACGCCAGTTCTTGCCGCCGTCGATGGTCAGGCGGAGCACGCCGGACCCGTTGCCGTAGGCGTAGGTCGAGCAGGTGTCGTCGGCGGGAGCGAAGGCCATCGCGGTGATCTGGTTGGCGCGGGTCGCTCCTTCCTCCGGCCCGTTGGCGGTCCAGCTCGCGCCGCCGTCGAAAAAGTCGTTGCTGCGCCACAGGTTGTCGGTGCCGGCGATCATCACGTTGGGGTTCGCCGGGCAGCTCTCGAAGCGGGCGATGAAGGGAGCGTTGGTGGCGTCGATGCCGCTGTTGGCGGCGGTAAACGAGGCGCCGCCATTGGTGGTGCGCGAGATGTTGAGGAACTGTGAGGAGACCGCCCAATCGTTGTTCGGGTCGGTCGCCGAGATGGCGTTGTCGGCCCCGTCGCCGCCGGCGATCCAGTCCCACTCCGGGATGCCCGTCCAGAGGTGCGAGCCGTTGTCCTGGGAGCCGGCAAGGGCGATCAAGCTCGCCGGATGGGCGGAGCCGTCGTAGTACTGGATGGTGTTGAGCCCGATGTTGTGGTCGTTCCAGGTGACGCCGCCGTCGGTCGTGCTCCAGACGCCGCCGTCGTTGCCCACCACCAGCCGGTTGCCGGCCCACGCCATGGTGTGCTGGTCGACGTGGATCCCTCCCTGCGGGTTCTCCAGGGTCTGGGAGACGTCGGTCCACAGGACGCCGTCGAGCTTCCAGAGCTCGATCCCGCCGGCATAGAGGATGCCCGGGTTGGCGGGGTCGACGCTGAGCTCGTGGTCGTACCAGCACTGGCCGCTCGGGGAGGCGAACGCTCGGTTCCAGCCGCAGTAGCCGAAGACGCCGGTGCCGTTGTCGGTCAGGCCGGTCGGTACCTGCACCCAGAGCGGCTCCGGATCCCAGGCGTTGTCGGTGCGCCAGAGGCCGAGCAGGCCCGCGTCATTGGGGACGCCGTTGATCGCGTCCTGGATGCTGACGTACAGGGTCGCGGGCTGCGAGGGCGCAATGGCCAGCTCCACCCGGCCGACCCCGCGCTGGGCGAAGGGAGGGTTCTGCCAGGGAACGAGCAGGCCCTCGATCCGGGTCCAGGTGACGCCGCCGTCGAGCGAGCGGTAGACGCCGTTCGACGGGTCGCCGAAGATCTCGCCGATGCCGGCGTACATGCGGTTGAAGCTCGTTGGGTCCGGCTCGATGTCGGTGGCGCTCACCATCGCGCCGACCAGCCGCGGGCTCCAGGTCGCGCCGCCGTCGGTCGAGCGGAAGAGGCCGCGCGGCGGCCGCTGCGGGTTGGTCGGTCCCCGCCCGGCGATGCCGCGGCTGGTGGCCGCCACGAGAACGTCGGCGTTCGCCGGATCGACCTTGACGTCGCTGAACGAGGCCTCGGCGAAGGTCGCCGTCGCCAGCACGCTCCAGGTGGCGCCGCCATCGGTCGATTTGAGAAGGCCGGCGCCGTCGTAGGCGTCGGCGGAGAACGCCGCCTCGCCGGTGCCGACGTAGATCACTTGCGGATCGCTTGCGGCGATGGCGATCGAGCCGGTGGCGAGCGACGGCTGGTCGTCGGTGAGCGAGCTCCAGGTCGAGCCGGCGTCGCGGGTCTCCCAGATCCCGCCGTGCGCGCCGCCGACCAGCCAGCGGTTGGGGTCGGTGGGATGAATGGCGATGTCGGTCATGCGGCCGGCCATCTCGCGCGTGCCGCCGGTGCGGCCGATCTGGCCACCCAGGACCGGCGACGGACCGATGGCGGTCCACTGGAGGGGGCTATCGGCGCCCGCCGCCTGCGTGGCGGCGAAGGCCTCGGTCTCGGCGACGCCGCGCTGTAGGGCGCCGGCCGGGATCTCGTCCAACGGATAGGCGCGCTGGTCCCAGACCCAGAACCAGCGCAAGAACGGCTTGCGGCTGACCAGCTCCTCGAACTGCCAGAAGAAGGCGCGGTCGAGGGCGGCGGCGGTCGGTGGCAGCGACAGGGCCACGGCGGCGGCTGCGGCCAAGCGGAAACGGCGAGTCCGATGGGTCATGGCTCCCCCCTTTTCGAGACGGCTACATGTCCAGTCTCCAGGAAACGAAGGGCTGGAGCCATGGGGAAGGTCCCTCAGCGAAGGCGGGGACGATCCCTCAGGCCGGCTAGCAGGTGGGGGATCGGGGCCGCACACAGTGCGGCCCTCGGATCAGTGGGCCAAGCCGGCGGCCTCGGGACCCGCCGTCACCTCCGGGAAGAGCAGCCGTCCGCCCGCGAAGGAGGCACCCCGCAGGGTCAGCGCCAGCACCTCCCCGAGCTCACCGACCGCGTGCACCGTGAGCGTCTCGCGCACCTCCGCCGGCAGGTCCTCGAGGTCGGCCTCGTTCTCGGCCGGCAGGAGGACCGTGCGGATGCCGGCCCGCACCGCGCCGAGCACCTTCTCCTTGACGCCGCCGATCGGCAGCACGCGGCCGGAGAGGGTGATCTCGCCGGTCATCGCGACGTCGTGCCGCGCCGGCCGGCCGGAAAGGACCGACACCAGCGCCGTCGCCATCGTCACGCCGGCCGACGGGCCGTCCTTGGGGATCGCCCCCGCCGGCACGTGGATGTGGATGTCGCGCTCGAAGCACTCGGGCGCGATGCCCAGCACGTCGGCGTGCGAGCGGGCGTAGGACCAGGCGGCCCGCGCCGACTCCTTCATCACGTCGCCGAGCTGGCCGGTCAAGACCAGCTCGCCCTTGCCCTTCATGGTCGAGGCCTCGACGAACATAATGTCGCCGCCAACCGGCGTGTAGTACATGCCGGTCGCCACGCCCACCTGGTCGGCGCCCGAGGCGCGCTCCGGGTGGACCTTCGGCCGCCCGAGGAGCGGGCGCACGGCCTCGGCCTCGACGATGACCGGCACCTCTGCGGCCGCCCGCTCCTCCGCGCTCCGCGAGGCCACCTGCCGTGCCACCTTGCGGGCGATCCGCCCCATCTCGCGCTCGAGCTGCCGCACCCCGGCCTCGCGGGTGTAGCCGCCGATCACCTCGGCGACCGCGCCGTCGGTGATCGCCAGCCGCTCGGGCGAGAGGCCGTTCTCGGCGACCTGCCGCGGGATCAGGTAGCGGCGGGCGATCGCCAGCTTCTCGCGCTCGGTGTAGCCGGCGAACGGCACCACCTCCATCCGGTCGAGCAGCGGCCCCGGGATATTCTGGATGAAGTTGGCGGTGGCGATGAACAGCACCTCCGAGAGGTCGAAGGGCACCCCCAGGTAGTGGTCGGTGAAGGTGTCGTTCTGCGCCGGGTCGAGCACCTCGAGCAACGCGCTCGACGGGTCGCCCTGGTGCCCCGAGCCCAGCTTGTCCACCTCGTCCAGCAGGAACACCGGATTGCGCGTCTTCGCCTGCTTGAGGCCCTGGATGATGCGGCCGGGCATCGCGCCCACGTACGTGCGTCGGTGCCCGCGAATGTCCGCCTCGTCGCGCACGCCGCCGAGTGCGACGCGCACGTACTCGCGCCCGAGCGCGCGCGCGACCGACTTGGCGATGGACGTCTTACCGACGCCC
>DATLOC010000071.1:0-7733 GCA_035536455.1 Thermoanaerobaculia bacterium | reverse complement strand
TGACCCGCTGCGCCATCTCGGAGGCGAAGAGCTTGGCCTGCGCCGCCTCGAGCGTGAACCGCTTCTGGTTCTCTTTCGCCCACGCCGCCTTCCAGGTGAGCAGGCGCGCGGCGTCGATCTCGGTCGCCATGTCGGCGAGGTAGAACTGGATCGCCTGGAACTCCGACAGCGACTTGCCGAACTGCTGGCGGTCCTGGGAGTAGCGCAGCGCCTGCTCGAAGGCGCCCTGGGCGATGCCGACCGCCTGCGCGGCGATGCCGATGCGGCCGCCGTCGAGGGTGGCCATGGCGATCTTGAAGCCCTCGCCCTCCTCGCCGAGGCGCCACCTCGCCGGCACGCGCATGTCGGTGAACGACAGCTCGGTGGTGCCCGAGGCGTTCACCCCGAGCTTGAACTCGTGCTTGCCGTGACGGTATCCCGGCGTCGTCGCCGGCACCAGGAAGGCGGTGATGCCGCGATGCCGCTTCTCGAGGTCGACGGTGGCGAACACCAGCGCGACGTCGGCGTGCGTGCCGTTGGTGATGAAGACCTTGCTGCCGTTGAGCACGTAGTCGTCGCCGTCGCGCCGGGCGGTGGTGCGCAGCGCCGCGGCGTCGGAGCCGGCGCCGGGCTCGGTGAGACCGAAGCAGCCGAGCTGCTTGCCGGAGGCGAGCGGCACCAGGAACTCGCGCTTCTGCTCGGCGTCCCCAAAGGCGAGGATCGGCTGGCAGACGAGCGAGTTGTTGACCGAGAGGATGACGCCCGACGTCGCGCAGACCCGGCTGATCTCCTCGATCGCGACGCAGTACGCGATCGTGTTCATGCCGGCGCCGCCATGCTCCTCCGGCACGAAAACGCCCGCCAGGCCGAGCTCGCCGGCCTGATCGAAGAAGGCGCGCGGGAACTCGCCGGTCTCGTCGATCTCCTTGGCGCGCGGCGCCACCACCTCTTCGGCGAAGCGGCGCACGTTCTCGCGCAGCAGCTTGTGCTCTTCGGTCAGCTCGATCTGCATCGGTCGTCGGCTCCGCCCCTCGCGGTAGGTTACCCCAAGCGCTCGCGGTAGACCTGGTCCATCGCGCGGCGCAGCGCCTCCATCCGCCCCAGCTCGGCGGCCGTGCCGGCCTCCACCTCGACGGGCCAGTCGAAGTCCACGTTGTCGATCACCGTGAGGCGCCAGGCGCGCTTCTTGGCGTCCCACCCGCCCGCGCCGCCGCCGGCCAGGCTCCAACCGGTCGGCAGGTAGCTGTGCACTTCGGTCTCGGTGTAATCGAGCGGCTCGTCCCGTCGCATGCGCGGATTGTGTACCAGGCGGCGAGGCGCGGCTACCGCCCGGGCCGGCTGCCGGGCTTCTCGGCGGTGCCGCCGGCGGCGCAGAGGGGGCAGGTGTCGGGCGGGTACGTTGGCAGGTCCAAGGTCGTCAGCGCGACGAGCGGCACCGGGAAGCCGTGGCGGCCGAGGCTGCGGTCGATGATCGCGCCCACCGCGACCGGCCGCGCGCCGCGCGCCTCCGCCACGGCGATCGTCTCGCGCGTCGAGCGGCCGGTGGTGATGACGTCCTCGACCACCACGACGCGCTCCCCCGCCGCCAGCTCGAAGCCGCGCCGCAGCGCCATCGCCTCCCCCTGCCGCTCGGTGAAGCGGAAGGGGACGCCGAGCGCCGCCGCCGTCTCGTGGCCGACGATCAGCCCACCGAGCGCCGGCGACAGCACCGAGTCCGGCCGGAACGGCGCCAGGAGCGCCGCCAGCTCCTCCCCCACCCGCCGCGCCCGCGCCGGGACCTCGAGCAGCAGGGCGCACTGCACGTAGGCCGGCGAGTGGAGCCCCGAGGAGAGGAGGAAGTGGCCCCGCCGCAGCGCCCCGCTCTCCTCGAGCATCGCCCCGAGCGCGGCGACTTCAGTGCTCATGCCGCGGCTCGCCCTCGCGCTTGATCTCGTACTGGTCGAGCTTCTTGTAGAGGTTGCTGCGCGGCGTGTCGATGGCCTGGGCGGTGGCGGTGACGTTCCAGTTGTGCTCCTCGAGCTTGTGCAGGATGAAGAGGCGCTCCGAGAGCTCGCGGAACTCGCGCAGCGTCGAGACCGCCATCAGCGCGCTCGACAGCTCGGGGCGCGCGCCGCCGGTGGCGGCGATCACGTCCTCGCGGTCGATGACGTCTCCGGCGGAGAGGATCAGCAGCCGCTCGACCAGGTTCTTGAGCTCGCGCACGTTCCCCTTCCAGGGCAGGGCCTGGAGGTGCGCGAGCGCCTCCGGCGCGAAGGTCTTGAGCCGGTAGTTGTTCTGCTCGGCGTAGCGGCGCACCATGTGCTCGACGAGCATGGGGATGTCCTCCAGGTGCTCGCGCAGCGGCGGCGTGCGCACCGGGATGACGTTGAGGCGGTAGAAGAGGTCTTCGCGGAAGCGGCCGGCGGCGATCTCCTCGTCGAGCGTGCGGTGCGTGGCGGCCACCACCCGCACGTCCACCTGCACGGTCTTCTCGGCCCCCACCGGCTCCACCTCGCCGTTCTGCAGCACCCGCAGCACCTTGGCCTGGGTGCGCGCCGACATGTCGCCGATCTCGTCGAGGAAGATGGTGCCGCCGTCGGCGGCCACGAACTTGCCGGTCTGCCGCCGCACGGCGCCGGTGAAGCTCCCCTTCTCGTGGCCAAAGAGCTCGGACTCGATCAGCTCCTCGGGGATCGCCGCGCAGTTGACCTGCACCAGCGGCCTTTCCCGCCGGGCGCTCGCGCCGTGGATCTCCCGCGCCACCAATTCCTTCCCGGTGCCGCTCTCGCCGGTGATGAGGACGGTGGCGGTCGTCGGCGCCGCCTTCTCGATCGTCTCGCGCAGCCGCCGCATGACCGCCGAGGCGCCGATCAGCGGGTCCGGCTCCTGCCGCAGCAGGCGGTTCTCGGCCTGCAGGCGCGAGCTCTCGACGGCGTTGCGCAGCGCCACCAGCACCCGCTCGCGCTGCAGCGGCTTCTCGAAGAAGTCGTAGGCGCCGCGGCGGGTGGCCTCGACCGCCGTCGCCACGTCGGCGTGGCCGCTGATCATCAGGACCGGCATGTCGTAGCCCCGCTCGCGGAAGGCCCGCAGCAGCTCGAGGCCGTCCATCTCCGGCATCTTGATGTCGAGAAGGACGGCATCCGGCGGCCGATCGGCCACCCGCGCCAGCGCCTGCGGCCCGCCGGCCGCCTCGTCCACCTGGTAGCCCTCGTACTCGAGGATCATGCGCAGGCTGTCGCGGATGGCCTTCTCGTCGTCGACCACCAGGACGGTGGAGCGGTAACCGGTCTTGCGCGCGGGCTCGGGCATGCGGCGAATCCTAACGAAAGAGGCCGGCCCTCGCGGACCGGCCTCCTGGTGAAGCGGGGTGGACGTGCCCAGTTACGGCACCCGCACCACCGCGAAGAACGGCTGCACGCGCCCGCCGCGCGGCGCGATGCGCAGGACGTAGAGCCGCAGGAAGGAACCGGAGCGCGACCCTTCGATGACCCGCTCGAAGTCGGCCACGCTCTTGACCTCCTGCCCGTTGACCTCGGCGATCACGTTGCCGGCGCGCACCCCTTCCTCGTAGAGCGGGCTGGTGGGGCCGACCTCGGTCACCCAGACGCCGTCCACCTCCTCGGGGATGCCGTGGGTCTGGCGCAGCGGGTTGGAGAGGTCCTGGTACTCGAGCGCCAGCCAGTCGATCCGGCTGTCGCGCTCCTGCGGCCGCTCCTCCGCCGCCTGCTCGCCGCCCGGCCGCTCCCGCAGCTTGACGTCCTTCTGCAGGCGCTTGCCGTCGCGCAGCACCTCGAGCGTCACCGTCGCGTCCGGCCCCTTGGCCGAGACGTAGGTGATGAGGTCGCGGGTGGTCTTCACCGGCCGGCCGTCGACCGCGAGGATGATGTCGCCGTGGCGGATGCCGGCGTCGGCGGCGGGGGTGCCGTCCTCGACCCGCCCGACCAGGGCGCCCTCCGGCTTGTCGAGACCGAAGGCCTGGGCCGACTCGTAGTCGAGGTTGCCGATCTCGATGCCGAGGTAGCCGCGGCTCACCTTCCCCTTCTCGCGCAGCTGCGGCAGGATCTCCTTGAGGGTGTTGACCGGCACCGCGAAGCCGATGTTCTCGGCGCCCCAGTTGATGGCGGTGGCGATGCCCACTACCTCGCCCTGCATGTTGACCAGCGGTCCGCCGGAGTTGCCGAAGTTGATCGCGGCGTCGGTCTGGATGAAGTTCTCGAAGGAGATGTCGTTGATCCCGAGCGACCGCCCCTTGGCGCTGATGACGCCGGTGGTGACCGTCTTGTCCAGGTTGAGCGGGTTGCCGATCGCCATCACCCAGTCGCCCACCCGCACGCCGTCGCTGTCGCCGAGCTCGAGGAAGCGCAAGCCGCGGCCGGCGTCGATCTTGAGCAGGGCGAGGTCGGTGGCCGGGTCGGTGCCGCGGACCGTCGCCGCGTAATCGCGGTCGCCGAGGTGGACACGCACCGAGCTGGCCCCCTCGATGACGTGGTAGTTGGTGATCACCAGCCCATCGGAGCTGATCACGAAGCCGCTGCCGCCGGCGTCGGAGCGGAACTCTCCGGGCCCGCCCTCCTCGCCCTCCTCATCCTCCTCGCCCGGAGGCTGGGGACCGCGGCGGTCGCGGAAGAAGAAGTCGAAGGGGTCGAACTGCTGCGGCTGCTGCCGCCGGCCCCCCGGCGTGCGGGCGATCGTGGCGGCCTGGATCGAGACGATAGCCGGCTCGACGGCCTCCGCCAGGTCGGCGAAGCTCGGGAGGTTGCGCAACGGCGAGGCTGTGGCCGCCTGCGTGGCGGAGAGGGACATCTCGGGCGCGGTGATGCCGGGAGCGGTCATCTCCAACCCGCCGGCGAGGACCATGCCGAAAGCAACCGCCCCCACGACGAGGAGTGCGGTGAGGAAGTTCCGACTGCGGGGGGTGCTCATAGCCGCTTGAATCTCCTTTCGGCGGTCGCCGTCTGCTGCCGACTCTAAGGCCGGAAACCTCTTACAAAGCAAGTGCCTTGCCACCGCACTAACGGAGGAAAGTGGAAGCTCCGCAGCCCCTCTTCGTGCCGAATTGGCACCTCCGCGCGGGCGTCGCGGCAGAGGTACCGGGGCTCCGCGCCCTGTGGCCCTTGAAGCGCGGCCCGCGCTCCGCTACACTATCGCGGCCAGCTTGCCCGGACCGGGAAGAAAGTGGGCGTTGTTGCCCACTTTTTTTGTTTGGGCCGGAGGGGCGCCGAAGAGACCGTGAGCGAGGTCAAGGCGAAGAGCGCTCCGGGCCTGTCGCCGGAGCTGGTGGGCGAGTTCGAGCAGATCGCCGGCGGTGCCGGCTGTCAGCTCGAGCACGCCGAGTTCAAGGGGGGCGTGCTGCGGCTGATCCTGGACCGCCCCGAGGGAGGCGTCAACCTGAGCGACTGCGAGCAGGTCTCGAAGCAGGTCTCGGCCCTGCTCGACCTGGTGGACTTCGGAAAGGGCCGGTACACGCTGGAGGTCGGCTCGCCGGGCCTCGACCGCCCACTCTACCGGCCTCGCGACTACACCCGGTTCACCGGGCGGCTGGCGCGGGTGAGCTACAGGGTGCTGGAGAGCGGCGCCAAACGGACGGTCGTCGGCCGCATCGAGGCCTTCGACCCGGAGCGCGAAGAGGTCGTGGTGGCCGCCGCCGGCGGCGAACGCCTCCTCTTACACTTGCACGACATCCACGCGGCTCGACTGGAAGTCGAGCTCTAGGAAGAGACTTCTAGGAAGAGGCTTTATGCCGACGGCAACGACAGCGGAGATCAACGTCAACGAGATCCTGCGCCAGGTGGCGCGGGAGAAGGACATCGACCTGGAGCGCTGGATCGCAGCCCTCGAGGACGCGATGGCCTCGGCGGCGAAGAAGCAGCACCGGATCAAGGAGCCGGTGCGGGCGCAGCTCGACCGCGACAGCGGCCACTTCGAGGCGTTCATCGTCAAGAAGGTGGTCGAGACGGTCGAGGACCCGCTCGCCGAGTGGACGGTCGAGGAGGCGCGCGACCACAAGGAGGACGCCGAGGTCGGCGACGAGATCCACCTCCCCATCTCCACCGAGGGCCTGGGGCGGATCGCCGCCCAGTCGGCCAAGCAGGTGCTCTACCAGCGGGTGCGCGAGGCCGAGCGCGAGAACATCTACAACGAGTACATCGACCGCGTCGGCGAGGTGGTCAACGGCACCGTCAAGCGCTTCGAGCGCGGCGACATCATCGTCGACCTCGGCCGCACCGAGGCGGTGGTGCCGCGCAACGAGCAGGCCCGCCACGAGCGCTACAGCCAGGGCGAGCGCATCCGCGCCGTCATCGTCGAGGTGCACAAGCAGCCCAAGGGGCCGCAGGTCGTGCTGTCGCGCACCGACCCGCGCCTGCTGGCCAAGCTCTTCGAGATGGAGGTGCCCGAGATCTACGACGGCACGGTGATCATCAAGGCGGCGGTGCGCGCCCCCGGCGAGCGGGCCAAGGTGGCGGTCTACAGCCGCGAGCGGGACGTCGACCCGGTCGGCGCCTGCGTCGGCATGAAGGGGTCCCGCGTGCAGTCGATCATCCGCGAGCTGCGCGGTGAGAAGATCGACATCATCGAGTTCAGCGACGACCTGGTGACCTTCGCGCAGAGCGCGCTGGCGCCGGCCAAGATCACCCGCGTCTCGGTGACCCATCAGGGCGAGGTGCCGCACCTCGACGTCATCGTCGAGGACGAGCAGCTCTCGCTGGCCATCGGCAAGCGCGGCCAGAACGTGCGCCTGGCCTCCGAGCTGATCGGCGCGCGGATCGACATCAAGAGCGAGACCGACGTCAAGGACGAGGTGGCCGACGCCCTGGCGCGCATGCTCCAGACCGCGCTCGGCGACATCGGCGAAGGGCAGCCGGCGGCGGCCGAGCCGGACGTCTCCGGCTTCCCGGGCATCAGCGGCAAGACCGCCGAGAAGCTCAAGGAGGCCGGTCTCGGCACGATCGACGAGCTGCTCGCCGCTTCGGCCGAGCAGCTCACCGAGGTGGAGGGGGTGGGGCCCAAGACCGCGCAGGCGCTGCAGGTCTGGGCGCAGGAGCAGGGCGCCAAGCGCGGAGAGGCGGGGGTGGCGGAGACGCCCGCCCAGCCGGAGCCGTCGATGGGCGACGACGCCTTCATGGCGGCGCTGTCGCGCGCCTTCCAGGAGAGCGAGCAGCAGCGCAGCACGCTCGCCGAGAAGACCGCGGAGGCCCAGGCGGACGCCGAGGCGCCGGCGGCCGACGAGCCGCAGGCCGAGACCGGAGAGGACCGGAGCGGCGAGTAGCCGCTTCCCGATTCACGCGGGGCGGTTCGAGGAGCTTATGGGAAAGATTCGGGTTCAGGACCTGGCGCAGAAGATGGGGATCTCCAACCAGGATCTCCTCTTCAAGCTCAAGTCGATCGGCGTGCGGATCGAAGGCGACGATCCGGCGATCGACACCGACATCATCAACGCTGTACTCGCCGGCAAGAAGCTTCCTCACCCGAAGGAAGTCATCCTGCGCGACGAGGCGACGCCGCCGACGCCGGTCTCCCGCCGGCCGATGTCGTCGCAGCTCGCGCGCCGCCCGGCGGCCAACCCGCTGCGTCCCGGCCGCCCGCGCACGCTGATCCAGAAGGTCGAGCCGCGCATCCAGACGCTGCCGCCGTCGGAGCGCCCGCCGGCCGTCCACCCCGGCGTCGCCGCCGCCGCGTCCGCCCACGCCGGCGCCTCGCCGCTCGGCGCGGCCGCCGCCCACGGGCCCGCGGCCGGCGGCGAGACCGCGCACCGCGAGAAGCCGCCCGTGCAGGCC
>DATLOC010000070.1:0-25086 GCA_035536455.1 Thermoanaerobaculia bacterium | reverse complement strand
GCCCGTGCACACCTGGATCGAGGCGTGGGCCGAGCGCGCTCCCGCAGCCGTGGCGGTGTCGAACGACGAGGATGGCTCCGACCTGACCTATCGCGAGCTGCTCGACCGCGCGGGCTCCCTCGCCCGCCACCTGCGGAAGATGGGGGTCGGGCCCGAGGAGCGGGTCGGCATTCTCGCCGAGCGCTCGCCGGAGCTGGTGGTCGGGCTGCTCGGCGTGATGCGCGCCGGCGCCGCCTACGTGCCGCTCGATCCCTCCTACCCGCGCGAGCGGCTGGCCTACCTGCGGGAGGACGCGCGGGTCGCGGTGCTGCTCACGCAAGAGCGGCTGCTGGCGCAGGTGGGGAAGGAGAACGTTCTCTGCCTCGACCGGCGCGAGGAGAGCCTTTCTTCCTACCCGGAAGTCTCTCCTTCCCCTCCCCTTGATCCGTCGAGCCTCGCCTACGTCATCTACACCTCGGGCTCCACCGGCAAGCCCAAGGGGGCGATGAACTCCCATCGCGGGATCGTCAACCGCCTGCTCTGGATGCAGGAGCGGTACGGGTTGACGGCGGCCGACCGGGTGCTCCAGAAGACGCCGTTCTCCTTCGACGTCTCGGTCTGGGAGCTCTTCTGGCCGTTGCTCGTCGGGGCACGCCTGGTGGTGGCGCGGCCGGGCGGCCATCAGGACCCGGCCTACCTGATGGAGACGATCGTCGGCGAGGGGATCACGACCCTGCATTTCGTCCCTTCGATGCTCCAGGTCTTTCTCGACGCGCCGGGGGTCGAGCGGTGCGCTTCGCTGCGGCAGGTGATCGCCAGCGGCGAGGCGCTGCCGCCGGAGCTCGAGCAGCGGTTCTTCGCCAGGTTGGGCGCGACGGGGGCAGGGCTATACAACCTCTACGGTCCCACCGAGGCGGCGGTGGACGTGACGCACTGGGACTGCACACCGGGTGCGGGGCGGTGGACGGTGCCGATCGGCCATCCCGTCGCCAACACGCAGATCCACCTGCTGAGCCGCTACGGCGAGCCGGTGCCGGTGGGGGTGCCCGGCGAGCTGTTCATCGCCGGGGTGCAGGTGGGGCGCGGCTATCTCGGGCGGCCGGAGCTGACGGCGGAGCGGTTCGTTCCCGATCCGTTCTCCTCCGAGCCGGGAGCGCGGATGTACCGGACCGGCGATTTGGCGCGCCGGCGGGTGGACGGCGCGGTGGAGTACCTGGGGCGGCTGGATCACCAGGTCAAGATCCGCGGCTTCCGCATCGAGCTGGGGGAGATCGAAGCGGCGCTCGGCGCACATCCGCAGGTGCGCGAGGCCGTCGTGGTGGCGCGCGGCAAGGATTCAGGCGAGAAAAGACTGGTCGCGTACGTCGTGCCGGTCGTGGCCGAGCCGACCGCCGAGCTGCCCGCCGAGCTGCGGTCGTTCCTCACCGCGCGGCTGCCCGACCATTTGGTGCCGTCGGCCTTCGTCCTTTTACCCAGCCTCCCCCTGAGCCCCAACGGGAAAGTGGACCGCAAGGCACTGCCGAAGCCGGAGGCGGAGCGCACCGCCGGCGAGCCGGTGGCGCCGCGGACGGCCCTCGAGCGTCGGCTCGCCGAGCTGTTCCAGGAGGTGCTGCGCACCGACGCGGTCGGCGTGGACGACGACTTCTTCGCCAGCGGCGGCAACTCGATCCGTGGGGCCGGCCTCATCAACCGGTTGCAGGAGCGGCTGGGGGAGATCGTCCACGTCGTGGCCATCTTCGACGCCCCGACCGTGGCGCGCCTCGCGGCCTTCCTCGAGGAGAACTATTCCGCTGCGGTGGCGCGGTGGACCGGCGAGACCGGCCGCGCGGCCGCCGGGGCGACGGCGGCCACGCGAGTCGATGCCGGCCAGGTGGCGCGCCTGCGCGAGCTGGTCGAGCGCGGGCCGCGGAACGTCGCGGCTATCCCACGCCCGGAGCGGCGGAACCGCCCCGCCCTCTTCGTCCTGTCGCCGCCGCGCTCGGGCTCGACGCTCCTGCGCGTGATGCTGGGCGGCCACCCGCTCCTGTTCGCGCCGCCCGAGCTGGAGCTCCTCTCCTTCGCCACTTTGGCGGAGCGCCGGGCCGCCTTTCCGGGCCGCGACGCGTTCTGGCTCGAAGGGCTGGTCCGCGCCGTCATGGAGGCGCGCGGGCTCGACCCCGAGTCGGCCGGGCGGCTCGTCGAGGAACACGAGCGCGCGGGCTGGACGACGCAGCGCTTCTACGGCCGGCTGCAGGAGTGGCTCGGCGAGCGCCTCCTCGTCGACAAGACGCCGTCCTATTCGTTCCATCCCAGCATCCTGGGGCGCGCGGAGGAGCAGTTCGAGGGCGCGCTGTACCTCCACCTGACGCGCCACCCCGGCGGCACCATCCGCTCCTTCGAGGAGGCGCGGATCGACCAGATCTTCTTCCCGCGCCACCCGTTCGCGCTGCGCGAGCTGGCCGAGCTGGCCTGGCTCACCAGCCACCTCAACATCCTCGCCTTCCTCGAGACGGTGCCGCCGGCGCGGCAGTTGCGGGTGCATTTCGAGGCGCTGCTGCGCGACCCGCGCGGGACGACGGAGGCGATCGCCGCCTTCGCCGGCGTGCCGTTCGATCCCGCCATGCTCGAGCCGTACGCGGAACGCAGCGCGCGGATGACCGACGGCCTCCACCGCGAATCGCGGATGCTGGGCGACGTCAAGTTCCACCAGCACCGCGGCATCGACGAGGCCGTGGCGCAGCGCTGGCGGGAGAGCGTCGACGAGGAGGCGCTCGCCGGCATGACGCGCGACGTCGCGGCGGCGCTCGGCTACGACCGCGCCGGCGGGGGCGCCGCGGTCGCCATCGAGCGCACTGGCTGGCAGACGGGGACGCCGCTGCCGCTCTCCTTCCAGCAGGAGCGGCTCTGGGTCCTCGACCAGCTCCAGCCGGGCCTGCCGACCTACAACATCCCGGTGGCGCTGCGGGTGCTCGGCGCGCTCGACGTCGCGGCCTTCCGCGCCGCGCTCGCCGAGGTCGTGCGCCGCCATGCCGTGCTCCGCACCACGTTCGTCGAGCGGGACGGAAGCCCGTATCAGGTGGTCGCGGCGCCGGCGCTCGCGGGCGTCCAGGCGTCCCTCATCGACCTCTCCCGCCTGCCGGCCGCGGCGGGCGACGGCGAGGCGCGGCGCCTGATCGCGCTCGGAGCGCGGCGGCCGTTTGATCTCGGCAGCGGGCCGCTCCTCCGCGCCGAGCTGCTGCGGCTCGGCGCGATGGAGCACGTCTTCGCGCTCACCGTCCACCACGTCGCCTGCGACGGTTGGTCGATGGCGATCCTGCTCCGCGAGCTGCTGACGCTGTGCGGGGCCTTCGCCGCCGGGCGGCCCTCGCCGCTGCCGGGAGCTGCCGATCCAGTACCCCGACTACGCCGCCTGGCAGCGCCGTTGGCTGAGCGGCGCGGTGCTCGAGGAGCAGGTCGCCCACTGGCGCGAGCGGCTGGCCGGCGCTCCCGCGGCGCTCGAGCTGCCGACCGACCGGCCGCGCCCCGCCGTACAGGGTTACCGCGGCGTGCACGTGGCCGCGCAGTTGCCCGCGGAGCTGCGTGAAGCGCTGGCGGCGCGCGCCGGCGCCGAGGGCGTGACGCTGTTCATGGTCCTGCTCGCCGGCTTCGACGTTCTCCTCTACCGGCACAGCGGACAGGCGGACCTGCTGGTCGGCTCGCCGATCGCCAACCGCACCCGCCTGGCGACCGAGGGGCTGATCGGGTTCTTCGTCAACACCCTGGTCTTTCGCGCCGACCTCACGGGCGATCCGCCGGCGCGCGAGCTGCTCGGGCGCGTGCGCGACGGCGCCCTCGCCGCCTACGCCCACCAGGAGCTGCCGTTCGAGAAGCTGGTCGAGGCGCTGCAGCCGGTGCGCGACCTCAGCCGCTCGCCGCTCTTCCAGGTGATGTTCCAGTTCCAGAACCTGTCGCGCGAGCTGCCGCGCGTGGGGGAGCTGCGTCTCGCGTCCCTGGCGGCGCACAGCGGCACGGCGAAGTTCGACCTGACGCTCACCGCGGCCGAGACCGTCGCCGGGCTGCGCCTGTTCCTCGAGTATGACCGCGATCTCTTCGACTCCACCACGGCCGAGCGCCTGCTGCGGCATTACCGGACGGTGCTGGCGGCGCTGGCGGCGGATGCCGGGCGACCCCTGTCCGAGCTGCTGTGGCTCGACGCGGCGGAGCGCCACCAGCTCGTCGCCGAATGGAACGGCACGCCGCGCGGCGAGGGCGCGGCGGTCCCGGTGCCAGACCTGATCGCGGCACAGGCGCGGCGAGTGCCGCAGGCCGTGGCGGTGGCCTGCGGCGATGAGCGGCTCAGCCATGCCGAGCTGGAACGTCGCGCCGCCCTGCTGGCCGCGCGGCTGCGGCGGCTGGGGGCGGGACCCGAGGCGCTGGTCGGGATCGCCCTCGAGCGGACGCCGGAGATGGTGGCGGCGGTGCTCGGCGTGCTGCGCAGCGGAGCGGCATACGTGCCGCTCGATCCGGCGCATCCGCGGGAGCGGCTGGCGCTGATCCTGGAGGCGGCGCGGCCGCTGGCGCTGGTGACCCAACAGAGCCTGCTCGGCGCCCTCCCCGCGCACGCGGCCGCGGTGGTGCTGGTGGACGGCGAGGAGGGGGTGTTCGCCGGCGAGCTCGAGCCGGTGGGTGGAGCAGGGGATGCCGTCCTGCCGGAGCAGACGGCGTACGTCCTCTTCACCTCGGGCTCGACCGGGCGGCCGAAAGGCGTGCAGGTGCCGCACGGCGCCCTGTCGAACTTCCTGCTGTCGATGCAGCGGCAGCCGGGGTTCGCCGCCGGCGAGGCGTTGCTGGCGGTCACCACTCTGTCGTTCGACATCGCGGGCCTGGAGCTGCTGCTCCCCTTGATCGCCGGCGGCCGGGTGGAGCTGGCAACGCGGGAGGAGGCGGCCGAGGGGGAGCTGTTGCAGCGCCGGTTGGCGGCGTCGGGAGCGACGGTGCTGCAGGCCACGCCGGCGACTTGGCGGCTGCTGCTCGAGGCGGGCTGGCCGGGGGACCGCCGGTTGACGGCGTTCTGCGGCGGCGAAGCGCTGCCGGGCGCGCTGGCGGGGCAGCTCCTCGGCCGGGTCGGCGCGCTGTGGAACATGTACGGTCCGACGGAGACGACCATCTGGTCGGCGACGCGGCGGGTGCGGGCCGAGGAGTCCGACGAGGCGACGGTGCCGGTCGGCGGCGCCATCGCCGCCACGCGGCTCTACGTGCTGGACGAGAGGCTGGAGCCGGTGGCGTTGGGGGTGGCGGGGGAGCTGGCGATCGGCGGCGCGGGGCTGGCGCGAGGCTACCTCGGAGCGCCGGAGCTGACGGCCGAGCGGTTCGTTCCGGACCCGCATGCCGGGGAACCGGGAGCCCGGATGTATCGCACCGGCGACTTGGTGCGATGGCGCGCGGACGGGCGGATCGACTTCCTGGGACGGATGGACTTTCAGGTCAAGGTGCGGGGATTCCGCATCGAGCTGGGGGAGATCGAAGCGGCGCTGGCGCGCCATCCGGCCGTCGCGCAAGCCGTGGTGATGGCGCGGGAGGTCGGGCCGGCGGCGGCACCGGAACCGGTCGAGGCCGGGAAGCGGCTGGTGGCGTACGTGGTGCCCCGGCGGCAGCCGGCGGCGGAAGGCCTGGCCGAGGACCTCCCCAAGTGGCTGGCGGGCAAGCTCCCCGAGTACATGGTGCCGTCGGCATTCGTGGTGCTGGAGGCGCTGCCGCTCAATCCGAGCGGGAAGGTGGACCGCAGGGCGCTGCCCGAGCCGGCCCGCGCGGAGGCCGCGGCCGTCTACGTCGCGCCGCGGGGATTGATCGAGGAGCGGCTGGCCGGGATCTGGTGCGAGCTGCTGCGGCTTGATCGGGTGGGAGCGCACGACAGCTTCTTCGCCCTGGGCGGTCATTCGCTGCTCGCCGCGCGCCTGGTGTCGCGGCTGCGCGGCGAGTTCGCCGTCGAGGTGCCGCTGCGGCGGATCTTCGAGGTCCCGACGTTGGCGGCGCTGGCGGCGGAGATCGCGGCGCTGAAGACGCGCGGCGCGCGCGCCGAGGCGGCGATCGAGCGCGTAACGCGGGACCGTCCGCTGCTGGCCTCCTTCGGCCAGGACCGGCTCTGGTTCCTCGACCGGCTGGACCCGGGGAGCACCGCCTACACGATGGCGGCCGCCTGGTCGCTGAGCGGCCCGCTCGTTGTCCCGGCGCTCCGCGCCGCGCTCGCCGAGGTCGTGCGCCGGCACGAAGCATTGCGCACCGTGTTCGCAGCGGCGGGAGACGCGGGGGCGGTACAGCGGGTGTCGCCCTTCGCGCCGCCGCCGGTGCCGCTGGTCGATCTCGCGGCGGTGCCGCCGACGGCGCGCGCGGCGGCGGCCCGCGCCCTGGCGGCCGCGCACGCCCGCCGCCCGTTCGACCTGGCGCATGGACCGCTCTTCCGCGCCGCGCTCCTGCGCCTGGGGGCCGAGGAGCACCTGCTGCTCTTCGCCGTCCACCACACCGTCTCCGACGCATGGTCGCAAGGCGTGCTGGTGGCCGAGCTCTCGGAGCTCTATGCCGCGGCGATCGCCGGGCGCCCCTCGCCCCTCCCGCCGCTCCCCATCCAGTACGCCGACTACGCCGCCTGGCAGCGGCGCCGCCTGCAGGGGAGAGCGCTCGCGGCGCAGGTCGCCTTCTGGCGCGAGGCCCTCGCCGGCGCCCCCGCGCTCCTCGAGCTGCCGACCGACCGGCCGCGCCCCGCCGTCCAGACCTTCGCCGGCGCGCGGCGGCTCGCCGTCCTGCCGCCGCCGCTCCTGGCGCGCCTGCGGGACCTCTCGAGGCGCCAGGGGGCGACCCTCTTCATGACGCTCCTCGCCGCCTTCCAGGCCCTCCTCGCCCGCTGGAGCGGCGCCGAGGACCTGACGGTCGGTACGCCGATCGCCGGCCGCACGCGGCGCGAGACCGAGGGGCTCATCGGGCTCTTCGTCAACACCCTCGTGCTACGCGCGGGCCTCGCGGGCGATCCGGCGTTCGCGGACTTCCTCGCGCAGGTGCGCGAGCGGGCGCTCGCCGCCTTCGCGCACCAGGACCTCCCCTTCGAGAAGCTGGTCGAGGCCCTCAACCCCGAGCGGGCCCTCTCCCACACGCCGCTCTTCCAGGTCCTGTTCGTGCTCCAGAACGCGCCGCGCCAGGCGGCACCGCTCCCCGGCCTCCGCTTCGGACGGATGGAGGTGGAGGAGGGGGTCGCCAAGTTCGACCTCACGCTCGCCGCGAGCGAGACCGCCGCCGGTCTCGCCCTCAGCCTCGAGTTCAACCGCGACCTCTTCGACGCCGAGACGGCCGAGCGCCTGCTGGGACACCTGCGGACGTTGCTCGCTGCAGTGGTGGAGGATCCCGGCCGTCGGCTCTCGGAGCTGCCCTGGCTGACCGCGGAGGAGCGGCGGCAGCTCGCCGCTTGGAACGACACCGCGCGCGACTACGGGCCCGCGGTCTCGTTGCACGCCTTGATCGCAGAGCAGGTGGAGCGGACGCCCGAGGCGGTGGCGGTGGTCTTCGAGAGGGAGGGGATCACCTACCGGGAGCTGGATGGCCGTGCCGGCGCTCTCGCCCGGCGGCTGCGGCGGCTGGGTGTGGGGCCGGAGAGCTTGGTGGCGGTGGCGGCGGAGCGGTCGCTGGAGCTAGTCGTGGCGTTGCTCGGTGTGCTCAAAGCCGGCGCCGCCTACGTGCCGATCGATCCCTCCTATCCGGCTGAGCGGCTCGCCTACATGCTGGACGACTCGCAGGCCGGAGCGCCGCGTCCAGTCGTCCTCACTCAGGAGCGCCTGCTCGAGCCGCTGCCGCTCGGGCCGCTGCGCGCCCGCGGCGGCGAGGTGGTGTTGCTCGACGGCGACTGGCAGGACGAGGGCGAGGGCGACCTGCCGGCCGCGGTCGATCCGGACCATCCGGCCTACATGATCTACACCTCCGGCTCGACCGGACGGCCGAAAGGCGCGGTCAACAGCCACCGCGCAATCGTCAACCGGTTGGTCTGGATGCAGGAGGCCTTCGGCCTCGGGCCCGAAGATCGGGTCCTCCAGAAGACGCCTTTCTCCTTCGACGTCTCGGTCTGGGAGTTCTTCTGGCCGCTGCTGGTGGGGGCGCGGCTGGTGGTGGCGCGGCCCGGCGGGCACCAGGACGCGCGCTACCTGGCGCGGCTGATCCAGGAGGAAGGGATCACCACCCTCCACTTCGTCCCTTCGATGCTCCAGGTCTTCCTCGAAGAGCCGCAGGCGGTGGGCTGCCGCGGGCTCAAGCGCGTCGTCTGTAGCGGCGAAGCGCTCGCTCCCGAGCTCGTGCGGCGGTTCTTCGAGCGGCTGCCGGGTGGGTCGGAGCTCCACAACCTTTACGGCCCGACCGAAGCGGCGGTGGACGTCTCCTGGTGGGCCTGCTCGCCGGAGGACGCCGGGCGCGGCGTGCCGATCGGCCGGCCGATCGCGAACTTGACGCTGACGGTCGTCGACCGCGACCTGCGGCCGGTGGCGGTGGGCGTGCCGGGGGAGTTGCTGATCGGCGGCGTGGGCCTCGCCCGCGGCTATCACAACCGCCCGGACCTGACGGCGGAGAAGTTCGTGCCCGATCCTTCGGGCCAGCCGGGCGCGCGGCTCTACCGGACGGGAGACCTGACGCGGCTGAGACCGGACGGGGCGATCGAGTACCTGGGTCGGCTGGACCACCAGATCAAGCTCCGGGGCTTCCGCATCGAGCTCGGGGAGATCGAGGCCGCGCTGCGCGCCCACCCGGCGGTGCGCGAGGTCGTGGTCGTGGCGCGCGGCGCAGGGGAGGCGATGCGCCTGGTCGCCTACCTTGTGGGCGCCGGCGGTGAGCCGCCGGCCGACGCACTCCGCGAGCACCTGCGCTCCCGCCTGCCGGAGCACATGGTCCCCAGCGCGTTTGTCCCCCTCCCGGCGCTGCCGCTGTCGCCGAACGGCAAGGTGGATCGCAAGGCGCTCCCGGATCCGGCGGCCGCTCTACCGGCCGCGGCACGCGTCGCGCCGCGCACGCTGGCCGAAGAGCTGGTGGCCGAGATCTGGCGCGAGGTGCTGGAGCGCGAGAGCGTGGGCGTCCAGGACAACTTCTTCGACCTCGGCGGCCACTCGCTCAAGCTCGTCCAAGTGCAGCGGCGGCTGGAGGAGCGGACCGGCCGGGAGCTGTCGATCGTCGACCTCTTCCGCCATCCCACGATTGCCGCGCTCGCCGAGCATCTCGCCGGCGCCGACCAAGCCCCCGCCGTCGCCGCCCGCGTCGCGCCCTCTCGCGCCCCCGCCGAGTCCGCCGCGATCGCCATCGTCGGCATGGCCGGCCGCTTCCCGGGCGCGGCGAGCGTCGGCGAGCTGTGGCGCAAGCTGTGCGCCGGCGAGGAGCTGATCCGCGCCTTCGGCGACGACGAGCTGCGCGCCGCCGGCGTCGACCCGGCGCTGCTCGACGACCCGCACTACGTGCGGGCGCGCGGCGTGCTCGACGGCACCGACCTCTTCGACGCGGGCTTCTTCGACTACGCGCCGCGCGAGGCGCAGCTCATCGATCCGCAGCAGCGGGTTTTCCTCGAGTGCGCCTGCGAGGCGCTGGAGGACGCCGGGCACGGCGCGCCGCCGGAGGGCCGCCGCGTCGGGGTCTTTGCCGGGACGGGGGAGAGCGGCTACGCCTGGGACGTCTACTCCCACCCCGAGCTGGTGCGCGCGGTCGGCGCCTATCAGGTCTCGCTCGGCACCAAGAACGACTACCTGCCGACGCGGGTCTCCTACAAGCTCGATCTGAAGGGGCCGAGCGTCAACGTGCAGACCGCTTGCTCGACCTCGCTCGTGGCGGTCCACCTTGCCTGCCGGGCGCTGCTCGCCGGCGAGTGCGACCTGGCGCTGGCCGGCGGCGCGGCGATCGCCGCCCGGCAGCAGCGCGGCTACCTCTGGGAGGAGGGGCACATCTTCTCGCCCGACGGTCACTGCCGCGCCTTCGACGCGAAGGCCGCCGGCACGGTGACGGGGAGCGGCGCCGGCGTGGTGGTGCTGCGCCGGCTGGCCGACGCGCTCGCCGACGGCGACCGCATCGACGCGGTGATCCTCGGCTCGGCGATCAACAACGACGGCGCCGGCAAGGTGGGCTTCACCGCGCCGAGCGTCGACGGCCAGGCGGCGGTCATCGCGGCGGCGCAGCGCCAGGCGGGGGTGGACCCCGCCACGATCGGCTACGTCGAGGCCCACGGCACCGGGACGCCGCTCGGCGATCCGATCGAGGTGCGGGCGCTGACGCAGGTCTTCCGCGCCGCCACCGCCGGGCGGGGCTTCTGCGCCCTCGGCTCGGTCAAGACGAACGTCGGGCACCTGGATGCCGCGGCGGGCGTCACCGGCCTGATCAAGGCGGCGCTCGCGGTCAAGCACGGACGGGTGCCGCCGAGCCTCCACTTCGAGACCCCGAACCCCGAGCTGCGGCTGGCCGAGGGCCCCTTCTACGTCGCTTCGCGCCTCCAGGAGTGGCCGCGCGACGGCGGGCCGCGGCGGGCCGGGGTCTCCTCCTTCGGCATCGGCGGCACCAACGCGCACGTGGTCCTGGAGGAGGCGCCGGTGTGGGAGGAAGCGGCGGAGCGGGGCGCGGCGGCGGCCGGGCGCGCGGCGCAGCTTCTCCTGCTCTCGGCCAAGAGCGCCGCGGCGCTGGAGGCTGCCACCGATCGGCTCGCCGACCACCTGGAGACGCATCTCGATCTCGACCTCGCCGACGTTGCCCACACGCTACGGGTGGGACGCCGCGCCTTCGCCCACCGCCGCGCCGTCGTCTGCGCGAGCCGCAGGGAAGCGGCCGCCGCGCTCCGCGCGTGCGACGCCGAGCGCGTCTCGACCCACGCTCTCCCCGCCGCCTCCCGCGGCGCGGGGCGTCCGGTCGCCTTCCTCTTCCCCGGCCAGGGCGCCCAGCACGCCGGCATGGGCGCCGCGCTCTACGCCGAGGAGCCGGTGTACCGCGAGGCGCTCGACCGCTGCTGCGCCCTCTTCGTCCCCGAGCTGGGGCGCGACCTGCGCGAGCTCCTGCACGCGACAGGCGACGCCGCTCCGGCGGCGGACGCGGCGCTGCTCGCCACCGACCTCGCGCAGCCGGCGCTCTTCGCCGTCGAGTGGGCACTCGCCGCGCTCTGGGGCTCGTGGGGGGTGCGGCCGGAGGCGATGCTCGGCCACTCGCTCGGCGAGTACGTGGCCGCCTGCCTGGCCGGCGTCTTCACGCTGGAGGACGCGGTGCGGCTGGTGGCGGCGCGCGGGCGGCTGATGGGCGCCCTGCCGCGTGGCGCCATGCTGAGCGCGCCGCTCGCCGAGGCCGAGCTGCGGGACCTGCTCGCCGGTCGGCGCGAGCTGGCCCTCGCCGCGGTGAACGGACCGGCGTCCTGCGTCGTCTCCGGCCCGGAGGAGGCGATCGGCGCCTGCGAGAGCGACCTGCGCGCGCGCGGCGTGGAAGCGCGGCGCCTGCACACCTCGCACGCCTTCCATTCCGCGATGATGGACCCGGCGCTCCCGGCCTTCCACGCCGTCGTCGAGACCGTGCGGCTCAGGCCGCCGGCGCTGCCGTATCTCTCCAACCTCACCGGCGCCTGGATCACGGCGGCGGAAGCGACCGATCCCGCCTACTGGGTGCGCCACCTGCGCGGCACGGTGCGCTTCGCCGACGGGCTCGCCGCCCTCCTCGCCGGCGGCGAGCGGCTCCTCCTCGAAGTCGGGCCTGGACGCACCCTCACCACTCTCGCCACGCAGCACCCGGCGCGCGGCCGCTCGACGGCGATCGCCTCGCTCCGCCGCCCGCGCGACCCGTGGCCGGAACGCGCCGCCCTCCTCGCCGCCGCGGGCCGGCTTTGGCTGCTCGGGGCCACCCTGGACTGGCGCGGCTTCCAGGGCGACGAGAAGCGCCGCCGCGTACCGCTCCCGACCTATCCCTTCGAGCGGCGCCGCTACTGGGTGGAGCGCGCGCCGGCACGCCGGTCCGGCGAGGCGCTGGGCCCGCTGGCGCCGGTCGCCACGGCCGCGGCCGGCGACTCGCCTGCGCCCGGCGCTTCCACCCCGGCCGCCGACCGCCCCGACCGCCTCTCCCCGTACGTCGCGCCCCGCGACGCGGCCGAGCAGCGCATCGCCGCACTTTTCGGCGAGGTGCTGGGAGTTGCCGAGGTCGGGGCTCACGATGACTTCTTCGACCTCGGCGGCAGCTCCCTCCTGGCCGTGCGGCTCGCCGCGCGCCTGCGCGACGCCCTCGGCATCGCGCTCTCCCCGCACGCCCTCCTCCAGGCGCCGACGGTGGCCGCCCTCGCCCGCGAGATCGCTCCCGCCGCCGCGGCCGTGCCGCGCCATCCGCTCCTCGTGCCGCTCGCCGAGGGCGGGCCCGGCGTGCCCCTCTTCCTGGTCCACCCGGCCGGCGGACACGTCTTCATGCTGCACGAGCTGGCGGCGGAGCTCGAGGGGGAGCGTCCGGTCTGGGGCCTCCGCGCCCGAGGCCTGGAGGAGGGGGAGGAGCCGCTCGCGTCGGTCGAGGAGATGGCGGCGCTCTACCTCGAGGCCGTCGCCGAGGTCCGGCCGCAGGGGCCCTGGCTCCTGGGCGGCAGCTCGATGGGCGGGATGGTCGCGTTCGAGATGGCCCAGCGGTTGCGCGCGGCCGGCGACGAGGTGGCGCTCGCGCTCTTCGACACCTACGGCCCGGGGCAGATGCCGCCCGCCGCGACGGCGCGGGTCCCGGCCGCCGACCGCCTCGCCGCCGTCCTCCGGGCCGGCACGGACGCCATGTTCGCCTACCGGCCGCGCCCCTATCCGGGCCGGCTGGCGCATTTCCGGGCCGCTGAGCGCCGTCCCGGCGAGCCGCTCCGCCCCGAACAGCCCTGGATCGACCTGGCCCTCGAGGGGGCGGAGGTGCATGTCGTTCCCGGAGACCACCTGACGATGCACCAGCGCCCGCACGTCGCCGTTCTTGCCCGGCGTCTCCGGCGTGCGCTCGGGGCCGCCTGAGCTGTCCCCCTTCTTGTGCCGGGTCGCACTTATCAGGCAAGCAAGAAGGACAAAACGCCTTTCCTGAAGCAGATAGCGAATCGCAGATCCAGCGGCAGCCCGCGCAGGCGCCGCCCCTTACACCTAACGCCCTACCCAGAAGGAGGGGGACCAGAGTGGAAAGCATTCGTGACAACGAGCAGCCCGAGCCGGGGCTGGACCTCAACCGCCGCCAGTTTCTCGGCGGCATCGGCGGCGTAACCGTCGGCTCGCTCGCCGGCGGCCTCGTCGGCGTCGGCGCGGCGACCGTCGGCGCGCGCCAGGCCCTGGCCGACGAGATCGGCCCCGAAGAGCTGGGCGACCGCCTCGACACGGCGGAGCGGATCCGCGAGGACGCGGCGCGCGCCGAGAAGCAGCTCGGCGTTTTCCCGCACACCTGCAACGGCGACGAGGCGCTCTACCCGAGCCGCATCGGCAGCTACCACAAGGCGCTGCCGCACGACGCCGACGGCTTCGTCGACACCGACGCCTACGACGCCCTGCGCGGCGCGATCGAGAGCGGCCAGTTCGCGGACTTCGAGGCGGTGCCGCTCGGCGGCATCACCCGCCTGCTCAACCCCCTCGCCGCGATCGCCTTCAACCTCGAGGGGCCGGACAACGCCGCCACCGTCGGCGCCGCCCCGGCGCCGGCGCTCGCCTCCGCGGAGCGCGCCGCCGAGGCCGCCGAGCTGTACTGGATGGCGCTCTGCCGCGACATCCCGTTCTCGAACTACGCCACCGACGCCACGATCGCGGACGCCTGCGCCGACCTCAGCAATCTTCCGGGCTACAAGGGACCGAAGGACGGAGGAATCGTCACGCCGCAGGTCCTCTTCCGCTGGCAGGCGCCGGGCGTACTCAACGGCCCGATGACCTCGCAGTTCCTGCTGCGCAACTGGGTGTTCGACGGCGTCACGGTCACCGGGCGCGTCAACACCGCCGCCGTGGGCGGCGACTTCATGACCGAGTGGAACGAGTTCCTCGCCGTCCAGAACGGGGGCGGGGGCGCGGCCACGCCGCCGCTCGATCCGGTCCTGCGCTTCCCGCGCAGCGGCCGCGACCTGGCGATGGTCGCCGCCTTCGACAAGATCTACACCGCCTACCTCAAGGCCTGCCACATCCTCCTCCAGTTCCCCGTCAACTTCGCCACCGGCGCCTTCCTCGACGCGGCCTGGCCGTACAAGCCGGGGGGCAAGATGGCGGGGTTCGGCACCTTCGGCCTCGCCTGGCTGCTCGAGAACGTGGCGGCGGTGGGGAAGGCGGAGCGGCACACCTGGTACCAGAAGTGGCAGGTGCACCGGACGACCCGGCCGGAGGCGTACGGCGGGCTCGTCCACAAGGCGGTGGCCGAGGGGTTCGACCTGCCGATCCACAGCGACCTGACCGACGTCTCGACCGTGCTGCCGCGCGTCTTCGCCGCCAACCAGGCGCGCAACGCGGCGCGCGGGCTGGGTGCCGTCGGCACCTACCTGCTGTCGCAGCACCTGCGGCTCGGCTGTCCGACCCACCCGTCCTACCCGGCCGGTCACGCCTTCTCGGCGGGAGTCTCGGTCACCTTCCTCAAGGCGGTCGTGGACGAGGCCG
This sequence comes from Thermoanaerobaculia bacterium, assembly GCA_035536455.1. Taxonomy (GTDB): domain Bacteria; phylum Acidobacteriota; class Thermoanaerobaculia; order Multivoradales; family UBA5704; genus DASUNQ01. Next base: position 10,549 of record DATLOC010000070.1, on the reverse strand, counting down.
CTCTCTTCCCCGGCGCGGTCGTCAAGCCGAGCGCCGACGGCACGGCCACCACGCCCTACGTGGCGGGGGTCGACGGTCCGGCGCTCACCGTCGGCGGCGAGCTCAACAAGCTGGCCCACAACCTGAGCTTCGGCCGCGACATGTCGGGGGTCCACTGGCGGTCCGACGACGTGGCGGGACTGCTGCAGGGCGAGGAGGTGGCGATCCGCTACCTGCACGAGCAGAAGGCGACGTACGCCGAGCCGTTCACCGGCTTCTCGCTCACCAAGTTCGACGGGACGACGATCGTCATCTGACGAGCTTCGCCTTCACGCCGCGAACGCGCGGCTCTCGCGGGGTGGCCCCTGGGGCTGGGGTCACCCCCTTTTTTGTGTCTCAGTAGAGATCGAAGACCAGGATCCGCGCCTCGAGCGGGCCGTTCCAGACCGGGATGCGGCGGCGCGGCTTCAAGCCGATCTCCTTGCCCAGCCCCGGTCCGCCGGCCAGGACGGCCGCCCGCCAGCCGCGGAAGCGGCGCTTCAGGAGGTCGCCAAGCCGCCGCCACTGCTCGGCGTCGCCGCCGACTCGCTCGCCGTAGGGCGGGTTCACCACCACCAAGCCGGCCACTTCCGGCGGCTCCATCTCGAAAGCATCCCCCCGCATCACCTCCGCCCGCTCCGCGAGCCCCGCCCGCGCCAGGTTGGCTTGCGCCGCGCGCACCGCCTCGGCCGCTCGGTCCCTGCCGGCGAGCCGCAGAGTATCGGCCCCCGGCGCCGGCAGCGGCTCCCGCTGCACGGCCGCGAAGGCCGCGGCGTCGAACTCCGGCAGCCGCTCGAAGGCCCAGCCGCCGCCCGACTCGGCGCGCAGCGCCCCCGGCGGCCGGCCGAGCGCCAGCCAGCCGGCCTCGACGAGCAGCGTCCCCGAGCCGCACATCGGGTCCACGACCGGCCCGCGGCCGTCCCAGCCGGAGGCCAGGACGCAGGCCGCGGCCAGGGTCTCGCGCACCGGCGCGGCGGTCGAGACGGCGCGATAGCCGCGGCGGTCGAGCGGCTCGCCCGAGGTGTCGAGGAGGAGAGTGGCGCGGTCGCGGTGGAGGCGCAGGCGGAGCGGCAGGTCGGGGCGCTCGCGCGCGACGTCCGAGCGCCGCCCCCAGCGCTGCCGCTGGCCGTCCACCAGGCCGTCCTTGACCTTGAGCGCCGCCCACTGCGGGTCGCGGATGCGCGAGCCGGCGGCGCTGGCGCGGACGGCGAGGCTGCGCGAGGGGTGGAGGAGGTCGGCCCGGTCGGCCGCCAGGGCGCGCGCGCCGGCGGCCAGCGCCTCGCCGTCCGGCGCCTCCCAGGCGCCGAGCTCGACCAGCACGCGGTTGGCGGTGAGCAACCGCCAGTTGGCGCGCCAGCAGTCCTGCCAGCCGCCACGGAAGGCGACCGCGCCCGGCTCGCGCACCGTCTCCCGCGCTCCCAGCGCCGCCAGCTCGCCTTCGAGCAGCTCCTCCAAACCGAGCCCGCAGGTGGCGACGAGGGCGAGCACCGGGGGAGTGTAGAGTAGGGCATCCCATGGCATCCGCGAGCCCCCAACCCTCACACTCCCAGGCCCTGAACCATCTGCTCGGAAGCTGGCGCGAGGCCGTGCGCGCCGGCGACGTCGACGCCATCACCCGCCGTATCAAGGACGACCTCTCGGGCCAGATCCAGCGCGAGGGGATGGACCTGCCGCCTAGCTACCGCGAGACCGACCCCGACCACTACGCCCGCCGCCTCCTCTACCGCGACCCCGAGCTGGCACTGACCGCCGTGGTCATGGCCTGGGCGCCCCAGCAGGCGACGCCGCTCCACGACCACTCCGGCATCTGGTGCGTCGAGGGGGTCGTCGAAGGGGAGATGGAGGTCGTGCGCTACGAGCTGCTGGAGGAGCACGGCGCGTCCTGCCGCTTCGCCGAAGTGGAGCGTCTGCGCGCCACGACCGGCTCGGCCGGCGCGCTCATCCCGCCGCTCGAGTACCACGTCCTGCGCAACCCGACGGACCGGCCAGTCATCACGCTCCACGTCTACGGCGGCGAGATGGACCACTGCGGCGTCTTCGAGCCGCAGCCGGACGGGAGCTGGCGCCGCGAGGAGCGGGCGCTCTCCTACCACGACTAGGCGCCGGCTCGGAGCGGCATGGCGGCGACCGCGAACCTCCCCGGGAAGAGCCCCGACCTCGTCGTCCGGCAAGAGGAGCCTTTCAACGCCGGGCCGCCGCTCGACCGGCTGCTGCGCCACCCGATCACCTCCGCCGACCTCTTCTTCGTCCGCAACCACGCCGCGGTGCCGCGGATCGATCCGCAGCGCTACCGGCTGACGATCGAGGGCCTGGTCGAGCGCGCCCTGGCGCTCACCGTCGAGGACCTGCGCCGCAACTTCTCCTGGGTGCAGATCGAGGCCACCCTGCAGTGCGCCGGCAACCGGCGCACCGAGCTGACGTCCGTCGCCCCCATCCCCGGCGAGCTGCCCTGGGGGAGCGAGGCGATCTCGAACGCCCGCTGGGCGGGCGCGCCGCTCGCCGAGGTGCTCGCCGAGGCCAACGTGCTCCCCGACGCGCGGCACGTCGGCTTCACCGGCCTCGACCGGGTCGAGCGGTTGGGGAGCCGCTTCGGCTTCGGCGGCTCGGTGCCGCTCGGCAAGGCGCTCAGTCCCGAGGTGCTGCTCGCCTACGAGATGAACGGCGAGCCGCTGCCGCCGGTCCACGGCGCCCCGCTGCGCGCCCTTGTCCCCGGCTACATCGGGGCGCGCAGTGTCAAGTGGCTGTCGCGCATCGAGGTGCTGCGCGACCCTTCCGAGAACTACTTCCAGACCCGCGCCTACCGTCTCTCGCCGCCGGACGCGCGGAACCCTGCGGAGATCGACTGGTCGCAGGCGGTGATGCTCGGCGAGCTGCCGGTCAACTCGGTGATCTGCGATCCGGCCGACGGCGATGAGGTCCCGGCCGGGCGGCTCACCGTCGCCGGCTGGGTGATGGCGGGGGGCGGCCGCACCGTCGAGCGGGTCGACCTCTCGGGCGACGGCGGCCTCTCCTGGTCGCGCTGCGAGGTCCTCCGCGGCGAGCGCTGGGCCTGGTGTCTATGGGGCGGCGAGGTCGAGCTTGCGCCGGGCCCTCGGGTGCTCGTCGTCCGGGCGCTCGACTCGGCCGCACAGCTCCAGCCCGAGCGCCTCGAGAGCGTCTGGAACGCCAAGGGCTACGCCAACAACGCCTGGCACCGCATCTCGGTCACCGCCGTCTGAGCGCTCTACCCCTCGGCGGGACTCGGCGGCGCGCCGTTGCCGGCGGTGTAGGGCTCGCGCAGGTGAACCGGCTCCTTGATGACCCGGTGCAGCCGCAGGTTGAGCATCTCGACGAAGATCGAGAACCCCATCGCGAAGTAGATGTAGCCCTTCGGGATGTGCTGGTCGAACCCCTCGGCGAGCAGTGAGACGCCGATCAGCAGCAGGAAGGAGAGGGCCAGCATCTTCACCGTCGGGTGGCGGTGCACGAAGTCGCCGAGCGGGCCGGCGGCGACGAGCATGACGCCGACGGCGATGACCACCGCCGCGATCATCACCCCCACCTGGTCGACCATGCCGACCGCGGTGATCACCGAGTCGAGCGAGAAGACGATGTCGAGCAGCGCGATCTGCGTGATCACCGCGCCGAACGAGGCGGGGACGCGGGCGCTGGCGTGCCCCTCCTCGCCTTCGAGCTTGTCGTGGATCTCGTGGGTCGCCTTGTAGAGCAGGAAGAGGCCGCCCAGAAGGAGGATCAGGTCGCGGCCGGAGATCTCCTGGCCGAAGACGGTGAAGAGCGGCCGCGTCAGCCGGATCACCCAGGCGATCGACAGCAGGAGCAGGATGCGCGTCCCCATCGCCACGGCGAGACCGAGCCGGCGCGCCCGGGCCTGCTGATTGGGTGGCAGCTTCCCGGCGAGGATCGAGATGAAGACGATGTTGTCGACGCCAAGGACGACTTCGAGCACCGTCAGCGTCAACAGTGCGATCCAGACCTGCGGGTCGGAGGCCCATTCCATCGGAGATCCCTCTCTTCTGCCGTAGCTCAGTCCCGGACGGGGAGGCGCGGGCGGGAGGCGGAATTCTGCCACAAACGCCCGGACGGAGCCCGGGCTTTAGGGGCGGCGTACCTCGCTCATCAACCCCAGGAAGTTCTCCTCCGAGTCGCGGAAGAAGGCCAGCCAGAGATCGTGGTCGGGGAGGCTCGCCACCTTGTGCGGCGTCCCCTCGAAGCGGACGCCGCGCCCGGCAAGGGCCGCGTGCGCGGCCTGGATGTCGTCCACCTTGAAGTAGAGGATCGAGCCCGGATGGTCGAACTCCGGCTTCTCGGGGCGGGAGAGCATCAGCCGGATGCCGCCGCAGTCGAAGAAGGCCAGGGGCCCGGGCGCCGCGAAGAGGAAGCGCATCCCCAGGGCGTCGCGGTAGAAGGCGGTGGCCCGCTCGACGTTGTGGGCGATGACCGCGATCTGCCCGATCCGCTCCAGGCCGAACCCCGCCGCTGCCCTCGCCTCGCTGCCGTTCATGGTCGTCTCTCCTCTTGACATTGTTAGTTAGGCTAACTAAATTTAGGCCGTGAAGCGGAAGAAGTCAAGCGCGGCGGCCGGGGAGGAGAGCCAGGAGCTGGCGCTCCGCCTGCACGCCGCGGCGATCCACCTGTTGCGGCGGCTGCGGCAGGAGGACGCGGCGCTGGGCGTCTCGCCGGCGCGCGCCTCGGCGCTCTCGGTGCTCGCCTTCGGCGGCGCGCGCACGCTGGGCGAGCTGGCGGCTGCCGAGCAGGTGACCGCGCCGACGATGAGCCGGCTGGTGGCGGCGCTGGAGGCGGACCTCCTGGTGGCGCGCGAGCCCGACCCGGCGGACGGCCGGGTGGTGCGGCTGCGCGCCACCGCCGCCGGCCTGCGCCTGATCGAGCGCGGGCGTGCCCGGCGCACCGCGCGGCTGGCGGCTCGCCTCGAGGCGCTGGCGCCAGCCGAGCGGGCGGCCCTCGAGCGCGCGGTGGCGCTCCTCGAAGGGCTGCTGCCGGAGCTGTAGGGGGCCAGGCGCTCGCGCCTAATCGGGCTGGCCGCGCGGCGCGACGCGCAGGCCGGCGGGGGCTTCCTCGTCAGCCACCAGCGCGGCGCGGCCGGCGAGCCAGTCGAGAGCGGCCTGGCCGGCCAGCTCCCGCCGCCACCCCTGGAGCAGCGGCAGGTCCGGCTCGTGGTCGCGGTTGCCCAGCGACCACCAGCCGGCGAGCGTCTCGGCGTCGCCGCGCGAGGCGACGAAGCGCGCCGCCACGTCCCCCTCCCGGCTGCGCGCCTGGATCAGCGCCGAGAGCATCGCCGCCCAGCTCTGCGCCACCGGCGAAAGGAACGGCTCGCGCTCCGCCTCGACCGGCTCCTGCCAGCCCTGGCGGACGGCGGCGAGGATGTCCCGCCCGTGGCGGTGGGCGGTGCCCTCCGAGACCCCGCGCACCTCCTCGAGCGCCGCCTCCGACTTCGGCGGCCGGCGGGCGAGCGCCAGGAGCGGCCCCTCCTGGAGGATCCAGGACGGCGGCTTGTTGCCGGCGAGCGCCTCGCGCTCGCGCCAGGCGGCCAAGGCGCGGAGCGCACCGAGCTGCCGCGGGTTGAGGTTGCTCCACCCCTTGAGCCGGCGGTAGGTCTCTTCCGGCGGCAAGCGGCGGGACGCGGCCTCGGCCATCCGCCGGGTCTCTTCCTCGACCCAGCCCAGCCGGCCGCGGCCGGCGAGCCGGCGCGACAGCTCCTGCCAAAGGCGCGGCAGGTAGCGGACGTCGTCGAGGGCGTAGGCGAGCTGCTCGGGAGTGAGCGGCCGGCGCGCCCACTGAGTGAACTGGGAGGTCTTGTCGAGCTTGACGCCGAGGAGCCGCTCGACGAGCGGCGCGTAGCCCACCTGCTCGCCGAGGCCGAGGAAGGCGGCGCCGATCTGCGTGTCGAGGACGTTCGCCCCGCGCGCCCCGTAGAGGTGCCCGAGGAGAGCGAGGTCGCCGTGCCCGGCATGGAGGAGCTTGGTGACCGCCGGGTCGCCGACCAGCTCGACGATCGGCCACGGATCGACCGCCAGCGGATCGACCGCCGCCACCTCCGGGTTCGCCGCGTCCCCCCAGGCGACCTGGACGAGCGCCAGCTCCGGCACGTAGCGCGACTCGGAGACGAACTCCAGGTCGAGCGCGAACCCCCCGGCCGCGGCCAGCTCCGCCGCCAGGGCGGTCACGTCGGCGGACTGCGAGAGGGGGGGTGGCATGCGGCGAGGGGATTGTAACGACGTGGCGTAGAATCCCGCAGACCCGCGGGCCACGCTCTCGCCTCGACCCCCCGACATGATTGAGCAGAGCCCTCCGCCGGCCCCGCAGGCGGGGTCCGGCGGCGCCGCGGCGCGCGTGGCGGTGGGGATCTTCCTCTCGCGCCTGGTGGGGTTCCTGCGCGAGCGGGGGCTGGCCTACTTCTTCGGCGTCGGGCCGCACGCCGACGTCTTCCGCGCAGCGCTGCGGGCGCCGAACGCCCTGCAGAACCTGCTCGGCGAGGGCACGCTCTCCGCCGCCTTCATCCCGATCTACAGCCGCTTCCTCGCCACCGGCGAGCGCGAGGACGCCCGCCGCTTCGCCGGCGCCATCCTCAGCCTCCTCGTCGCGCTCGCCGGCGGGGCCGCGCTCCTCGGCGTCCTCCTGGCGCGGCCGCTCGTCGCCCTCCTCGCCGCCGGCTTCCTCGCCGACGCCCCGCGGGTCGCCGCCGGGGAGCTCGCCGTCGACCGCTACGAGCTGACGGTGCGCGCGGTGCGCATCCTCTTCCCGATGACCGCCCTCCTGGTGCTCTCGGCCTGGGCGCTGGGCATCCTCAACAGCCACCGCCGCTTCTTCCTCTCCTACGTCGCGCCGGTGGTCTGGAACACCGCGATCCTGGCGGCCCTCCTGGCCGCCGGGGCGGCGCTGTCGCCGGGCGGGCTCCGCGCCGCCGGCGCCGGGCTGCCGGCGCCCCTTCTCGACCGGGTGCTGATCGCCGCTTGCTGGGGCGCCCTGCTCGGCGGGCTCCTGCAGTTCCTGGTGCAGCTGCCGCTCGTCCTTCGCCTCCTCGGCGGCCTCCGCCTTGCGCTCTCGACCCGCGCCCCCGGCGTGCGCGAGGCCCTCGCCACCTTCGCGCCGGTCGTCGGCAGCCGCGGCGTCGTGCAGCTCGCCGGCTACCTCGACGTCTTCCTCGCCTCCTTCCTCGCCGCCGGCGCGACCGGCGCCCTCGGCTACGCGCAGATGCCCTACCTCCTGCCGGTGAGCCTCTTCGGCCTCTCGGTGGCGGCGGCCGAGCTGCCCGAGCTGGCGCGGCTGCGCGACCCCGAGTCGGCGCAGACGCTGCTGGCACGGGTGCGCCGCTCGCTCCGGCGGATGGCGTTCCTCAATGCCCCCACGACCGTGGGCTACCTCGCGTTCGGCCTGCTGATCGTCGCCGCCCTCTACCGCACCGGCACCTTCGGCGCCGCCGACACCTGGCTGGTCTACCTCGTCCTCGCCGGCTACACCCTCGGGCTCCTCGCCACGACCTCCTCGCGCCTCTTGCAGAACACCTTCTACGCGGTGGGCGACGCGCGCACACCGGCGCGCACCGCGATCCTGCGGGTGGCGATGGCGGCGGCGCTCGCGGTGCCGCTGATGCTCTGGCTCGACCGCTACGCAGTCGGGGCGCTGGTGGACCTGCCGGCCGAGGGGCGGCCGGTCCGCCTCGGCGCAGTCGGCCTGAGCCTGGGATCGGCCGCCGGCGCCTGGCTCGAGCTCTGGCGCCTGCGCGCCGCCCTCCGGCGGCGGCTGGCCGCGGAGGTCGTGCCGTGGGGCGCGATGGGCAAGATGCTCGGGCTCGCCGCCGGCGCGGCGCTGCCGGCGGGGGCTCTCGCCTGGCTCCTCCCGGACGCCCTGCACCCCGCCCTCCGGGCGCTCCCCGTGCTCGGCGTCTACGGCGGCGGCTATCTCCTGCTGGCGCGCCTCGCCGGGGTGGGGGAGCTGGACGCGCTCCGCCGGCGGCTCGGCGGCCGGCTCGGGCGCGGCGGCGGGGCCGCGGGATGACCTCCCGCGGCGCGCGGCGGTCCACCCCGCGGGCCGCCGCCCTAGTGGCGCTCGCGACCCTGGCCGCCGCCGGCTGCGGCGAGGGCGACGTCGTCGCCGAGGCGCGCCGGCGGACCGGCGGCGAGCCCGCGCGCGGCCGCGAGCTGGTGCGCGTCTACGGCTGCGGCAGCTGCCACACCCTGCAAGGGGTGAGCGGTGCCGGCGGCGTGGTCGGGCCGCCGCTCGACGGCCTCGGCAGCCGCACCCATCTCGCCGGGCGGCTTCCCAACACGCCCGAGAACCTCCTGCTCTGGATCCGCCACCCGCAGCGGGTGGCGCCCGGCACGAACATGCCCGACCTGGGGATCGGCGAGCGCGACGCCCGCGACCTCGCCGCCTACCTCTACACCCTGCGCTGAGGCGGTCCTCAGTCCCGCGGGCGGGCGAAGCGGAGGCCGACGCGGAGGAGGCGCGGCGGACCGAGCGTGAGGACGGGGGTGCGGCCCACCTCGGCGCGCTCGTCGAGGAGGTTCTCGACCGCGGCGAAGGCGGCGAAGCCGCGGCCGAGCGGGCGGGCGGCGAGGAGGTCCACGGTCGCGAAGCTCGCGAGCCGCAGGCGGTTCTGGTCGTCGTCGAACTGCGCGTCCACCCAGCGCGCCTGGAGGCCGAGCGTGGCGCGCGGATCGTCCCGGCGGAGCGTCAGCGTGGCCTGCCGCCGCGGCACCTGCGGCAGGCGCCGCCCCTCGAGGTCGCGGTTCGCCGGGAAGCTCGTCACCCGCGCGTCGGCCAGCAGCCACCCGGCGCCGAGCGTCCAGCGCTCCCCCAGCCGCGCCGCCAGGTCGAGCTCGACGCCGCGCGAGCGGCTGCGGCCGAGGTTCTCGCGGCGGCGGGTGATGAGCCCCGGCTCGACCGCCAGGGTGACGTTGGCGATCGTGCGGTCCACCTCCATCCAGAAGAGTGTGCCGCGCGCCGTCAGCCGCCCGCCGGCCGCGGTGAGCAGCGCCCCCACCTCCGCGCCCGCCGAGCGCTCGGCCGCGAGCGCCGGGTTCGCGAGGGTCACCACGTCGCCGACGCGGAAGGCGCGGTACAGCTCGTTGAGCGTCGGGGCGCGGAAGCCGCGGTAGGCGGCGGCGGTGAGCGCCCAGCGCTCGCCGGCGCGGTAGAGGAGGGAGGCGCGCGGCGAGAAGGCGTCCTCCGTGCGCGCGCCGCCGGTGCCGTCGTTCTCCCAGTGGTCCCAGCGCGCGGCGAGCGCCAGAGAGAGCCGCTCCGAGAGCCGCAGCAGGTCCTCCGCGAAGAGCCCCACCGTCCGCTGCCGCCCGCCGGCGGCGGCGCGCACGCTCCCCGCGGCGGTGAAGGCGGTCTCGTCGCTCGTCCCCTCGACGTCCCGCAGCTCGACCCCGGCGACCAGCGTCTGGCGCGCGCCGGCCGGCTGCGTCCACTGGAGGCTGCCGCCGGCCGTCTCGGCCGGGACCTCCTGCGCCCGGATCAACCGCTCGCTCCGCCGGCCGGCGGCGACCGCTGTGAACGTCTGCTCGAAGTCCTGCTCGCCGGCCCAGGCGCGGGCCGCGAGGAGCCCGCGTCCCAAGGCCCAATCGCCACCAACGCTGCCCTGAAAGAGCCGGGTGGCGTTGGTCTGGAGCGGCGTGCCGTTCCGCCGCGACTCGTCGAACGCGGAGGCCCGGACGAAGAGGCGGCCGCCTCCCGCCGGCGCACGCTCGAGGGTCACGTCGCCGGTGGCGTGGCGGGAGCCGGCCGGCGTGTCCACCGGGCCTCGCTCGCGTGAATCGACCAGTACGTAGCCGTCCGTCTCCGCGGCGCCGGCGGCGAGGCTCGCCCCCCACGTCGCGCCGCGTCCTGCCCAGAAGAGCGATCCCTCGGCGCTGCCCAGCTCGCCCCAGGCGGCCTCGCCGCGCACCTGCGGCGCCGCCTCGCGCCGCACGAGCTGCACCACACCGGCGAGCGCCGTGCTGCCGTAGAGATCCGAGGCGCCGCCGCGCAGCACCTCGACGCGCGCCAGCGCCGCTCGGGGCACCCGGCCCCAGTAAATCCAGCCGCCGAACGGGTCGTTGAGCGGCACGCCGTCGGCGAGCACCACGGCGCGGCTCGCCCCGCTCGGGCCGACGCCGCGCAGGCTGACGCCCTGCGCAGTCGGGTTCGCCGCGCGGCTACCCGTGCGGCGGAAGAGTTGGAAGCCGGGCACCTGCCGGAGCGCGTCGTCGAGGGTCGGCGCGGCCGTCGTCACGAGTTCTGAGGATGACAGCACGCGCACGCTCGCCGGGGTGTCGCCGATGCGCGTCTCCGTGCGCGTTGCCGTCACCGTCACGGCCTCGGCGAGGGCCGCGGGCGAGAGCACGACGGTCTGCGCGGCGAGCGCGTCCGCACTCAGACGTTTCTCGAACGGCGCGAAGCCGCGCGCGCGGACTTCGAGCGTGCCGGCCTCCCCCGCGCCTGTGGCCGGCGCCGCGAGCGAGAAACGCCCGTCGTCGCCGGTCGTGCTGCTGGAGAAGAGTGATGCGTCCGCGCGCAGCGAGACTTCGGC
>DATLOC010000069.1:0-38124 GCA_035536455.1 Thermoanaerobaculia bacterium | reverse complement strand
CGCCGAGCGGCAGGGACGGCGCCTCCTCGCCGCGGCGCTCGGCGCGGGGGCGCTCGCCCAGGTCGTGTTTGGCGCCCAGGCCTGGTTCGCGCGCTCGGAGACGATCTGGGGCGTGGACGTGCCGGGTGCCGCCACGCGGCTGCGCGGCACCTTCGTCAACCCCGACCACGCCGCCACCTATCTCGGCATCGCCCTGCCGGCCGCCTTCGCCTGGGGGTGGTGGGCGGCGCGGCGCGCGCGCGAGGAGCTGCACCTCGAGCGCCGGGTGCTCTGGCTGGCGCCGCCGGCGCTCGTCTGGCTCACCCTCTTCGCGGGCCTCGCCTTCACCGGCTCGCGCGGCGGCCTGGTGGCGGCGGTGACCGGCGCGGCCGTGCAGGGGCTGCTTCTCGCCGTGCGCGGGCGGCTCGCCGGGCGCGGGACCTGGCGCTTCGCGCCGGTGGGGGTGATGGCGGCGGCGGTCGGGATCGGGGTTGTGGCCGCGATCGGTCTTCAGGAGGGGCTCGGGCGAATCCTCGCCACCACGCAGTACGACGTCTCCTGGGGCGCCCGCCGGGCGGCCTACGGCGCCACGCTCGACCTCTGGCGCCGCTTTCCCTGGACCGGCAGCGGCCTCGGCACCTTCCGCGAGGCCTTCCCGCTCGTCCAGCCGGCCGGGCTCGCCGGCACCTGGCGGCACGCCCACAGCGACCCGGTTGAGCTGCTCGCGACGGCGGGGGTCGTCGGGGCGCTCCTCCTCGCCGCGGCGCTCGTCCCGCTCCTGCTGCGCCTGGCGCAGGTCCTCCAGCGCGGGCACCGCTCCGAGGACCGCGCCGCCGCCCTCGCCGCGCTCGGCGCCCTCGCCGCCCTGGCCGTCCACGAGGCGGTGGACTTCGGCCTCACCATCCCCGCCAACGCGCTCACTCTCGCGGTCGTCGTCGGCGCCGCGCTCGGGGCGCGGACCGAGCACGCCCCGCTGACGGCTCAGCGCGGCGGCAGCAGCCGGACCGTTCCCGGCAGGGCCTGACCGCCGGCGACGGTGTAGAGGTCGAGGAGGTGGAGGCCGGCTACCAGCGGCGCGCGCAGCGCGATGGTCCCGCCGCGCCGCGCCGGGAAGCGGCCGGCCACGCCGCCGTCGACGCGGAGCTCGACCCAGGCCCCCTCGGCGGGGGCCTCGTCGATCCGGATCTCGAGCCCGTGCGCCGGCTCGCCGGTCAGGAACGCGAGCCGCGCGCGGCCGCGGTCCCAGGTCCAGGCGGGGGCCGGCCAAGCACCGGCGGCAAGATGGGCCAGCGCTTCCCGCGCCGCCGCCGCGGCCGCCGGATCGCCGGCGGCGCGCGCCAGCTCGGCCCGCGCCCGCCAAGTGAAGGGGCTGCGGTCCCAGGTGATGTGGACCAGCGCCAGCGCCGTCGTCGCCTCCTCCAGCCGGCCACGCCGCGCCAGGACGCGCGCCTTCTCGATCAGGTAGGGCGCCCAGGCCTCGGTCCACTCCGGTGCCCGCCGCTCGATCCGCTCGGCGCGCTCGAGGTCGCCGCCGGCGAGCGTCGCGAGTGCCGCCTGCTCGAGCGGCAGGTCGCGGCAGAAGCCGGCGAGCCGCCGCACCGCGGCGGCGCCGAGCGGGCAGCCGTCGAGGCGGCAGCGGTCGAGCACCCAGCCGAGCTGCTCGCGCAGCGGTCCGGCGACGGAGCCTCCGGTCGGACCCGCCGGGCAGAGCGCGAGCACGCGCGCCAGCAGGTCGGCGCCGCGCGGACCCTGCTCCGCCCGCGCCGCGACCGTCAGGAAGAGGTTGCGCGCCCCGACCGGGTCGCCGCCGCGCAGCCGCTCCTCGGCCTCCGCCAGGTCGGCCTCGAGGCGCTCCCGCAGCGACCGCCGCCAGCGGGCGTGCGCGGCGGTCGCCCCCTCCCAGTCGCGGCGGGCGGCGAGGACCCCCTGCAGCTCGCCCCAGGCTTCCGGCCGCGGCGGCACCAGGGCGAGGGCCGCCGCGCGGCTCGGCGCCACTGCGAGCCAGGGGCCGATCAGGGCGCGGAAGGTCTCCTGATCGCGAAAGGCGCGCGCCAGGAGCCGGTGCGCGAAAGCGCGTTTCTCCGGCGCCAGGGCGGGCCAGAGCTCGAGGTAGGCGGCGGCGAGGAAGCGCCGCGGCTCGCGCTTGCCCGGCCCGCGCGCGAGTGCGGCGAGGAGCGGCTCCTCCCACGAAGAGTACGAGGTGAGGAGACGGGGATCGCGCGCTCGCGCCCAGCTCAGATAGGTCGAGGCCCCGAGCACCGCCGCGGCGTCCCAGGCCGCCGGTCGTGCCGCCAGGACGCGGGCTGCGAGGGCACGCGCCGCCGTCAGCCGCTCGGCGCCGCCCGGGCCGGCGGCGGTGCGGGGATCGAGCTCGGCGGCGAGGAGCGACGTGGCCGCCACCGCCTCGGCGCGGCGCGGGTCGGGCTCGCGGTGGACGTCCGCGGCGACACGGAGGGGCAGGTCGCCGCCCACCCTGCGGAGGACGCCGGCCAGCTTCTCCTGGTCGGCGCGCCATGCGCGCCAGGGCAGGAGGGGGAGCGGCGCGGCGAGGAGCGCGATCGCCGCGAGCAGCGCGCGGGCCGGCAGGCGGGGCACGCCGGTAGTCTAGTGTTCGCCAACGCCTCATGCCCGAAGGCTTCCGCTTCCACCCGCCTCCGGTCGAGCTCACCGCCGAGCTCCGCTGGCTGCTGCTGCGCGCCTTCGGTCCCGCCGGCGCGCCGCCGCCCGGCCGCGTGGACGGCCCGCGCTGTCACGAGCTGGCGCGCCGCTTCGAGCTGGCGGCCCGGGTCGCGCACCGTACGGGGCGCGAGGCGCTGGCGGCGGAGGTCGGCGCGGACGCCGCCGGCCGCTTCCAGCGCGACCGCCTCGCCGCCGCCGCCAACGCTCTGAGCCTGGAGGGCGTCGCGCGCGAGCTGGCGGCGACGGCGGCCCGGCTCGGGATGCCGCTCGTGCTGCTCAAGTTCGCGGCCTTGCACCGGACCGGCGCGGCGCCGCCGGGGAGCCGCTCGGCGGTGGACGTCGACGTTCTCGCTCCCGCCGCCGGCGCCGGCGAGCTCCAGGCGGCCCTCGTCGCCGCCGGCTACCGCCAGGCGGCGCTCCCCGAGCACGAGCACCATCTCCCGGCCCTCGGACACCCCGTGTGCGGGATGGTCGAGGTCCATCGCGCTCTCCCGGGCGTCCGCTTCGGCGCGGCGGGCCGCTCCGCCACCTTGGAGGACCTGGCGGCCTACGCGCTCCTCATCCCTTGCCGCGACCTTCCGGGGGACTGCGCCGTGCCGTCGCCGGCGGTTCTGGCCGCTCACGCGCTGGCGCACGGCCTCGCCCAGCACGGGAGCCAGCCCGCGGCCTACCCGCTGCTCAAGATGGTGGCCGACCTGATCGACCTCGGCTGGGCCGGACCGGAGGCCGAAGAGCTGGCACGGGCGGCGCGGCCGCTCGTGGCCGGCGACGTCGCCGGCGAGGAGGTCGCGGCGGCGCGCGGCCTCGCCGCCGCGCTCGCCGCCGGCGACCTGCCGCCCGCCGAGAGCGGCGCGGCGCTGCTCCTGGCGCACGCCTTGGCCGGCCGGCTCGACCCCGACTACGCCGCGGCACAGCGGCTCGATCTCTTCGCGGCGCAGCCGAGCGACCGGCCGCGCATGGCGCACTGGGCCGGCACTCTCTGGCGGACGCTCGTCCTGACCCGCGGTCAGATCGACGCGGTCTACGGGCCGCCGCGCCACCCCGGTGGCTACGTGCTGCGTCGCCTGGCGCGACCCTTCGACCTCCTCGTCCGCTTTCTGCGCTACCGCGCCAGCCGCCGCCGCCTCGCCCGCCGCGGCTGAAGCCCGCGGGCGGTACGATCTGCGCGCATGCCCAAGCGCCCGCCGCCGCGACCGCAACGCAAGGCCGAGCGCGCGCGGCGGCCCGCCGCGCCGCCGCCGCCGCGCCGCCGCGCGCTCCAGGCCGCCGAGGTCCTGCTCTGGCTCGTCGTGCTGCTGCCGCCCCTCGTGCTGGTGCCGAGCGCCAAGGAGGTCTTCCGTCTCCCCAAGCTGATGCTCGCGGAGTGGCTGGCTCTGGCCTCCCTTCTGCCGCTCTGCTGGGAGCTGGAGCGGCGGGCGGAGGTGGGTTGGCGGGAGCTCCTCGACCTGCCGGCGCTCCGCGCCGTTCTTCCTCTCCTGCTCGTCGCCACGCTCGGGCTCGCCTTCACCGACCATCCGCTCCAGGTCCGCCAGGCGCTGCCCGATCTCTGGATCGGCGCCGCCTGCCTTGTGGGGTGGAGCGCCGGCATGCCGGTGCGGCGGCTGGAGCGGCCGCTCGCCGGGTTGCTCGTTCCCGGGGCCGTGCTGGCCCTGCTCGGCATCCTCCAGTTCCACGGCGTCTACCGGCCCTTCGAGCTCCTCGGCCTGGGCGGGGCCGAGCGGCTGGAGGTGACGTCGCTCGCCGGCAACCCGGGAGAGCTCGGCGCCTTCCTCCTGTTGGCCGCTCTCTGCGGCGGCTGGTGGCTCGCCCGCGCCGCGTCCGGGCCGATGCGCTGGGCCGGGGCGGCGGCCCTCGCCCTCTGCCTCTACGGCCTGGCGGTGACCCTGACGCTGGCCGCCCTGGGCGCGCTGGTCGCCGCCGGGCTGGTCTTCGCGGCACTGGCGCTGCCGCCCCGGCGCGCCGCCGTGCTGCTCGGCGGCGGGCTGGTGGCCGCGGCGCTCCTCGCCGCCGCCCTGCCGCCGCTCCGCGTCCGGCTGGCGGAGAAGTCGGCGCAGGTGGTGGCCGGGGACTGGAACGAGGTGCTGACCGGCCGGGTGGACGGCTGGCGCGCCGCGCTCTGGATGCTCGAACGGCACCCGCTGACCGGCGTCGGCCACGGCGCGTTCGCCGCCGAGTTCGTGCCGGCGAAGGAGGCGCTGCTGGCGCGCGGGGTGGTCTTCTTCGAGCGGGAGCGGCGGGTCTTCGCCAATGCCCACAGCGAGCCGCTCGAAGTGGCGGCCACGCTCGGGCTCCCCGGCGTCGCGGCGCTCCTCTGGGGGGGCTGGGTGCTGGCGGCGGCGGCGCGGCGGATCCGCGAGCCCCGCCTCGACCGCGCCTTCGCCTGGGCGGGGTTGGCGGCGCTCGCCATCCTCTCTCTGGCCCACTTCCCGTTCCGCACCGCGCTGGTGGGCTACCCCGCACTCCTCTTCTTCGCCTGGGTGCTGCGCCGCTCCACGGAGGCCGCCGAATGAAAGGCCGCACCCTCGCCGCGCTCCTCGGGCTGGCGCTGCTGTTCGGCCTCGCCGCTCACACCACCCGCGCGCGCGACCGCCTCCTCGCCAATCGGATCGTGCGTCAGGTGGAGCTCTTGACGATAGCCGCCGTGCGCTCCGGCAACCTCTCGCCGCGTCTGGTCGCGATCAACCTCGCGGCGTTGCGCCGGGCGGCGGCGCTGGATCCCGCGGAGGTGGCGATCCCGATGGCGCGCGGCGGGCAATTCATCCTGCTCCGGCGGCCCCACGCGGCGATCGAGGCGTACGGCGAGGCGCTGGCCCTCGAGCCCCGCCCCGAGATCTACCTGAACCTCGCGCGCGCCCACCGGGCGGCCGGCGACGCGGCGCGCGCGGAAGAGGCCCTCGCACGGGTCTCCCGGCTCGATCCCTACCTCGCCCAGACACCCGACCCGCTGCGGCCCTAGTCCGTCAGTTTCTCTTCCACCGCGTAGCGCACCAGATCGGCGTTGGTCTTCATGTTCATCTTCTCGAGGATGCGCGCGCGGTAGGTGCTGACCGTCTTGACCGAGAGATGGAGCGTCTCGGCGATCTCGCCCACCGTCTGGCCTTGGCCCATGCGCCGCAAGACCTCGAACTCGCGGTTCGAGAGGGTCTCGTGCGGCGCCTGGCCGAAGCCGGCGCCGAGGCTCTCGTCGAGCCGCTCGGCGAGAGCGGGGCTGACGTACTTGCCGCCGTTGTGGACCTTGCGGATCGCCTCGACGAGCTGGCCCGGGGCGACGTCTTTGGTCAGATAGCCGTCGGCGCCGCCTTTGAGGCAGCGGACGGCGTAGTGGTCCTCGGGGTGGACAGTGAGCATCAGGACGCGCAGCCGGGGGTCGCGCGCCTTGAGCTCCTGCGCCGTCTCGAGCCCCCCCTTGCCGGGCATCGACACGTCGAGGAGGACCACTTCCGGCCTGGTCTCGCGCGCCCGCTCGAGCGCCTCGTGCCCGGTGCCCGCCTCGGCGACGACGGTCAACCCGTGGGTCTCGACGATCTTCCGCAGGCCCTCGCGGACGATCTGGTGATCGTCGGCGATGAGGATCTTGATCATGCGATCGAGCGTTCCATCAGGTGCGCGAAGCTTAGCCCAACCCCAGCCTGGCGCCTGGGCCGGCGTGAAAAAAGCTTGGACCGCGCCGGCCAAGCGCTAGCCGGCGCGACCTTGACCCGCAACTCAGGCGTAAGTAGATTCAGAACCGTAACGTAGTGCCGAAGCCAGCTCGGGCGCTTTCGCGCCCGAGAACGAAAGCAGAAGCATGGCCCCAAGCTGCCCAGCGTAACTTCCTCCTCCGGCCTTGACTCCGTGATTGCAAGGCAGGTTAGCACGGGTTGCGCCGCGCCGAGGGCTTTACGCTCCGACGACCCGCAGCTCGAACTCTTTGAGCTTGAGAACTTCTAGAACGTACTGAAGGGCCATCTCGCACGCAATTTCACGGCCGGCAGCACGGACGGGGAAGCTCTCCTCATGCTCCTGTCCAAGAGCATCTCGGTACGAAACCGTGGCGGCAAACAGTTGAGGTCTATTCAGAGCGGCCACCGGGAAAAAGTCGTCGAAGAAGGATAACTCCCCGGCCTTTTCGTGGCCGAGGGGTGGGAGTACACTCGCCTCTCTGCAACCTGATGCCTGCGGGTGATAACGATGACCCACGCCTCGGAACGAGCTGCCCTAAAGACGGCTGAACTGATCGAGATCGCAGCAAGCGCTCTCCCCGGGCTCAGTCCCTCCGCACGTGCGGCTGCGGCCGGCGAGCTGATCGCCGCCTTCGCCACGGTTACCGCTCCTGAAGAGCCGCCGATGCTGGTCCACATGATCACCATGCGCAGTGGTGGGTCGGGCGGTGCGACCAGCACGAAACCCGGCAATATTTTCCTCGATCTTCGCAAGCTCGTGGTGACATCCGCTGGAGGCGCATTGACGTTCGCGGGTGCAGGCGAATCGGTCTGGATGGCCGTCCTCGCCGCGCTCGTGGTGTGGGACACAATCTGGTCCGGTGTCAAAGTCAGCCTGACAGAACGAGAGGCCGTGGTCGTGTTCACATGTGGATGAATGCCGACCGCAGAAATACGGTGGCAGAGGCGGACCTCGTGGCCTTGGTGAATGACCAATGCCGGGCTGGCGGACGCGCGCCTCTGAGCGAGAGGGACCTCGCGGAGGCTCTCCGGATCCTGCAACAGCTCAGATGCATTCGGAGATCACGTAACGATCCGGCCCGTTGGTGGTTACAGGAGTGGGTGTCCGTTGACTACCGGTAAAAAGAGACACAGGTCGTCTGCGTCATGAGTCTTCGAGCGACGCGTATTCCAATTCCGTTCTCGCAGCCTAGGACCCCGGCCGCCCAGGTGGAGCTGGCGATATTCGAACCTTGATTTCAAGATCATCGCCCGAGGGTGAACACTCGACCTCCACACCTGCTTGTTGTCTTGGCGCTCCAGAGGCGGCAACGTTGAAGATGAGCGCCAGCGCCAGGGCAAGGTAGCCAAATAGGAACGTCCACATCATGACTGTGTAGCAGTGCTCTACCCACGGGCCGAGAGGCTCCTCCACGCTGGGGGCAGCGCCAGCGGCTGGTAGCCGGAGGGCTTTCCAAGCCGAGGAATACGTCAGGACACCGAACAGAATGCAAACTGCTAGCAGTAGCTACGCCACAGGGCGCGCGCTCCCTTCGGCACTTTGGGCGGCTGCGTCTCCCAAGCCCGGCCAACCAGCGCCTCGTGCTTGCCGGGACTGCGCCAGCGGACGAAGACCCAGTCCACCGGGTCGAGCCAGCCGTGGCGGGGCGGCTGAGGTGGCTGCTCCAGGGTGGCGACGAGGCCGCCCTCGAAGCGAGTCACCCGCAGGGGCAGGAGGAGCTTCTCCGGGAACGGCCCGGCGGTCGCGCGGTGCTTGAGCTCCCGCCGCAGTAAGGGGCGATCGGCGAGGAGGCGGCGGAGCCAGCGAAAGGAGGCGAAGTAGTACGGGCTGCGGCTCCTGCCGGGTAGCTCCAGCTTCTCGGCCGCGACGATCTGCCCCTTCTCTCGCCGGTGCGGCAGGCCGAGGACTTCGCGGACCAGTGCTGCGGCGGCCTGGTTGCGCGGGAGCTTGGACTTCGTGCGCAGGCCGGGCGCCCACGGCTCGCCGTCCGGCGCGGAGAGGGCGACATACAACCGCAGCGTGCGGCCGAGCCAGTCGAGGGCGAGGTTCATGAGCTTGGGGCGCGGGTGCTCGAGGGTGGCGCAGAGGATGGCGGTATGCGCCTCCAGGTGCATCCCGGCGTGCGGGTCCGGGCAGAGGCACTCGCCGCGGTACATGCCCTGCTCGCGCTCCAGCTCGTAGAGCTTGACGACCTGCGCGAAGGCCGACCGGCGCTCGTCGGGCTCGACCTCGGCCAGAAGCACGCGCCAGAGCCAGCTCGCGACGAGCATGGCCTGGTAGTTGGCGGTCTCGGCCCAGGTTCCGTCGTCGAAGCCGAGCACCCTCCGGAAGTAGGCGTTCTCGCGTGGGTTGGAGACGACCCGGCCTTCGAAGCACGCGGTGAGGCGGACTTGGAGGTCGATGTGGGCGGGAGACGTGTTTCTAGAGTCCACGATTTCCCTCGCTCTCCAGGCCGGCGATCACGCTGCGCAATGAGAGCCACCGCTCGCGCGACGCGATGACGAGGTGGTCGAGAAGCGGGATGCACAGCAGGCGGCCGGCGGCCCAGAGGTCGCGGGTCGCCTGCATGTCCAGGGGGGACGGCCGGGCATCACCGCTCACGTGGTTGTGGGCAACCACGATCGCTACGGCATTGGCGAGGATCGCCGGGCCGAACACCTGGTGCATGCCGAGCGGGACATTCGCCCGGGTGCCGGTGAAGGCGACCAAGTAGCCCGTGGCTCGGTTGGCGGAGTCCGCGAAGAGGACCGCCACGACTTCTCGCGGCTCGTCGTGGAAGACATGCCGCCAGAGGTAGTCCACTGCCAGCTCCGGGCGATCGACCGACGGAGACTCTGCCTCGGCCAGCTCCGCCTCCCGCACGAGCATCAGGCGAAAGCGCGAAACCGTGGAGAGCTCCGCCGGCGGTGGCGGCGGGCTCCCCGGTGGCGCAGCGTCGAAGCGCGGGCAGTTGCCGCTCATGCGGCGCCGCCCAGGCGCCGATAGAGGATCTCGCCGGCGAGCCGGATGGCGGTCGGGCCGGCGGCTTCGAGCAGGAGAGCGAGGGCCAGCGGCGACCGCGCGAAGCAGCCGGCCAGGTGGAGGGCGAGGACCTGGTTTTCGCTGAGGACTTGGACCTCGCCGATCGGCCGGCCCTCGTGGCGGGTCTCGGTGTCGTAGGTGTCGCGCACGAGAACGAGGTGGTTGGCCGGCGGCTCGACGGTCTGGATGAGCACGAGCCGGGGGCGCGCTTCGAGCGGCAGCACCGCCGCGCACTGGAGGGCGTAGGAGCGCTCGGTGAAGACGGCGGCCGGGCGGTCCCTGCCGGGCTCTTCCCAGCTCCGCAAGACGAGGTGGGCGTCGGGGGCGAGGCTCACGACCTTCCACTCGCCGCCCCATTCGGCTTCGCTCAGGCTCGGCGGGTCTTCGGCGGTCTCGAGCAGGTCGAGGAAGTCCGCCGCGAAGATGCTTTTGCTCATGGTGCGCTCCCTCCGCGCGATGGGAGATGAAAAGGGCGGGGGGCGTCGCCGCCCCCCGCGACTCGACGACAGCCCTACTCCGCGGGCTCCGCTGTTCGCGCCGGGGTGGGAGCCGGCGCCGGCGGCGCCTCCTCCTTGGGCCGCGCCAGCTTCCGCCCCTTCGGCACGAACCCGAACTCCCGCATCGTCTGGCTCTTGGGGCCGAAGTGGCCGCGCAGGGCGGCGTTCATCTTGCTCCGCAGGTCGACGCCGCGCTGCTCCTCGAGCCGGCGCTTTTCGTTGGTCTCCCGCAGGCGGGCTTCGAAGATCTCCTGCTGGCTCTCGAGGCCGCGGGCGCCGGCGACCCAGGATTCGAGGTCGGTCTGGAGGACCGTCAGGTGCGGGGCCTCGCCCAGACGGGACTTGACGTTGGTGGACAGGGTGTCGAGCTCGGTGACGAGCTCGGGGAACGACTCACGGGGCATGGGGACTCTCCTTTTGCGCTGTGGGTGAAGAGGAACCGAGCCGGGAACCGCTCCCGGCCGGCGGGGGAACGAGGGGAACAAGGCGGGGAAGCCTCCCCACCCCTCCGGACGAGCAGGGGTGACGTGCGGGAGGCTTCCCCGGGACGAAGGGAGCGTGGGGAAGGCGGCGGGGAGGACTCCCGAGGCGCTGGGGGGAGCGCCCCGGCTCGCCGGGCGTCCGCCCGCGGTCCCGGGGCGTCCGCCCGCAGGCGGCGGACGCGCGCACCGGCTTCGCGGGGGGCCGCCCGCGGAGGTCGGGAAGCCGCACCGGCTGGCTGGGCGCTCCCCCGCCGCCTGCGGGCGGACGCCCCGAGAGCCCGGAAATGCGTCCCACTGGCCGGGGAACGCCCCCCCGGTGCGGGGGCATGCTCCCCCGCTGCTGGGGAACGCTCCCCGGCGCCTGGGGCGCGCTCCCCTCGCCGCGGGGTGCGCTCCCCACCTCGCGGGGCGTGCTCCCCATCCGTGGGGGAGCGTTCCCCATGCCGCGGGGCGTGCACCCCACTGCGCCGGGAGCGTTCCCCACGCCGCGGGGAGCACTCCCCACCTCGCGGGGAGCGCTCCCCGGGCGATGGGACGCATTTCCGGGCCGCTCGCCCGCCCGCCGGGTCGTCTTCGGCATCTTCCTTCTCCTTCCTCAGCGGCCCTCTTGGAGCGCTACGCTCCGGTCGGCGAAGCGAGCGAAGCCGAGCTCGGGGTCGGAGAACCGCTCGGCGAGCCGCAGATCGGTGCGCGTGACGCCGCCCACAGCAGGCGTCGTGAAGTGCACGACGACTTCGAGGCCGCAGCTCTCGACCCGTGCGTGCCCGCTCCAGGTCTTCGCCAGGATCAGGGCGGTCGCGCTGGCCATGATGGCGGTGGACAGGTCGGGCAGGCGGAAGTAGCCGACGAGCTCCTGATTGCCGCCCGCGGCATGCCAGTCCGGCAGGCTGGCCCAGTGGTTCTGCACCGTCCGGGCGCTCAGAAGCTTCGGCGGGCGCATGACTCAGTTCTCCTCTCCGTGCGGCTCGGCGGGGGTCTCCGGCTCCGGCGTGAGATGGGCGACGAGCTGCTCGACAGCCTGGGCGAGGCGGACGAACGCTTCGGCAGCGCGGCGCTCCGCGGTGCGGAAGGCCGCCTGGGCGCGTCGGAAGCCGAGGTGCTGGGTCGGGTGGCCGGCTTCGGCGAGGATCTTCTCGGCCTGCTCCAGCGCCGTCATCACCGTGTCCCAGCGCTGCGCCTCCCAGGACGCGCGCGCCAAGAGGCCCCACGCACACACCCGGAGCTCGGCGAGCAGCGCCGGCCGCTCCTCCTCGCCCTCGATCCGCTCGAGGATGAGCCCGGCGAAGGACGCGAGGTCCTCGGCGTCCTTGTAGTCCAGGGCGGCGAGGGCGGCCTGGCTTCGCTCCAGCAGGAGGCCGCCCACGGCGATCGTGCGGAAGCGCGCCTCGTTGTTGATGCGGCGCAGCCGGCCCGCAGGGTCGGCGGCGAGCATCTCCGCGAGCGCCGGCTCGGCCGCGGTGCGCTCGGCGGCGAGGCGGTCCGCCGCCTCCTGGCGGGCTGACGCGAGGCTCGCCCAGACGTCGGCGCTCGCGGTCTCTGGGGGTTTGCGCTCGGGAGCAGGAGGAGGTGGGGGGCCGAGGAGGCTTTCGACGAGGTGGCCGCAGTCGGGGCAGTCCAGGACGTGGCCGAGGACGACCTGCTGTTCGGGAGGCAGGTGGTCGAGGAGGAGCAGCGCCTTCGAGCGGCGGAGGTGGGGATCGACCATCTACGTCCCGCCCCCGGCCGCCGACTCGCGCTCGCCGGTCTTCCGGAACGTCTGCACCAGGGTCTCGAGAGCCAGGGCGGCGAGCTCCCGCTGCTCGGCCGGTAGTTGGTCGGCTGCCCGCGCCCAGCGGAGGAGGCGGGCGTCCTTGATCCCGCTCGTGGGGACGCCGGCGAGCAGGTAGTCGAGGCTGACGGCGAGGACGGCGCGGAGCCGGACCAGCGTTTCGATCTTGGGGGCGTGGGCGCCGCGCTCGTACTTGCTGACGACGTCGTCGCTGACCCCGAGCTCCACGGCGATTGCTTTCTGCGATAACCCCCGCTCCTTCCGCACCTCCGCCAGGCGCCGGCCGAAGGCCTGGAGGGCCAGCCGGCTGGGGTCGCGGGGGGCGGGCGGTGTCATCGCAGAGGTTCGCTCGGATTGGTCGATTAGCTGCACTGATTGCTGACTCTACGAACACCTCAGCCAAGTGTCAAGTTGGTCGCGTAATCCTCCGATTCCCGCGCGATCCGCCGCCCCGGATCGCGGAAAGGGGAGTGTTCCTCCGGATCCGGGGAGATACGTTGCCTCTTCGGGTACGTTTTTGGTCGAAACAGGCACCGCCGCGGCCGGCACGCCCGGTGGGGGAACTGGCGTTTTACGCGAGTGGTGCGAGACTCGGGGTAACGCGACACACCCGCGTTGCCCCGGCGGGGCGCGGGGGCAATGGGGCTCTCCGCCGCCTCCCCGGACTGGAGGACGGGAGATGAACAGGAGGAGAGTTACGCGCCTCGCCGCCGCCTGCGCCCTGGCGGCGGCCCTGCACTTGGCGGCACCAGCAATCGCGGCGGCCGCCCCGCGCGGCCCGGCGGCCGCCCTGCGACACGAGAGCTGGATCGAAAGCGTCTGGAGCCGGCTGGCGGACGCGTGGCGGGGGATGACCGCGACCTGGGCGGAGGGCGGGGGCGGCCTCGATCCCTTCGGCACACCCAAGCCGCAAGGTGACGGGGGAGGCGGCCTCGACCCCTTCGGCTAGCCAACCGCATGCATCCCCGGGGGCGGCAGCCGCCGCCCCCGGGGATTGCGTCCCTTCGGCTGTGACAGAATCAGGCCACTTGCGCAACTGACGGAGGGGGAATGCCTCGAAACACCGCGCCGGCCGCGCCGCACCCGCCGCAGGATCGGCTGCGCGCCTTCGCCCTGGGTGAGCTCGACCGGGCCGAGGGCAAGGAGGTCGCCGCACACCTGCTCCGCTGCCGCGCCTGTCTCGCGGCCGCCGTCCCGCTCGCCCAGCCGCTCTTCAATCCCGACCCGGTGGACCCCGCGAAGTACGATTTCCCGATCGCCCGCTTCCGCGCCGGCCTGCGCCGGGAGATCGACCGGCAGCGCCGCGCGCGCGCCGCGGCGGCGCCTCCCCGACCCTCGGCCGCGGCGCTTCTCGACGCGCTCCGACCGCGCGGGCTGCGGCTCGGCGAGCGCGCCTGGCGGCGCTGCGAGCGAAGCTTGGCCTCGAGCTGGAAGGCCCGCCACGACGACCCCGAAGCGATGCTCCAGGACGCCGGCGCCGCCCGCATCGCGGCCGAACGGATCGACCCCGCCACCCGCGGCCCGCGCGCCCTGGCCGACCTCCAGGCCCGCGCTCTCGCGGCGCTCGGCAACGCCCGCCGCGTTGGCGACGACCCGCACGGGGCCGAGCTGGATCTGCACGACGCCCTCGGGCGCTGCGAGGCCGGCACAGGAGATCCGTTGGTACTGGCGGAGGTCCTGGAGCGGTTGGGGGTCGTCTACATCGAGCAGCGGCGGTTCACTGAGGCGCGCGAGGTTCTGGCCTCGGCATTTCGCCTCTACGAGCGGGAAGGCAAAAGACACGAGGCAGGGGTCGTCCTGGTGCACTTGGGGCTCGCCGCCATGTACGACCCCGCTCCCCGGGAGGCTGCAGGCCATTTCCTTGCCGCCCTGCCGTTGGTCGATGCCAAGCTCGAACCCACGGCGCTTCCGTTCTGTCTGCACAATCTCGCCTGGACGTGGGCGGACTGCGGCCGGTTCGAAGAGGCCCGCGATCTCGTCTGGCAGAGCCGTGGCCTGTTCGCCGCTTTGCCCGACCCCCTGATCCAAGTCAAACGGCTGTGGCTCGACGGCCGTATCGCTGCCGGCCTCGGCCATCCCGGCCGCGCCGAGCGCTGCTTCCTGGAGGTCCGCAAGGCGTTCCTCGCCCGCAAGCTTCCCTACACCGCCGCCGTCGCCGCCCTCGATCTCGCGATTCTCTGGCTCGAGCGAGGCCGCACCGCCCAGGCCCGCGCCCTCGTCGCCGAGACCCTCGAGACTTTCGGCCTCTTAGGCATCGCGCGCGAGGCCCTGATGGCCGTCGCCCTCCTCAGCCACGCCCTGAGCCAGGACTGCTTGACCGTCGCCATCCTCCAGAGCGCCGCCGCCGACCTCCAGAAGATCGAACGGTAGGAGAGAGGCGGCGCGCTGGTCGCCGGCTACTTCTTGGGCGCGCGCTTCGGCTTGCCGGGCTGCCGCTTGCGCGGCGGCTGGCTCGCGGCGCCGGCGAGAGCGCGCCGCACGGACTCGTCGATCAGCGCCTGGATCTCGGCGGGGGAGAGCGACGGCGGAGCGGGAGGCGGCGGGGAGGGAGCTTCCGGCGGCCCGAGGCTGGCGAGCGCCAGCCGCCGGGCGGCGTCGGCCGTCGCCTCGACCGGCCCGATGGGGCGCTCCCGGGGGTAGAGCACCTCGTAGAACAGGCTCGGGTGGACCCCGAGCGCGAGAAGGATCGCCGAGACGTGCTCTTGCTTGAGCTCGATCCGGCGGGTCAGCACCGCGCTGGTGAAGCCGGCGCCCTTGTGCAGGACCTCGTCGACCTCCTTGCGGGTCACCCCGCAGGTGGCGACGACCCGGCGCAGCAGAGAGAGGATGCGCTCGCCGTCCTCCGCGATCTTCTGCTCCAGCCAGTCTCCCGAGTCGTCCATCTGCGCCGAGTGTAGCGCAGATCGCTGATTCGGCGATTCTTCGGGAAGGCAGGGACGGAGCCGCCGGGAGGACCGGTCCCGAGGTCGATCTCGAAGGATCAGGGCGCAAGGCGATCTCGCAGGCCCGCCATCGCCGCCGCCGCGTTGGACCCGACCGTGCGGTAGCCGCGGGCGCTGGGTGCCTCGCGGGCGGCTGCCGGCGCCGGCTGCTCCTGCGCGAGGATGCGGCGGTAGAGCAGTGTCGTCTCCGGCATCGGGGCGACGTCGAGCTCCGTCGCGAGCAGACGCCGCAGCGACTCGTAGACCGCGACCACTCGGCCGCGGCGTCCGGACAGCGCGTACAGGCGCATGAGCTGGCGATGGGGCTCTTCCGCCAGCGGCTCGATCGTCTGCAGCCGGCGGGCGTAATCGATCCCCAGGCCGTAGCCGCCGTGGCGCAGATGGTGCTCGACCAGGTCGGTGAGGGCCGCCACCGCCGCCTCGCGCCAGCGCTCCTGCTCGGCCAGCAGCCACTCCTCGAAGGCGGTGCCGCCGGGGAACCAGAAACCGGCCAGGAAGTCGCCGCCGTAGACCTCGACGGCCCGGGCCAGCGCGCACGGGTCGATCCCGTCCTGGAGATCGCGAGCGCCGCGCAGCGCGCCGGTGAAGATCGCGAGATCGATCCAGGCGCCGGGCGGGGGAGTGAAGGCCAGGCTGTCGTGGCGCGTCGTGAGCGGCGACTGGTTGCCGGCCGGCGGCGTCAGGGTGTGGCGGAGGTTGTAGAAGGCTTGGCGCAGGTTGTGCCTTGTGGTCGCGGCGTCGGCCTCCGGCCAGAGCAGGGCGCCGAGGCTCTCGCGCGGCAGCGCGCGGTCCGGATGACAGACGAGATAGGCGAGGAGCGCGCGCGTGCGCCGCGACTCGAAGCGCAGCGGCGGCCGCCCGCGGTAGCCCACCTCGAAGCTGCCGAGGAGCCGGACCTCCAGCCGCGCGGCGCTCTCCCGATCCCGATGCTGGACCGCGGCGCGCCCGTTCATCGCCTTCCCCGCCGCCTTCCCTGGCGTTCCCATGCAGGCAGACTAGACACCGCGGCAGCGGGGCTCTGCCGGCCGGACGCTGCACCTCGTGTCGGCCTCCCGCGAGGACGCGCTGTCGGCGCCCGTCCTACGGCGCGTCGGACATCTGACGACGCCCTGACGCCGGTGTGCCACGATGCGCTCACAAAAGGGGCAGAGGTGCCAATGCTCGACGCGGGAGGCGAAGTGTGCGAGAATCAACCTCTCAACAGTCGGAAGGGATGACGTCCAATGAATACTCATAAGTCTATTCTTGTCGGAGTTTGCGCGTTGACACTGTGGGCGTTCGCCACGCCGGCACAGGCCATGATCCAGTGCAGCTCGCCGGCCCAGTGCTGCCTCGACGACGTGAACGACGCCGGCGCGGTGTGCACGGCCAACGACGTGACCTTCGTCCTCGTCGGTCTCGGCACTCAGACCGACGGCTGCGTCAACTCCAGCGACACGGTGAGCATCTTCTTGGGCGCCATCGTCAAGAACACCACCGCCGGCACGCGCTACGACATCGGCATGTGGATCTCCACCGACGGCGACCCCAACGGCGACGGGGCGCTCACCGGCCAGTGCGCCCGCGAGATGCTCACCCCCGCTTCGCCTACGACCTTCGTCGACGACGGCCTCGCGCCCACCTGCCTGGGCAGCGACGGGACGCTCCTCGACCTCCAGCGTACGATCCTCGGTCCGACGCCGCCCAACGCGGTCGGGAACAACAACGGCTATTACCTCACCGCGGAGGGCACTCCCAACCAGGACGCCTGTGGCGACCTCGCCAAGGGGAGCTCGACCGGCTGCGACACCAATGGCGACGGGATCTGGGACGACTCCGTCATGAACTTCACCACGGCTGTCACCGTCCCCTGCGACGACATCGACAACAGCGGCGGCGGCACCTCCAACGACGGCTTCGTCAACCTCCCCACCTGCGCCTCCTGGGGACAGCAGGAAAACGAGATCGACGACAACGGCAACGGCCGGTGCGACTCGGAGGCGGAGGTCGAGAACGGCACCCCCTCCAAGTGCAACTGTAAGGACTCCAACTCGACCATCCCGGTGGCGCGCCTGTCCTGCAACGGCCCGCAGACGACCTGCAGCCCGGCCTCGATCCAGGTCGGTCAGTCGACGACCTGCACGGTGCGGATGCAGAACGATTCGACCTGCACCCCCGACACCTCCGATCCCGAGCGCGAGCAGTGCGGCACGGCGAGCTTCATCCGCTTTCGCACCGACTTCGACGAGTCGATCGGCACGGTCTCCAACATCTCGGTCTCCGGCGGCGGCTCGGGCGCCGTCGTCACCGAGAGCGGCAATCAGCTCATCCTGTGGACGCCGGAGAGCGGCGAAGGCACCGACGGCATCATGGGGCCGGGCGACGTGTCGACCCTGACCTATACCTTCACCCTGACCTCCGCCGGCACGACGACCAGCTTCTCGAGCCAGGGCTGGTGGGCCAACAACGCCCTGTTCACCAGCGAAGTGGCGCAGAGCGCCCTCACCTGCAGCGCGCTGATCACGGTGCCGGTGAGCCTGGCCTCCTTCCGCGCCGACCGCGACGGCGGCAGCACCGCGTTCGAGTGGACGACGGCGACGGAGGTCGGCACCGTCGGCTTCAACCTGCTGGCGAAGACGGCGAAGGGCTGGGAAAAGGTGAACCGCGAGCCGATCCCCTCGAAGGTCGTCGATTCGACGCAGCCGCAGAGCTACCGCTATGACGCACCGCGCATCGCGGCCACGCAATTCCGGCTCGACGAGATTGACGTCGAGGGCAACGTCGTGCCGCGCGGCGAGTTCACGCTCGGCAAGTCGTACGGCAAGCGCCTGCAGCCGCAGGCGATCGACTGGCAGCCGATCCACGCCGATGGCGTGAAGGGCATGAAGAAGGCGACCGTGGCGGCGGCGAAGGGCGGCCCCGTTGGAGGCGGCGCCGATCGCGTCAGCCTCCTGGTCGGCCAGACCGGCATCCAGCGCGTCACCTACGAGGCGCTGGCCGCCGCCGGGCTCGACCTGGCCGGCACCAACGCCAACCAGATCGCCCTGCTCCACCGCGGCGCGGCGGTGCCGGTGCGGATCGTCGCCAGCTCGGCGAAGAAGACGGTCGGCCTCGGGCCGGGCGGCTACGTCGAGTTCTGGGGCGAGGCGCTGGACACCCTCTACACCGGCACCAACGTCTACACGCTGCTGCGCGACCCCTCGAGCTCGCGGTCGATCGGCACCGACGCGCGGACGCCGAGCGGCGCCCCCGCCCCCTTCTACATGGAGACGACGCGGGTCGAGCGCAACCGTCAGTACAGCTTCGGCTCGCCGATCGGCGACCCCTGGTACGACACGCGGATGATCGCCTTCTCTGCGCCGAGCAGCTACACCCTCGATTTGCCCGCCGACGGCTACGTCGCCGGCGCGGCGCCGGCTGCCCTGACAATCGAGGTGTGGGGCTCGACGGTGTGGCCGGCCTCCCCCGATCACCACCTGCGTGTGGCGCTCAACGGCACCAACGTGGCTGACACCACCTTCGATGGGCGCACGGCGCACACCGTGACCGTCCAGGTGCCGGCGGGCGTTCTTCAGGCGGGTGCGAACACCCTGACCCTGACGGTCCCCGGCGACCTCGGCACGCAGTTCGACCTGCAGAGCCTCGAGAGCTACTCGCTGACCTATCCGCGGGCCTTCGCCGCCCGCGGCGGCAAGCTGGAGTTCACCGGCAGCGGGTCGTCGTTCCGGGTGACCGGCTTTGGCAGCAACGCCGTCGTGGCCTACCGCCTCGACACCGGCGGTCCGGTACAGCTCACCGGCCTGCAGGTGCAGGGAAGCGGCGGCAGCTACTCCGCGACGATCCCCGGCTCCGCGCAGTCGGCCCGCTACGCCGTCGCCGAGGCGGCAGGGGCTTCC
Organism: Thermoanaerobaculia bacterium; assembly: GCA_035536455.1. GTDB lineage: Bacteria > Acidobacteriota > Thermoanaerobaculia > Multivoradales > UBA5704 > DASUNQ01. The sequence continues at coordinate 19,218 of DATLOC010000069.1, read as the reverse complement.
GCCCCCGGCCTGCGGGCGGCCCGCGGCCAGACCGACATCACCAGCGGCACGGCGGACTACCTGATCATCTCCCACCCGTCCTTCACCGGCGGTCTGGGATCGCTGGTCAGCCTGCACCAGTCCGCGGGCCGCTCGGTGAAGGTCGTGGACGTCGAGGACGTCTACGCCCAGTTCGGCCACGGCATCCTCGACCCGCAGCCGATCCGCGACTACGTCGCGCACGCGGCGGCCAACATGGGCACGCAATACGTGCTGCTGGTGGGCGGCGACAGCTACGACTACCGCAATTACCTCGGCGCCGGCTCGGTGAGCTTCATCCCGACGTACTACGCCGCGACCGGCAACCTCATCTTCTTCGCGCCGGCCGACCCGCTCTACGCCGACGTGGACGGCGACCGGGTGCCCGACCTGGCGATTGGCCGATTCCCGGTGCGCACACTAGCCGAGCTGGACGCGCTCGTCGCCAAGACCCTGCAGTACGCGGGCAAGGATTACGGGCGCACGGCGGTGATGGCCGCCGACCGCTTCGATCAGCGCGCCAAGATGTCGTTCAAGTTCCACAGCGACCAGATCCTCGAGCAGCTCGGCGGCGACTGGTCGGCGCAGAGGGCCTACCTCGATGACCTCAGCCTGGCCGATGCCCGGTCGCAGCTGCTGGCGTCGCTCAACGCCGGGACGGCACTGACGTCGTACGTCGGCCATTCCGGTCCGACGGCCTGGACCTTCTCGGGTCTCTTCTCGAGCAACGATGCCACCGGCCTCGCCAACGCGGGCCGGCCGACGGTCGTCGTGCAGTGGGGCTGCTGGAACGCCTACCACGTGGAGCCGCTCTACAACACCCTGGGGCACAGCTTCCTGCTCTTCGGCGACCGCGGCGCCGCGGCGGTGTTGGGCTCGGCGACCCTGATGGAGACCGCATCGGCGCAGCGCCTGAGCGAGAAGCTGGCGCCGCGGCTGGGGCAGTCGGGCGTCAGCGTCGGCAGCGCGATCACGGCGGCGAAGCAGGAGCTCGCCGGCGAGGCTCCCGGCGAGATGATGGACGCGATCCTCGGCTGGACGATCCTCGGCGACCCGGCCCTGGTGGTCGAGCCCTAACCTTCAAGGGCGCGGCGCTTCCTATGACGTCCTGCAACGCCCGACGGCCCGGTCCGTCGGGCGTTTTCATTTTCATATGTCCGGCTTGCTGCTGATCCATCACCGCGACGGGCGGCCGGTCGAGCGGCCGCTCGCCCTGCGGCTACTGACGGCCCTCGACCACCGCGGCCCGGACGGCCGGGACGTGTGCTGGGAGCCAGGGACCGCCCTCGGCCACCAGCACTTCTGGACCACTCCCGAGGAGATCGGCGAGCGCCAGCCGCTCGGCGACGCGGCGCGCGGGGTCCACCTGGCGCTGGACGGCCGGCTCGACAACCGCGAGGAGCTGATCGCGGCCCTGCCGGGCAGACCCGGCGCGGATCTCTCCGACGCCGCGCTCGTGCTGCGCGCCTATCTTGCCTGGGGCGAGGAGCTCTTCGGCCGCCTGCTCGGGCCGCTCGCCGTGGTCGTGCTCGACCTCCAGCGGCGGCGTGTGGTCTGCGGCCGCGACGCCCTCGGCGACCGCACGCTCTTCTACTACCTCGACCGACAGTTGCTCGCCGTAGCCTCCGAAGCGCACGCGTTGCTTGGCCATCCGAGCGTCTCCTCGCGGCTCGACGAGGCGACCGTGGCGCGCTTCTACGCTCTCCGGGCGCCGGCCCACGGCGCTTCATTCTTCGCCGACCTGCACGAGCTGCCGCCGGCCCACGGCCTCTCCGTCGACTCCGAAGGCGTCCGGCAGTGGCGCCATTGGAGCCCGCGGGTCGACCCGCGGCCGCGCCGCCGGAGCGACGCCGACCACGTCGCAGAGTTCCGCTCGGTCCTGCGCGAGAGCGTGCGCTGCCGGCTGCGCGCCGACGGGCCCTCGGCGGTCCTGATGAGCGGCGGGCTGGACTCGACCTCCGTCGCGGCGCTCGCCGCTCGCGAGACTGCCGACGCGGACCCGCGACGGCGGCCCCTCGCGGTCTCCTGGGTCTTCGACGAGCTGACGTCGATCGACGAGCGCCCGTACATGGATGCGGTCGTGGCCGCCGCCGACCTCCCGACCGTGCGCTTCACCGGCGACGACGCCTGGCCGCTCGCCGACCCCGACACCTGGCCGTCCCACCCCGACGCCCCGCTCGAAGGGCTGTTTCGCCGCTTGCGCCAGCGCGCCTACGCGGCCGCGGCGGGCGCGGGTCGCCGCGTGCTTCTCACCGGGGAGTACGGCGATAACCTCTACACCGGCCACGTCGATTGGCTGAGCGATCTGGTCCGCGAGGGCCGCTGGCTGGCCGCCGGGCGTGCTCTCCTCTCGGGTCTGCGGCCGGAGGACCGGCGGGCGCCCGGCGCGACCGTCGGCGACGCGGTCGTCCGCGCCCTGGGCGGGCGGCGGTACGAGCCGCCGGCACCGGACTGGCTGACGGCGGAGGCCCTCGCTCATCTCGACGGCGAGGACGAGCCCGCCCCGCTCGGCCTGACCGCCGGGCGCCGCGAGCGCTGGGACGCCCTGCTCGACGGCCGCGGGTCGCAGGCCGTCGCCCTCGAGACCGCCAACGCCGCGCGTGCCGGCGTCGAGCTGCGCCGTCCCTACCGCGATCGCCGCCTGGTCGAGCTCTGCTTGGGGCTGCCGGCCCACCTCGTTTTCCGTCCGGGCTGGTTGAAATGGATCTTGCGGCAGGCCATGGCGGGGATCCTTCCCGAGGCGGTCCGCCGGCGCCGCCACGGCAGCTCGCTCTTTCCGCTCTGCCGCCGCGGGCTCGTTGAGCGCGAGGCGGCGACGGCGAACGCGCTGCTGCACTCGCCCACGGCGGTGTGGCCGCGGTACGTCCGCGCCGATTGGCTGGCGGCGGCCCATCCGCGCGCCCTCGCCGAGCAGCGCCAAGGCGCCGCCGCTGTGATAGCGTGGCGCTGTATCTGCATGGAGCTGTGGAGCCAACGCCGCCGCGGCGAGGCGCTCGTCGCCTCTGCCATGCCCGGCGCGGAACTTCTCATGGTGGGATGGCGATGAAGCCCGAGGAAACGTCGATGAAGCCAGAGACCGCAAGGACCTTGCTGCAGCCAGAGAACGCAGGGATACCGGCGCCGAGCCGTCGCGCCTATACGCGCCCGTGGCTCGAGGTTCTGGGCGACATCCGGGACCTCACTCTGGGCGGTACTCCGGGCGTCGGCGACAGCGGCGATCCGGCGAACTTCGATCCGCCGCAGCCCTAGCAGCCCCCGTGACCGGGCTCACAGACGTCCCTTCTCTGACCCGACGAGACTCGGGCCACGAGAGCGCCGTGCTGTTCGACGGCGACGCGCCGGTTGCCGGGCACACGCGCCGCGTGCGCTGTGTCCTCCAGCCTGACGTCTATCGCATCGAGATCGAAGGCGCCGGCACATTCGCGGTGGCGCGCGCCGGCGGTGCGGTCACGGTACTGGCCGACGGCAAGAACGGAGACGAGGCAGCCCTGGCGGCGGCGCTCGCCGGTCCGCCGCTCGCGCTCGGCTTTGCCCTCCGCGGCGTGTTCTGCCTCCACGCCAGCGCCGTCGAACGAGAGGGGCGCGCGATCGCCTTCCTCGGTGAATCGGGCGCTGGCAAGTCGACCATAGCCCGGCAGCTCGCGGGCCTGCCGGACGGCGGTTGGCGCCGGCTCGCCGACGACCTCCTACCGGTAGCGCTCTCGCAGGGCGGGCCGGAGGCGCGGCCGCGCTTTCCCCAGCCGGGGATCGCCGGCGCCGCAGCCGCGGCGCTCCCCGAGCGGCTGCCGCTCGCCGCGGTTTACGTGCTCGCCGGGCCCGCCGGAGAGGTCGCGATCACCCCGCTGGCCGGCCGCGCTGGGGCGCTGGCGCTGGTCCGGCACACGGTAGCGGCCCGCCTCTTCGCCGCCGACCTCCTCGCCCGCCACCTGGAGCACGCCGCCGCCGTCGCCGACACGGCGCCGGTGCGGGTCCTGACTTACCCGTGGATGGCGGACGCGCTCCCGGCGGTCGCCGCGGCGCTGGCGGCGGCGCTGGAGCGGCGCGATGGCTGAGACGGAGCTCGCCGCCGACACCCGCCTCCGCCCGCGCGACGGCGTCCTCTTCCGCGACCTCGACGGCGAGGCGGTCCTCCTCGACTCGACGCGCGGCACCTACTTCGGCCTCAACGAGGTGGGGACCCGGGCCTGGGCCCTGCTCGCCGGCGGCGCCACGCTGGCGGACGCCCTCGCCGCTCTCCTCGCCGACTTCGAGGCGCCGCGCGAGCAGGTCTGGCCCGATCTGCAGGCGCTGGTGCGCGAGCTCGCCCGCCATGAGCTGGTGGAAGTCGTCGCGCCGTAAGCTGGCGCGCTTCGCGGCGCTCTCCTGGCGCGACCGCGCCACCCTGCTCGCCGTCTTCGGCTCGCTCCTCGCCGTCGAGGCGGCGCTCCGCCTGCTCGGGCTGGCGCGCACGCGCCGGTTCTTCGCCCCGCGCCGCGGCCGCGTGGCGCCGCCCGCCGCTCCCGAGGTCGAGCGCCTCGCCGCCCTCGCCGCGGCCGCCTGCCGCGCCGTCTACCCGGCCTCGTGCCTGCCGCGCGCGCTCGCCCTGCAGCGTCTCCTCGCCGGCCGCGGCGCGCCGGCCGAGCTCAAGATCGGCGTCCGCCGCGACGGCGAGGAGCTGGCGGCCCACGCCTGGGTCGAAGTCGATGGGCGGCCGGTGGGGGAGCCGGCGGGGGTGGAGGAGCGCTTCGCGGAGCTGCGGGACGCGCGAGGGCAGTCAAACCCCGCGTGAGGTGAGCACGATCTTCAGGGTCCGCAGCAGGATCGAGAGGTCCAGCCAGAGGCTCCAGTTGGCCATGTAGGCGAGGTCGTAGCGCAGCTTGTTTTGCGCGCTCGAGTGGTAGTCGCCGTTGACCTGCGCCAGACCGGTCAAGCCCGGCGCCAGAGAGAAGCGCTCGGCGTAGCCCGCCACCTCGCGCAGGTAGCGCTGCACGAAGCCCGGCCGCTCAGGGCGCGGCCCCACCAGGCTCATCTCCCCGACCAGGACGTTCCAGAGCTGCGGGAACTCGTCGAGGCGGTAGCGGCGGAGGAAGCCGCCGATCGACGTCAGCCGCGGGTCGTCCAGCGCCGCCAGCACCTCGGCGCTGGCATCCTCGGCGTCCGCGCGCATGGTGCGGAACTTGTGCAGGGTGAAGGGGCGCTGCCCGCGCCCCATGCGCGTCTGGCGGTAGAGGACGGGACCGGGGGAGGTAAACCGCACCGCCAGCGCGCAGAGGGCCATGACGGGCAGGGAGGCGGCGAAGAGGAGCGATCCTCCCGCGAGGTCGAGCAGCCGCTTGAGCGGACGGTTCAACCGCCACTCCGACTCGCGCACCACCTCGATGAGCGGCAGGTCGTGCACCCAGCGGTAGCGCATGCGCCCGATCAGGCTTTCGAAGGGGCCCGGCAGCAGGAGGATGTTGGTGTGGTCGGGACGGGTGCCGGCGAGGCGGTCGACGAGCCGGGTCTGCCAACCGGTGCCGGAAGGAGCGAGGATCAGGTCGTCGATGCGGCCGGCGGCGAGGAGGTCCGCTAGGTCGTCGTGCGCTCCCAGGCGCGGCCCGAGCGCCGGCTCGTCGGCGGGCGGCAGGCCGGCCGCCTCTTCCTCCGGCGTCGGCACGAACCCCGCCACGTGCACGCCGAGCCCCTGACCCCGCCCGAGGGCGATGGCGCGCGCGATCTCGGCCGCTGCCTCGCCCGCCCCGACGATCGCCACCCGCCGCTCGCGCACCGGCGCCAGGCGCAGCAGCGCCAGCCGCCAGACGAAGAGCAAGAGCCAGTCGATCAGGGTGTAGAGCAGCAGGACCGAGCGCGGGAAGCCGCGGTTGGCGAAGAAGATGTAGCCGACCAGCACCCCGCCCTGGACCGCCAGCGCGGCAGTCAGCGAGCGCGCCAGCTCCGCGCGGCTGCGCCGCCGCGGCTCGTCGTAGAAGTCGAAGACGTAGAGGCAGCCGAGCTGCGCGAGGAGCACCGCGGGCCACTCGCGGAAGAGGAAGGCGAGACGATCTCGCGGCAGGAGCCCTTCGGTGAACGGCAGCGGCAGATGGATGCGGAGCTGAAAGGCGAGCCAGAGCGCCGCCAGCGCGAGCGCCGCGTCGCCGGCCAGGCGCAGCGCGCGCAGGCCCAGAGGGGCACGGGTCACGCGGCGACTTTACATGACGCGCGCCGCCCGCTAGGCTGATCGATCATGCGCAAGAACGTTTCGTTTGCCTGTGCGGCACTCGCGGTCCTCCTCTGCGCCGGCACCGTCGCAGCGCAGGAGCGCAGCCTTCGTTTCGAGAAGACTGTCGACTGGCAGCTCGGCAAGCCGATCGCGCTGAACGCCACGGTCGGGCCGGTGCGGGTCGCGAGCGTCGAGTTCCGGAAAGGGGAGCCCGGGGGCGGCGGGCCGGGGGGCGCGATCCTCGGCCGGCTCCGCGGCGCCTCTGAGACCGAGGCCACCGTGACCGCCGCCTTCGACACCGAGAACCCCTCCGCCGACGAGTGGGTGGTGACGTACACCGTCGACTTCCTCGACGCCAAGGGGAAGCTCATCGACCGGGCGAGCGGCAAGGAGGAGTTCGAGGGGGAAGCCGACGTCTACCGCCTCGACCACGCGATCCTCGAGTACGTCCTCCCCTTCGTCGACCGGGTGAAGGTGCGGCTCGAGGCCAAGTACGACTAGGTGAAAGTCACCGAGCACCTGGCCCGCGCCAGCGGCCCGCTGATCAGCTTCGAGATCATCCCGCCGCTGCGCGGCGGCAACGTGCAGGGCCTGCTGGCGCTCATCGACGACCTCGTCCGCTTCCGCCCCCCGTTCATCGACATCACCAGCCACGCCGCCGAGGCGGTCGTCGACGAGACCCCGCTCGGCCTGCAGCGCCGGGTCAAGCGCAAGCGCCCGGGCACCCTGGGCGTCTGCGCGCTGATCCAGAACAAGTACCGGATCGACGCCGTGCCGCACATCCTCTGCCGCGGCTTCACCCGCGAGGAGACCGAGGACTTCCTGATCGAGCTCAAGTACCTAGGCATCGACAACGTGCTCGCGGTGCGCGGCGACGACAGCGGCTACCAGAAGCCGCTCCAGCACGGCCGCAGCGCCAACCTCTACGCCGTCGACCTGGTGCGGCAGATCTGCGCCATGAACCGCGGCAAGTACCTGGAGGAGGAGCTGCTCGACGCCGAGCCCTCCGACTTCTGCATCGGGGTCGGCGGCTACCCGGAGAAGCACTTCGAAGCCCCCAACCTGCAGCTCGACGTCCGCCACGCCAAGGAGAAGGTGGACGCCGGCGCGCACTACATCGTCACCCAAATGTTCTTCGACAACCGGCACTTCTTCCGCTTCGTCGAGCTGTGCCGGGCGGCGGGGATCGAGGTGCCGATCATCCCCGGGCTCAAGATCCTCAGCTCGCGCAACCAGCTCGCCTCGATCCCGCGTAACTTCTACGTCGAGATCCCCGCGGACCTCGCCGACGCGGCGCTCGACGCCGACCCCGATCACGCCCTCGACGTCGGCGTCGAGTGGGCGCTGGGGCAGGTCGAGGACCTCCTCGCCCACGGCGTGCCGTCGGTCCACTTCTACATCATGCAGAGCGCCAAGGCGGTCAGCCGCCTCCTCTCCCGCCTCGAGCTCGGCGTCCGCGCCGCTCGTGAGGCCTAGCGCGGCGCGACGTCGACGGTGAGCTCGCCGCAGGCGAGCGGCACCGAGCGGTGGGCGTCGCGCGGGCGGGGCAGGGAGGCGGCGTCCGCGGTCGCGTCGACGAGTGCGCCGGGCACCCGCACGCGGTACCTCCCCGGCGCGACGAGGTCGTAGACCTCTGCCAGGTCGGCGGCGGCGGAGACCGCCCCGCCGGCGGGCAGCTCGACGTACTCCTCGCGCTCCGGGTCGCCGCGCTTGACCAGCGGGCCCCGGTAGCGGAGCGCGGCGCCCTCCGGGGAGATGACCTCGAAGACGGTCCCTTCCCAGCCTTCGAACGGCGTGTTCCAGCGCAGGAAGTAGAGCGGCGCGGTGCCGGGGTTCTCGAGGGTCAGGCGGACCGCGACCGGGCCGCCGGCGGCGAGCGGCGGCTCGGCCTTCAGGCGGCAGACGAGGGCGGGGGCCGCGGGCGGGGAGTCGGCGGCCGGCATACAAGCGAGGAGCAGGGGGAGCAGGAGGACGGAAAGCGTGGCGCGCCGGATCGTACTCCGGCGCGCCCTCGTCCGATTCGCCCGCTCAGCGGGTTTCCGCGAAGTACTCGTGGCTGTCGGCGTTGGCGATCGCCCGGTCGGGGTTGGTGTTCGCCAGGTTCTGACACGCGGCGGTGCCGTAGGCCCAGTCGTCGGTCCCCGCCACCACCGTGAAGTGGCTGGTCTCGTGCACCAGCGTCCCGGCCTTCGAGTCGATGCCGGTCATCGGGGCGGTCCAGAAGACGTTGCAGAGGTGGATCTCGTACGGGCGGTTCGGGTAGACGTAGGCGTAGTACTTCTTCTTACAGTCGCAGAAGAAGCTCACCGTCTTGGTGGCGAAGGTGTTGTGGATCGCCTGGAAGTTGTTCTGCACCGTGCCGTAGCGCGACGTCGTGTAGGCGCCGAACCAGGTGCGATAGGCGGCGTCGCTCGGGCGCTGCGCGGCCGGCAGGTTGTTCAAGTAGTCGCGCGCCTTGAGCGAGATCGACTCGGCGTTGCCGAGCGCGGTCGTCAGGGTCGCCTGCTGCGCCGCGTCGCACTTGACGAAGGTCGAGGCGAGCGCCGTGTCGGCGGTCGCCCGCACCATTTCGAAAAACGGCTCGAGGCCGCCCTCGTCGCGCTCGACGCCCAGGAAGAGGAGGTTCGAGGCGACCGGCCGCAGCCCGCGCACCCCCGTCACCTCGCCGCCGTCGGCACGCAGCGCGTCCTGGAGGGACACGCGGTAGCGCACGCTGTACTCACCGGTGCGCGACAGGTCGTAGACGGCGCCGAGGTCGACGGCCACCGTGCGCGATCCGCCCGCGGGGATGCGCAGGTAATCCTCGGCCTGCGGCGGGCCGAACTTGATCAGCGGCCCGAGGTAAGCCACCCGTTCGCCGCCGCGGCGGACGTCGAAGAGGTCGGCCTCGACGCCGGCGAGCGGCGTCTGCCAGCGCAGGACGTAGAGGTCGCAGTCGCCGTCGTTGGCGAGGATGAACCGGACGACCGCGCGGTCCGCCGGTCCGACGGAGGACGATTCGACCTCGAGCGTGCTGCGGACGCCCAGGGAGGGCTCGCCCCCGGCGCGCGGGCCCGCGGCACTGACGGGGAGCGTCAGGCAGAGCAGGGCGAGGACGACGAGCGCGCAGCACAGCGCTCCACGGAATCGCGACATGGGTCTACCCCCGAGGGTCCACGGCGCCGCGGCGTGCGGCGTCGCCGGTCTGGATCTGGATAGCGTGGTGGAAGAAGCGCGCATGATGTATCACACCCGGGGCACCGCGGGAAGGGACGGCTTTGACAACCCGCCGCCCCTAGGCTAACCTCGCTTCAGCATTGCGAGCGGCCCGGCGCCTCCGCTGACGAGCGCCGGGCTCGGCAACCTGGGACGGACACCCAAGGTGCCCTCCCGCTTCCCGAGGCGCGAAAGCCTTCGCGCCGGGCTTCAATCAACGGGGGCGGGGATGCGGCCGGAGCCTCTCCGGCAACCAACTGTCCGGCGGCCGAGCCCGTCTCGCGATGCAGCGCGAGGCGGGTTTTCGTTTTCATGGCCCGCACGAGGAGCCCGAGCATGAACGTCCCGATCCCTTCCCGCCCCGACGACCTCGAGGAGCGCACCGCGCGTCTCCACGCCGCTCTCGCCGAGCGCGTCCTGATACTCGACGGCGCCACCGGCACGGCGCTCCAGGCCGAGTCGCTCAGCGCCGAGGACTTCGGCGGGCCCGACCTCGAAGGGTGCAACGAGAACCTCTGCGCCACCCGTCCGGACGTCGTGGACCGCGTTCACGAGGATTACCTCGCGGCCGGCGCCGACGTCGTCGAGACCAACACCTTCGGCGGCACGCCGCTGGTGCTCGCCGAGTACGGCCTGGCCGAACAGGCCTTCGCGCTCAACCGCGCCGCCGCCGCGATCGCCCGCGCCGCCTGCGCTCGCTGGGAGAGCCCGGAGCGGCCGCGCTTCGTCTGCGGCTCGATGGGCCCGACGACCAAGGCCATCTCGGTCACCGGCGGCGTCACTTTCGAGGAGCTGCAGGACCACTTCCGCGTCCAGGCGATCGGGCTGATGGCCGGCGGCGCCGACTACCTGCTGCTCGAGACCCAGCAGGACACCCGCAACGTCAAGGCCGGCCTCCTCGGGATCGAGACGGCGTTCGCGCAGGCCGGCTGGCAGCTGCCGGTGGCGGTGTCGGCGACGATCGAGGCGACCGGCACGATGCTCGGCGGCCAGGACGCCGAGGCGCTCGCCGTCTCGCTCCTCCACGCCGACCTCCTCTACGTCGGCCTCAACTGCGCCACCGGCCCGGAGCGGATGACCGACCACATCCGCACGCTCGCCGAGCTGTCGCGCACCCGCGTCGCCTGCGTGCCGAACGCCGGCCTGCCCGACGAGGAGGGGCGCTACAACGAAGGGCCGGAGGAGATCGCGCGCGTCCTCGGCCGCTTCCTCGACGCCGGCTGGCTCAACCTGGTCGGCGGCTGCTGCGGCACGACGGCGGCGCACGTCGCGGCGCTCGTCGCGATCGCGCGCGGGCGGCGGCCGCGGCCGGTGCCCGACCACCAGCGCGCCCTCATCGCCGGCCTCGAAGCGGTGGAGCTCACCGCCGACAACCGGCCGCTCCTGGTCGGCGAGCGCACGAACGTCCTCGGCAGCCGGCAGTTCAAGCGGCTGATCGCGGCCGCCGACTGGGAGGGGGCGGCGGAGGTGGCGCGCGCGCAGGTGCGCGCCGGCGGACAGGTGCTGGACGTCTGCCTGCAGGACCCCGACCGCGACGAGCGCGCCGACGCAGAGGCCTTCCTCGACCGCCTGGTGCGCGTCGTCAAGGCGCCGATCATGATCGACACGACCGACGCCGCGGTCATGGAACGGTCGCTCACCTACTGCCAGGGGAAGGCGGTGCTCAACTCCATCAACCTGGAGGACGGCCTCTCACGCTTCGAGCGCGTGGTGCCGCTGGCGCGGCGCTACGGCGCGTCGGTGGTTGTCGGCACGATCGACGAGCAGGGCATGGCGGTCACCGTCGAGCGGAAGCTGGAGGTGGCGCGCCGCAGCTTCCGCCTCCTGACCGAGGACTTCGGCCTCCGTGCCGAGGACATCTGGTGGGACGCGCTGGTCTTCCCCTGCGGCACCGGCGACGCGAGCTACCTCGGCTCGGCCGGCCAGACGATCGAAGGCGTGCGGCGGCTCAAGGAGGAGTTCCCGGAGACGCGCACGGTCCTCGGCGTCTCGAACGTCAGCTTCGGCCTGCCGCCGGCCGGCCGCGAGGTGCTCAACTCGGTCTTCCTCTACCACTGCACCAAGGCCGGGCTCGACGCCGCGATCGTCAACTCCGAGCGCCTCGCCCGCTACGCCGACGTCCCCGAGGAGGAGCGCGCGCTCGCCGAGGCGCTGATCTTCCTGCCGGTCGGGGACGTGGCCGCCGGGGACCGGGCGGTCGAGACCTTCACCGCCCACTTCCGCGGCCGTACCGCGGCGCCGGCCAAGCCGCGGGCCGAGCTGCCGCTCGCCGAGCGCCTGGCGCGCGCCGTCGTCGAGGGGAGCAAGGTGGGGCTCGAGGACGACCTGGCGCAGGCGCTGGTCGACCCGCGCTGGCCGACGCCGCTCGAGGTCATCAACGGTCCGCTGATGGCGGGGATGAGCGAGGTGGGGCGCCTGTTCAACGCCAACCAGCTCATCGTCGCCGAGGTGCTGCAGAGCGCCGAAGTAATGAAGGCGGCGGTCTCCTACCTCGAGCCGCACATGGAGAAGGCCGGCAGCTCGACGCGCGGGAAGGTCCTCCTCGCCACCGTCAAGGGGGACGTCCACGACATCGGCAAGAACCTGGTGGACATCGTGCTCAGCAATAACGGCTTCACGGTGGTGAACCTGGGGATCAAGGTGCCGTCGGAGCGCTTGATCGAGGCGGCGCGCGAGCACCGGCCGGACGTCATCGGCCTCTCGGGGCTGCTGGTCAAGAGCGCGCAGCAGATGGTGCTCACCGCCGGGGACCTCTCGGCGGTGGGGATCGACACGCCGCTCCTGGTCGGCGGCGCCGCCCTCACCCGCCGCTTCACCCACCGCAAGATCGCGCAGGCCTACGGCGGTCTCTGCACCTACGCCAAGGACGCCATGCACGGCCTGAAACTCGTCGAGCGTCTGCTCGACGGCGCGGCGCGGCCGGAGCTTGAGCAGGAGGTGGCGGAGCTGATCGCCGCCGACGCCGAGCCGGCGGCGGCGGTCGCCGAGGGGGCGGGCGCGGAGGGGGAGGCGGCGGCCGGCGCGCCGGCGGTGCGGCGGGACCTCGCGGCCCCTCCGCCTCCCGACTTGGAGCGCCACGCGGAGGAGCTGGACCTCGACGCGGTCTGGGAGTACTTGAACCCGCAGATGGTCTACGGCAAGCACCTGGGCCTGAAGGGCGTCGTCGCGAAGCTCGAGGCCGAGGGCGATCCCAAGCTCGCCAAGCTCCAGGCGGTCGTCGCCGAGCTGCAGCAGCTGGCGCGCGAAGGGGCGATGCGGGCGCGGGCCGTCTGGCGGTTCCTCCCCGCCGCGGCGGAGGGCGACCGCCTCAGCCTCTTCGACCCCGCGACCGGCCGGTTGGCGGCGGCCTGGGAGCTGCCGCGCCAGACGCGCAACGGCGGGCTGTGCCTGACCGACTACGTTCTGCCCGGCGACCACGTCGCGCTCTTCGTCACCACCGCCGGCCACGGCGTGCGGGAGCGGGTCGAGCGCTGGAAGGCCGCGGGCGAATACCTGAAGAGCCACGCCTTCGCGGCACTGGCACTCGAGACCGCCGAGGCCGCCGCCGAGTGGCTGCACGCGCGGCTGCGGAAGGAGTGGGGCTTCCCCGACCCGCCCGACCTGTCGCTACAGCAGAAGCTTGCCGCCCGCTACCGCGGCAAGCGCTACAGCTTCGGCTACCCGGCCTGCCCCGACCTCGCCTTCCAGCGCCAGCTCTTCGCCGCCCTCGGCCCCGAGGAGATCGGCGTCGAGCTCACCGAAGGGGACATGATGGACCCCGAGGCGAGCGTCTCGGCCTTGGTGTTCCACCACCCGGACGCAAGGTATTTTGGGGTGTAAAGGCGGAGGGTGACTTCCCTCCCCCGCGCAGCGGGGGAGGGCCAGGGAGGGGGTGTCGAAGTCAATCGCCGTTAGTGCGCGTGGCTGGACGCAGCCCCGAAGGGCATGTCGTTGCCTAAATCTTTAATCTGACTTCGGGGCGATCGAGATCGGCTGGTAGTCGCCGGGGATGAGGCTGCCGGGCTGGTGGGGGAGGCGGCTCGAGCGGCCGTCGCGCGGGGGGAAGCGCGGGTCGGGGCGGGGGACGAGGACGGGACCGCCGTCGCCGTGGTCGGGCCGGCCGTCGCCGTGCGGTGGCGGGAAGACGCCGGGCAGGACCAGGATCGGCCAGCCGACGGCGATCGGCAGCGCCACCACCACCGGCCGCGGCTCCAGCAGCTCGCGCGCGAGCTGCACCTCGGCGAGGTCCAGCAGCCGGTCGGTGCGCGCAGCGCGCGCGGCTTCCCGCGCCGCCGCGCGCCGGCTGAGGCGCTCCTGCTCCTCGCGCTCGCGCGCCCGCAGCCGCTCGTCGTGCTCGGCGCGGGTGATCCAGGCGCCGCCCCACTCGACGAAACCGCGCCGCCGCATCGACTCGGCGTAGGGGATCCACCGCGCCAGCTCGCGGTCGTAGACGTAGCCCAGCTCGCGCAGCAGCGGCTCGAGGGCCTCGAGGTGCGGGTCCAGCCGGGCCGCCTGCAGGGCCGCCTCGCGCGTCGCCGTCGCCAGCCCCTGCGCCTTCGCCCAGCGCGCCAGCTCCACCCAGTCGGCCGCGGTCGCGTCGGGGTCGCGGCGCAGCGCCTTCTCCCGCGCCAGGAACTCCGCGAACGGCGCTTCGCCCTTCTCGACCCGCGCCACGGCGCTCCGCGGCAGGCTGAGCTCGCCGCCCGGCATGCGGATGCGCACCTGCGTCGCGGTGACCTCGGCGATCACCCCTTCGAAGGAGTTGCCGTTGTTGAGGAAGACGTCGTCGGCGGCGGCGGGGAGCGCGGCGGCGGACCCGAAGAGGAGGAGGGGAAGGAGCCGTAGGCGCATCGACGTCCTTTCTACGCTTGGGCGAGCGCCAGTATCCTACACCCTCCCGCCCTCAGGCCGCCGGCGCGTGGCGTAAACGGCGGCCCCCGCCGCCACGGCGGCCAGGACGGCCGCCGCGACCCATCGCCGCTCCGGCCGCGGCCGCACCGGCACCAGCTCGCCGTCCCCGAGCACCACCAATCCCGCCCAGGCGGCGGCAGGCGCTCCGGCACGGATGCGCTCGATCTGCGCCGCGCGCAGCGCCGCGGCGAGGCTCTCGCCCCTCCCGAGGTGCCGGTAGAAGCTCGAGAAGAGCGCCTCAGCCTCGTCGTCGCGCAGCCGCCAGAGGCTCGCCACGACGGCGTGCGCCCCGGCCTGGAAGAAGGCGCGCGCCAGCCCCATGACCCCCTCGCCGCGCAGCAGGCGCCCGGAGGCGCTGCGGCAGGAGGCGAGCACGACGGTGTCGCCCGCGAGGTCGAGCTCCGCGATCTCACGCGCCTGCAGCAGGCCGTCCTCGCCGCGCGCTCCCGGCGCCAGCAGCACGAAGGAGCGCTCCGGCTGCTCGTCGTCGAGGAGCGCGTGCGCCGCGAAGTGGAGAAGGCCGAAGCTGCCGCCGTCGCGCTTCAAGAACGCTTCCGAGGCCTCCTCGCCGACGCGCAGCACGCTTCCCCGGCCGAGGTGCCGGACCACGGCCCGCCCTTCGCCGCGCGCGTAGGGCAGCGGCGGCAGGGCATGCATGGCGGCGAAGACGGCGGCGCGCTCGGCGGGCGCGCCGCGGCGGCCTGCGGCCACGCTCGCGGAAGCCGCCTTCCCGGCGCCGGGCGCCGGCGGGTCTGCGAGCGCCAGCGCGGGCCGCGCGCCCGGCAGCGGCCGGCTCGCCCGCCAGCGCAGCCAGAGCGTGGCGGAGGGGACGACGGTGAGCTGGTAGCGCGTCGCCAGCGGCGCGCCGTCCGCGCCGCGCAGTGCCGCGAACGGCAGGCGGTGGAGGTCGTCGTCCGGGACGAGGACCAGGCGCTGGACGCCGGCCGGCAGGTCGCCCAGCGCCTGCGCCAGGAGGCGGTCGTGGAGCGCGCGGGCGGCGGTCGCCTCGCGATCCGGTGCGCGGGCCGCGAAGAGCCCGTCGAACATCGCCAGCGTCGGACGCAGCTCGACGCGTCCGGGGAGCCGGTAGACGCGGGCGCCATGGCGGGTCACCGCGAGCAGCCAGGCGCCGCCCGCGAAGCGGCCCGCCGCGTCCTGCCAGGGAGCGACCTGGAAGGAGAGGAGGGCCTCGTCGGCGGCGAGCGCCCGGCGCACGCGCGCCAGCGATGCGAAGTCCGGCCGGCGGTGGGCGGCGAGGTCTCCGGCTCCCTCGGCGAGCCGCTCGCGCAGCCCTGCCTCCGCGATCTCCAGCCGCTGCTGCTCGCGGCGGACCGCTTCGCGAGCCGCCGCCGGCAGGCCGGGCTCGAGCAGCCGTCGCTGCACCCGCGCCAGCTCCTCGAGGACGGCGGCGCGGCGCGCGGCGAGGGCCGGATCGGAGCGCGGCGCCTTGCCGGCGGCGGCCAGCGACTCGACCAGCGAGCGCGCCCGCATCCGCTCCGTCACCGAGAAGGCGGCGGCGAGAGCGTCCGGGCCGTGCCCGGTTTGCAGGAGTTTTCCCGAGAGCCAGTGATAGTCCTCGGCCCAGGTCGAGAACAGCTCGGCCCTCCGGCCGCTGTTGCGCTGCACGTCGTGCAGCGCCTCGATCACCTCGAGCGCCGCGCGACCTTCGGCGAGCGCCTGCTCCGGCGTGGCGTCGACCCATGCCAGCCGCATCCGCTCCCGCCAGCAAAGAATCAGCGACCAGGGGTCTGCAGCCTGGCGAGCGAGCCGGAAGGCACGCTCGAGGGTCGAGCGCGCCGCGCGCGGGTCGCGGTCGGCAAGGCGACGTGTTAGGGCGTGGAGGCAATAGCTGCGATCACGGTCGGTCGCCGCGACTTCGAGGCAGCTCTCCAGGTGGGCCAGCGCCGTCCTGCTGCTCTCCATCATCGCGAGCAGGTGATGCGCCAGCGCTTCGACGTCGCGGTCGCCGGCGGCGCTCCCCACAGCCAGCGCCTTGCGGGTGAGGGTCTGCGCTTCCCGCACTGCTCCTTCCGACGGCAGCTCGGCGGCCTCCTCGAATGCCACGCGGGCCAGGCCGTAGCGGGCATTACTCTCGCCGAGAGCGTCTTTGGCCTCTGCCGTCAACGCGGCGAGGCGCTGGTAGGCGTCACGAGCCTCTCGCCGCCGCCCCAGCTCCAACGCCACTGGCGCACGGCGCTGGAGCCAGTCGCGCCGGGCGTAGTAGTCGCCCGCGGGGAAGAGCGCCGTCTCGGCCTGGTCGAGCAGCAGGGCGGCGCGGCCGAGGTCGCCGCCGGTGTCGTACAAGTGGCGCGCGAGCAGGATCTTGGCGCGCGCGGCGAGCTCCGCATCGCCGGACGCTTCGGCGACCGATGCGACGCGCTCGGCCTCCGCGCTCGCCTCTCGCATTTTTCCCTGTTGCGTGAGCATCACGTAGAGGTTGTTGCGCGCTTTGAGCTCGCCGGCCGCATCGCGCCGCGCGGCGAACGCCGATGCGGCGCGACGGTAGGAGGCCTCCGCGCGATGCGGCTCGGACCACCGGATGTTGCCGAGATAAAACGGGATCCAGGGAGCGTCTGGAAAGCGCGGCAGGAAGGCTTCGAGACGGCGGTCCGCTTCCGCCGCGAGTCCTTGCTCTGTCGCCACCGTCCAGAAGCAGGCGGCGGCGTCGCGCGATTCCGGCTTCGCCGCGAGTGTTGCTTCACAACGGTCTAATGCGGCGGGGCTGCCGGCCGCCGCCGACAGCGGCCACAGGAGGAGGAGAGCGCTGAGGGATCGAACCTTCACCCGATGCTTCGTACGGGTCTGGGCGGACGGTCTCGCGACCGCCCGCCCAGGCTGGCTTTAGGGAGCCGTCCCGCCCGTCGGCCCGCCGGTCCCACCCCCGCCCGAGCCGCTGTTCGTGGTGTTGGCCTCGGACTCCGGCCCGGTCTTGCGGCCGGAGCGCGCGGCGCCGCAGTAGAGCGCGCCGAACTGGAAGCCTCGGGTCGCGTCGCCGTGCCCGAAGGTGCTGCCTTCACGCTGGCTCTCGTAGCTGAACATGACTGCCTCCCGAGTTCTGGGTCCCGCCGCGGTGTCCGCGTCGGTTCCCAATCGGCGGTGGCTTCTTTGCCCCCGCCTAAACAAGATCAACGTTCTTGCCTCCCCTGTTCCCTCATGCTCACACCAGGAGGCTGGTACCTGTAAACAAACGTTCATTGTCGCAATTAGTTCGTCAGGGATTCGTCAAAAGCTCAGCGCAGCTCGATGCTGAACGTCTCCGAGCTCACCTCTTCGCCGTCGGGCCGCACGGCCGTGACGTGCCAATACAGCTTGCTGCCCGGGGTGATGCCGGCCAGCTTCGCCGCCGGCACCAGCAGCTCGCGCCGCTCGAGACGGCGGGCGATCGCCACCTCCCGCAGCAGGTCGTCGGTCGTCACGCGCACGTCGTAGAGCGCGCCTTCGGGGCCCTCCCAGCGGAGGAGGAAGCGCTCGCGCGGCAGGGCGCCGGCGACCAGAGGGCGGATCGCGCCCTGCTCGTCGCCGCGCATCGCGACGAGCTGGCGCTCCTCGCGCCGCTCCTCGACGACGCCGACGACCACCAGGAGGCAGGCCGCCACGGTCGCCGGTACGAGGAAGCGGACCTGCCGCGTCCAGGGGCGGTGCAGCGGCACGACCGGCGCCTCGCCGGCCCGCCGCTCCCGCGCCAGTTCGGCGGCGAGGCGCCAGTCCTCTGCACAGGCGGAGCAGACCGCGACGTGGTCGAGCAGCGTGTCGCGCTCGGCGTCGGGGAGCTCGCCGCGCACCGCCGCCCAGATCCGCTCCGAGTCCGGACAGTCTTCTCCCGCGGCGCTCGCGGGCGGCCCCTCCGCCGCGAAGGCGCGGCGGAGGGCCTCGAGATCGAGTCGGTTGTGGTTCGTCCCTTGGATCATCCTCGTACCCCCTGCGCTTCCAGGCACCGCCGCAGGTCGGCCATGCCGCGATAGACCAGGTTCTCGGTTTGCTTGAACGGCCCTTTCATGAGCTCGGCCACCTCCGGCACCGAGTGCCCCAGCAGGTGGAGGGTCACCGCCCGCCGGCGGGCCGCGAGCAGCTCGCCGAGGCAGTCGCGGATGGCCTTCCCCAGCTCGCGGCTGGCGGTCCACCGCTCGGGGTCGACACCCGGCGCCCGGAGCGGCAGCTCGGGGTCCTGTTCCAGCGGCACCTCGCGCCGCCGGCGCAGGCGCCGGATCTCGTCGACGACGGCGCTGTACGCCGCCTTCTTGAGATAGAACGGCGAGAGCTCCCGTTCTCCCTCACGCCGCTCCAGGACGTCCATGACCCGCATGAGGGCCGTCTGCGCGACGTCGTCCGCACGGTCGGCCAGCCAGCGCGGGCAGACGCGCCGCACGGCGCGCGCGATGTCTTCGCGCAGACGCTCGATCTCCTGAGGCGGGAGAGACCAGGTCATCGGGGCTACGTGGATACCGCTAAACTATCATTCCTGGGCGGTTTGCCGCCGGCATCCGTAAACACTCCGTCACCCCATGACACCCCGTCCGCAGCTCGCCGCGCTCCTCGTGCTCCTGCCGCTCCTGGCCGCGGCGGCGCCGCTCGCCGCCGCCGCCCCCGCTCCGACCCCCGCCGGCGCGGCGGATCTCCTCGCCGCCGCCGAGCGCGCCCATGCGGCGGCCGCCGCGGCCGTCGCCGGCGCCCCCGGCTGGATGGGGCCGCGGCACTCGGGGCATGCCGCCGTGGCCCGCGGCCTCGACGAGGTTCACGCCGCGCTCGCCGCGGCGCGCGCGGCGCTCGTGGCCCGCGACGCCGGCCTGCCCCGCGCTCTGCGGCGGGGGAGCGTGGCCTTGGCCGGGCTGCGGGTCGCCTGGGGCCGGGCCGGGCTCGCCGCGCCGGCGGCGAGCCGGCGCCTGCGCGAGCTGGCGATGACGTTCGACGCCCTGCGCGCCTGCTGCGGGCCGGAGAGC
>DATLOC010000068.1:0-52269 GCA_035536455.1 Thermoanaerobaculia bacterium | reverse complement strand
GCCCTGCGCGTCACCCGCTTGTTGGTGGCGCGTCCCCGGCCCCCCCGCGTCCGGCGGGGGGCTCTCGCCCGCGCCGCCGTCCACGGCGACGTGTGGGTGATGATCCCGATGGTCACCACTGTCGAGGAGGTCCGCCGCTTCCGCGCCTTTGCCGCGGAGGTGATGGACGAGCTGACGGAGGAGGGCATCCCGTTCAGCCGCGACGCCAAGATCGGCATCATGATCGAGGTGCCGGCGGCGGCGTTGATCGCCGACGTGCTGGCGCGCGAGGTCGATTTCTTCTCGATCGGCACCAACGACCTGATCCAGTACGCGCTCGCCGTCGACCGCAACAACGAGCACGTGGCCGACCTCTACCAGCCGCTTCATCCGGCTATCCTGCGCATGCTACGCTTCGTCCTCGACAGCGCGCGCGAAGCCGGCATCGAGGTCAGCCTCTGCGGCGAGATGGCCGCCGACCCGCGTTGCGCTGCGCTGCTGGTCGGCCTCGGGCTGCGGCGGCTGTCGATGAGCCCGCGGGCGATCCCGGAGGTGAAGACTCGCATCCGGGAGCTCGCGGCCGGGGAGCTCGCCGAGCTCGCCGAGCGTTGCGCGCGGCTGGCCACGGCGGACGAGGTGCTGCAGCAGGTGGACGCCTACCTCGCCGCCAACGCCCGTCCCGCCGCTGCCGGCCGCCGGCGAGCGGCTGTCGTCGAGGAGAAGGACCCGCATGCGCCTGCCGATCCGACGCGTCGAGAAGCCCTGGGGTTATGAGCTGATCTTCGCCCACACCGACCGCTACGTCGGCAAGATCCTCCACGTCAACCCGGGCGAGGCCCTCTCGCTCCAGTACCACGAGAAGAAGGATGAGACCCTCTACCTCGCCGAAGGGGAGGTCGAGCTGGTCGTGGAAGAGGACGGGGAGCTCCGGCACACGACACTGCGGGCGGGGGAGTCCTACCGCATCGTCCCGTTCACCCGCCACCGCATGGTGGGGGGCGCGGCGGGGTGCGACATCATCGAGGTCTCGACTCCCGAGCTGGACGACGTCGTGCGGCTGGAGGACCGGTATGGCCGTGCGGGGTAGGGGCTGGCTGCTCGCGAGCCTCCTGCTGGCCTCCTGCGCCCAGGCGCCGCAGCCGGTCCAGCCGGCGAAGGCCAAGCCGGAGGCAGTCCAACCGCCGGAGGCTGCCGCGGAGCCGGCGGCCGAGCCCGCTCCGCCCGCGTCGGCGACCGAGCCTACGGCGCCGGCGCCCCTTCCCGACCCGACGGTCATCGTCATCGAGCCCGGCGGCGTGGACAGCGGCGACGTCGACTTGGTGGCGGCGTCCACGGCCGAGCGAGAGCGCCGAGCCGCCACGCCGCCCGCCACCCGGAGCATCACCAACCAGAACCTGGTCAAGGCCAAGCCGGGCGAAAAACCGCCCGGCAAGCCGGCGCCCAAGCCGGGCGAGCCGGCGGGCGTCGCGCCGGCCGCAGCGGTTCCGGGCGGAAGCGGGGAAGCGTTCTGGCGCAACCGGTCGCGCGAGCTGCGGCAGCGCTGGAGGGACGTGGTGGAGGAGGTTGCCGACCTGGAGAGCGACGCCGACCTGCTCCGCCGCCGCTTCTACGCCGAGGCCGACCCGTACGTCCGCGACGGCCGGATCAAGCCGGACTGGGACCGGGTGCTCGACCGCATCCGGACGTTGCGGGAAGAGGCGGAGCGGCGGCGCGAGGCGGTGACGGCCCACCTCGAGGAGGGGCGGCGGGCGGGCGCTCTCCCCGGGTGGCTGCGGGAGGGGATCGACCTGGAGCCGGCGGCCGAGGGCGCGCGTCCCGAGGAAGGCGCGCACGAGTCGGTCGAGCCGCCGATCTACCCCGAGCCGGGCGAGCCGATCGGCGACGACGGCGGCGAGGACGGCAACGGATGAGCGGCGCCGCGCCGGGAGCGAAGCCCCGCCGCTTCTTCATCGAGACCTGGGGCTGCCAGATGAACGAGCTGGACAGCCAGCGCCTGGCCGGCCAGCTCATGCAGCAGGGGGTGCTGCCGACGCGTGCGCCCGATGAGGCCGACGTCATCCTCCTCAACTCCTGCAGCGTCCGCGAGAAGGCCGAGCAGAAGGTCTACTCGCGCCTCGGCGAGTACCGCAAGCTCAAGGAGCAGAACGAGTTGCTGCTGATCGGCCTGTGCGGTTGCGTAGCCCAGCAGGAGGGGGAGCGGGCGCTCCGGCGGGTGCCCGACCTGGACTTCGTGATCGGGCCGGCGCGAGTGGGGGAGCTGGGGCGGGTGATCGCCGAGCGGCGGGCCGGGCGCCGGGTGGTGGCGACCGGCTTTCCCGAGGAGAGGAGCTACGACATCGACGCGGTCTCCCGCCAGGGCGAGTACAAGGGAATGGTCACGATCATCGAGGGGTGCGACAAGGTCTGCACCTTCTGTATCGTGCCCAAGACCCGCGGCTCGGAGCGCAGCCGGCCGCTCGCCGAGGTGGTGCGCGAGGTGCGCCACCTGATCGACTACGGCTTCCTCGAGATCGAGCTCCTCGGCCAGACGGTGAACCACTGGCGCGAGCCGGCCGACGGCGCCGACTTCGCCGACCTGCTGGCCGCGGTGGCGCCGCTGGACGGTCTGGCGCGCCTGCGCTTCGTCACCTCTTACCCGCGCGATTTCACACCGCGCATGGTCGAGCAGGTCGGGCGCCACGAGAACATCTGCCCGTACCTACACCTCCCCGTCCAGTCGGGCTCTGACCGGGTGTTGCGGCGGATGGGACGCGGCTACGCCCGTGCCGACTACCTCGAGCTGGTCGGCCGCCTACGGGCGGCGCGGCCGCGGATCGCCCTCTCGACCGACTTCATCGTCGGCTTCCCGGGCGAGACCGAGGACGACTTCCAGCAGACCCTCGACCTGGTCGCCGAGGTGCGCTTCGCCGCGCTCTACGCCTTCAAGTACTCGCCGCGTCCACTCACCGCCGCACCGCGCCTCGACGGCGCCGTGCTGGCCGAGGTGGCCGACGAGCGGCTGCAGCGCCTCTTCGCGCTCCAGGAGGGGATCCAGCGCGAGATCAACGCGACCCTGGTGGGGGAGGAGCACGAGGTCCTGGTGACCGGCTGGGCGCGCCATCCCGGCTTCCTCACCGGCCGCACCGCCTGCCACCGCGCCGTGCACTTCGCCGCCGGCGCCGAGCCGGCGCCGCTCGGCGGGCTCGCCCGCGTCGTCATCGAGCGCGCCCTGCCGCACAGCCTCGCCGGCCGCCGTCTCGACCTCCCCGCCGCGGCCTAGAACATGCATCGGGGTTGACCGCCGCGACGGCGCCCCGCACAATGGCCTTTCGATGAGCGAGACCAACCAGGAGATCCGGATGGAGATCAAAGGGTTGATGCTCGACCCCACCTCCAACGTGCCGATCGTCATCCTGCGCGACCTCGAGAGCGACCTCTTCCTGCCGATCTGGATCGGCGGCTTCGAGGCTCACGCCATCGCCCTCCGGATCGAGGGGGTGGAAGTCCCGCGCCCGCTCACTCACGACCTCCTCCGCGCGGTGGTCGAGCAGCTCGGCGCCGCGGTGGAGAAGATCGTCATCTCCGACCTCCGCGACAACACCTTCTTTGCGCTCATCCACCTGACGCACGAAAGCGGCGCGCTGACCGTGGACTCGCGTCCGAGCGATGCCATCGCGCTGGCGTTGCGCACCGAGGCGCCGATCTTCGTTCTCCGCTCGGTGCTCGAGAAAGCGCAGGCGGTAGACCTGGCGAGCCAGGCGAGCGACGACGAGAAGCTGCGGAAGTGGCTCGAGGAGATGAGCCCGGAAGACCTCGGCAAGTACACGATGTAGCCCGTCCCCGTAATCCACTCAATTAACGCGACTTAGAGACATTGTCGGCGCGCCGACATCGGCGGCTGCATTGACCGGCTGGGAGTGGTCTCGTACACTGCCGGTGTCCTTCCATGATCGTTACCATCGCCAATCAGAAGGGCGGGGTCGGCAAGACGACGACCGCCATCAATCTCGCCGCAGCCCTCGCCAACAAGGGATTGAAGACGCTGCTGATCGATCTCGATCCGCAGGCCAACAGCTCGATGTCCTTCCTCGACGTTCATCAGCTGAACGGGGGCTCGATCTACGACGCGCTCACGGACCAGGGCGTCCACCTGAGCGACGTGCTGC
Source organism: Thermoanaerobaculia bacterium (assembly GCA_035536455.1). GTDB lineage: Bacteria > Acidobacteriota > Thermoanaerobaculia > Multivoradales > UBA5704 > DASUNQ01. The sequence continues at coordinate 48,145 of DATLOC010000068.1, read as the reverse complement.
GGCCCGCCGAGAAGATCCCCAACCTGCACATCGCCCCGTCGAACATCGCGCTGGCCAAGATCGAGTCGAAGCTGCTGGGAGAGCTCGACAGCCACTACCGTCTGAAGGACGCGCTCCAGCCGGTCCAGGACGCCTTCCCGTACGTCGTCATCGACACCCCGCCGACCCTCGGGATCATCACCGTCAACGCCCTCGTGGCGGCGACGCACGTGCTGATCCCGATCCAGGCAAGCTACTTTGCCTTGGAGGGGACCGACGATCTGCTGGAGACGATCGATAAGATCAAGCTGCGGGCGAACCCCCAGCTCCAAATCCTCGGAGCGCTCATCACCCTCTACGACAAGCGGACCCTGCTGGCCAAGGACATCCACGACCAGATCCGCAAGGTCTTCGGCGACAAGCTCTTCAACACGGTCATCACCAAGAGCGTGCGACTGGAGGAGAGTCCGGCCTACCGCGAATCGATCTTCACCTTCGCCCCGCGCTCCACCGGGGCCTTCGAGTACTACCAGCTCTCCGAGGAGGTCCTCAGCCGTGTCTGAGCCGGCCAAGAAGCGCGGTCTGCCGATGAGGGTCAAGATGCGCCACGACACCCACTTCGTGGAGGCGCTGACGGCCCGCCACGAGACGCCGGTCGGCCGCATGCTGCCGCTCGCCGCGATCGCCCCGGACCCCAAGCAGCCGCGCACCGCGATGGGCGAGCTGGCCGAGCTCGTCGCCTCGATCCGCGACAAGGGGGTGCTCGAGCCGATCCTCGTCCGTCCGCTGCCCGAGGCCGAGCTCGGTCCGGGCGGCCCGGTGTACCGCATCATCTCCGGCGAGCGCCGCTACCGCGCCGCGCAGGAGGCAGGGCTCTTCGAGATCCCGGCGATCGAGATGGAGGTGAGCGAGCAGGAGGCGCTGGAGATCGCGCTCGTCGAGAACCTCCAGCGCAAGGACCTCACGCCCTTCGAGGAGGCCGAGGGGTACCGCGCCCTCGCCGAGCGGCACGGTTACACCCACGAGGAGATCGCCGAGGCGGTGGGGAGGTCGCGCAGCCTGGTCACCGAGAGCCTTTCGCTCCTCGCCATGCCGCCCCGGGTCCGTGACACCGTCCAAGCGCTCGGCCTCGGGGCGCGGTCCCTGCTCCTGGAGGTCCTCAAGGCCGGCGACGAGGCCGAGATGCTTCGGCTGCTCGAGGAAGTCGCCACGCGCGGCCTCAACCGGGACGATCTGCGCCGCCGGCTGCGCAAGGAGCAGCCCGGCCATGGCGGCCGCCGCAAGCCGTTCACCTTCAAGTTCCGGTCGCCCGACAGGAAGTACAGCCTCGCCGTGAGCTTCAGGCAGAGCGAGGTCGACCGCGACGACCTGATCCGGGCCCTCGAGCAGGTGCTGGCCGACCTCCGCAAGGCGCGCGAGTAGCCGCAGGGGGAGGGATTTCTGGCATTTTGCCGACTGCTGCAGTTGGCCGATAAGGGCTATTATGTCAACCTGCGGCGGCGGCGGATCGGCGAGCATCGAGCCCTAAGGTGCAGCCCACTCCGCGGCGAGGTCCTCGTCCTCCTCCAGCCGAAGGCCGACCAGCTGCACACCGGCGGGCCCCTTTTCTTCCAGCGCCCGCAGGATCCACAGCACCAGGTTCTCGCTTGACGGCACCAAGCCGCCCGCGCCGAACTCCGGCAGGGCGTGGTTGAGGTGCTGGTGGTCGAGGCGGTCGACGACGGCCTGCGCGACCCAGGCGTCAAGGGCGGCCAAGTCGACGACGAAGCCGGTCCTCGGGTCGACCGCCCCGGCGACCTGGACGTAGAGCCGGTAGTTGTGCCCGTGGCCCGGCAGGTTGGCGCAACGGCCGAAGCGGGCGCGGTTCTCCTCCTCGCTCCACTCGGGGCGGCGATAGAGGTGGCTGGCGCTGAAGCGGTAACGCCGCTCGAGACGGACCCGCGGCGGCTCGGGGGTGCCGGAGGGCTCCATTAGAATCGCGGGCTCGTGAGGCTGCGGATCGATCGCTACATCGTTGCCGAGATCGCCGGTCCCCTGGCGCTCGGGTTCCTAGTCTACACGTTCATCCTGCTGCTCCGGTTCCTCTTCACCTCGGCGGAAATGATCATCCGGCGCGGGCTGCCGGTGGCGACGGTCGGCCAGCTGCTGCTCACCACCCTGCCCAACATCGTCGTCCTGACGATCCCGATGTCGCTCCTCTTCGGCATCCTGATCGCCATCGGGCGGATGGCCTCCGACAGCGAGCTGATCGCCCTGCGCTCCTGCGGCGTGAGCCTGCTCACCCTCTACCGGCCGGTGCTGGCGATCTCGGCGTTCTTCACCCTGATCAACACGGCGTTGATGGTCTGGGCGCTCCCCTGGGGCAACTCCTCGCTGCAGCAGCTCCGGCTCGACATCCTCACCCAGACCGTCTCGCAGCAGGTACAGCCCCGGGTCTTCTACGAGGAGTGGGACCCCTACGTGGTCTATGTCTTCGAGGTGCCGCCCGGGCAGAGCCGCTGGAAGGGCGTGTTCCTTGCCGAGTCGATCCCCTCGGCCAACGACAACCAGATCACCACCGCCGAATGGGGGGAGGTGAAGGTCGAGGAGCAGGGCGAGCGGGTGGTGCTCCAGCTCTACAACGCCATCCGCCACAAGGTGGACCTGAGCTCTCCGGGCCGTTACGAGATCAGCCGCCACCGCCGCCTGGAGCTGGTGCTGGAGGACCACTTCGCCTCGGCCCAGCGGGCCAAGGTCTCGGTCTCGAAGGGGGTGCGCGAGCTCACCCTCGCCGAGCTGCGCGGCCTGCGTGACGACCCCACGGCGTCCAGCGAGCAGCGCAACCTGGCGGAGGTCGAGGTCCACAAGAAGTTCGCGATCCCGGTCGCCTGCCTGGTCTTCGGCCTCTTCGCGCTGCCGCTGGGCTTCAACAACCGGCGCGGCGGCAAGGCCTCCGGGTTCGCGCTCTCGATCGCCGTCATCGTCCTCTACTACGTCCTGCTGTCGAACGGCGAAGAGGCGGCGCGCTACGGCCGGCTTCCCGCCTGGGTAGGGATGTGGGCGCCCAATCTGATCCTGGCGGCGGCCGGGGTCTTCCTGCTGGCGCGGCGCAACCGCGACAAGGGGCTGCTGCTGACCGGGATCGACCGCTGGCTGCGACACAAGGTCTGGCCGGTGCTGCTGGCGGTGCCGCGGCTCACCCACCGCTGGCGTCGGCGCCGCGAGGAAGCCGGCGAGGGTCCGCCGGCGGCGCCCGTGCCGGCGGCCGCACGCGTCGCGCACCCGCGGCGTGGCCGCCGGGCCGGGCTGGTCTTCCGCCTCCCCCGCCCGCGCATCACCTTCCCCAGCCTCCTCGACCGCTACGTCGCGCGGCAGTTCGCCGGGGTGTTCCTGCTCGTCGTCCTCTCGGGGGTGACCCTCTACGTCATCGCCGACCTCTCCGAGACCATCGACGAGATCCTCAAGAACAAGGTGCCGCGCGCCATGGTCTTCGACTACTACAAGTACATGTCGCTGCAGATCTTCTACGACATCGCGCCGATCGTCGTGCTGGTGACGACCCTGATCACCTTCTCGCTGCTGTCGCGCACCAGCGAGGTCACCGCCTGCAAGGCGCTGGGTCTCTCGCTCTACCGGCTCTCCCTCCCCGCCCTCGCCTGGGCGGTCCTGATCGTCGTGCTCGCGGCCTTCCTGCAGGCCGAGGTCCTTCCCGCCTCGAACGAGCGAGTGGCGCAGCTCAAGGACCGCATCCGCGGCCGCGAGGCGGCGCGCACCTACCGCCGCGCCGACCGCCAGTGGCTCTTCGGCCAGGGCCGCTACATCTACAACTATATTCACTACGACCCGGCGCGGCAGAGCCTGCAGCGCCTGCAGGTCTTCGACTTCGACGCCGCGCACCAGCTCCGCCGGCGGTTGGTGACCGACCGCGCCACCTACGACGCGAACCGCGAGGCCTGGCTCTTCGAGAACGGTTGGGCGCGCTCGTTCGCCGGAGTCGAAGTGACCGACTACGCCCGCTTCGAGGAGCCGCAAGTGGTCCGCTTCCCGGAAACCCCTGATTACTTCGACTCCGAGGTGCGCCCACCGGAGCAGATGCGTTTCACCGAGCTCAAGGACTACGTGCGGGAGCTCGAGGAGAGCGGCCAGCCGGTGCCAGAGCTGCTGGTCGAGCTGTACAACAAGATCGCCTACCCGGTGGTGTCGCTGGTCATGGCGCTGGTTGCGCTCCCCTTCGCGTTCCGCCTGGGGCGGCAGGGGGCGCTCTACGGGGTGGGGATCTCGATCGCGCTGGGGATGGCGTTCCTCGGCATCTACGCCTTCTTCACCACCCTCGGCGAGACCGGAGCGCTGCCGCCGGTGGCCGCGGTCTGGAGCCCGAGCGCGGTCTTCGCGATCCTCTCCGCCTATCTCTTCCTCGGGGTGAGGACCTAGAAGCGGGAGAGGTCCCGGCCGAAGAGCATCGCCTTCACCCAGTCGAAGAGGACCTTTACCTTGTTGGCCGGCGACACCAGCTTCGTGAGGTAGACCGAGCGCCAGAAGAGCCAGGCGGCGCGGCCGCTCCACTTCACGTGCGGCAGGTCGGCGAGCGCCTGGCCGCCGCCGATGTAGGCGAGCATGCCGGCCGAGCGGAAGCGGAACGGGTCGACCGGGCGGCCGCGGCGGCCGCGGTCCAAGGCCTTGGCCAAATACTCGCCCTGCTGCTGCGCCACCTGGGCCGTGGCCGGGAGCCCCGGCTCCCCTACCGCCGCGCAATCGCCCAGGACGTAGACACCGGGACGCCCCGGCAGCCGCAGGTGGTCGTCGACACGGAGCCGCCCGCGCGGCGTCAGCGGCTCGCCGAGCGCGGCGACGAACGGCACGGGAGCGTTGCCCCCCGCCCAGAGGACCAGGCCGGCAGGGAGGAAGCCGCCGTCGCGTAGCCGCACGCCGTCGCGCTCGACGGCCGACACGGCGGTGGCCAGGCGCACCTCGATCCCTTCACGCTGGAAATGGCGGTGGGCGTAGCCGCCGAGCGCCGCATCGAAGCCGCCCAGGATCCGCTCGGTCGCCTCGACCAGCACCACCTGCCCCCGCGGCGCCAGCTCAGGGTAGCTCGCGGCCAGCTCGCCGGTGAGGAGGTCGTGCACCTCGGCCGCGACCTCCACCCCCGTCGCGCCGCCGCCGCAGACGACGAAGGTCAGCCGCCGCGCCACCTCCTCGTCGGTGAGCCCCGGCACCTCGGCGCGGGCGAACTGGTCGAGGATGCCGCGCCGCACCGCTCGCGCGTCCTCGACGCTCGCCAGGGTCAGCGCGTGCTCGCGCACGCCGGGCACGCCGTAGTCCGCCACCGCCGCGCCCACCGCGATCGCCAGCACGTCGAAGGGCAGGGCGAAGCGCTCCTCCCCCACCGCTGAGACGCACTCCACGCGCCGCGCCTGCCAATCGACGCTCTCCGCCCGTCCCTCGATCAGCCGCACCTGCCGCAGCCGGCGGCGCACCGGCTCGAGGATGCTGCGGAACTCGACGGTGCCGGCCGCGGCCGAGGGGAGGAGGGGAGTGAAGAGGAAGTAGTTGCGCGGCGAGAGCAGCGTGACGTCGAAGCGCCCGCGCGGCAGGCGCCGCAGGAGGGAGAAGCCGGCGAAGCCAGAGCCGAGGACCAGGAGCTTGGGCGGCGCGGCGGCCGAGCCCTTGCCGCCGGCCGGATCGCTAGGCGAAGCGCAGCTCCGGGTTGGCGCGCGCCCGGTTCAGGAAGTCGGCGATGCTGCGCACCAGCTCCAGCCCCGCCTCGTCCATCTCCGCCGCCCGGCGGAAGACGATGAGCGCCGCCAGCGCCTCGCGGTGGATGCGGCGGGAGGTGAAGACGGGCAGCATCTCCTCGGCCAGGCGGCGGACCTCGACGGTGCGCCCCTGCGCGGCGTACAGGGCAGCGAGGTCCAGGCTGGCGAGCGCCGCGTCGTAGTCGAGGTGCTGCTCGAGGAAGCTCTGGCGCACCTCGCGGTAGGCGGCCTCGGCCTGGTCCGCCCGTCCCAGCCCGTAGGCCACTTGCCCCTCGATCCAGCGCAGGCGGATCAGCCCGAGCCGGCCGCCGTGCTCGAGATAGAGCGGCCGGGTGTGAAAGAGCAGGGCGAAGGCCTCCCGGTGCTGGCCGCTGCTGTTGAGCGAGACGATCAGGTTGTGGCGCACGGTGAGCGCCATCCGCGGGTCCTCGCGCGGGTCGAGGTGATCGAGGGCGGCGCGCCCCAGCTCGATGGCGGTGGTGCTGTCGCCCGCCTCGTCGCAGACGCCGGCCTTCTGCGCCAGGCTGCGGCCGTAGAGGTGGCGCTGCCCGAGCTGGCGGTAGATCCCGATCACTCGGTTAAGCAGGCGCACCGACTCGTCGAACCGCCGCTGGTCCCGGCGCAGCGACGCCTTCCAGTCGAGCACCCGCGCGCGGTCCAGCAGGTCGCCGACCTCGCTGGCCACCAGCAGCTCGGCTTGGCAGATCGCCTGCTCCGCCGCCTGCTGATTGCCGCGGACGCGGTGGGCGTTCCCGAGCGTCCCCCAACAACGCGCGGAGAGACCGCGCAGCTCCTCGGCGGCCCGCTCGCCGTCGTCCATCGCTTCCAGCCGCTGCACCACCTGTTGCGCCAGCTCGGCGAGCTCCACCGCCCGCTCCACGTCGTGGAAACAGGCCTCCTGGCTCTTGGCGAGGAGGAGCTCGCCCAGCGACCGGTTGGCGAAGCGCGTGCTGTTGCGCACCAGCATCTGCTGCCGGCTCGCCGGGTGCTGCTCCAGCTCGATCCAGAGCTGCTCGGCGACGGCCTGCTCGCGCTCGATCGCTCCGCGCCGGCGCTCGACGCTGCGGAAGGCGCCGTCGATGGCGCGGTCGTAGGCGGCCTCGAGCTCGGGAGACAGCGCGGCGAGGAGCGCCTCGTCCTCTTCGTCCGCGCCGGCGAAGGTGAAGATCCCCCCCGCCTCCTCCCGGCAGGTGGTGCAGCCGCTCAGCAGGTGGCGGAGCACCCGGCGCGAATCCGGCCCCGGAAGCTCGGCCCGCAGGAATCGCTCGAGCTGCTCGCGCGGCGGGTGCACGTCAGCCATGACGGCTCTCCTTTACGAGACCTGCGGCGATGAGCTGGCGCATCAGGGCGGCCAGGCAGCGGTTGGTGATCTTGCCGATGCTGGAGGTGCGATAGCCGAGGCGTTGCGCCAGCTCCGGAGCTTCATAACCCTGCTGATAGCGCAGCTGCAGGAGATTGCGGCAGCGCTGCGGCAAGCGTTGGATCAGGTGCTCGATGTCGCGGCGCAGGTCGGCGTCCTCCTGGACGAGCGCCTGCGGCCGGGCGAGCCACTCGAGCATGGCGTCGTCCACCGCGTCGTACACCCGCCGGCGCCGGTCGCGCCAGTAGAGGAGGCACTTGTGGCGGAGCGTGCCGGCCAGCCAGGCGGCGGGATCGCGGACCTCCCCCGCACGGTGGACGAAGGCGAGCAGCGCCTGCTGCAGGAGGTCGTCGGCATCCTCGGGGGGAATGCGGTAACGGAAGAAGACGCACTTCAGCCGCGGCCGCACCCGTTCCAGGAACAGCTCCCAGGAGCCATCGACTTGCGGGTGGTCTAGGACGCTCATCGTGCCGCGCAGGCGTAAGAGGGTGTCTGCGAAGACACTACCACCCTGGCCGGACTCTTGTCCAGCCGCGCGGCTACCGGGCGGGGGGTTGGCCGCTAGCCGTTGCCGTCCATGCGTACGCCGGCGGCACCGACCACTTTGGTGAAGCGTGTCCAAACTTCCTGCAGGAGGCCGCGGGCGGCCGCGAAGCGCCCGTGCACCTCGTCGCTGTCCCGCCACCGGGCCGCCTGCGCGGGTCCGGCGGCGAGCAGCGAGACGGCGGCAGTGAGGGCGAATGCGGCAAAGCCGCGGCGCAGTCTGCTCGTCATGTCGCTTTCTCCTTCGTTTACAAGCATTAACGTAAATCCACCTGGGATAGGCGGAAGTTCCCTCTCCCTCAACATGAGTTGCCGATGGTGGGGCTGCGGAGGACAAAGGCCGGCGCCTTTTCTGCAGGCGCCGGCCCGGAAGAACGGCTGAACGCCTGCCGGCGGGGGGGCTAGCCGGCGTCGCGGAACTTCAACCCCGCCTGCGCGCGGGTGCGGCAGAGCAGGTCGCCCACCTCGCGCACCAGGCCGACGGTGACCCGCTCCCGCACCGCGGCGCGTTGCAGGACCGTGAGCGCGACGAGCGCTTCGCGCTGGACGTCGCGCGCCGCGAAGAGCGGCAGGATCTCCTCCGCCAGGCGCCGGACCTCGCCGGTCCGCCCCTGCCGGAGATAGACCTCGATGAGGTCGAGGGAGACGAGGCCGACGTCGTACCCCAGGTCGCGGGCCAGCATCTGCTCCCGCACCGCCAGGAACCCGGCCTCCGCCTCCTCCAGCCGGCCGGCGCCGCGGGCGAGCTTCGCCTCGAGCCAGCCGACGCGCAGCCGGCCGAGTCGGTCCTCGAAGCGGTCGTAGAGGGGCCGGGCGCTCTCGAAGGCGGCCGTGGCCTCCTCCAGCCGCCCGCTCTCGACGAGGTAGTGGATCAGGTTGTGATGGCCGGCGACCACCAGGCGGAACTCGGTGGCGGGATCGCTGAGCTCGAGGCCGCGACGCAGGGTTTCGATCGCTCCGGCGGCATCGCCGGAGTGGCCGAGGAAGACCCCCTTGCCGATCAGGCCCTTGCCCTCGAGGTGCCGGTCGCCCGCCCGCCGCGCCAGCGCCGCGCCGCGGTCGAGGAGGCGGAAGGCCTCGGCGAAACGGCGCTGGTCGCCGAGCAGCGAGGCCTTCGACAGCAGCAGTGTCGCCTTCTCGAGCGGGTCGCCCGTGCCCTGGCGCAGCAGCCGCTCGGCGCGGAGGAAGGCCGCGGTGGCGTCGCGGAAGTGGGAGCGGATGCGGCGCGCCGTGCCGAGCGCGGTCCAGGCGCGCGCCATCAGGTCGTGGACCCGCTCGGAGCCGTAGGCGGCGCTGTCGAGCTTCGCGGTCGCCGTCACCGCCAGCTCGGCCAGCTCCACCGCGCGCGCCGCGTCGTGGAAACCGGCCTCCTGGGCCGCTTCGATCAGCCGCGCGCAGAACGACCAGGTGCGGTAGCGAGCGCTTTGCCCGACCAGCATCCGCTGCCGCTCGAAAGGGTGCGCGGCGAGGCCGTCGAGCAGCTCCCCCGCCGCCACCTGTTCCTCGGCGATCTCGAGCTGGCGCGCCATAACCGCGCGCTCGGCGCGCACGAAGGCGTCGTCGTAGTCGGCCATCCGGGGGCGGCGGGCGCCCGGCGCCGCGGCGGGCGGAAAGAGGGCCGCCGCCGCCTCGGTACAAGCGGAGCAGCCGCGCAGCAGGTGGCGGATGAGGGCGCGGACTTCCGATCGCGGCAGCTCGACTCGCCCGAGCTGCAGCAGCGTCGCTCGCTCAGGATGGCTTCGACTCATGCTCCGACTCCTTGTGGAAGCCCACCGCCAGCAGCTGGCGGGTGAGCGCCGCGAGACAGCGGTTGGTGACCTTGCGGATGCTCGACGAGCGGTAGCCCATCTGCTCCGCCACTTCGTTGGGGCCGTAGCCGAGGCCGTAGCGCAGGCGCAGCAGCGAGCGGCAGCGCGAGGAGAGGCGGCTCAGCACGCGGTTGAGGTCGGAGCTCAGGTCCGCCCGCTCCTGCGGCGGCGCCTGCGGCGTCGAGATCAGCTCGAGGATCGCCGTGTCCACCGCGTCGCAGAGGCTGCCGCGGCGCTTGCGCCAATACATGATGCACTTCTTCTTGACCGTGCCGATCAGCCAGCTCTCGGGGCTGCGCACCGTGTCCCACTTGTAGATCAGGGTGAGCTGGGCGTCCTGGAGAATGTCCTCGGCGTCCTCCGGCGGCACCTCGAAGTGCCGGAGCACGCGCTCGAGCCGCGGCCGCGAGTCCGTCAACAGCTTGTTGAGCGATTCCCGGAGTTCGGGTTGATCCAGCGTCGCCATGTCCCTTCGGTCCCCCCGGCCGGCTGGGGCTTGATAGGCTAGCACCCGCTTCGCTCCCTTGTCCAGTTGGACTCGTAGTTGCGCGACGGCCATTGCGCGCCGCCACGCGCGGCCTACAGACAGCCGCCCCAGGGGTCGAGCGTGCAGCCGCTCGGCGGCGGATCGAACCGCGACGCCGCCGTCGTGGACCGGGTCGGACCGGCGCTGTAGCCGACCGAAAGGAGCTCGAGCAGGGCGAGCAGCCAGGGGAGGAGGAACAGGGCGAGGGGCCGGCGGAAAGACCTCAGGGTCATCACCATCTCCTAAAGAAATCGGAAGCAGGGGTAGACGAGACTCTTCTAGTGCTCTAGTGCTGGCTCCGTCCCGGGGCGGGACATAAGATCGCCCGCCGATGTCGGTCTTCCTGCTCTTCCTCCTCGCCACCAGCCTCGGCGCGCTGACCACGCTCTACTGGATTCCCGAGGAGGACCTCGGGCGCGGCTACTTCCAGATGAACGCGCTGGTCGTGCTGGGGCTGCTGGGCCTGGCGCAGGCCGTCGTCTGGCTCCACCCGTTTCGCCCCTTCGGCGAGCACGCCGCCGCCGGCGGCGCGGCGCTGGCGCTGGCCTTGGCCGGCGGCTTCCTCTACTACGCGGCGATCTGGCGCGAGCGGTGGGCGCTCTGCCGCTGGCCGCTCGCCCTCGCCACCGCGGGAACCGCGGCCGCCCTGCTGCTGGCCGGCCCGAACCTGCTGCGCCCAGTCACCCCGCTCCCCCACCGCGCGGCGCTCCTCGCGGCGGCGCTCCTCGCCTCGGCCCTGGTGCTCGGCTGGTCGCTCGTCACCATGCTTCTCGGCCACTGGTACCTGGTGGCGCCGCGGCTCACCTTCCGCCACCTCACGATCTTCTGCTGGGTGCTCCTGGGGACGCTGCTGCTGCGCCTGGCGGCGGTCGGGGCGAGCCTCGCGCAGTCGGCGGCGGTGGACGAGCTGGTCGAGCCCCACCCCCTCCGCCTCCTCGTCGGCCTGGCGGCGCAGGGGCCCTTCTTCTGGTTCCGCCTGCTCTGGGGGTTGGCGGTGCCGCTGCTGCTGGCCGCCATGGCGCTCCACTGCGCCCGCCAGCGTTCGAACCAGTCGGCGACCGGCATCCTCTACGTGCTCGTCGTCGGCACCTTCATCGGCGAGATCACCGGCCTCTACCTGATGGTGACGACCGGCGTCCCGGTCTGACGCTCTACTCTTCTTTCCAGGTCTTTCCGTACTTCAAGACGTCGTGCTTCAGGAGGTCGAAGTCCCCCTGCCGGGGTCCAGGGTGGGCATCGCGGTAGGCGGTGTCGCAGCGGTAGCAGACGACGGCGAAGGGGAGCCGCCGGTAGAGCCAATAGTCGAGGAGGGCAAAGGCGACGAGGGAGAGCCCGAAGGTCCAAGGGACGAGGGCGGCGCCCACGGCCACGATTAGGCAGCCCCAGCCGCGGTGGATGTCACGCTGCCGGTAGAGGTGGCGGCAGCCGCAGAGCGCGCACTTCTCGACCTGCCCCGCCGCCGCCGTCCAGCCTTCCTCCACCGTCCGCGCCACCCCGCAGTTGGGGCAGGCGAGGGGCTCTCCCGCCGCCGGCAGGGCCGCGCGGAACGGCAGCCCGCAGGCGCGGCACTGGGTGCGGACGCGCAGCGCTTCTTGGAGCCCGGCGCGCGAAAGCCTTCGCGCCTGATTGGAGCCCGGCGCGAAAGCCTTCGCGCCGCTAGGTCCCCTCCTCCCAGGAGTCGAGGTAGCGCTCCTGCTCGGGGGTCAAGACCTCCATGCGCACGCCCATCGCCTCGAGCTTCAAGCGCGCCACCTCGCGGTCCAGCTCCAGCGGGATGCGGTGCACCTCGTTGGACAGCCGCTCGGGGGCCTTCGCCAGCATCTCTGCGGCCAGCGCCTGGTTGGCGAAGCTCATGTCCATGACCGCCGCCGGGTGCCCCTCGGCCGCCGCCAGGTTGATCAGCCGCCCGTCGCCGAGCAGGTTGATCCGCCGGCCGTCGAGGAGCAGGAACTCGCGCACGTAGGGGCGCACCTCGCGGTCCTCCCGCGCCAGCTCGCGCAGGCCAGGGAGGTCGATCTCGACGTCGAAGTGGCCGCTGTTGCAGACGATGGCGCCGTCCCTCATGGTGTTGAAGTGCTTCTTGCGGATGACGTGCTTGTTGCCGGTGACGGTGACGAAGATGTCTCCCGCCGCCGCCGCCTCGCTCATGTCGGTCACCCGGAAGCCGTCCATCAGCGCTTCGAGGCCGCGCACTGGGTCGACCTCGACGACCATGACGTTGGCCCCCATCCCGTCGGCGCGCGACGCCACCCCCTTGCCGCACCAGCCGTAGCCGACGACGACCAGGGTCTTGCCGGCCAGCAGCACGTTGGTCGAGCGGATGATGCCGTCGAGCGTGCTCTGGCCGGTGCCGTAGCGGTTGTCGAAGAGGTGCTTGGTGTCCGACTCGTTGACCGCGATGACCGGCAGCTTGAGCGCCCCGTCGCGCGCCATGGCGCGCAGGCGGATGACGCCGGTCGTCGTCTCCTCCGTGCTCCCCTTGAGGCGCGGCAGCAGCTCGGTGCGCTCCTTGTGGATCAGCGACACCAGGTCGGCGCCGTCGTCCATCGTGATGTCGGGGCCGGCGTCCAGCACCGCCGCGAGGTGGGCGTAGTAGGTGGCGTTGTCCTCGCCCTTGCGGGCGAAGACCGCCATGCCGTGGTCGGCGGCGAGGCTCGCCGCCACGTCGTCCTGGGTCGACAGCGGGTTGCTGGCGCAGAGGAAGACCTCGGCGCCGCCCGCCTGCAGCGTGCGCATCAGGTTCGCGGTCTCGCTGGTGACGTGGAGGCAGGCGGCGATCTTCAGGCCCGCCAGCGGCTTCTCCTGGGCGAAGCGCTTGCGGATCAGGGTCAGGACCGGCATCTGCTGGTCGGCCCACTCGATGCGCAGGGCGCCGGCGCCGGCGAGGCGCGGGTTGGCGACGTCGGATTCGATGGTCGTGGTGGTCATGCGTCTCCTCAAGAACAGCTCGCAGGAAGTCGGAGTGAAGCCGGCGCCGCGCCGTCAGGCCGAGACCGCCGTCGCCGGCGCCGTCGTCGTCGCGGGCTCCCCCGCCACCCCGGCCGCGGCGCGCAGCTCGGCCGCCCGGTGGGTGCTCTCCCAGAAGAACTCGGGCTCGGGGCGGCCGAAGTGGCCGTAGGCCGCGGTGCGGCGGTAGATCGGACGGCGCAGGTCGAGGTACTCGATGATGCCGCGCGGCGCCAGCGGGAAGACCTCGCGCACCAGCCGCTCGAGCAGGCGGTCGCCGAGGGTGCCGGTGCCGAAGGTGTCGACGTGGACGGAGACCGGCTCGACGACGCCGATGGCGTAGGCGAGCTGCACCTCGGCCTTCTCGGCCAGGCCGGCCGCCACCAGGTTCTTGGCGATGTGGCGGGCCATGTAGCTGGCCGAGCGGTCCACCTTCGTCGGGTCCTTGCCCGAGAAGGCGCCGCCGCCGTGGCTGCCGACGCCGCCGTAGGTGTCGACGATGATCTTGCGGCCGGTCAGGCCGCAGTCCCCCTGCGGGCCGCCGATGACGAAGCGCCCGGTGGGGTTGATGTGGAAGACGGTGCCGCCGTCGAGCAGCTCCTCCGGGATCTCCTGCCGGATCACCTGCGCGATCACCCCGGCCCGCAGCTCCTCGTTGCTCACCTCGGGGGCGTGCTGAGTGGAGACGACGACGGTGTGCACCCTGACCGGCCGGCCGAACTCGTCGTACTCGACGGTCACCTGGCTCTTGCCGTCCGGCCGCAGCCAGGGGAGCTCGCCCGAGCGGCGGGCGGCGGCGAGGCGCCGGGTCAGGCAGTGCGCGAGGGTGATGGGGAGCGGCATGAGGTGCTGGGTGTCGCGGCAGGCGTAGCCGAACATCAGCCCTTGGTCGCCGGCGCCGCCGGTGTCCACCCCCTGGGCGATGTCGGGGGACTGCGGGTCGATCGCCGAGATCACGGCGCAGTGCTCGGCGTCGAAGCCGAAGGCCGGGTCGTCGTAGCCGATCTCGCGGATCGTGCGGCGGGCGATGGCCGCGTAGTCGACCTGGGTCCGCGCCCGCGAAGTGATCTCGCCGGCCAGCAGCACCATGCCGGTCGTCACCAGCGTCTCGCAGGCCACGCGGCCGGTCGGGTCGAGGCGCAGCACCTCGTCGAGCACGGCGTCGGAGATCTGGTCGGCCACCTTGTCGGGGTGCCCCTCGGTCACCGACTCCGAGGTGAACAGGTGGGTCTCGCGTTGCGTCATCGATCGCACCTCTGCCCGGGCATTGAAGGGGAAGGACCAGGAAAGCGCCGGCTGGTCGACTGGAGCCGAATGGTACCTAGCGGGCGGAGCGCGTGTCCAGTACCCCGTAAAAGAGCGTGGAGAGCGCATGCAGGGTGGAGAGCCCGACGGCGTGGCGCCGGGTCTCGAGGCCGCCGGTGAGCGAGCTGATCATGCCGCCGCGCTTGCGCGTGCCGGGGACGGCGAAGGGCACCTGCTCGTCGTCGAGGCCCTTGATCAGGCGCTCCGGGAGCTGGATCGAGCCGCTCGCCCCCCAGGCCTCCCCCAGCCGCCCGCGCACCACCGTCCAGTTGCGCACGAAGTAGCGGAGCTTGCCGTCGATCTCGACCGAGGCGAGACCGCCGTCGGTGGCGACGTAGAAGTGGTAGGTGTCGCCGAGCCGCTGCTCGAGGTCCAGGACCTTCTCGCGGTTGCGCCCGATGACCTCCTCGTCCGAGACCGCCAGCCCGAGCAGCGCCGACTCCTCGCACGGCTGCGGCACCACCGCCACCGAGACCGGCCGCTCGAGGCCGTCCTGGAAGTAGCGGAGGAAGCCGTCGCGCACCCCCAGGAGCTTGTCGGGGGTGGGGCCGGCGACCGCAACCTCGACGCCTTTTTGGAGGCGTTGCCAGAACTTCTTAAGATCGTCGGACATGGGCGGGGACATGGACATGATCGCGAGCCCGCAGAACAAGAAAATCAAGGATATCCGGCGGCTCCTGCGCTGTAAAGGCGAGTGGACGCTGCTCGAGGGCCCGCACCTCGTGTCCGCCGCGCTCGAAGCCGGCACGGCGCTCGAGACCGTGCTGGCGACGGCGCCGTTCCTCTCGACGCCGGAGGGGCGGCGGCTCGCCGCCGTAATGGCCGCGCCGCCGCTGGTCGTCGAGCCGAAGGTGCTGGAGCGCCTCGCCGACGCCGACTCGCCGCGCGGCATCGCCGCCCTGGCGCGGCTACCGCGCGGCGGCGCCGAGACCCTGCCGGCGGTGCCCGGCGGGCTTTACCTCTACCTCGAGGGGCTGCAGGACCCCGGCAACCTCGGAGCGCTGGCGCGCACCGCCGAGGCGGCCGGGGCGGCGGGGATCGCCCTCTCCCCTGGCGCGGCGAGCCCCAACCACCCGCGGGCGCTGCGCGCCTCGGCCGGCAGCCTCCTCCGCCTGCCGGCGGCGGTGGGCGTCGAGCCCGAGGAGCTGGAGGCGTGGCTGGCGCCGCTCGGGCCGCGCTGGGCGGCGCTCGTGCCGCGCGGCGGGGAGGACCTGTACGGCCCGCTGGAGATCCCGGCGTCGGCGCCGCTGGTCCTCGCTCTCGGGGCCGAGGGGCCGGGGCTCTCGGCGGCGCTCTCCCGCCGCGCCGCGCTGCGCCTCACGATCCCGCTGGAGCCGCCGGTCGAGTCGCTCAACGCCACCGTCGCCGCGGCCCTCGCCCTCTTCGAGCTGCGCCGCCGGCGGCTCGGAGAGGCTCGCGCCGGCATGCTCTAATTGCCGGCCCGTGCGCCGCCCCTTCCTCCGCGCAGCCGCCCCGCTCCTCCTCTGCCTCGCCTGCCGCCCCGCCGATGGGCCGGTGCCGGCGGCCGTCGAGCCGCTGCCGCCGCGGAGCAACGTCCTTCTCGTCACCATCGACACCCTGCGCGCCGACCACCTCTCGAGCTACGGCTACCCGCGCGCCACCTCGCCGGCGATCGACCGGCTGGCCGCCGAAGGTGTGCGCTTCGACCGCGCCGTCGTGCAGTGGCCGAAGACCGGCCCCTCCTTCGCCTCGATGTTCACCGCCACCTACCCCAAAGACAACGGCATCGTGCGCAAGGTGGGGATCCCGCTCCCCTGCCGCTTCCGCATGCTCGCCGAGGAGCTCAAGGCCCAGGGCTACGCCACCCACGCCGTGGTCGCCAACGGCGCGGTGGGGCGGGAGTTCTACTTCGACCAGGGGTTCGACACCTACGTCGAGACCTGGAAGCTGCCGCCCGGCCGGCAGGGCGCCGACCCCAACCTGGCCGAGGCGGTGACCCGCCTCGCCGCCGGGGTGCTGGCGCGCATCGACAAGCGCCGCCCCTACTTCCTCTGGGTCCACTACCTCGACCCGCACTGGCCGTACACGCCGCCGGGCGCCTGGAGCGGCAAGTTCCAGGGCGACGCGCACTGGGACGGCGCGGCCCGCATCCCGGTCGCGCCCGGCAAGGAGCGGCAGGAGATGATGGGGATCGGCGAAGGGCAGGCGCTCGACGGCCGCGACGAGCTGGCCTTCTACGCCGCGCGCTACGACGCCGAGATCGCCTACACCGACGCCCAGGTCGGCAAGCTCCTCGCCGCGGCGCGGCGGCGCGGCCTCCTCGAGAGCACGCTCACCGTTCTCACCTCCGACCACGGCGAGTCGCTCGGCGACCACCACTACTTCTTCGACCACGGCCGCTTCGGCTTCCAGAGCTGCCTGCGGGTGCCGCTCATCGTCCACTACCCGGGCGTCCTGGCGCCGCGGGTGGACAGGGAGCCCGCGGCGCTCATCCACCTCGCGCCGACGCTGCTGGAGGCGGCGGGGGTGGCGCTGCCGGACGGCGCCTGGCGGCAGGGGCGGAGCCTGACGCCCCGGCTGCGCGGCGCGGCGGCGGGGAGCACTGACGACCCGACACGCGTCGCCTTCTCCGAGGCCGGCTACGAGCAGGCGGGCAAGTGGCAGAAGGCGGTGCAGGACGAGCGCTGGAAGCTGATCTACGCGCAAGGCCTCGCCGACCAGCGCTGGATCGCCGGCGAGGGGGTGCGCTTCGCCCTCTTCGACCTCCAGGCCGACCCCGGCGAGACGCGCAACCTCGCCGACGCGCAGCCGGCGGAGCGGCAGCGGCTGGTGCGCACGCTCTGGGAGTGGGACCGGGCGCCGCGCTTCCAGG
Source organism: Thermoanaerobaculia bacterium (assembly GCA_035536455.1). GTDB lineage: Bacteria > Acidobacteriota > Thermoanaerobaculia > Multivoradales > UBA5704 > DASUNQ01. The sequence continues at coordinate 31,110 of DATLOC010000068.1, read as the reverse complement.
CGCTCACCGAGCCCGAGAGCGCCGCCTGCGGCGACGAGCGCGGGATGGAGAAAGAGACCGAGGAGCTGCTGCGCAGTTTGGGGTATCTGCGATGAAGGCGAGGAGGCGCCCATGAGGATCGCGCTCGGCAGCGACCACGCCGGCTTCCGCTACAAAGAGCGCCTGGCCGAGTGGCTGCGCGGCGCGGGGCACGAGGTGGTGGACTTCGGCACCCACTCCGAGGAGCCGGTGGACTACCCGCTCTTCGTGCGCCCGGCGGCGGCGGCGGTGGCGCGCGGCGAGTGCGAGCGCGCCATCGTCCTCGGCGGCTCCGGCAACGGCGAGGCGATGGCCGCCAACCGCCTGCGCGGCGTCCGCTGCGCCCTCTGCTGGAGCGTCGAGTCGGCGAGCCTCGCCCGCCGGCACAACGACGCCAACGCCCTCTCCCTCGGCGAGCGGCTGGTCCCCTGGGAGACGGCGGTGGAAATCGTGCGCACTTGGCTCGAGACGCCCTTCGAAGGCGGCAGGCACGTGCGCCGGATCGAGATGCTGGATCGGGAACTTGACGCGTAGGGCACGAGGGTCCTGTGTGTCATCCCGAGCGTGAGCGAGGGATCTGGGGGCAGGGCGGCGCGAATTTGACATGCGGCACTTAGCCGAGTCTTTTCAGGCCCTAGCTCGCGACCTCGGCCCGGAGCGCGTCCGCCTCGCCGAGCCGCTCGCTCCCTTCACCACTTTCAAGATCGGCGGCCCGGCCGACCTCTTCTACGAGGCGCGGACGCCCGACGAGCTGGCCGCCGCGCTGGTCGCGGCGCGGGCGCGCGGCGTCCCCAGCTTCCTCCTCGGCCTCGGCGCCAACATCCTGATCGGCGACCGCGGCTTCCGCGGCCTCGTGGTGCGCAACGCCGCGCGCCACATCGACGTGCTGGCCGACGAGCGGCGGGTCGTCGCGGGGAGCGGCACCGTCGTCTGGCCCGACCTGATCGAGACCGCCATCGCCCACTCCCTCTCCGGCCTCGAGCACTACGTCGGCATCCCCTCGACCGTCGGCGGCGCCCTCTGGCAGAACCTCCACTTCCTGTCGCCGGCGCCGGCCCGCGAGCGCACCATGTTCATCGCCGAGGTGACGCTGGGGGCGGAGGTCCTGACCCTCGAAGGCGAGCGCCAATGGCAGGACGCCGCCTGGTTCGAGTTCGGCTACGACACCTCGGTCCTCCACCACCGGCCGGAGGTGGTGCTCACCGCCACCTTCCAGCTCGCCCCCTGCGACCCGGAGACGATGCGCCGCATCGTGCGCGAGAACCTGGAGTGGCGCGGCCACCGCCACCCGCCGCTCGACCGCGAGCCCTCGGTGGGCTCCATCTTCAAGAAGATCGAGGGGATCGGCGCCGGCCGGCTGATCGACCAGTGCGGCCTGAAGGGCGCCCGCGCCGGCGCCGCCGTCGTCACCCACCGCCACGCCAACATCATCGTCAACGAAGGCGGTGCCACCGCCGCCGACGTGCGGGCCCTGATCGCGCACGTCCAGGAGACCGTCGAGCGGCAGACGGGGTACCGGCTGGAGCCGGAGATCTCCTTCGTGGGGGAGTTCTAGCGAGGTCCGCAGGCGGAGAAATGCACCACGCTGGCCCCGCTTTGCACCACGCGGGGCCTCCGGAGCCCGCCGCGACGCCTCCGGAAGGTGCCGGAGCGGCTGCGGGAGGCGGATTTTCACCTGGAAATGCACCACGCTGCCGGAGAAATGCACCACGCGGCGCCTGCGGACCGATCATCAGCCCCTGTTTTGCACCATCTTTCCTCCGGATGGTGCAAAGAAGCCCTCGCAACGCCGTCCGGAGGGCCTCCGGCCCCCTCCCGAGCCGCTCTGGAGGCCTCCGAGGCGCCGGATGGTGCAATTCAACCGGAAAATGGTGCACCTTTGGCCCAGCGGCGATATCCGTAGCGCCCGCGGGGTGCACCGCAGCCGCTGCGGGGTGCACCGCAGGCGCTGCGGTGTGCACCGCCGGCACTGCGGTGCCGTCCGCCGCCGCCGCGGTCTATCCCTTTGCCGCCCGGATGGCTTCCGTGAGCGCCGGCAGCACCTCGTGGAGATCGCCGACGATCCCATAGTCGGCGACGGTGAAGATCGGGGCGCCGGGGTCCTTGTTAATCGCCACGACGACGCCGGAGGCCTTCATGCCGACGAGGTGCTGGATGGCGCCGGAGATGCCGGCGGCGATGTAGAGGCGGGGGGCGACGGTCTGGCCGCTGGAGCCGATCTGGCGGTCGCGGGGCAGCCAGCCGTTGTCGATGACCGGGCGGCTGGCCCCGATCTCCGCCCCCAGGACCCGCGCCAGCTCCTCGACCGGCTTCATCTTGTCGGCGCCGCCGACGCCGCGACCGACGGCGACGATGACGGCGGCCTTCGTCAGGTCCACCTGGTCGCCGCCGACCTCCTCGACGCCCAGGATCTCGCGGTCGGGCCGCACGGCCGCGAGATCGGTCGCCAGCTCCCCCACCTCCGCCTGCCCGGCGGCGGCGGCGTCGGCCGAAAAGGCGCCGCTCTGCAGCGAGACGAAGACCGTCCCCTCGCCTTTGACCTTGACGCGCGCCTGCATCTTGCCGCCGAGGATCGGGCGCCGGAAGACCAGCTCGCCGCCCTCCTCCTCGAAGCCCGTCACCTCGGGCACCAGCCCGGCGCCGACCCCCTGCGCCAGGCGCGGCGCGAAGTCGACCGTCTGGTAGGTGTGCGGGAAGACGACGAAGTCGGGCGCCGCGGCGCGGATCGCCGGCGCCAGCGCGCCCCGCCAGGCGCCCGGCGTGTACGAGGCCAGCGCCTCGTGGTCGGCGACGTGGACCCGTGCCAGGTCCTTCGCCGCCACCTGCTCGGCCGCGCCCCCCACCCCGTGCCCGAGCACTACCGCCTCGGCCTTGCCGCCGCCGCGCGCCGCGGCGAGCTTCTGCGCCGCCGCCACCGCCTCCCACGAGCTCCGCGGCACCTGCCCGTCGCGGAGCTGCAGCACCACCCAGGTCGCGCCGCCCATCACAGGACTCGCGCTTCCTTCTGGAGCTTCTCGACCAGGGCCTTCGCCGCCGTCGCCGCGTCCCCTTCCAGGATCTGCGCCCCGGCGCCGCTCTCCGGGAAGGCCACCGAGACCACCTCCAGCCGCGAGCCCGCCGCGCCGACCGCCTCCGCGTCGAGCCCCAGGTCGGCCGGCGCCACGTCGGCGATCTCCTTCTTCTTGGCCGCCATGATCCCCTTGAGCGAGGCGTACCGCGGGTGGTTGATGCCGGCCTGGATCTCCAGCACCGCCGGCAGCGCCAGGCGCACGATCTCGTTGCGCCCGCTCTCCATCTCGCGCGTCACCTTGGCGCTCTTGCCGCCCTCCTCGATCTCCACTCCCATGACCAGCCAGGCGTGCGGCCAGCCGAGGTGGCCGGCGATCACCGACCCCGTGGCGCCGTAGCCGGCGTCGTCGGACTGCGAGCCGGTGAGCACGAGGTCGAAGCCGCCGCGGCGGACCGCCGCGGCGAGCGCCCGGCCGCTGGCCAGCGCGTCGCCGCCCTGGAACGCCGGGTCCTTGAGGTGGACGGCGCGCGCCGCCCCCAGCGCCAGCGCCTTGCGCAGCGCCTCGCGCACCCGCTCGGGGCCGAGGCTGAAGACCGTCACCTCGCCGCCGCTCTTCTCGGCGATGGAGAGGCCCTCTTCGAGGGCGTACTCGTCGCTCTCGTTGATGACGAAGGGCAGGTCCTCCTCGTCCACCCACTTGCCGTCGCGCGCCACGCGCAGGCGGGCCTCGGTGTCGGGGACCTGTTTGATGCAGACGGCGACGTTCATCTAGTGCGTGGTCTTGCCGGGCCCGCCGAGCAGCCGGCGCAGCAGCGGCGTCGCCGGGTTGAAGGCCCAGAAGCGCTCGGCGAAGCGCAGCGTCGGCACCACGCGGCGGCCGCCGGCGCGCGCCTGGATCAGCTCCTCGGCGCCGCGGTCGCGGTCGATGTCGATCTCCTCGAACGGCACTTCGGCCTCCTCCAGCACCCGCCGGGCGCGCCGGCAGTCGGGGCACCACTCGGAGACGTAGAGGGTGAGCGCCCCGGCCGGCAGCCCCTCCCCCGACGCCAGGCGGCTCGCTTCCTCGGCCGAGAGGCGCACGCCGAGGACGCGCGGCTTGCCGTCCGGCTCGGAGAGGAGCAGCGCCGGCAGGTCGTCGCGCGCCACCCCCAGCTCCGCCAGCTCGTCTACCGCCGCCGGGTCGGCCGCCAGGTCGCGGGAGTCAGCGCAGCCGCTGGCGCAGCCGCCGCGCGCCGAGTCGAAGAAGTAGCGGCACTCCAGAGGGAGGCTCATGTGCCTGGTTTCGGGGTCCCGCGCGGGGCCGCGGCGCCGGCGGGCCGCGAAGAGTATCACGCCGCCGCGGCGTCGGCGCCCGCGCCGGGCGGCGCCTGTCGCAGCATAGACTTGCGCGCATGAACGGACCGCTCCTCGTCATGCAGCAGCAGCTCCCGGCCGCCGAAGGGCCCAGCCTGTTCGACTTCTTCTGGCAGTCGGGCCCGATGGCGAAGGTGGTGCTCGGGGTGCTGGTCCTCTTCTCGCTCGTCTCCTGGGCGATCATGATCGGCAAGTACGTCCAGCTCGGCCGCGCCGACCGCCAGAGCGAGAAGTTCCTCGAGGCCTTCCACCGCAGCAGCCGCTTCAGCGAGGTCAACGCCGTGGCCTCGAAGCTCAGCGCCTCGCCGCTGGTCGGCATCTTCCAGGCCGGCTACGCCGAGATCGACGGCCAGATCAAGCACGCGCACGACCTCGAGCCGGCCAAGGCCGGCGGCGAGCGGCGCTACCGCATGACCTCGCTCGGCGCCCTCGAGCGCAGCCTGGCGCGGGCGATCGGCGTCGAGATGGCCGGGGTCGGGCGCTGGACGCCGTTCCTCGCCACGACCGCGGCGGCGTCGCCGTTCATCGGGCTCTTCGGGACGGTCTGGGGGATCATGGTGGCCTTCCGCGACATCGGGCTGACGGGGTCGACTTCGCTGGTGGCGGTCTCGCCCGGCATCGCCGAGGCGCTGATCAACACTGCAGCCGGGCTCGCCGCCGCGATCCCGGCGCTCATCGGCTACAACTACTTCGCGGCCCGTATCCGCGGGCTGCGCGCGCGCATGGAGGACTTCGTCCAGGAGTTCCTCAACATGGCGGAGCGGAACTTCACTTGATGAGGGGCGTCGGCGGGCGGGGGGAGCGGCCGGGGCATCCCCCGCCCGCTCGAGGCGCTTGCCGCCGGGGCGCCCCGCGTCCGTCTCGGACCGTGGAAGCTAAGTCCCTCGCCTCGTGTTGTTTCGGGGTGGAGTAATGGCTTTCAACCCTGGCGGGGACGCCGACGAGCCGGTCGCCGAGATCAACGTCACGCCTCTCGTGGACGTGATGCTGGTCTTGCTGATCATCTTCATGATCGCGGCGCCGATGCTCCATCAGGGGATCGAGGTCGCGCTCCCCCGGGCCGACGCCAGGAACCTGCCGCTGCGGGTCGAGGACCCGCTGGTCATCTCGATCAATCGCGACGGCCTGGTCTACGTGCGCGAGACGCCGGTCCACCCGACGCAGCTCGTCGAGCGGCTGCTGCCGATGCTGCAGGCGCGCGGCGACGAGTCGGTGTTCTTGAAGGGGGACCGCGACGTGCCCTACGGCCGCGTCATCGAGGTGCTCGACCTGCTGCACAAGGGGGGGATCGAGCGGGTGGGGATGGTGACCGAGCGGGCGACGGGGGCGCGGGGGGAGTGACCGCCGCGTCCACGGCCGTCGACCGCGTCCTGGCGCAGCGGGCGCGGCGGCAGGGGAGCGCGCCGTGGCTGGCCGCCCTGGCCGCGGCGGCGGGGCTGCACGTCCTGGCGACCGCCCTCTTCCTCTTCCTGCCGCGGGTCTTCCACCAGCCGGCGCCGCCGATGGAGTTCGTGCCGGTGACGATCCTGCCCGCCGCGGCGCTCGGCGTCCCGAATCCTCGGCGTGCCGCCCCGCCCCCTCCGGAGCCGGAGCCCGCCGCCGAGGAGGCCCCCGCCGAGCCCGAGCCGGCGCCGCCGGACGAGGAGCTGCCGGCCCTGCCGGCGCCGGAGCCGGAAGAGCCGCCGAAGCGCCCCGCCCGCGAGGCCCCGGCGCAGGAGCCGGAGACGGCGCCCCCGGCGCGGCGCCCGCCCGGCGAGCCCGGCCGCGAGGAGGGCAGCGAGCGCGGTACGGGCGAGAGCGGCGAGCGCCGCGGGTCGCCGGGCGGCAGCCGCTCCGGGACGACCGCCTTCGGCTCGGAGATCGTCGGGGTCGATCCCGACTTCACCTACGGCTACTACCTCGACCGCCTGCTCTCGCTCATCGAGGCGCAGTGGCAGCGCCCTTCGGTGGGCGACGGCGTCGAGGCGATGATCGCCTTCACCATCGAGCGCGACGGCCGGGTGAGCGAGCTCGAGGTCGCCAAGTCCTCGGGGATGAACGCCTTCGACCTGGCGGCGCTGCGCGCGGTGCAGAACGCCGCGCCCTTCCCGCGTCTCCCGGCGAGCTACCGCAAGCAAGCGCTCGGGGTCAATCTGATCGTCCGCTGACGAGGTGCCGATGACCGTACGACGTCTCTGGCCGGCCGCTCCCCTGCTCGTCCTCCTCGCCTGCGCGCTGCTGCCGGCGCTCGGCGCCCAGCAGCCGCCGACGACCTCCCCGCCCGAGCAGGACGACCGGGTCACCATCGTCCTCGACCCCACCCGCCAGCGGCCGCTCATCCGCCTCGCCATCCCCGCCTTCCGCGGCGGTGCGGGCCTCTCCGGCCCCGCCGCAGCGGCGGCCCGCGAGCTCGAGGCGACCGTCCGCGCCGACCTCGAGGTCTCCGGCTACTTCGCGATCCAGGGCCCGGCGGACTTCCGCGTCCTGCAGCTCAGCGGCGACCCGGCGCGCGACGCCGAGCAGTACCGCTCGCTGGGCAACGAGATCCTGCTCCTCGGCGACGTCCGCGCCGAAGGAGAGCGTCTCGTCTTCGAGGGGCGGCTCTTCGACCTGCAGAGCGGCCAGGGGATCCTCGCCAAGCGCTACCGGGGGAGCTACGCGGTGGCCCGCCGCATCGGCCACACCTTCGCCGACGAGGTGATCCGGTATCTCACCGGCGGCCGCGGCCTCGGCCTCACCTCGATCGCCTTCACCTCCGACCGCACCGGCCACAAGGAGATCTGGGTGATGGACTGGGACGGCAGCGCGCCGCGGCGGCTGACCGGCCACAAGTCCACCTCCATGTCGCCGGCCTGGGAGGCGAGCGGCGCGGGGCTCGCCTACACCTCCTTCTTCAACGGCCCGCCCTCGATCTACTACGTGGACCTCGCGAGCGGCAGGAAGCGCGGCGTCGTCACCTCCGGCTCGCTCAACATCACCCCCACCTTCTCCCCTGACGGCGGCCGCCTCGCCTTCGCCCGCTCGCTCAGCGGCAACATCGAGATCTTCACCGCCGCCCGCGACGGCAGCGGCCTGCGCCGGCTCACCCACTCCAACGCCATCGACACCAGCCCGGCCTGGAGCCCGAAGGGCGGCGAGATCGCCTTCACCTCCAGCCGCGGCGGCAACCCGCACCTCTACCTGATGGCGGCCGACGGCTCCGACCACCGCCGCCTGACCTTCGACGGCGACTACAACGACGGCGCCGCCTGGAGCCCCGACGGCGACCGCATCGCCTATACCTCCCGCCGCGGCGGCCGCTTCCAGATCGCCGTGCTCGACGTGGCCACTCAGGAGAGCCGGCTGCTGACCTCCGGGCCGGGGGAGAACGAGTCCCCGACCTTCTCCCCCGACGGGCGGAAGATCGCCTTCACCTCCCGCCGCAGCGGCCGCAAGCAGATCTACGTCATGGACGCCGCCGCCGGCGGCAACGTCCGCCAGCTCACCCGCGAGGGCAACAACGACATGGCGGAGTGGTCGCGGCAGTGACCCTTCTGCTAGATTGGCCGCCGGCCCCGCGCGGCCGGCAGGAGAGCAGTGAATGGAAGCCTATGACCGAGGAGAGAGCCCGATGAATCGCAAGCTGCTGGTGTGGACCGTGGCGCCGTTGCTGCTGCTGGTGCTCTACGGCTGCCCCAAGAAGAAACCGCAGACCACCGACGCGACGCTCGACGTCCAGACCGAGACCGTCGCCCCCACCACCGACGCCACGACCGAGATCGAGGAGCCGGCGCAGCCGCTCGCCGACGACACCGAGGAGGACCCCCTGGCCGCCGGCGACCTGCGCACGGTCAACGACGAGCTCCGCCGCCGCGGCTTCTCGGCCGACGTCTACTTCAACTACGACGAGGCGACGCTCTCCGAGGAGACGCGCGAGAAGCTGGCGCGCAACGCCGAGCTGCTGCGCGGCCAGCCGCAGTTCAACCTGACCGTCGAGGGGCACTGCGACGAGCGCGGCACCAACGAGTACAACCTGGCGCTCGGCGAGCAGCGGGCCAACGCGGTGCGCGACTACCTGGCCTCGCTCGGCGTCGGCGGCGACCGCCTGCGCACCATCAGCTACGGCGAGGAGCGCCCGGCCTGCACCGAGAGCGACGAGAGCTGCTGGTCGCAGAACCGCCGCGCCCACATGGTCGTCACCGGCCGCTCCAACGTCGGCTGAGGGGGTTCGTCATGAAGCACCGCGCGCGCGCCTTCCCCGGCCTGCTGGCGGCGGCCCTCGCCGCCGCCGGCTGCGTCTCCCCCCGGGACATCGAGGACCTCGGCGCCCGCATCGGCGAGGTCCAGAGCCAGCTCCTCCAGATGCAGCGCCAGGCGCCCAGCAAGCAGGAGGTCGCCGACTTCGAGGCGGAGGTCGGCGTGCAGATGGCGAACCTGCTCAAGTCGGAGGCCGACATGCAGGTCAAGCTCTCCGAGCTGGGGAGCCAGATCGAGCAGCTCCAGGCGAAGCTCGAGGACACCAACCACCGCCTGGCGCAGCTCTCGCAGCAGATCGCGGCGACCAACCAGGAGCTCAGGAACGTGCGCAGCGCGCCGCCGGTGACGGCGGTGCCCGAGAGAGAGGAGGGCGCCGCCCCGCCGCCGACCCCGCCGGCCGGCGCCGGCGACCCGCGGGCGCTCTACAACGCCGCCTACAACGACTACCTGAAGGGCAACTACGAGCTGGCGGCGCGCGAGTTCGAGGAGTACCTGGCGAACTTCCCCGAGACCGACCTGGCCGACAACGCCATCTACTGGCTGGGCGAGATCCAGTACCGGCAGAAGAACTACCGCCAGGCGATCGACCGCTTCGACGAGGTGATGCGGCGCTACCCGCGCAGCGACAAGGTCGCCAGCGCCCTGCTCAAGAAGGGCTACTCCCATCTCGAGCTCGGCGAGCGCACCAACGGGGTGTCCCGCCTGCGCGAGGTGGTGCGCCAGTACCCGTCGAGCGACGAGGCCAACCTCGCCCGCCAGCGCCTGCGCGAGCTGGGCATGGACGCCGGGTAGCCGGGTTGACCTCTCCTAACCCACCGTGTTATAAAGCCTTCGCGTCGCACCGGCAGACGGTGCGGCGTTTCGTTTGTAAGGGCGAGAACCCATGGCCAACACCGAGTCCGCCGAGAAGCGCCACCGCCAGAACGAGCAGGCCCGGGCCCGCAACAAGAGCCACCGCTCGCGCATGCGCACCGCGGTCAAGCAGCTCAACGCCGCCGTCGAGACCGGCGACGCCAAGGCCGCCAAGGAGCTCCTCCCGGGCATCCTCGGCCTGATCGACGCCACCGCCCAGAAGCGGGTCATCCACACGAACACCGCCTCCCGCACCAAGTCCCGCCTCGCCAAGCGCGTGGCGCGCCTCGAAGGCTAGCCGCCGCAAGCGCCCGGAGGTAGGGTGAGGCGATGCTGCCTCCCAGCCTCTACAACCTCCTCGTCCCGGACGCGCCGCCGCATCGGCGGACGGAGCGGGACGTCCCTTCCAGCCCGGAAGCGGGCCTGCGCGCGCGGGTCGCCGGCTTCCTGCGCGAAGCGGCGGTCCAGCCGGGCCTGCAGACCCCCAGCCTCGTCTCCTCCTTCCAGGGCGCGATCCGCGCCATCCTGTTCGCCTTCCCGACCGGCGGCGTGCTCGACCCGCTCTCCGTCGCGGCCTACCGGTCCGTCCTCGCCGCGCTGCGGCCGGGCACCCGCTTCGCCGCCGTCCACAACGTGCGCGACCGCGCCGCGGTCGAAGAGTGGTTCGCCGCCGCCGGCCACGCCGCGGAGAGCGTGACTTACGTGCCGCTCCCCGACTACGTCACGTTCACCGACTGGGCGGAAGACGGCTACGTGGCGCTGCACGACCTCGCCGACGGCAGCGGCTACCTGATGGAGCCCTGGGAGTTCCCGCGGGCGGGCGACGCCCTCATCGCCGAGGCCGCGCAGGAGTACGTGGGGCTCCGCGCGGCGCAGGCGCCGCTCATTTTCCAGGGGGGCAACTGCCTGGTCGGCGACGACTTCTGGCTGCTGGGAAGGGACTACTTCGCGGACAGCGTCAACCTCCTCGCCAGACCCCGGCCGCCCGTCGCCACCCCCGACGGCACGACGCCCGAGGCCTTCGTGCGCCGGCTCTTCGCCGACTACGTCGATGCCGGGCGCACCCTGATCGGCATCGGCACGACCCGGGAGATCCCGCTGCGCGGCGCCTACGGGACCCGGGAGCGGGACGCCTTCTTCCTCGACCTGCCCGCCGAGGGGGTCGGCACCTTCCAGCCGATCTTCCACATCGACATGTTCGTGACCTTGATCGGCAGGAACGGCGCGGGGGCCTTCGAGGTCCTGGTCGGCAGCCCCCGGCTCGCCGACCAGCTCCTCGGTACCCGGTCCCCGTTCGGCCTCGACGAGGTCTACGACGCGATCGCCGACGACCTCGCCGGCGCCGGGTTCGGCGTGCGCCGCAACCCGCTCGTCCATCGCCCCACGATCGGCCGGGCGCTCGCTCTCGCCGACATCCGCCGCTTGGCGACCCAGCCGGGCAACGAGGCGCTGCTCGGGGCCGTCGACGAGCTGGCCCTCGCCGGCGCGGGCGAGGCGACTGCGGTGAGGGTCCGGACCTGGCACCACGTCACCTGGAACAACTGCCTGGTCGAGAACAGCGCCGCCGCCGGGCGCCACGTCTATCTGCCGACCTACGGCCATCCGCCGAACGCCGACCTGCGGCCCCTGGACGAGGCCATGAGGTCCCTCTGGGAAGACGATCTCGGGTTCACGGCGCACCTGCTCGGCGACTTCAACGCCTTCGCCCGCCGCCAGGGAGTGGTGCACTGCATCAAGAAGTACCTCGACCGCGGGGAGTGACCGCTCCGGCGTCCCGTTCGGCCCGATCTATGTCACTATTGTCCTAAGTACTGGTCCCACAATCTGTCGTTCCGACATTCGGAGAGGAGGGCTTCGATGAGGTGTTCCGCGCACCTCGTCCTGCTTCTGTCGCTCGTCTGTCTCGCGTCCGTCCCCGCCTTCGCCGACCCGCCCGTCTCGTCCCAGGCCGTCCGCTTCGGAGTCAGCCCGCCGCTCAGCTCGCTGCCGCCCGACGTCTCGGAGAAGCCCCCGGACCCGAGCGGCGAGGAGCTCAAGGCCAACCCCAACAAGATCGTGCGCGTCGAGACCGGCGACCCCGACGCGGTCTCGGCCGACCCGGTGGTCCAGAGCTCCGCGCCGATTCCGGCGCTGGCGCCCCCCCTGGCGACCTTCGAGGGCATCTCCAACTCCGACAACGCCACCGCCTTCGGCTTCCGCGTCTCGCGCCGGACACCGACGGCGACGTCGGCCCCGACCACTACGTGCAGATCGTCAACCTGATGTTCCGGGTCTTCGACAAGGCCGGCACGCCGCTGACCGCGCCGCTCAAGGTGAGCTCGATCTTCGCCCCGCTCGGCGCCCCCTGCGGCCCACGCGACGACGGCGACCCGATCGCCCTCTACGACCCGCTGGCCGACCGCTGGATGGTGAGCCAGTTCTGCACCGTCGCCGACCCCTTCAACCACCAGGTCATCGCCATCTCGCAGACCCCCAACCCGGCCGGCGCCTGGTTCCTCTACGACTTCATGATGCCGAACAACAAGTTCAACGACTACCCGAAGTTCGGCGTCTGGCCGGACGCCTATTACATGACCGACAACCAGTTCAACCAGGCCGGCACCGCCTTCCTGGGCGCCGGTGTCTTCGCCTTCGACCGCGCCAAGATGCTGGCCGGCGACCCGACGGCGAGCTACATCTACTTCGACGTCGAGAACGGCAACCCGAACATCGGCGGCGTCCTGCCCGCCGACCTCGATGGCCTCACCCCGCCGCCGATCGGCACCCCGGGCCTCTTCGCCTACTTCACCGCCGACGAGTTCGGCGACCCGGCCGACGGCATCCGCATTTGGGACTTCAACGCCGACTTCGCCAACCCCCTGGCCTCCACCTTCGCCGAGCGGGCGGAGAGCCCGATCGCGGTCGCCACCTTCGACCCGCGCTCGCCGGCCGGCCGCGACGACATCGAGCAGCCGCCGCCGGCCAACTCCGGGAGCTTCCTCGACGCCATCGCCGACCGCTTCATGTTCCGCCTCGCCTACCGCAACTTCGGCACCCACGAGTCGCTGGTCGTCAACCACACCGTCAACGTCAGCGGCGTCAACCCGACGACGCCGGGCACCCACCGCGCCGGCGTCCGCTACTACGAGCTGCGCCGGCCGACCGGCGGCGCCTTCAGCGTCAACGAGCAGGCGACCTTCGCCCCCGACACCGACAACCGCTGGATGGGCAGCGCCGCCCAGGACAACGACGGCAACCTGGCGGTCGGCTACAGCGTCTCCAGCCTGACCACGGCGCCCTCGATCCGCTACGCCGCCCGCCTCGCGACCGATCCGCCGAACGGCCTCTTCCAGGGGGAGACGTCGCTGGTCGCCGGCAGCGGCGTGCAGACCGGAACCGGCTCGCGCTGGGGGGACTACAGCGCCCTCGCGGTCGACCCGGCCGACGACTGCACCTTCTGGTTCACCAGCGAGTACTACACGGCCGCCAGCCAGGCCACCAGCACGGTCGGCTGGCTCACCCGCATCGGCAGCTTCGTGCTGCCGGGCTGCACGCCCGCCGAGAGCGGCACGATCCAGGGCACGGTGCTCAACGCCGTCACCCTGCTGCCGATCGCCGGCGCCACCGTCGCCACCAGCGACGGCTACACGCGCATCACCGACGCCGGCGGCGGCTACACGATGCAGGTGGCCGCCGGCACCTACGACATGACGGCCTCGGCGCCCGGCTTCGGCAGCGACTCCGAGACCGGCGTCGTGGTGGCCACCAACGGCACCACGACCCAGGACTTCTTCCTCACGCCGACGCCGATCATGCAGGCCGCTCCCGGCGCCGCCATCGCCGCCGAGAGCTGCAACCCGACGAGCGGGGCGATCGACCCCGGCGAGACCGTGACCGTGACCCTGCCGGTGCGCAACGTCGGCACCGCCGACACCGTCAACCTCGTCGGCACCCTGCTCCCCGGCGGCGGCGTCACCTCGCCGGGCGCGCCCCAGAGCTACGGCGTCGTGGTCGCCGGCGGGCCCGACGTCGCGCGGCCGTTCAGCTTCACGGCCAGCGGCGCCTGCGGCTCGACCATCACCCTCTCGCTGCAGCTCCAGGACGGCCCGAGCGACCTCGGCACCGTCACCTACACCTTCACTCTCGGCAGCCTGAACCCGATCGCCCAGACCGCGACGGTGAGCAGCGGCGACCTCAGCGTCCCGCTCCCCGACCTCGGCGTGGCCGAATCGACGATCAGCGTGGCCGACGCCGGCGCGGTGACGGACGTCAACGTCAGCGTCCGCCTCAACCACACCTTCGACGGCGACCTCATCATCACCCTGATCGCACCGAACGGCACGGAAGTGGTCCTCTCCAACCGGCGCGGCGCCGGCGGCGACAACTTCGGCACCGGCGCCAACAGCTGCGCCGGCACGCCGACGGTGTTCGACGACTCCGCGGCGGCGGCGATCAGCGCCGGCACGGCGCCCTTCGCCGGCAGCTTCCGCCCCGACCAGCCGCTCGCCGCCCTCAACGGCGGGCCGACGGCCGGCACCTGGAGGCTGCGCATCAGCGACAACGCCGGGATCGACGTCGGCACCCTCTTCTGCTGGAAGCTCGAGATCGCGCGCCGCAACTACGCCTGCTGCGGCGTCGCCGGCACGCCGGTCCCGATCGGCGCCGGCCGCAACGTCACCGCCGAGAGCTGCAGCCCGGCCAACGGCGCGATCGACCCCGACGAGACGGTCTCCGTCAGCTTCGCTCTCGCCAACGCCGGCAGCGGCTCGACGACCGACCTCGTCGCCACCCTGCTGCCGACCGGCGGCGTGCAGACGCCGAGCGGGCCGCAGAGCTACGGCGCGGTGCCCACCGACGGCAGCTCCGTGGCGCGCACCTTCAGCTTCGTGCCCGCCGGCACCTGCGGCGGCGTCGTCACGGCGACCCTCGAGCTCCAGGACGGGCCGACGAGCTTCGGCACCGTCAGCTTCACCCTGCCCCTGGGGACGACCGCCGGCGGCTCCGCCGGGCCGTTCGCCAACGCCGGCCCGATCCTCATCCCGGCGGCCGGCACTTCGGGCGTCTCCTCGCCCTACCCCTCGTCGGTCAGCGTCTCCGGGATCGTCGGCACGGTCACCAAGGTGACGGCGACCCTCCACGGCATGAACCACACCTTCCCGGGGGACATCGACGTCCTGCTCGCCGGCCCCGGCGGGCAGCGCATCATCCTGATGTCCGACGTCGGCGGCACGAACGACCTCGTCAACGTGACGATGACCTTCGACGACGCCGGTCCGGCGGTGCCGGGGACGATCGTCACCGGCACGTACAAGCCGACCAACTCCGGCACCGGCGACGCCTTCCCCGCTCCGGCCCCGGGCGCGCCGCACGGCTCGCTCCTGGCCGACTTCAACGGTGCCAACCCCAACGGCACCTGGAGCCTCTACGTCGTCGACGACGCCGGCGGCGACATCGGCAACGTCTCCGGCGGCTGGAGCCTCAACTTCCAGACCGCCGACCCGGTCTGCTGCGAGCAGGCCTGCTCGCTGGCCTGCCCGGCGCCGATCTCCCAGGGGAACGACCCGGGCCTCTGTTCGGCCGTCGTCACCTTCCCCTTCCCCGGCGTGACCGGCACCTGCGGCACGCTCGGCTGCGCGCCGCCTTCGGGGTCGACCTTCCCCGTCGGCACGACGACCGACGTCTGCACGGCGACCCGCACCAGCGGCCCGTCGGCGGGCACGACGACGACGTGCAGCTTCCCGATTACCGTCAACGACGTCGAGGCGCCGTCGATCACGGCGCCGACGATCACGCCGTCGACGCTGTGGCCGGCGAACCACAAGCTGGTGAATTGCTCGGTCGCCTACAGCGCGGCGGACAACTGCACCCCGGGCGGCGCCATCACCTGCGGCCTCTCGGTGGCGAGCGACGAGCCGATCAACGGCCTGGACGACGGCGACACGGCGCCCGACTGGCTGGTGGTCAACCCGACGCTCGTCCGGCTGCGCGCCGAGCGCTCCGGCACCGGCGACGGCCGCGTCTACACGGTCACGGTCACCTGCACCGACCAGGCCGGCGTCAGCTCCAGCCGGAACGCGCCGGTGAACGTGCCGCTCGGCCAGTAGGCGGCTTCACGCAGGCTGCCGCCCCGCTCCCGGTGCTCCCGGGGGCGGGGCGGTTCTTTATCTAGAGGCACTTGGTGAGGCGGGCGGAACGGCCGTGCACCAGCTCGAAGGGTCCGAGCGTCTCCTCGCCGTCGCCGACGGCGATGGTGAGGGTCATGGTCTTCCCCTCGACGCGGCCGGCGTAGCGCGCCGGCCTGGCGTCTTCCCCACCCTCCCGCACCGGGCCGCCGCGCTCCTGGACGTACGTGCCGCCGGCATCGAAGCGCCCTTCGGAGTCCAGGCGGATCGCCCCCTCGACCGCGCCGTGGGCGCAATCGAGCTCCAAGGAAGCGCCACCCACGGCGACCTCGAGCAGGACGTGGTCGCCGCCCCAGGTGCCCACGGGCACCGTGCGTGGCTCGCCGCTCGCCGCCGACGATCCGCAGGCCGCGAGCAGTGCAAGCCCCGAGAGGATCGCCGCCTGCCTCACTCTTCAGAACCCTTCCAGCAGGTCGCTCACCATCGTCTCCGCGAAGCGCTCCGCGGCCTCCTCGATCGCCTGGTCCTCGCGGTCGAAGAAGCCGGCCTCCGAGACGTCCACCGGGTAGCTCTGGCGGAAGACGTAGCGGTCGTTGCTCCACAGCACGGCCTCGTCGGCGATGCGCTTGAAGGCGACCTGGGCGACGATCGAGATCTCGTACTCGGTGGCGCGGCCGGTGTCGTCGAAGGAGACCGGCGTGACGGAGAAGCCGACGACGGCGCCGGAGAGCTCGGCGTCCGCGCCCTCGGGGTTGCCCACCACCGCGAAGCGGCGCCGCGTCACCAGCTCCTCGGCGATGGCGCGGGTCAGGAACTGCTCGACCTGGGAGCGCGGGGTGCGGTTGTCGAGCGGCTTGATGTAGACCTCGCGAACGTCCTCCGGGAGGTTGACGCCGCGGCCGACGAGGGCGTAGCCGCAGCCGCCCGCCAGCAGGGCTGCCAGCAGCAGCTGAGTGACATGTCTCATGCCGTCTTCCTCGTCACCAGGTTCACCAGCCGCCCCGGCACCACGACCGCCTTCGCCAGCTCGCGGCCGGTCAGGTGCTCGCGCACGCGGTCGCTGGCCAGCGCCGCGGCGCGCACCTCGGCCTCGTCGGCGTCGGCCAGCACCTCGATGCGGTCGCGGAGCTTGCCGTCCACCTGGACGACCAGGGTGATGCGGACGCGCCGGATCTTCGCCTCGTCGTAGCTCGGCCACTCGGTGTCGAGCAGGTTCTCGAGGTGGCCGCGCCGCTCCCACAGCTCCTCGGTGACGTGCGGCGCCATGGGGTGCAGGAGCTGCAGCAGCGTGTCGAAGGTCTCGTCGCACACCAGACGCGAGGCAGTCTGCTCCTCGAGCGCCCGGGCCAGCGCGTTTGACAGCTCCATCAGCGCCGCCACCGCGGTGTTGAACGAGAAGCGCTCGAGCGAGTGGGTGACGCGCTGGATCGTGGCGTGCCGCTGCCGCTCGAGCTCGCGGTCGGAGGGCGCGTTCGGCGGCGCCTCGTCGAGCTTCTCCGCCGTGCGCCAGAGCCGGTTCAGGAAGCGGTAGGCGCCAGCCACGGCCTCATCGCTCCACTCCGCCTCCCGCTCCGGCGGCCCGATGAAGAGCGTGTAGACGCGCTCGGTGTCGGCGCCGAAGCGCTCGATCAGCTCGTCGGGCGAGACGGTGTTGCCGCGCCGCTTCGACATCTTCTCCACCCGCCCGGTCTTCTCCGAGAAGCGGGTGATCATCCCCTGGTTGAAGAGGTTGGTGAACGGCTCCTCGAAGGCCACCATACCGAAGTCGTGCAGCACCTTGCAGACGAAGCGGGCGTAGAGCAGGTGAAGGATGGCGTGCTCGACACCGCCGATGTACTGGTCGACCGGGGCCCACTTGTTGGCCATCTCGGGCGCGAACATCCGCGTGTCGTCCTTGGGCGAGAGATACCGCAGGTAGTACCAGGAGCTGTCGACGAAGGTGTCCATCGTGTCGGTCTCGCGCCGCGCCGGCTTGCCGCAGCGCGGGCAGGTGGTCTCGACGAACGCCTTCGAGCGCGACAGCGGGTTGCCCTCGCGGCCCGTGAACTCGACGTCGTAGGGCAGGGCCACCGGGAGCTGGTCGTCCGGCACCGGCACCATGCCGCAGCGCTCGCAGTAGACGACTGGGATCGGCGTCCCCCAGTAGCGCTGGCGCGAGATCAGCCAGTCGCGCAGCCGGTAGGTGACCTTGCCGCGCCCCCAGCCCTTCTCCTCCAGCCAGGCGATGAACTTCTTGACGGTCTCCTCGCTCGACGTGAGGCCGTCGAACGGCGGGGCGTTGGCGATCGTCCCCTCGTGCTGGTTGGCCTCGACCAGCGAGTCGGCGGTCTCGTCCGGCGTCCGGTGGTAGACCAGGCGCACCGGCAGCCCTTCCTGGCGGGCGAAGGCGAGGTCCCGCTCGTCGTGTGCCGGCACGCCCATGATCGCGCCGGTGCCGTAGTCGGGCAGCACGTAGTTCGCGGTCCAGACCGGGACCTCCTCGCCGCTTGCCGGGTTGATCGCCTTGACGCCGAGGTCCCGGCCCTCCTTCGGCGTGTCCTCCCCCTCGCGCTGGATGCGCGGCGTGTTGCGCACCTGCTCCACCCAGCGCTCCAGCGCCTCGCGCTCCGGATGGCGCGCCACGAGGGCGGCCGTGACCGGGTGCTCGGGGGCGAGCACCAGGAAGGTGGCGCCGTGCACGGTGTCCGGACGGGTGGTGAAGACGGTCACCTTCTCCTCGAGCGCCGGCAGCGGGAAGTCGATCTCCGCCCCCTCCGAGCGGCCGATCCAGTTGCGCTGCATGATCTTGACCTTCTCCGGCCAGCCCGGGAGGTCGTCGAGGCCGGCGAGCAGGCGGTCGGCGAAGTCGGTGATGCGGTAGAACCACTGCTCGAGGTCCTTCTGCACCACTTCCGAGCCGCAGCGCTCGCAGCGCCCCTCCTCCACCTGCTCGTTGGCCAGCACCGTCTGGCAGCTCGGGCACCAGTTGACCGGCGCCTTCTTCTTGTAGGCCAGCCCCTTCTCCAGCAGGCGCAGGAAGAGCCACTGGTTCCAGCGGTAGTACTCCGGCACGCAGGAGGCGATCTCCTTCGACCAGTCGTAGAGGATGCCCCAGCGGCGGAACTGCTCCTTCATCACCCGGATGTTGTTGAAGGTCCAGTCGCTCGGGTGGACACCGCGCTGGATGGCCGCGTTCTCGGCCGGCAGGCCGAAGGCGTCCCAGCCCATCGGGTTGAGCACCCGCTTGCCGCGCATCCGCAGGTAGCGATAGAGGGCGTCGCCGAGGATGTAGTTGCGGCCGTGGCCGACGTGCAGGCGGTCCCCCGAGGGGTAGGGGAACATGTTGAGCATGTAGAACTTCCCTTGCGCGTGGCGGAGGTCCACCTCGGCGGTGCGCTGCTTCTCCCACCGCTCCTGCCATTTGGCCTCGACGGCCTTGTGGTCGTAGTGGTCGGGGTTGTTCATTTCAGCGTGCCGGGGAAGTCGTGCTGCTTGAGCAGGCCGTCGAGCAGGCCGTTGACGAAGCGGCCGGACTGCTCGGAGCCGAACTTCTTCGCCAGCTCGATGGCCTCGTCGAGGACCACGAGCTTGGGGATGTCCTTCTCGAACAGCATCTCGTAGACCGCCAGGCGCAGGATGTTGCGGTCCACCGCCGGCATGCGCTCGAGGCGCCAGTGGTCGGCCTGGGCGCGGATCATGCCGTCGATCTCCTCGCGGTGGTCGAGCGTGCCGTGCACCAGCGCCTGGGCGTAGCGGAAGGCCTCGTCCACTTGCCGCCGGCGGCGCGCGAAGTCGGCGCGGTCGTCCTCGACCCGCGCCCGGCCGGCGGCGGCCGGACGGCCGTCCTCCTCGTCGCCCGCCGCGCCGGTCAGGTAGGGCGCCAGATCGAAGTTGGCGAAGACCTGCGGCGGCGTGCTCCCGCCCAGCTCGCTCTGGTAGAGCATCTGGACCGCCATTTCGCGCGCCGCGCGCCGCTTGCCTGCCGCCATGCTCGATTGTCCCGCGGAGGTCCCGCGGCGGGCCACCCGCGCGGGTCGGGCAATGATATAGCGGTTGACGCGGTCCCGGCCTAGTCGCGCAGCCGCGCGAAGAGATCGGCCATCTCGAGGGCGGCGAGGGCCGCCTCCCACCCCTTGCTGCCCGATTTGCCCGCCGCCCGCTCCTCGGCCTGCGTGGTCGTCTCGCAGGTGAGGACGCCGAAGCCGACCGGGATGCGGTGCCGCTCGGTGACGCCGGCGATGCCGCGCGCGCACTCGGCGCAGATGAGGTCGAAGTGCGCGGTCTCGCCGCGGATCACCGCGCCGAGGGCGACGAGGGCGTCGACCCCGCCGGCGGCGGCCAGCTCCTCCAGCGCCGCCGGGATCTCCCAGGCTCCCGGCACCCGCACCAGGTGGACGTCCTGCGGCTCCACGCCGTGGCGCTGCAGGCAGTCGACGGCCGCGGCGACGAGCTTTTCGACGACGGGCGCGTTGAAGCGCGACGCCACGATCCCGATGCGCCGGCCGGCGCCGGAAAGGGAGCCGGAGGTCTCGCGGATTGGACTCATCTCGAAGGTCTAGTCCAGCAGCAGGCCCCGCGCCAGCTCGCGCAGGAAGGAGCCGTACGGCCGCGCGAGGATGGCCTTGAGCAGGATGTCGGCGACGATGCCGGCGAAGCCGAGGGCGAAGAGGCGGGCCTCGCGGCGCTCGAAGGGCCAGGGGCGGCGGACCAGGAGGGGGCGCGCCAGGAGGCAACCGAGGAGGACGAAGGCGGCCACCCGCACCACCGACCAGGGAACCCAGGCGGCGACGGCGCCGAGGAGCGGCGCGCCGCTCGCCGCGGCGTAGCTGCCGACGAAATAGCTCATGTAGGCGACGAGCGCGGCGCCCAGCGCCAGGCCCAGGTAGCCCGCCGAGACGTAGGTCAGGACGAGGAATGCCGCGAGGTGCAGGAGGTGCTGCGGCAGGAAGGCGCGCCAGTCGGCCTCGCGCCCCTCGCCGGTGGCGATCCAGCCGAACATCTCGGCGCGGTAGGTCTCGCCGTTCCAGATGCCGTCGCGCGCCGCCTCCGGCCAGAGGATGGTCAGCAGGACGACGCCGGCACTGAGCAGGAACGCCCAGAGCATCGTCAGGCCCCAGGCGGCGCGGTAGTCGCGCACCGTGACACGCTCGCGGAACGACGGATAGAGAACGAGCGGCGCCAGCAGGGGCAACAGCCAGCGCCCGCCGGGCACCGCCGCGAGCAGCGAAAGGAGCGGTGTGGCGAGGAGTAGGAGCCTCACAACGCACCTCCCGCGGGCCCGACGTGGACCTCTTCGACCACCGCCTTGGGATCGCCGTCGAGCGCGAAGGCGACGGCCCGCGCCACCTCCCGCGGCGGCACCATCCCGGCACGGTCCCACTCCCCCGGCACGCCCTCCCAGATCCCGGTGTCCACCGCCCCCGGATAGAGGGCCACGATGCGCACGCCGGTGCCGGCGACCTCGGCGCGCAGCGCCGCCACCAGGCCGGCCACCCCCCACTTGCTGGCGCAGTAGGCCGACCAGCCGGGGAAGCCGCGGGTCGCGGCGACCGAGAGGAGGGGGAAGACCCACCCCCTCCCCCGCTCCACCATCGGCGGCAGGAAGACGCGCAGCAGGAGGAAGGTGCCGGTGAGGTTGGTCTCGACGGTCTCGCGGAAGGCGTCGGGCGGCAGGTCGGCGAGCGGCGCCACCCGCGCCACCCCGGCGGCCGGCACCAGCACCTCGACCGCCCCCCAGCGCCGCTCCACCTCCGCCGCCGCCCGCGCCACCGCCGCGGCGTCGGTGACGTCGCAGCGCAGCGCCAGCCCGACCTCCTCCTGCCCCGCCGCAGCCAGCGTCTCGGCGAGCGGCGCGTGGCGCCGGCCGAGGAGCGCCAGCGGGTACCCCCGCCGCG
The DNA here is from genome assembly GCA_035536455.1 of Thermoanaerobaculia bacterium. Classification (GTDB taxonomy): domain Bacteria; phylum Acidobacteriota; class Thermoanaerobaculia; order Multivoradales; family UBA5704; genus DASUNQ01. The sequence goes on along the minus strand of DATLOC010000068.1, from coordinate 9,688 downwards.
CCAGCTCGAGGGCAATCGCCCGGCCGATCCCCGACCCCCCGCCGCTAACCACCGCCGCGCCGCGCGCCGCCGCCATGGCGCGGAGGTTAGCAGGAGCGGATCGGCGCTAGTATCGTCGCCCCATCAAAGGAGGGCACATGTCGAAAGACCGCTCGACCGCTGACCCTGGCAAGGCGCCGGACCCCGAGGAGCGCGGCCCCTCGGCGGACCTGAGCCGCCGCAACTTCCTCCGCCTCGGTGCCCTGGCCGGTGCCGGCGCGCCCCTCGCCGGACTGCTCCACTCCACGCCCGCCGGCGCCGAGACCCCGACCTACGAGGCGAACGGCGACCTCGAGGAGGCGACGATCGCCGAGATGCTGGCCGGCATGGAGTCGGGGGACCTCTCGTCCGCCGAGCTGGTCGCCTTCTATCTCGACCGCATCGAGCGCCTGGACCAGAGCGGGCCGACCGTCAACTCGATCATTCAGGTCAACCCGCAGGCGCGCGGCCTGGCGCGCAACCGCGACGCCGAGCGCCGCGCCGGCCACCCGCGCGGCCCGCTCCACGGCATCCCGGTCGTGCTCAAGGACAACATCGACACCCGCGACCAGTTGCTGACGACCGCCGGCTCGCTCGCCCTGGTCGGCGCCCCGGCGCTGCGCGACGCCAGCGTCGCGCGCCAGCTCAAGCAGGCCGGCGCGGTCATCCTGGGGAAAGCGAACCTCTCCGAGTGGGCCAACTTCCGCGGCATCGGTTCGTCGAGCGGCTGGAGCGGACGCGGCGGGCAGACCAAGAACCCCTACGTCCTCGACCGCAACCCCTGCGGCTCCTCCTCCGGCTCGGCGGCCGCGGTGGCGGCCAACTTCACCGCCGCAGCCCTCGGCACCGAGACCGACGGCTCGATCGTCTGCCCCTCGCATGCCAACGGCGTCGTCGGTATCAAGCCGACGGTCGGGCTGACCAGCCGCGCCGGCGTCATCCCGATCTCCCACACCCAGGACACCGTCGGCCCGCACGGCCGCACCGTCGCCGACGCGGCCGCGGTTCTCGGCGTCCTGACCGGCGTCGACCCGCGCGACCCGGCGACCAACCGCAGCGCCGGGCACTCCTTCACTGACTACACCCAGTTCCTCGACCCGGACGGCCTCGCCGGCGCGCGCATCGGCGTCTTCCGCCGGAACGTGACGGAGTATAGCGGCGAGACCGACGCGATCTTCGAGGCGGCGCTCGAGGCGATGGCCGACGCCGGCGCGGTGCTCGTCGACCCGGCGGACGTGCCGACCATCGACGTGCTCTTCGCCGACCTCGCCGAGCTGATCGTCCTGATCTGGGAGTTCAAGCGCGACCTGAACGCCTACCTCGCGACCCGCACGGGCGTGCCGGTGCACTCCTTGGCCGATGTCATCGCCTTCAACATCGCGCACGCCGACCAGGAGCTGCAGTGGTTCGGCCAGGAGCTCTTGGAGGCCGCCGAGGCCGAGATCTTCACCGAGCAGGAGTATCTCGAGGCGCTCGAGCGCGGGCCGCGGCTGGCCGGCCCCGAGGGAATCGACGCGGCGCTCGCGCAGCACACCGTCGACGCCCTGGTCTCCCCGACCGGTGCCCCCGCCTGGCCGACCGACCTGATCAACGGCGACCACTTCCTCGGCGCCAGCTCGACCGCGGCGGCGATGGCGGGCTACCCGCTGATCAACGTCACGGCCGGCTTCACCCACGGGCTGCCGGTGGGGATCAGCTTCATGGCCGGGGCGTTCAGCGAGCCGACGCTGATCAAGATCGCCTCCGGCTTCGAGGCGGCGACCCACGCGCGCCGGGCGCCGACTTTCCAGAAGACGGTGCCGCTGCCGACTCGCACGAACTCGCCGAGCCGGGCGGCCGCGCAGGCGCTGCGGCGGCGGTTCGAGCGCGTGGCCGACCTGCTGACGACGACGCAGCGGCGGAAGCTGCAGCGGATCGGGCTGCTCTAGGCGCAGGGCGCAGAAGAAGGAAGACGAGGAGGGCCGCGGCGACCGCCGCGGCCCCGATCGCTCAGCCGCGCCGCTCGGGCGGCACGCGTGGATCATAGTGCGGCAGGCTTGCCGGTCGAGACCGGAAGCTTGCTGGGTGCGGTAGGAAGTCTCCCGAGCGGGCCAGCAAGCTTCCTACTCCGGGTGGAAGGCTTGCGAAGTCGAGAGGCAAGCTTGTTTCCTCGCCGAGCACGCTTCCCTCTTCAGGTAGGAAGCTTGCGGAACGAGCTTGCAAGCTTGCATCTCCAGCTCGCAAGCTTCCTACCCGAAACTGCAAGCTTCCTTCTCCGACCAGGAAGCTTGCATGGCGAGCTAACAAGCTTGTCTCTCCGCCTCGCAGCCTTCCCACCTGAAAAAGCAAGCTTGTCTCTCCACCCAGCAAGCTTGCCTCTCCGACCGGGAAGCCTGCGCGCTAGACTGCGCCTTCCGGAACGTGAGCATGCACCTGCGTCCCTCCGACCGGCTCGTCGAGATGACCGGGTCGCCGCCCGATCCGTCGCTGTCGAACGCCGACCTGGCGCCGACGCGCCTCTCCCAGCGCACCTGGGGCGTCTACCACGTCGCCTCGCTCTGGATCGGCCTCTCGGTCTGCATCCCGACCTACATGCTGGCGGCCGGCCTGGTGGACGGCGGTATGAGCTGGTGGCAGGCGATGCTCACCATCCTCCTCGGCAACCTGATCGTGCTCGCGCCGATGATCGCCATCGCCCACGCCGGCACGCGCTACGGCATCCCCTTCCCGGTCCTGGCGCGCGCCTCCTTCGGCACCTCGGGGGCGCACGTGCCGGCGATCCTGCGCTCGCTCGTCGCCTGCGGCTGGTTCGGCATCCAGACCTGGATCGGCGGCCAGGCGATCCACACCATGCTGACGACCGCGCTGCCCGCCTGGGAGCGGGTGCCCGGCGGGGTCTGGATCGCCTTCGCCGTCTTCTGGGCCTGGAACATGTGGATCGCGGTGCGCGGCAGCGACTCGATCAAGCGCCTCGAGGCCTGGGCGGCGCCCTTCCTGATCGCCGCCGGCCTCGCCCTCCTCGCCTGGGCCGCCTGGCGCGCCGGCGGGCTGGGACCGATCCTCGCCCGCCCCAGCCGCTTCGCCACGCCGGCGGAGTTCTTCGCCTTCTTCGTCCCGGCGCTGACCGCCATGGTCGGCTTCTGGGCCACCCTGGCGCTCAACATCCCGGACCTCTCCCGCTTCGCCCGCAGCCAGCGGGCGCAGGCGCTGGGGCAGCTCCTCGGCCTGCCGCCGACGATGGTGCTCTTCTCCTTCATCGGCGTGGCGGTGACCTCGGCCTCGGTGCTGGTCTTCGGGGAGGCGATCTGGGACCCGGTGGCGCTGCTCTCGCGGCTGGAGAGCCCGGTGATCGTCCTGATCTCGCTCTTCGCGGTGCTCGTCGCCACCCTGACCACCAACGTTGCCGCCAACGTCGTGGCGCCGGCCAACGGCTTCGCCAACCTCTGGCCGCGGCGGATCGGCTTCGCCGCCGGCAGCCTGATCACCGGGGTGATCGGGATCGTGATCCAGCCCTGGAAGCTGTTGGCCGACTACGGCACCTACATCTTCGGCTGGCTGGTGGGGTACTCCGGGTTCCTGGGGCCGATCGCCGGCATCTTCATCGCCGACTACTGGCTGGTGCGACGGGGGCGGCTGTCGCTGCCCGACCTCTACTCCCGCAACGGCATCTACGGGCGCTGGAACTGGAAGGCGCTGGCGGCGCTGGCGGCGGGGGTGACCGCGGCGCTCATCGGCCTGGTCATCCCCGCCGTCCGCTTCCTCTACGACTACGCCTGGTTCGTCGGCTTCGGCGTCGCCTTCGTGCTCTATGCCCTACTGATGCGCCCTAGGGCTTCCGGTAGCCGTTGACGCGCGCCTCGAAGTCGAAGAGTACGCTGCTGGGGTCGGCGAAGCGCAGGGTGCGCGACCAGGAGGTCTCACCCGGCGTCAGCTCCTCGCCCAGCACCGGGCCGGCGTAGCTGAAAGTCGCCGCGTCGGCCTCGCTGGTGCCGCCGCGCTGGTTGTCGGCGTTGATCACCCGCACGTCGCCGGTCGAGGCGTCGATGCCGACGATCTCGAGGCTCACCGGGTTGAGCAGCGTCTCCGCCGACTCGTTGACCAGCACCGCGTCGACCTCGAAGATGCCGTTGCCGAGGTCGGCGCGGACGACCTGGACGCTGACGCCGGAGGCGGTGAACGCGACCCGGTGGTCGACCTGCACCGCCTGCGTGTTGCCCGGCTGCTCGATGTAGGTGCAGAGCGCGCCAGGGAACTCCGACCGCACGCGGAAGGCGTACTGGCCGTCGGGCAGCCCAGAGAGGGCGAGCGTCGTGGTGGCGCCGTCCACGTGGGCGATCTCCGTCCAGGGCCCGCCGCCGGCGCTGCGCTCGACGCGGTAGCCGGTCTCGCCGCCGACGCTCCCCAGGGTTGGTGGTCGGGAGGTGGTACAACGCAGCCGCCCCTCCCCTCGCCACTACCCTAGGCAGGACTCCGCCGCCGGACCATGAGGAAGGCCCCCCAGGCCGGGCGGGGTGTTCCCCTCAGGCGGGGCTTTTCCGGCTTTCGACGAGCTCCCAGAGCCGGCTGGGCTTGAGCGGGATCTCCAGGATCTCCAGGCCGGGCACGCCGAGCGCGTCCTCGACCGCCTGGGCGAAGAGGGCGCCGGTGGGGATCGCGCCCGCCTCGCCCGCCCCCTTGGTGCCGAGGGCGTTGAGCGGCGAGACGGTCTCCTCGTGCCCGACGTCGACGCGCGGCACGTCGAGGGCGGTGGGCAGCAGGTAGTCCATGAACGAGGCGTTGGTGAGCTGGCCGTTGTCGTCGTAGGCCAGCTCCTCGTAGAAGGCGTTGCCGAGGCCCTGCGCCACGCCGCCGTGCACCTGGCCGTCGACGAGCAGCGGGTTGAGAACCCGCCCGCAGTCGTGTACGACGACGTACTTCTCGACCGTTACCTGCATGGTCTCGGGGTCGATCTCGATGATCATGGCGTGCGCGCCGCTGGCGGTGGCGCCGCGGTGCGGGCCGAAGTAGTTGGTGGCCTCGAGGCCCGGCTCGGTGCCGGGCTTGACGGCGCCGCGCATCGGGTTGGCGCGCTTGGCCAGCTCGCCGAGACCGATGGAGCGCGCGGCGTCGCCGCGCACCCGTGCCGCCCCATCCGCCAACTCCACTTCCTCCTCCCCTACCCCCAGCTCCTCGGCCGCCAAGCGCAGCGCTTTGCGCCGCACGTCCTTCGCCGCCTCGTGGACGGCGTTGCCCGCAACCACCGCGCCGCGGCTGGCGAAGGTGCCGGTGCCCCAGTGGAACTGGTCGGTGTCGCCGGTCACCACCTCGACGTCCGCGACGGCGACGCCGAGCTGCTCGGCGGCGATCTGCGCGAAGACGGTGTAGTGCCCCTGCCCCTGAGTGCCGATACCGGTGACGACCGTCACCTTGCCGTTCGTCTGCACCTGCACGCGCGCCCCCTCGAAGGGTCCGATCCCCGTCCCTTCGACGTAGGCCACGACGCCGATGCCCGCTTTGCGCCCGGCGGCGCGGCGAGCCGGCTGCTCCTCGCGGCGGAACCGCTCCCAGCCGATCATCGCCAGCGCCTTGTCGAGGATCGGCTCGTAGTTGCCGCTGTCGTAGACGAGGGGCGCGAAGTCCTGGTAGATGATCTCGTTGTCGACCGGGAAGTCCTCGGGCTTGAGGAAATTGCGGCGGCGGATCTCGGCCGGCTCGAGCCCGAGCTCGCGCGCCGCGAGGTCGAGCAGCCGCTCGACGACGAAGACCCCGTGCTGCCGCCCGGCGCCGCGGTAGGGGGTGACGATCGTCTTGTTGGTGAAGACGGCGCGGAACTCGCTGTCGTAGGCCGGCACGCGGTAGGGCCCGAGGAGCGTGCACTGGCTGTTGAGCGGCACGGTCAGGCCGTAGGGGTCGTAGGCGCCGGTGTCGTGGAGGAAGGAGTCCTGAAGGCCGAGGATGAGCCCCTCGCGCGACAGCGCGATCTCGGCGTCGTGGAGCTGCCCGCGCTCGTGCGTCGTGGCGACGAAGTTCTCAGCCCGGTCCTCCAGCCACTTGACCGGCCGGTCCAAGCGCAGCGCCAACCAGGGGACCACGACCTCCTCGGGGTAGAACATCATGATCTTCGGCCCGAAGCCGCCGCCGATGAAGGGCGCTACCAGACGCACCTGGTGCTCGGAGAGGCCGAGCATGCGGGCGAGGCCGTTGCGCACCGGGATCGGCGCCTGTGTCGTGTCCCAGATCGACAGCCGCTGGGCGCGCGCGTCCCACTGCGCGACGACGCCGCGGTTCTCGATCGCCGCCGCGGTGCCGCGGTCGTACCAGAGCCGGCGGCGGAGGACGAGATCGGCTGCGGCCTTCGCCGCCGCGTAGTCCCCCTTGCGCTGCACGACGTGGGCGGCGAGGTTCGAGCCCACGTCCTCGTGCACCAGGGCCGCGCCGGGCGCCAGCGCCGCCTCCAGGTCGACGACGGCGGGCAGCGCCTCGTACTCGACCTCGATCGTCTCCAGTGCGTCCTCGGCGAGGTACCGGCTGGCGGCCACGACGACCGCCACCGGCTCGCCGACGTGCCGCACCTTCCCCTTCGCCAGCGGCACCTGCGTCCGCTCGTTGAACACCATGTCGGCAACCGGCGGCGGCGGCACCAGCAGCGGCGCGGGCTTCCAGTAAGCGCCGAGGTCGTCGGCCGTGTAGACGGCGGCCACCCCCGGCATCTCCCGCGCCCGCGCGACGTCGATCCGCCCGAGCCGCGCGTGGGCGTACGGGCTGCGCAGGAAGGCGGCGTGGAGCATGCCGGGCAGCTCGACGTCGTCCACGAAGAGCGCCTGCCCGGTGAGCAGCCGCGGGTCCTCGTTGCGCTTGGTGCGCAAGCCGACGACGGAGCCCGCCGCCTCGGTCATGCCTTCTCCTCGACGAACGCCACGACCCGCGCGAAGGCCGCCTCGCCGCCCTTGAAGCGGAACGGAAAGCAGCCGAGCCAGACCTTCTGGTCCAGCACCTCGTCGATCTGCCCGCCGACGTTCTCGGCGTGGAAGACCCCGTGCGGGAAGAGCTTGACGTGCATGCACTGGTAGTCGGCCGGCCAGGGGAAGGCCTCGTCGAGCGACATGCCGATGGCCTTCTCCACCTCCGGCACGAGGTCGGGGCGGGCGCGGCGGACGTTGGTGTTGAACGGATGGTCGGCGGCGATGCAGTCGACCGCCAGCCAGCGGACGCCGCGGTCGAGGATCCAGTCGACGAAGCGGGACTGCGGCCCGGGGTGCTTCAAGAAGATGCGCGGCAGGTCGGGCTCGTGGGCGCTCTCCTCGACGACGTCGCGCACCGTGCAGCGCTTCGCCTTGTACCAGTCCTCGTTGTAGAAGCGGTGGTAGCCGGTGTGGATGATGAGGATGTCGCCGCGCTCGATGCGGATGCCGGTCTTCGCCTCCCAGGCCTCGAAGTGCTCCGGGCCGTAGATCTGGTAGTCGCCGATCCCGAGCCCCGCCAGGTCGACGATGCAGGCCGGCCCGAAGAGCGTCTCGATCGGGATGCCGGCGATGTCCGGCCCCGGGTCGTAGAAATGGATGGGCGAGTCGAGATGGGTGGCAATGTGGTTGGTCGTCGAGATGAGCTGCGCGTTGACCCCCTCGAAGGCCATTCGCTTGACCCACTTCACCGTCGGCCCCTCGTAAAACGCGAACGCCGGCGAGTCCATCGAGAAGTTCTGCGACAGGTCGAGCAGCTTGACCTTGCTCAGGTCGTAGGGGACGTACATGGCACCTCCGTGGCTCTGTTCGGCGGAAGAGGATAGCGTACCGGCGGTGGGCGCCGGTCAGTCGCCGCGGGCTGCCCGGCGGCCGCCCGCGCCGCCCTCGAGAGAGGCCAACAGCCCCTCCAGGGCGCCGACGTCGACGGGCTTGATCAGGTGGGAATCGAACCCCGCCTCGTGCGAGCGCCGGCGGTCTTCCTCCTGCCCCCAGCCCGTGATCGCGATGAGGGCCACGTCCTGGAGCTCGGGCTGGCTCCGGATCCGCCGCGCCACCTCGTGGCCGTCCATGCCGGGCATGCCGATGTCCAGCAGCACGACCGACGGGCGGTAGCTCGTGACCGCCTCGAGGGCACCCGGGCCGTCGTAGGCGACGTGGACCTCGCTGCCGAGCAGCTTGAGCAGCATCGCCAGGCTCTCGGCGGCGTCGCGGTTGTCGTCGACCACCAGCACGCGGCGCAGGGCCAGGATGGCGGGCGGCCTCTCCTCCGGTCCCGGCTCGCCGGCGCGCCGCGGGGCGGCCGACAGCGGCAGCCGGACCACGAACTCGCTCCCCCGGCCGGGCCCCTCGCTGTGCGCCTCGACGCTGCCGCCGTGCATCTCGACCAGGCTCTTGACCAGCGTCAGGCCGATGCCGAGCCCGCCCTGGGCGCGGCCGGCCGAGCGGTCCACCTGCGTGAACAGCTCGAAGACGCGCGGCAGCATGTCGGCCGAGATGCCGGTGCCGGTGTCCCGCACCGAGACCGCGATCGCGTCGCCGCCCTCGCGCCGGACCGTGAGGCAGATGCGCCCGCCGTCGTCGGTGTACTTGGCGGCGTTGTTGAGGAGGTTGGCGAAGACCTGGGCGAGCCGGACGGGGTCCCCTTCGAGCGTCAGCGGCTCCGGCGGGACCGCGACGGTGAGCTGATGGCCGGCGGCCTCGATGAGCGGCCGGCTCGTCTCTACGGCGCTGCGCACCACCGCGGCGATCTCGACCGGCTCCTTGCGCAGCTCGATCTTGCCGCGGGTGATACGCGACACCTCCATCAGGTCGTCCACCAGGCGCACCATGTGATTGACCTGTCGCTCCATCATCTCGGTGACGCGCTCGGCCGTCGGATCGTTGCGGGCGCCCAGCCGGAGGATGTGCAGCGAGTTGCGGATCGGGGCGAGCGGGTTGCGCAGCTCGTGGGCGAGGATGGCGAGGAACTCGTCCTTGCGGCGATCGGCCTCCTGCAGCTGCGCCTGTGCCTTGGCGCGCTCGATGAAGTCGGCGGCGTCCCGCGACAGCATGTCGAGCAGGCGCAGCTCGCGCTCGCTCCATTCGTGCGGCGTGTCCCCGTGCGTGGTCAAAGTCCCGACCACCTGCCCGGCGCGGCTCACGAGCGGCGTGGCCTGCACCGCGCGCACGCCGTGGCGCAGCAGCCTCTGGCCGGCCGGAGTGCCGGCGAAACGGGCGTCGGCGGCGATGTCGGCGACCGCGAAGCGCCGGCCGGTGCGCCATGCCACCGCGCTCGGCACCTCCGAATCGCGCTGGATGCGCGTCATCGACTGCATGAAATCCGCCTCGAAGCCGCGCGTGGCCAGCTCCACCAGCGACTCGCCGGTTTCGTCCACGAGGCGGATCACGCCGCGCTCGCGTCCGGTGATCTCGAGCGCCGCGTCCAGCACTTCGGCGAGCAACGCCGCCAGCGTCTCGTCGCGGCCGATCGGGCGCGTGCTGATGCCGTGCAGGCGATGCATCGCATGCAGCTCCTCCGACAGTTGCTCGCGCAGCGATTCGACCTCACGCGCGTTGCGTTGCTCGGCGGACACGTCCCGCACCACGCCCATCATGCGTTCCGGCCGGCCGTCGGGACCCGCGAGGGCCCGGCCCATGGCATGGACGTGGCGGCGGCCGAGCCGTGGGTGGTCGACGCGGTGCAACGAGGAGAACTCGCCGCCGTCGGCGAGCGAACGGCGCAGGGATTCCTGCAACCCGGCCACGTCTTC
>DATLOC010000067.1:0-40121 GCA_035536455.1 Thermoanaerobaculia bacterium | reverse complement strand
CGGGATCTTCAGGGAGATGTCGCGCAGCGCCTGCTTCTCCCCGTACCAGAGCGACAGCGACTCGACGGTCAGGATCGGGTTCTGGATGCCGGGGTCGAGCGCCGTGGCGGTGGAAACCATGTCTTTATCTCCAGCCGGCGGCGGTCAGACCGCGCTGCCGGCGTACTTGCGGCGGAGGTGATTGCGGAGCACGATCGCCACCAGGTTCATGACGGTCACCACCGCGATCAGCAGCAGCGCCGTGGCGAAGACCAGGGGCGTCGTGGCCTCCACGTTCGGGCTCTGGAAGCCGGTGTCGAAGATGTGGAAGCCGAGGTGCATGAACTTGCGCTCGAGGTGGACGAAGGGCGGCCGGCCGTCGATCGGCAGGGCGGGCGCCAGCTTGACCATGCCGACGATCATCAGCGGCGCCACCTCGCCGGCGGCGCGCGCCATCGCCAGGATCATGCCGGTCAGGATGCCGGGCGCCGCCGCCGGCAGCACGACGCGGCGGATCGTCTCCCACTTGGTGGCGCCGAGCGCCAGCGACCCCTCGCGGACGATGCGCGGCACGGCCGCGAGGCCCTCCTCGGCCGCCACGATGACGACCGGCACGGTGAGGAGCGCCAGGGTCAGGCTCGCCCAGAGGATGCCGCCGGTGCCGAAGGTCGGGGTGGGGAGGGCCTCGGGGTAGAAGAGGCGGTCGATCGAGCCGCCGATCAAGTAGACGAAAAAGCCCAGGCCGAAGACGCCGAAGACGATCGACGGCACCCCCGCCAGGTTGTTGACCGCGATCCGCACCAGCCGCACCAGCGGACCTTGCTTGGCGTACTCGCGCAGGTAGAGCGCGGCGAGGACGCCGAGCGGCGTCACCGCGAAGGACATGATGAAGACCATCATCACGGTGCCGAAGATGGCGGGGAAGATCCCCCCCTCGGTGTTCGACTCGCGCGGCTCGTCGGTGACGAAGTGCCCGGCGCGGGAGAGGTAGAGGCCGAGCTTGCCGCCGGCGCCGAGGCGGTTGGGGCGGAGGGCGGCGACGACGTTGCCGACGGGCACGTCCTTGGTCTCGCCGGCGGCGGTGGCCATGACCAGGGTCTCGGCCATGAGACGCTCGCGCATCCCCGTGAGGCGGGCGGCGAGCCGCTCGTACTCGGCCTCGCGCGCCGCGAGCTCCTGGGCGATCGCCGCCGCCCGCCGCGCCCGCACCGCCGGCGGCGGGTCCTCGAGCTCCAGCCGCCGGGCCGCGAGGCGCAGACGCTCGATCTCGTGGTTGACGTCGCCGATCGCCCCACGCTCCAGCGCCCGCAGCCGCTCCCGCTCCGCCTCCTTCCGCGCCAGGAGCGGCGGCAGCGCCCGCGCCACCGCCCGCGGCCCGCGCGCCAGGACCCGTGCGCCGTGGCGCAGCTCGACGAAGTAGCCGTGGAAGTTCCCCCACTCCAGCCGCTCGAGGAGGACCGCCTCCGGCGGGCTGGCCTGGCGGACCACGTCCTCGTCCTCGATCCAGGCGAAGTCGAGGCCGTCGACGTCGCGGTTGCCGGTCTTGATGCGCAGCCGCGCCACGGCCGGCACGTCCCGCCGCGCCGGCGTCCGCTCGACCTCCCAGATCTCGCCCAGGAGCTTGCGACCGTCGCGGAGCGTCAGCTCGGCCAGGTCCTTCTGCCAGAAGTAGCCGAGCCCGTTGAGGGCCAAGAGGACCAAGATGCCGATGACGAGGAGGAGGTTCAGCGCCAGGGCGCCGCCGCAGAGCCAGGTGAACGACCGCCCCAGCCGCTCGGTCCGCTGGCGCGAGCCGCCGAAGAGCTCGGCCGCCTTGGGCGCGCCGCTAGAGCTGGGCATAGCGCTCCCGCAGCCGCTGGCGCACCAGCTCGGCCGCCGTGTTGACCACGAAGGTGAGAAGGAAGAGGAGGAGCGCGGCCAGGAACAGCGCGCGGTAGAGCGTGCCGCCATGCGGCGCCTCGGGGATCTCGACCGCGATGTTGGCCGAGAGCGTCCGGAAGCCGTTGAACGGGTTCCAACTCATGATCGGCGTGTTGCCGGTCGCCATGAGCACGATCATCGTCTCCCCCACCGCGCGGCCGAAGCCGACCATGACGGCGGAGAAGATCCCGGGGCTGGCGGTCGGCAGGACCACGCGCGTCACCGTCTGCCAGCGGTCGGCGCCGAGCGCCAGCGACCCCGCCACCAGGTTGGGCGGCACGTTCGAGAAGGCGTCCTCGGCGATGGCGAAGATGATCGGGATGACCGCGAAGCCCATCGCCAGGCCGACGACGATCGCGTTGCGCTGGTCGTAAGGGAGGCCGGTGGTCCGCAGCAGCCAGCCCTGGAAGTCGCCGCCGAAGGCCAGCCGCTCGAAGGGGGCGGAGAGGGCGAGGCAGAGCCAGATCGCGCCGGCCAGGACGAAGACGAAGAGGATGGCCTCGACCCCGACGTGGAAGCGGCCGCGCAGCCGGCGCGGCAGCCGCCACCAGAGCGCCCCGGCGCCGAGCACCGCGAGCGGCAGGACGACAAGCATTAGGAACAGGCCCGGCAGCGCCCGCTCGACGCGCGGCGCGAGCCACAGCCCGGCCAGGAACCCGAGGACGACGCTCGGGAGCGCCGCCATGATCTCGATCAGCGGCTTGAGCACCCGCTTGTAGGTCGGGTGCATGAACTGCGAGGCGTACATCGCGCCGAAGACGCCGAGCGGGATGGCGAGGAGGAGCGAGTAGAACGTCCCCTTGAGCGTGCCGACGAGGAGCGGGGTGAGCGAGAGCTTGGGCTCGAAGTCGTCGGTGCCGCCGCTCGACTGCCAGACGTGCTCCGGCCGCTCGTAGCCTTCGTACCAGACCTTGCCGAAGAGCGACTTCCAGGTCACCTCGGGGTGGGGGTTGCGGATGGCGAGCGCGGCCAGCCGGCCGGCGGCGGCGACGTAGGCGCCGTCCACCTTGGGGGCGAAGGCGAGCGTCCGGCCGCCGGGCAGGGGCGAGTGCCCTCGCCAAAGGGTGCGGTGGGCGGTCGAGTGGTAGAGGCCGAGGCCGCCCCCCGCGTCGAGCGCCAGGAACCCCTTGTCGCGCATCGAGGGGGCAAGGGCCGTGATCGCCGCCGCGTGCGCCGGGAAGTCGCGGGCGCGGACGAGGCGCACTGCGTCCTCGCCGTGCGGCACGGTCAGCCAGACCGAGAGCGCGCCGCTCCCCTGCCCCACGACCAGCGACCGGCCGCCGATGAGGAGGGTCAGGGCGGTGACCGGCACTCCCCCGGCGGAGACCGCCCGCCCCGCGCCGGGCCCTTCCGGCGCGATTCCCCAGCGCAGCAGCTCGCCGCCGCGGGTGCCGGCGTAGAGGTTGCGCCGGTCGGGATCGAGGGCCAGGGCGGTGATCGCGTGGGGTGCGGCGAGGGGGAAGCGCTCGAGGCTCTCCGTCGTCTCGCCGGAGAGGAGGTTTTCCTCGGTCGTGCGGCGCACCAGCGCCAGCCCACCGCCGGCGAGGACCGCCGCCGCCGCCGCGTTGCCCTCGGCGTCGAGCTGGGCGGCGAGGGGGCCGAGCGGGCGGCGCCCGGGGTCGAGCTCGAGGACGACCGGCTGGCCCAGGCGCGGCGTCACGACGCGCCGGTCGCCGGCGAACTCGATCGCGAACTCGACCGGCGCCAACACGGCGCGGCCGTCGGCGGTGGAGGCGGCGAAGAACCGCCCTTCCGGCGGCACAGCGGCGGCGGTCAGGCGGACCGCGGGCACGAGCAGCGGCTGCGCCAGGACCACCCGGCCGTCGGCCGTCCGCACGACGCGCACGATACCGTCGCTCCCCAAAGCCGCGACGTGGCTGCGGTGCTCGTCGGCAAGGAGCGCCAGCGGGACCCCTCCCGGCAGGCGGATCGAGCCCGCCCCCTCGACGGCGGCCGGCCGGGTGAGCGGCCAGACCTCGACCAGGATGAAGACCAGGATGCCCAGGATGCTGACGATGATGGCGACGCCGCCGGCGGTGACCACCCAGCGCGCCAGGCGGTCGCGGACCAGGCGCCGGCGCGGCGTCTCGCCGCGCCGCGCCGCTGCTCTCGAAGGGGGAGTCACGGCGCCGTGGATTGGATCGAGCATGCCGCCGGTCGGGGTCAGCGAGCTTAACAGAGTCGCGGCGCCCGGCCGGCGGCCCATGAGGTCTCTTACCGAAGCTTGCCGAGCTCCTCCTGGACGATCTTGTTGGGGATCGGCAGGTAGCCGTCCTTGACCACCGTCTGCTGCCCCTCCTGCGAGAGGGCGAACTTCAGGAACTCGCGCACCATCGGGTCGAGCGGCTTGTTGGGGGCCTTGTTGACGTAGACGTAGAGGTAGCGCGACAGCGGGTACTTGCCGGAGAGCGCGTCCTCGGCCGAGGCCGCGTAGTAGGTCGCGCCGGGCTTGACGGCCAGCGCCACCGGCTTGACGCCCGAGGTGCGGTAGCCGATGCCGCTGTAGCCGACGCCGTAGACATCCTCGGAGACCCCCTGCACCACCGAGGCCGAGCCCGGCTGCTCCTTGACCGTGTCGCGGTAGTCGCCCTTGCAGAGGGCGTGCTCCTTGAAGTAGCCGTAGGTGCCGGAGGCCGAGTTGCGGCCGTAGAGGCTGATCGGCTTCGGCGCGAAGCGGCTGTCGGCGAGCCCCGTGTCGGCCCACTTCTGCGCCGGCTTCTTGGCGCCGCAGGCGCGCGACTTCGAGAAGATGGCGTCGACCTGCTGCAGGGTGAGCTTGTCGAGCGGGTTGTCCTTGTTGACGTAGACGGCGAGGGCGTCCACCGCGACGCGGATCGCGATCGGCTCGTAGCCGTACTTCTTCTCGAACTCGTCGATCTCGGTCGAGCGCATGGTGCGGCTCATCGGGCCGAGCTGGGCGGTGCCGGAGATCAGCGCCGGCGGCGCCGTCGAGGAGCCCTTGCCCTCGATCTGGATGCGCACGTTGGGGTACTGGCGGCGGAAGCCTTCCGCCCACAGCGTCATCAGGTTGTTGAGGGTGTCGGAGCCGACGGAGCTCAGGCTGCCGGAGACGCCGCCGGTCTTCTGGTAGGCCGCGATGCTCGGGTCCACCTTGACCGCCTGGGCGGCGAGGAGGGTGGTGACGAAGAGGGCCGCCGTCGCCAGGCCCGTCGCTTTGCCGATCTGCTTCATGGGTTCGGTTCTCCTTGAGGGGTCGTGAACGGCGCCATTGTCGGCGGGCGGTGCGGCGGGGCGGGAGCCGGCGGGTGACAGCCGCGTGACAGCCAGGCGATGACCGGCTGTCGCACGGCTGTCACGCCCGCGTCGCGCCGCCGCTCCGGCCGCCGCCTAACCTCGCCGCATCCCATGGACCGCACAAAGGAGATTGGAATGCGTAAGCGCATGAAGCTCGTCGTGGGCCTGCTGGCGGTGGCGATCGCCACTTCGGCCGCCGCGGCCCAAGTGACCGGGCTCTTCTACAAGGAGGTCGAGAAGGAGGGCCGCATCTACGTCTTCAACACCCCGGAGCGCCACAAGCTGTGGGAGGAGTCGGGGGACATGGGGACGTCCATCACCCTCCCCGGCGCCGGCCCCAACGGCGAGACCGTGGTGGCCGAAAACGAGACCGCCGCGGACCTCTACTTCTTCAAGCACGACCTGCCGGGCTACGAAAGGCCGACGCCCAAGCCGGTGCCGCCGCCGTTCACGGTGAGCTGGAAGGACGGCAAGACGACGATCGAGCACAAGCTCGGCACCGTTGGCATCTCGAACCGCCTGCAGGTGCGCTTCACCCAGGAGATGCCGGAGGTGGGCGACGACGTCGGCTCTTTCCGCATCCGCCGCATGAAGACCAAGTTCGACGGCTGGGTCTACGAAAAGGACCTCACCTACGAGCTGCAGCTCAACTGGCCCGACACCGCCAACCCGCTCGAGGACGCCAACATCAACTACGACTTCACCCAGGGGAAGAAGACCTTCCAGCTCAAGGCCGGGCAGTACAAGGTCCCCTTCGGGCGGCAGCAGCTCACCTCCTCGGGCAACCAGCAGTTCGTGGACCGCTCGATCGTCTCCGACGAGTTCGCGCGCGGCCGCGACATCGGGGTCCAGGTCTGGGGCTTGCCGATGGGCGGCAAGCTCGACTGGCGGGTCGGCATCTTCAACGGCAACGGCCGCACCGTGGACCGCAACGACAACGACAAGTTCCAGACCAACGCGCGGCTCACCTGGCAGCCCTTCGGCGACGTCAAGTACTCGGAGGGGGACTTCGACTCGACCGGCACGCCGCTCTTCGCCGTCGCCGGGCAGTACGAGTCGAACGAGCGGCCGGTCGCCGCCGCCGGCTCGACGCCGGCGCACACCGCCGACCGCGAGATCGTGGGCGGCGACGTGGTGTTCAAGTTCAAGGGGTTCTCCCTCTTCGGCGAGATCTTCGACGCCTCGACCGAGCGCTCCGGCACGGTCTCCGACTTCGACCACGACGGCTGGAGCGTGCAGGCGGGCTACCTCATCGTGCCGCAGAAGCTCGAGGTGGCCCTGCGCCTGGCCGAGCTCGATCCCAACGCCAACGTCGCCGACAACGAGCGCGAGGAGAGCGGCCTGGCGATCGGCTACTTCTTCAACAAGCACAACCACAAGCTCCAGGCCGACTACCGGCAGATCGAGACCCAGAGCCCGGGGAGCTCGGTGACCAACGACGAGTTCCGGCTGCAGTACCAGTTGATCTTCTAGAACGCCACCGAGGCTCGGGCGGCCGGTGCCCGGGCCCCCCCTTTCCTCTGGAGTTCTTAACCGGGGCGGTCTTGGTCAGGACGTCTTTACACACCCCGAAACAGGTCTAGGATGAGAAGAGGAGGAAAGGACATGAAAAGATGCAAAGCTTCGAGAGGGTTCTCACTCTTGGTGTTGAGCGCGGTGCTGCTCTTCACTCCCTTGGCCAGTCTCGCGTGCGAGTACTGCGAGCCTGTCATCGTCTGTGAAGGTGAGAATGGCGGTCCTCCGTGCTACCGAGGCTTTGGCTGCTTCGCTGTCATCCAGCCTCCACATCCGGGCTCATACACCGAGTGCAATCCGACGCCTCAGGGTTGCAACTACGGCGGCCGACCGTGCCGCTGGGCACAGGAGAACCTTCCGGAGTTTGCGCCGGACCTGAAGCCCTGGACGAAGATAGCTTCAGAACCTGTATCGCTCTGCTCGATGCGCGTGGCCCCGAGCCCTTGGAGCTAGCTTTGTGAAGGCCTGGAGCCGCGTCGCGCCGGTCCTGCTCTTCGCTGGTCAGCTCGCTGAGGTTCCGGGACCGACTCTACATGTGCAACTGGAGCTCGTGGGGCCGGCAGTCGTTGCATCTTCATTGGAGGCGGTCCTAACCGTACGACAGCTCGCGGGTGCGCAAGGCGGAATGCTTGAGCAGACCGTTGGAATCACAGCACCGGGCGCGGCGGTGGTCCCTCTTTCGGCTCCGGGCGCCTGGCAGATACGGGCCGCGGCGGAGGGCTACTGGAGCGAGGCCGTGACCGTGACAGCGGGCGGCGACGCCGAGGCCCTCGCCCACCTCCGTCTCTTTCCGGCGGGCGCCGTGCGCGGCAGGTTGGAGACCACGCAGTCCGATCCCACGCAGGTCGAGCTGGAGGTCCGCTTCCAACCGGCGCCCGGGCAGAAAAAAAGCGCCGCGATGCCGCCCGAGAGCGCGGAACCTTGCTCGCTGGCGGAGGGTGCCTTCCGCTGCGCCCTGCCGGCCGGCCGGCTGGACCTGCGCTTCCGCGTGCCGGGCTTCGCCGCGGTCTATCGGTGGGACGCGAACGTGCCGCCGGGAGGTGCGCTCGAACTCGGGAGCGTGCGCCTCCACCCCGGCGCCTCCGTGGTGGGGTGGGTCGAGGCCGAGGACGGCCGCGCGCCGGCCGCGCCCGCGCGGTTGCGGCTCGCGCGCCAGCACCCTCGCCAGGGCCTGTCGCCGGAGGCGGAGAAGCGTCTCGCGGCGATGAGCTTCGAGGCGCGGAGCAACGAGCGCGGCTTCTTCCAGTTCCAGGGCGTGCCGCCGGGGCTTTACTCGGTCTCGGCCGAGCTGGAGGGAATGGCAGATGCCACCGCAGAAGGCGTCGACGTGCGCCCCGGGCTCGAGGCCGAGATCGTGGGCGCCCTCGTACTCGCCCGCCCGGTCCGTTTCGAGGCCGAGATCGCGCCGCCGCACGATCCCTACGGCCAGCCCTGGCAGATCGCCATGAGCCGCCACGACGCCGAGGGCTTCCCCATCGGCGAGCAGGTCGAAGGGGTCGCCAGCCTCGACGGCCGTTTCGCGCGCGGCGGGCTGGCGCCGGGCCTCTATGCGGTCCGCGTGCGGATGGCGGACGGCTCGCAGTGGTTCTCGGACGACGTGCCGGTCGGTGCCCTCGAACCGCCGCTCTCGATTCGCATCCCGATCCTTGAGGTCGAAGGGACCGTGCGCCTGGGCGACGACCCGCTGGCGGCCACGCTCTGGTTCGGCGGGCGAAACGGCACCCAGCGCGTGCGGTTCGACACCGACCTCAAAGGGCGCTTCCAAGGCTCCCTGCCCCGAGAAGGAAAGTGGCCCGTGGACCTGACGGCCGACGATCCATCCCTGAGGCAGAGCGCGCCGCCGGTCGTGGTCGAAAGACCCGAGGGGGGTGGCCCGGCACGGGTGGAGATCGTGCTGCCCGACACCCTGCTCGCTGGCGAAGTCGTCGACGAGGCGGGCCGGCTGTTACCCGGCGCGTCGGTGAGAGTCTCCTCGGGCAGGGACCAGAGAACCGAGGTGGGAACTGACGAGCGCGGGGCCTTTTCGCTCCGCGGCCTGCCAGTGGGATCACATGGCGTGAGGGCCATGGCCGGCGAGCGCTCGACCGGTTGGCTTAGGGTGCAGGTGGTCGAAGGACCCGAGAGCCCGCGGCTCCGCCTCGTCGCAGCGAGAGTGCTGGAGGTCGCCGGCAGCGTGGTCTCGTCGGCCGGCGGGGTGCCTGGGGCTCAGGTGCTGGCCTGGCCCGATCTCGGGCCTACCGGCGTGAGTACCGGGGTCGAAGCGGTCACTGATCCCCTCGGCCGCTTCCAGCTCTCGCTGCCCGCCGAGACGCGCACCCTCAATTTGCTCGTCCTGCCGCCCGGTAACTCCTTGCGCATGTTCCAAGTGCCCATCGAACGGGGGCGACCGCTGGAGATCGCAGTGGCGCCGAGCGGTGCCGCCCTCGTGCTGGAGCTCCACCCGAGGCGGCGAAGGACGCCTATCCTCCACTCCTGAGCCGCGGGGGCGTCTTCGTCTCGCTGGCCGATCTCGAGCGCTGGTCTCGCTTATCGGGAGGGCAGAGAACCGCCAGCGGCGGGCTCGTGCTGCCGGAGATGGAGCCGGGCGACTATGCCCTCTGCCGCAATGGAATGCCTGTTCGCGGGACTTCGTTGCCTCCGGGCTGCGCCGCCGGCACGCTCGCCCCCTACTCGACGCTCACCCTTCGCCCCGGCCCTATCGAGACACCCGCCGCTACGCCGTAGCGCCGCTCGGGTTGCCACTCCCGAGGCGCGACGCGCGCGACTTCGTGCGGCTTCCGCGTCGAGGGGCCTGAGTTCCTGACGTCCGTGCTACAGTACGCCGGCCACCGGAGCCACGCCACGCGCTGCCCCGGCGCCTGAGGGTCGCCTCGCAGGTCCCCGGCCTCCGGCCGGGCGTCAAACTCGACAGCCTCGATCATGATTGCGGAGGGAGAAATGCGTTCGTCAACGATCGTCCACGAGCCCGCGGCGCCGGTGCGCCGCGGCCTGTTCGCCGGCGCCGCCGCCCTGCTGCTCGCTCTCGCCGGCGCGGCCCCGGCCGCCGCCAGCGAAGCGGAGCTGGTGCTCCCCGATTTCCGCGCCGTCTCGTTCCTCGGCGTCAGCGGCTACGACCTCCTGCTCTGGGGGCTCGGCGTGTGCGTCCTCGGGATGCTCTTCGGCCTGGTGATCTATCGCCAGCTCAAGGCCCTCCCGGTCCACCAATCGATGCGCGACATCTCGGAGCTGATCTTCGAGACCTGCAAGACGTATCTCGTGACGCAGGGCAAGTTCATCCTCCTCCTCGAGGCCTTCATCGCCGTCGTCATCGTCGTCTACTTCGGCTGGCTGCGCGCCTTCGAGCCGGTCAAGGTCGCGGTCATCGTCGCCTTCAGCCTCGTCGGCATCGCTGGCAGCTACTGCGTCGCCTGGTTCGGCATCCGCGTCAACACCTTCGCCAACTCGCGCTCGGCCTTCGCCAGCCTCGGCGGCAAGCCGTTCCCGACCTACGCCATCCCGCTCAAGGCCGGCATCTCGATCGGCACCCTGCTCATCTCGACCGAGCTGGTCATCATGCTCGCCATCCTCCTCTTCGTGCCGCGCGACTACGCCGGCCCCTGCTTCATCGGCTTCGCCATCGGCGAGTCGCTGGGGGCGGCCGCGCTGCGCATCGCCGGCGGCATCTTCACCAAGATCGCCGACATCGGCTCGGACCTGATGAAGATCGTCTTCAACATCAAGGAGGACGACGCGCGCAACCCGGGTGTCATCGCCGACTGCGTCGGCGACAACGCCGGCGACTCGGTCGGCCCGACCGCCGACGGCTTCGAGACCTACGGCGTCACCGGCGTCGCGCTCATCACCTTCATCCTGCTGGCGGTGGCCAATCCGACGGTGCAGATCCAGCTCCTGGTCTGGATCTTCCTGATGCGCATCATGATGATCGTCACCAGCGTCGGCTCCTACTGGATCAACGCCGTGATCGCCCGCGCCCGCTACGCCGACGCCGCGGAGATGAACTTCGAGGCGCCGCTGACCTCGCTCGTCTGGCTGACCTCGGTGCTCTCGATCGGCGTCACCTACCTGGTCTCCTGGCTGACGATCCCGCTCCTCGGCGGCGACCCGACGGTGTGGTGGAAGCTGGCGACGATCATCTCCTGCGGCACCCTCGCGGGCGCCGTCATCCCCGAGCTGGTCAAGGTCTTCACCTCGACCGAGTCCGGGCACGTCAAGGAGGTGGTGACCGCCTCGCGCGAGGGGGGCGCTTCGCTCAACATCCTGGCCGGCCTCATCGCCGGCAACTTCAGCGCCTACTGGATGGGGCTGGCGATCGTCGCGCTGATGGGCATCGCCTCGGGGGTCGCCGCCACCCTGCCCCTCGGCCTGATGATCGCGCCGGCGATCTTCGCCTTCGGGCTGGTCGCCTTCGGCTTCCTCGGCATGGGGCCGGTGACGATCGCCGTCGATTCCTACGGCCCGGTGACCGACAACGCGCAGTCGATCTACGAGCTGTCGACCATCGAGACCCTCCCCGGCATCCGCGAGGAGCTCAAGCGCGACTACGGCTACGACGTCGACTTCGAGCGCGCCAAGCACCACCTGGAGGCCAACGACGGCGCCGGCAACACCTTCAAGGCCACTGCCAAGCCGGTGCTGATCGGCACGGCGGTGGTGGGGGCGGTGACCCTGATCTTTTCGATCATCATGGTGCTCACCGCGGGGCTGACCGAGAACATCGACAAGCTCTCGCTCCTCCACCCGCCGTTCCTGCTCGGTCTGGTCACCGGCGGCGCGATGATCTACTGGTTCAGCGGCGCTTCCTGCCAGGCGGTCTCGACCGGCGCCTACCGCGCGGTCGAGTTCATCAAGCGCAACATCCGCCTCGACGCCGGCGCCGAGCGCGCCTCGATCGCCGACAGCAAGCGGGTGGTGGAGATCTGCACCACCTACGCGCAGCGCGGCATGTTCAACATCTTCCTGACCGTCTTCTTCGCCACCCTCGCCTTCGCCTGCCTGGAGCCCTTCTTCTTCATCGGCTATCTCATCTCGATCGCCATCTTCGGGCTCTACCAGGCCATCTTCATGGCCAACGCCGGCGGCGCCTGGGACAACGCCAAGAAGATCGTCGAGGTGGAGCTCAAGGAGAAGGGGACGGCGCTGCACGCCGCGACGGTGGTCGGCGACACGGTGGGCGATCCCTTCAAGGACACCTCGTCGGTGGCGATGAACCCGGTCATCAAGTTCACGACGCTCTTCGGCCTGTTGGCGGTCGAGCTGGCGATCGAGCTGCCGCGGACGACCAGCTGGACGCTCGCCGCGGTCTTCTTCGTCGTCTCGGCCTATTTCGTCTGGCGCTCCTTCTACCGCATGCGGATCGAAGGGGCGGCCGCCGAGGCGTAGTCTGGCCGTCGCATGGAGCTCCTCTCCCGGCTCAACGAGCTCTTCTGGCAGCTCGTCGATCTTTTCCTCCACCTCGACCGGCACCTGGAGGTGCTGGTCGAGACCTACGGCGGCTGGAGCTACCTCCTGCTCTTCGTCGTCGTCTTCTGCGAGACGGGGCTGGTGGTCACGCCGTTCCTGCCGGGGGACTCGCTCCTCTTCGGCGCCGGCGCTCTGGCCGCCTCGACGCCGACCCTCTCGCTCGGCTGGCTCCTCGCCGTCCTCTTCGTCGCCGCCGTCCTGGGCGACACCGCCAACTACTGGATCGGCCGCAAGCTCGGTCCCTGGCTGGTGCACCGCGAGAAGCCTCTCCTCATCCGCCAGGACCACCTCGACAAGACCTCCCGTTTCTTCGAGCGCTACGGCGGCAAGACGATCGTCATCGCCCGCTTCGTCCCCATCGTCCGCACCTTCGCGCCGTTCGTCGCCGGCCTCGGGCACATGAGCTACCCGCACTTCATGGCCTACAACGTGGCCGGCGGCGCCGCCTGGGTGCTGCTCTGCACGATCTCGGGCTACCTCTTCGGCAACCTGCCCATCGTGCAGGAGCACTTCTCGCTGGTGATCCTGGGGATCATCGTCGTGTCGCTCCTGCCCGCGGTCGTCGAGTGGTGGCGGGAGCGGCGGCGGGCGGCCAGGGCGGAGGCGAGCTCCGCCTCTACAGGAGAGATCCCTTCAGCAGAAGACTCGCCGCCGTGAAGTAGATGAGGAGGCCCGTGACGTCGACCAGCGTGGCGACGAACGGGGCCGAGGCGCTCGCCGGGTCGAAGCCCAGGCGGTCGAGCACCAGCGGCAGCATCGAGCCCACCAGCGTCCCCCAGAGCACCACCCCCAGCAGGCTCACCGCAACCGTGAGGGCGAGCGCCGTCCCGTGGCCGCCGTAGGCGTGGAAGGCGGCGTCCCAGAGCACCACGCGGGCGAAGCCGATCACGCCCAGGATGCTCCCCAGGCAGACGCCGGCGACCACCTCCCGCCGGATCACCCGCCACCAGTCGCGCAGGCGCACCTCGCCGAGCGCCAGGGCGCGGACGATGAGCGTCGAGGCCTGGGAGCCCGAGTTGCCGCCGCTCGAGATGATCAGCGGCACGAAGAGGGCGAGCACCACGGCCTTCGCGATCTCGCCTTCGAAGCTGGCCATCGCCGAGGTGGTGAGCATCTCGCCGAGGAAGAGGGCGGAGAGCCAGCCGGCGCGCTTGCTCACCATCTTCCCCAGCCCCGCCTCCAGATAAGGTTCGGTCAGGGCCGCCGAGCCGCCCAGCTTCTGGATGTCCTCGGTCGCCTCCTCGACGACGACGTCGGCGACGTCGTCGAAGGTGACGATGCCCTTCATCCGCCCCTCGTGGTCGACGACCGGGAGGGCCAGCAGGTCGTGCTTGGCGAGGAGCTGCGAGACCTCCTCCTGGTCCGTCTCTTCGGTGATGGTGACGAGGTCGGCGTGCAACAGGTCGTGCATCCTGGCGTCGCCGGGGGCCGAGAAGAGCTCGCGCAGCGAGACGACGCCCAGCAGGTGCTGCTGCGCGTCGAGGACGTAGACGTAGTAGATCGTCTCCACCCGCTCGCGCGACTGGCGGCGCAGATAGCCGATCGCCTCGTCGGTCGTCATCTCGGGCCGCACCCGCGCGTAGCGCGGGTTCATCAGGCCGCCGGCCTCGTCCTCGGCGTAGGCGGCGAGGGCCCTGACCTCCTTGCGGGTGGGCTCGTCGAGGACGGCGAGCAGCTCCTCGCGCAGCTCGGGTTCGGCCGCCTGCAGCACGTCGGCGGCGTCGTCCGGCTCGAGGAAGCGCATCCAGAGCCGCCGGCGCCCGGGCGGGAGGGCCGCCATCAGCTCGGCGATGTCGCGCGCGTCGAGCGCGCGCAGGAACTCCTCGGCCTCGGCGGGCGGCAGGATCTCGAAGCCCTCGACGCGGTCTTCGAGCGAGAGGACGCGCCAGGCGTCCTCGAGCTCGGCCGCCGAGAGCTGGACCTTCGGTTCCATGGGTTTTTTCCGGCGACGCGACTCTACAGCCGGAGACGGGCGAAGACCATCCAGGAGAGCGGCGTGTCGCCGTAGGTTTCTCCCAGCTCGCGCGGCAGCAGCGCGACGCTCACCAGGGCGCCGGCGCCGGCCCGCAGCGCGCCGCGCGTCCAGAAGTCGTCGAGGCCGCCGAGCGTCAGCTTGCCGACCGTGAAGATGCGCCCTTCGAGGTGGTCCTCGCCGTGGCCGTTCCCATCTTCATGGCCGTGCCCGAACAGCTCGTCGTTCTCCAGCCGCTCGGCACGGGCGAAGACGGTGTGGCGTCCGCGGCCGAGGGCCGACTCCAGCAGCAAGGCGTCTGTCGTCTCTCCTGGGTCCTTGGCGTTCCGGCCCCAGGCGAAGGTGGTCTGCCAGGTGCCGCCCGCCAGCCGGCGGTTGTAGATGGCCGAGGCGGTGGTGCGCGCGGTGTCCACGTCGGGCTCGAGCTGCTCGGGGCTCTCCAGCCGGCCGTGACTCACCTGGAACGACCAGTCGGGCGCCGGCTGCCAGGAGGCGCGCAGCGACCAGGAGTCCATCTTCGGCCCCTCCAAGTCCTCGCGCCGCTCGTCCGGCTCGCGGCCGGTGAAGAGCGACCCCTCGAGCTTCCAGCCGTCGCGCACCCAGCCGAGGGTGGCGACGCCGTAGGTGATGTGCGTCGAGTCGAGCCAGTGGTGGGCGAGCGGCGCCTCCGGGTTCTCCCAGCCGCTGAAGCGGTGCATGAAGGCCGGCGGCCCGAGCGCCGGCTCCCCCGGCAGGGCGAGGTAAACGAAGACGGAAGAGTCGCCGTCGAGCGGCAGGGTGTAGGTGCCGGCCAGCTCCATGAAGAGGTCGTGCGGGTGCTGGCGGTCGACGAGCGGCGTGCGGCCGTCGGCGGTCTCGCCGGTCTGCAGCAGCAGAGGGTAGCCCTCGTCGCCGATCGTCCAGGGCTCGGCCGAGAGCATGGCGCGGAAGCCGGCGCGCCCGCGGCCGGCCGGGCGGTTGCCCATCAGCATCAGCATGTTGGCGCTGAAGAGATCGCTGTCGCCGCGCGGGCCGTCCTGCTCGTCGTAGATCAGGGCGGCCTGGCCGTGGAGCATTAGGTCCCAGTCGCCGCGGCGGAAATGGTGCCCCGGGTGCGGCGCCGACTCCGGCTGCCAGGCGGTGCCGGAGGACTCGCGGGTCATCGGGTAGGGGCCATAGAAGGCGGGGATGGCGTGTGCGTGTGCGTCGCCACCCGCCTCGGCGGCGGCGTGCTCACCGTGCTCCTCGGCGGGGGGCGCCGGCTCGGCCGGCGCCGGCTGGGCGGGACGCGGCTCCGCCTGCTCCTCGGGCGGAGGCGGCGGGTCGTGCTGGTGCTGGGCGGCCAGGGGCACCGCAAGCCAGAGGGCCGCGGCCACGACCGCAAAGACGATCGGGTGGTGCTCGCGCATGGAGATGCTCCTCGACGGTCCCGCCGACCATCGGCGGGATGGGCCCTCAGGGACGGAAAGCGCTCAGCCGAGGGGGATGTGGTCGAGGGGCGGCGTGAAGCGGGTGGGGAGGCGCTGCACGCGAACCGCCGCCAGCCGCTCGAGCGGCTGCATGGCGGCGAGGGCCGGCTGGGCGGCGACGGTCGCTGGCGCGCCGCACGCCTTGTCGCAGAGTAGGCGCTCGGGATCGGCTGCGTCGTCGTCGTCCGCACCTTCTGGCGCGTGCCGCGCCGCGCTGGCGTGACAGGGGGGCGGCGCCGCCGCGATCTCTTGCCCTGCCTGGTCCTCCATTCGGCAATGGTACGGCCCGGCGGCGAGCCCGACGCCGAGGGCAAGGAGGACCAGGAGCGCGGCCGCCGGCAGCGCGCCGCGCCGCCGGTCGAGGACCACCTTCACCAGGGCGGCGACCACGAAGTAGAGGGCGAGGACGACGAGGAGCCCCGAGGCCACGGCGTTGATCAGCTCGACGTCGAGCCCCTCGGTGGCCGCCAGGTTGGCGACGAAGAGCTTGCCCAGCGCCCAGAGGGTGATCGTCAGCACGAAGAGCATCGGAAGCAAGGTGAAGGCCAGCCGCCGGCGCGCCTGGTGGAGCCAGACGGTGACGGCGAGCAGGGTGAGCGCCGCCAGGAGCTGGTTCGAGGCGCCGAAGAGGGTCCAGAACTTGACCCACATCCCCTCCCCCGCCCAGCCGAGGAGGAGGACGGGCGCGACGATCGTGGCCAGGGTCCCCGCCGCAACCCCCGCCGGGCCGCGCCAGCCGCACAGCTCCTGCACGATGTAGCGGCCGAGGCGGGTGCAGACGTCGAGGGTGTCGAAGACGAAGGTCGAGAAGGCCATGGCGCCGAAGGTGATGGCGAAGGGCAGCCGCTCGGCGCCGATCAGCAGGGTCAGGAAGCGGCCGATACCGTTGCCGTAGACGGTCCCCGGCGCCAGCCCCTCGAGCTCGGACGGCGCCGCGATCATCACCGTCACCAGCGCGATGACCGCCACGAACCCCTCGGCGAGCATGGCGCCGAAGCCCACCGGCTGGAGGTGGGACTCGCGGTCCACCTGCTTCGAGGTGGTGCCCGAGCAGACCAGCCCGTGGAAGCCCGAGCAGGCGCCGCAGGCGATGGTGACGAAGAGGAAGGGGAAGAGGGTGCCGGTCATGCCGCCCACGTCCCAGGTCTTGAACGGCGCCTGGCGGATCTCGTAGCCGCCGAAGAAGATGCCGATCACTCCCAGGGCCAGCGCCGAGTAGAGGATGAAGCCGCCGAGGTAGCCGCGCGGCTGGAGTAGCGTCCAGACCGGCACCACCGAGGCGAGGGCGCAGTAGGCCAGGATGCCGAAGACCCAGACCTTGTAGTCGAGGACGAAGAGGTGGGAAAGCTTGGTCCCCACCCAGGCGAGGGCGAAGGCGGCGGGGACGAAGACCGCGGTCGCCAGCCAGAGCGGCGGCTTCAGGTAGCGCTGCACCAGGCCGAGGACGAGCGAGAGGAGGAGGTAGAGGACCGAGGCGGCGGCGACGGCGCCGCCGGGGTGGAAACCCTCCGCGGCGGCGCCGCCGGCCAGCTCCTCGCTGCCGACGACGAAGCTGCGCGCCGTGATGTCGGCGAAGGCGACGATGACGTAGACGAGCGCGATCCAGATGAACGCCATCATCGCCAGGCCGGCGCGCCGGCCCAGGTGCTCGCGCGCGATCTCGGCCACCGACCGCGCGCCGTGGCGCACCGAGGCGGTGAGGCTCGCGAAATCGTGGACCGCGCCGATCAGCACCACCCCGAGGCCGATCCAGAGGAGGCACGGCAGCCAGCCATAGGCCTGCGCGGCGATGATCGGCCCGGCGATCGGCCCGGCGGCGGCGATGGCGGCGAAGTGCTGGGCGAAGAGATAGAAGGGGCGCGTCGGGACGTAGTCCACCCCGTCCTCCAGCGCCCGCGCCGGCGTCGTCCGCGCATCGTCGAGCCCGAATTGCTTCGCCACCCAGCCGCCGTAGAGCCGGTAAGCGGCGGCCATCAAGGCCAGGAAGGCGGTGGCGAGGAGGGTGAGGGTCATGGGTGTTGTAGGCGCGCGAGCTCGGCGAGCAGGTCTCTGCCTCGCGCAAACCCTCGACGGTCCATGAGAAGCAGCGTGTCGCGCGCGAGCTGAAGGTCCTGTTCGCCGAGCACCTGAAGGAGGTTCCGTGCGTCTTCCAGGTCCTTCTCGCGTCCAGCTTGAACCTTGACGGCCAGAAGCTCCCCGCTGCGAATCACGGGCACGGCAACGCCTGCGAAGACCTCATGGGGCTCTGCGGACTTCACGATCTCCGGCTCCACCCCGGAAAAGGAGAACAGCACGTCGGCCACGATCCCGCTGCCCTCCTCGCCCGGATTCCCCGGAACCAGCAGGCGCAGCGTCGCGAGCCGATCGCTGTCAACCGACTCCAGGATGGGCTGCTCGGGGAGCTCACGATATCCGCGCCTCCTGAGCTCGTACACCACCTGCTCGGCCTGCTTGTCTCCGCTGACTGCGACCGCCACATCGACGTCGCGCGTGGGCCGGGGCTCCGCGTAGACGGACACGGCCAAGCCGCCGACCAGGGCCCAGTGAAGGCCGAGAGAGGTGAGGTCGGCGTTGAGCCGGACGAGAGCCTCCTGAAGGCGCGTCACCGTGCTGGGCCCGGCAGGACGTCAATCGACCGTGATGTCCCGGTAAGGATCCGGTTCCTTCCGCAACCAGGAGAGGAGCCGGCGCTCGATCTGCTCCTCGCTCGCCCCGGGGAAGCGACGCCGGAGGTTCTGCCGCATGATGTCTTCAGCGGCCTGGGAGAGGTCGAAAGCGATGCGCATCCGCGCCAGCACCTCGGGATCGCGGATCGGCTCCATGCTGCTGATTCTACTACGACTTACGTGAAACCGCCCGCCGCGTCTCTAGGGCCGCGCCGGCGGCGGCGAGGACCAGGCCTACCGCCAGGAGCGACAGCCCGACGAGCGCCCGCCAGTGTCCTTCGGCGCCGGTGGTGGCGGCCTCGCGCAGCAGCTCGGCCGGGCCGGCGTCGTGGGGGATGAAGAAGAGGCCCGCGGCGGCGAGGAGGAAGCCGAGCGCGGCGGTCTTCTGGGCGCCGGTCGTGCGCGCCGGCCGGCCCGCCTCCCGCCCCACGGCGCTGTGGCTGTAGCCGTAGAAGAGATAGACGGCCATCCCCAGCACCAGCCAGCCGATGAAGCGCCACCAGGAGGCGGGCGGCAGGTAGACCATCAGGAAGAGACAGGAGGCGGCGCCCAGCATCGGCACGGTCCAGGGCCCGAACGGCACACGGAAGCCCCGCGGCCGCCCCGGGTCCTTGTAGCGCAGGATCGTCACCCCGACGCAGACCAGCAGAAAGGCGAAGAGGGTGCCGATGTTGGTCAGCTCGACGACCTCGTTGATGTTGGCGAGGCCGGCGAAGACGGCGACCACGATGCCGGTCACCCAGGTGGTGACGTGCGGCGTGCGGTAGCGCGGGTGGACCTTGGCGGCCCAGGGCGGCAGCAGGCCGTCGCGCGCCATCGAGAAGAAGATGCGCGGCTGGCCGAGCTGGAAGACGACGAGCACCGAGGTGGTGGCGAAGACCGCGCCGAGCGAGATGATGAAGGCCGGCCAGGTCATCCCCAGCCCGGAGAAGGCGGTGGCCAGCGGCTCGGCGGTGCCGAGCTGCCGCCAGGGGAGCATGCCGGTCAAGACCGCGGCCACCGCGATGTAGATCACCGTGCAGACGGCGAGGCTGCCGAGGATGGCGATCGGCATGTCGCGTTTGGGGTTCTTGGTCTCCTCCGCCGCCGTCGAGACGGCGTCGAAGCCGATGTAGGCGAAGAAGATGATCGCCGCCGCCCCGGCGATGCCGGCGAAGCCGTTGGGGGCGAAGGGCGTCCAGTTCTCGGGCTTGACGTAGAAGGCGCCGAGGACCACGAAGAAGCCGATGATCGCGAGCTTGAGCGCCACCATCGAGGTGTTGAACCAGGCGCTCTCCCTGATCCCGACGACCAGCACGCAGGTCACCAGCATGACGATCAGGAAGGCCGGCAGGTTGAAGACGAGCGGGAACCCGAGGAGCCGCGGCGCGTCGACCAGGGCCTGGGCGGCGCGTTCGACCGCGATCCCCAGCGTCGCCGGGTCGACGCCGTCGGCGCGCGCGCCCGCCACCTGCTCGGCGGCCTGGAAGGCGGTGCGGTAGTCGGTCCCCAGCCACTTCGGGAGCTCCAGGCCGAAGCCGCGGAGGAGCTCCTGGAAATAGCCGGACCAGGAGATCGCCACCGCCACGTTGCCCACCGCGTACTCGATGATCAGGTCCCAGCCGATGATCCACCCCACCAGCTCGCCGAGCGTGGCGTAGGAGTAGGTGTAGGCCGAGCCGGAGACCGGCACCATCGACGCGAACTCGGCGTAGCAGAGGGCGGCGAAGCCGCAGGTCACGGCGGTCAGGACGAATGAGAGGATGAGCGCCGGGCCCGCGCCGGGGTGGTTGGCGCCGCCCGCCGCCGCGGTGCCGACGGTCGAGAAGATGCCGGCGCCGATCACCGCGCCGATCCCCAGCATGGTGAGCTGCACCGCGCCGAGCGAGCGTTTGAGCGCCAGCTCCGGCGCCTCGGTCGAGGCGAGAATGGCGTTGAGCGACTTGGTGCGGAAGAGGCCTCGCAGCACGCGCACCTCCGTCTTGGACGGGCCCTGTTTTTCGAGCCGGCGGAGTCTGTCACGCGGCGCCGGGCGGAGCCAAGGGAGCGCGCCGCTTTGCGCCCGCCCCCTTTTCCTCTACGATCCCCGCCTGCCTGCCGGGGCCATGCGGATCTCCCTCCACAGCCGCA
Source organism: Thermoanaerobaculia bacterium (assembly GCA_035536455.1). Lineage (GTDB taxonomy): Bacteria > Acidobacteriota > Thermoanaerobaculia > Multivoradales > UBA5704 > DASUNQ01. Next base: position 19,797 of record DATLOC010000067.1, on the reverse strand, counting down.
TCCTGATCGGCGGCGCCCTCGGCGCCCTGCTCGGCATCGCCGCTCACCTGCTGCTCGGCGACGACCCCGCCCTCAAGACCTTCGTCACCTACGTCACCGGCCCGGTGGGGAAGATCTTCCTCCGGCTCCTCTTCATGCTGGTCATCCCGCTCCTCTTCTCGGCGCTGGTGCTCGGGGTGGCCGGCATGGGGGACCCGCGGAACCTCGGCCGGGTGGGAGCGAAGACCCTCGCCTACACCGTCGTCGTCTCGGCGATCGCGGTGCTCATCGGCATCACCCTGGTCAACGTCATCCGGCCCGGGGACGGCATCTCGCCCGAGCTCCGCCAGCGGCTGCTCGCCGGCGCCGCCGAGCGCTCGGCCAACCTCTCGACCGCCGCCGCCCCGGCCACCGGGATGGACCTGCTCACCAACATCGTCCCCGACAACCCGGTCAAGGCGGCAGCCAACGGCGACATGTTGGCGGTCATCTTTTTCTCCCTCATGGTGGGGATCGGCCTCGCCCTCACCCAGACGCCGGCCGCCGAGCGCTTCGGCCACGCCGTCGAGGGCCTCTTCGAGATCAGCATGCGGCTGATCCACCTCGTCCTGGCCGTGGCCCCGATCGGCGTCTTCGCCCTGCTCTTCAACCTCACCGCCGACCTGGGCTACGAGATCCTCGCCCAGCTCGCCCGCTACGTCTTCGTCGTGCTGCTGGCCCTGGCATTGCATCAGCTCGTCGTCTACTCGCTCGCGGTGCGCCTGCTGGGCGGCATGAGCCCGGTGGCCTTCTTCCGCGGCATTCAGGAGGCGATGGTCACCGCCTTCTCGACCTCGTCCAGCAACGCCACCCTGCCCACGGCCCTGCGGGTCGCCGAGGAGGAGCTGCGGCTCCCTCCCGCCGTCAGCCGCTTCGTCCTCACCGTCGGCGCTACCATGAATCAGAACGGCACCGCCCTCTTCGAGGGGGTGACCGTCCTCTTCCTGGCGCAGTTCTACGGCATCGACCTGACGCTCGCCCAGCAGGCGATGGTGGTGGTGATCTGCATCCTGGGGGGGATCGGCACCGCCGGCGTCCCCTCCGGCTCGATCCCGGTGGTCGCCATGATCCTCGGCCTAGTCGGGATCCCGGTCGAGGGGATCGGCCTGATCCTGGGCGTCGATCGCTTCCTGGACATGTGCCGGACGGTCCTCAACGTCAGCGGGGATCTGGCGGCGGCGGTCGTGGTGTCTAAAGGGGAGAAGCGGGCGCCCGCTTTGCAAGAGGTGCCAGCTTGACAGGAGCCCTATGAGAGTTAGACTCGCGCTCCCCAAGTACCTGCCCGCGGAGCCTTGGAACGCGAACTCGCAAACTGCGGTCGGCCCATCTCGCTCTGAGAGAGGTGACAATGCATAGAACGAAGGTCGTCTTCGCCGTAGCGCTCCTCGCGGCGCCGCTGCTCGCGGGCTGCAACAAGGTGCAGGCGCGGGTCGAGTTCAAGCAGGGCAACGCGTTCTACCAGCAGGAGGAGTACCGGCAGGCGCTGGCCCATTTCAAAAAGGGCCTTGAGCTCGACCCCAGCGCCACCTTCGCCTGGCGCTCGGCGGGGCTGACCGCCCTCGCCCTCTTCCGCCCGGGCGACCCGAGCCCGCAGAACAAGCAGTACGCCGAGACGGCGATCGATGGCTTCAAGAAGTATCTCGAGGACTACCCCGACAACGAGAAGGTCCGCGAGTACCTCCTCACCACCCTGGTCCAGACCAAGCGCTTCGACGAGGCGCTCACGTACTTGCGGGAGCGCGGCGATCCGAAGGATCCCGACATCATCCGCGCCCAGGTCAACATCCTGATCCAGGCCGGCCGCTACGACGAGGCCTGGCAGCTGGCGCAGCAGATGACCGGCCCCAACCAGGCCGAGGTCCTCTACTCGGTCGGCGTCTCGGCCTGGGACCAGGCGTACCGCAATCCCGCCCTCAACTACGAGCAGCGCAGCAAGATGGTGGACACCGGCCTCGAGGCCCTGAAGCGGGCGCTCGACGTCAAGCCCGATTACTTCGAGGCCATGGCCTACTACAACCTGATGTTCCGCGAGAAGGCCAAGCTGGAGATGGACGGCACCAAGCGGCTGGAGTACGTGGCCATGGCCGACGAATGGATGAAGAAGGCCCTCGACCTGCGTAAGAAGCAGCAGGAGGCCGAGAAGAAGGCGGCCAAGGCGGCCGCCGAGGCCGAAGGCAACGAAGGCACCTAGACGGGAGCGACCATGTTCGAGAACTCATTGCTCTCCCTGTCCGAAAAGAGCCACAAGCGGTCGCGGCGGGTCTTCATCCTGCCGGTCGCCATCCTCCTGCACGTCTTAGTCGGCGGGGCCTTCCTGCTCGCCAGCTATTGGCAGGTGGACGAGGTGCCCGAGCCGCCGATCAACGTCCTCTTCGTGACCTCGGCGCCGCCTCCGCCACCGCCGCCGCCCCCGCCGCCGCCGCCCCCGGCGCCGTCGACGCCGAAGCCGGTAGTGCCGAAGGAAGTGCCGAGGGTCATCCCCACCGAGCCGGTGCAGCCGGTGGAGGTGCCGGAAGAGATCCCCGAGCCGACCTCCGAGCCGGTGAGCGAGAACCTGGTCGGCGTCCCCGGCGGCGTTCCGGGAGGCGTCCCCGGCGGCGTTCCGGGAGGCGTCCCGGGCGGCGTCGAGGGGGGCGTCCCGGGCGGCGTCCCGGGCGGCGTCACCAACGACGAGCCGCTACGGGTTGGCGGCGCGGTCACGCGCCCGGAGAAGATCTCCGGCTCCAACCCGGTCTACACCGAGATGGCGCGCAAGGCGCGGCTGACCGGCATCGTCATCATCGAGGCGATCATTGACGAAAGCGGGCGCGTGGTGAACGCGCGCGTCCTCAAGGGACTGCCCATGGGTCTCGACCGGGCCGCCCTGGAAGCGGTACAGAACTGGCGTTTCAAGCCGGCGACGCTGCAGGGCCGACCGGTCAAGGTCTACTACACGCTGACCGTCAACTTCCAGGTGCAGTAACGCCTGGCCAGGTTAACGAAGGGAAAAGGAGACGCGCATGGATTTCAGTCCCTTGGCCTTGTGGGAGGTAATGACCCCGATCGCGAAGGGGGTCGTGGTCATCTTGCTGCTGATGTCGGTCTGGTCGCTCTACATTTGCGTCGAGCGCCTGATCCTCTACCGGCGCGCACACCGGCAGTCGCTGGCGTTCGCCCGTCTCGCCACCGAGCAGCTGAAGCAGGACCGGCCGCAGGCGGTCATCGACGCCGCGATGAAGTACCCGCACAGCCACCTGGCGCGGGTCGTGGTGGCGGGGCTGCAGGCCTACCAGTTCGAGAGCCAGACCAGCCCGCTCTCCGACGAGGAGGTCGTCGAGGCGGCGAGCCGTGCCGTCGAGCGCTCGACCCTGCTCACCACCTCCGACTTCAAGCGCGGCATCGGCGGCCTGGCGACGATCGCCACCACCGCCCCCTTCATCGGCCTCTTCGGCACCGTCATCGGCATCATCAACGCCTTCCGCGGCATGGCCATGACCGGGTCGGGCGGCATCGGCGCGGTGTCGGCCGGTATCGCCGAAGCGCTGGTGACCACGGCCCTGGGGCTGTTCGTGGCCATCCCGGCGGCCTGGATGTTCAACTACTTCACCAACAAGATCGAGCGGCTGCAGGTGGAGATGAACAACTCCGGCTCCGAGCTGATCGACTTCTTCATGAAGAAGCAGAAGGCCCGCCATGCTGCGCCGGCGCGATAAGAGCAGCATCTTCAAGATCGGCATGCAGAGTGACATCAACGTCACTCCGCTGGTGGACGTCTGCCTGGTGCTGCTGATCATCTTCATGGTCGTCACGCCGATGCTGCAGAAGGGGGTCGACGTGGCGCTGCCGGAGACCAGTGATCCGGAGAAGATGCCCGACACCGAGCGCGACCTCGTCGTCTCGGTCAAGCAGGACGGGAACGTCTACGTCAAGGACAAGTGGATCAGCGACGAGAACCTGCCGACGATCCTCAAGGATCAGTTCGACAACAACCCCGACCGCAACGTGGTGGTCAAGGGGGACCGGCGCCTGAAGTACAAGCGGGTGCGCCAGGTCATGCGGCTGGTCAACGAGGCGGGCTTCACCCGCGTCGGGTTGATCACGGAGCGCGAAGGCGAAGCCTAGGCGACGCACGGAGGTCTAGACGATGGCGATCAACGTTTCCGGTGGTGGGGGCCCGCGCAGCGACATCAACATCACGCCGCTGGTCGACGTGGTGCTGGTGCTGCTGATCATCTTCATGGTCATCACGCCGATCGTGCAGCTCGGCTACGACGTGCAGGTGCCGCCCAAGCTGGAGTCGGTGCAGCCGGTGGCGCTCGATGCGGACCAGGTGATCGTGCGCATGGACCGCGAGGGGCTGATGTACATCAACAAGCTGCAAGTGCCGGCGGGCGAGTTCCCGGGGCGGCTGCAGCAGGCGATGACCGGGCGCTCGAAGAAGGTGGTGTTCTTCGCCGCCGACGGCGAGCTCCAGTACGACCGGGTGGCCGACTTCATGGACCTGGTGCGCGACAACGGCGCCGAGAACCTCGGGATCGTCTTCGAGGACATCGGCCGCAACCCCGGCGCCGCCGCGGCGGTGGGCGCGCGCTAACGCGCGCCGCCCCCGCCCCCTGCCGTCCTCCCACCCCCGCGCGGGACGGATCGTGCGCGTTAGGCGGAGACGCTTTCGTCGTTGCGTTCGCCGGACATGATTCGCCAGCCGACGACTTTTTCGTCGATCTCGCGCAGCCGGTTGGCGACCAGGCGGCAGAGGAGCTGGAGGAACTCCAGCGAGGCGTGGGGGTCCATCGCCAGCACCTCGCGCACCGTCCCCTGGTCGAGCGCCAGCACCGTCAGCGGCCCGGCGTGCGCGCGGGCGTCGGCCGAGCGGGGCTGGCCGTCGATCAGCGACATCTCGCCGAAGAAATCGCCGCGCTCGCAGATCGCCAGCGCCTCGTCCCCGGCGCCCGGGATGTACTTGCTGATCAGCGCCCGCCCCTCCAGGATGACGTACATCTCCGTCCCCTTGTCCCCCTCCTGGAAGAGGTAGGCCCCCTCGGCGAAGCGCTTCTCCTTCGAGAACGTCGCCAGCGTCATCAGCTCGCGCCGCGACAGCCCCTGCTCGCGGAAGAGCCGGATCTTGTCCGACGACTCCACCACCACGTTCGCCGCCGACCCCGTCTGCTGGCGGCGCAGGCGGAGGAAGTTCTCCGGCGCCGTGTCCGAGTTGAAGAAGCTCTTGAGCGTCTCGTTCGTCGAGCGGAGCTTCCGCGCCAGCGCGTGCCACAGCCCCCAGTAGAGCTGCGCGCCGAGCTCCGGCGTGTCCTCGACCAGGTGCTCCAGCCCGGCGGCGTCGAGGCGGAAGACCTGGCAGGGCCCCTCGGCCACCGCGTCGGCGCTGCGCTCGTGGCGGGTGATGAAGCTCGACTCGCCGAAGAGCTCGCCGGCCTCGACCCTGCCGAGCAGGAACGTGCCGTAGGAGGTGGGGCGCTGGAAGGTGACCGTGCCGCGCTCGAGGAGATACAGGTCGCGTCCCTGGCTGCGGTAGGCGAAGACCAGGCTGCCCAGCTCGTGGACTTCTTCCTCGACGGTGCGCGTCAGGCGGAAGATCTGCTCGTCGGTGAAGTGCGCCAGGACGCGCTGGCGGCGGAGCCGGCCGGCGAGCTCGATCTGGCCGCCGGTCGGCTTGCGCGACGGGACGCCGAAGAGCGCGGCGGTGCGCGGCAGCCCGCCCTCCTCGAGGAAGCGCTCGCGGTGCCACTCCAGCCGCTCAAAGGCGGTGCGCAGGTGCTCCTGCTGGTCGTGGAAGACGGCGGTGAGCTCGCGGTTGCCCCAGCCCAGGATCTGCTTGAGGGTCTGGATCCGCCGGCGCAGCCGCTCGTTGCCCTCCTCGTCGCCGTCGTGGAGGACGAGGAAGGCGTGGATCGAGGCGCGCAGCGCCGCCTCGAACTGCTTGCGCTCGAACTCGGCGCGGCCGAGGCTCTCGGCGATCTCGCGGTCGAAGGGGTTCAAGCGCAGCGCCTTGGCGAACTCCTCGGCGGCGCCGTCGAAGTCCTTGCGCCGGTAGAGTACGCGCCCGTGCAGCTTGTGGTGCGCAGGGTCGGCGAGGTCCTTGGCCTTGGCGATCTCCAGGCATTCGCAGGCGCGGGCGTGCTCGCCTTTCTCGGCGTAGAGGTGGGCGAGGCCGAGGAAGTGAGCGGCGTCGATGGCGTTGCGGCGGAGCTGCTCGCGCAGCAGGTCGCGCAGGCTGCGCTGCGGCTTGCCGGCCTGCTGGCGCAGGAGCTTGCGTACCTCGGCGAGGCCCATCTTGACCCCGAGGTTGCGCGGGTCGATGCGCAAGGCGAGAAGGAAGAGCTCCGCGGCCTCGTCATACTGCCCGCGGGCAGTGAACCGCCGCGCCAGGTCGGCGAGATCCTGGAGGTCGCCTTGAGGCGTCTGCTCATCGCTCATGAAAACGGACGTAAGTGTAACACCCGGTGCAACTAGGCTTATCGAGCGCTTGATCCGGCCGTTCTTTTCCGGCGAGACTCCCCCGCCGAGATCCCTCGCTCCCGCTCGGGATGACAAGGGGATGTTCCGTCTTTTCTGGCGGACGTCACTTCAGAGTGTCGAGTCATGGCGCCGCGTGATGTGCCGGGCCAGAGGCCCGCGAAGCGGCGCGTTCGGGTGAAGGGGCCACCGTGCGCTAGCGCCGAAGCCGACCCCCGCTACCCGCTACTACCCTACCCAACCAGGACCCGCGCAGCGGGCGCGGGAACGGGCGGGCGGGCAAGGTTCCTGCACTGATGCCTCGTGGAAAAGGAGAGATGCTATGGCACGCCCGGAACCCCCCCTGACCGCCCCCGTTTCGACCGGCCTCGCCGAGGAAGATCCGGTCGCCGAGCAGCTCTTCGCCGAGGAGATCGGATTGCCTGCGGTTCCGATCGCGGAGCAGGTCGCCGCGACCGACGCGCGCGCCGCCGAGGAGCTGGCCGAGGGGGAGGGGTTGACGATCGTCGAGGCGCCGTCGGCCTCCGGGCTCGAGGACGGCCTCGCCGTCGCCGACGCCGCCGCGGCCGGCGTGCCGCTCCTGGCGACCGACCGCGAGGCCGCCGCGGCCCGGGACGACCTCGTCCTCGACGCCGAAGAAGAGCGCTACCTGCGCGGCCACGAGCCCGAGCGCGCCCTGCCGCCCGAGGAGATGGAGCGGGTCGACGACTGGGACGACCAGACCGCCGAGGAGCAGGAGAACCTGCCGGACTTCGAGCAACAGGGGTAGCTAGTACAATCCGCCCGCCGCACGCGGAGGGCGCATGCGCTACAACTACCCCCTCAGCCTCTCCTTCAAGATCATCGCCCTGGCGCCGCAGGCCTCCGTGCGCGACGCCACGGGGCAGGAGATCCTCTACGTCAAGCAGAAGCTCCTCCGCCTCAAGGAGAAGATCCGCGTCTTCGCCGACACCAGCCAGTCGCGCCTGCTCTACGAGATCAACGCCGACCGCCTGCTCGACATCTCGCCGCGCTTCACCTTCACCGACGCCGACGGCCAGGTCGTCGGCGCGGTCAAGCGGCGCGGCGCGCGCTCGCTCTGGCGCTCGACCTACGACGTCACCGCCGCCGACGGCAGCGCGCTCCTCATCGAGGAGGTGGACCCCTGGGTCAAGCTCCTCGACGGCCTCCTCGGCGGGATCCCGATCCTCGGCGCCTTCACCGGCTACTTCCTCCATCCAACCTACGCCGTGCGCGAGCAATCCGCCAACCGCGACGTGCTGCGGGTGCGCAAGCACCGCTCCTTTTTCGAGAGCCGGTTCTCGATCGAGCTCGAAGGCGGCGGCCCCGTCGAGGCGGCCGAGACCGCCGTCCTCCTCGCCATCCTGACGATGGTCCTGCTCGAGCGGGAGCGCGGCTAGGCGCGAAGGCTTTCGCGCCGGCCTCCAATCAACTTGGCGCGCCTCGCCGACGCCGAGCTGCTCGCGCGGCTGGTCGCCTTCGACACCACCAGCCGCTACAGCAACCTGCCGCTCGCCGATTTCCTCTGCGACTACCTCGACCGCCCCGGCGTGCGCCTGGCGCGCGTGCCGTCCGCGGACGGGTCCAAGGTCGCGCTCCTCGCCCGGCTCGGGCCCGGGCCGGGGCCGGAGCGGCGCGGCCTCGTCCTCTCCGGGCACATGGACGTCGTGCCGGCCGAGGAGGAGGGCTGGGAGAGCGACCCCTTCGCGCTCGCCGACCGCGGCAACCGCTGGGTGGCGCGCGGCGCCTGCGACATGAAGGGGTTCCTGGCGCTGGCGGCGAACCTCCTGGCCGAGGCGGCGGAGGACGGCGCGCTCGCCGCGCCGCTCGCGCTTCTCTTCACCTACGACGAGGAGGTCGGCACCCTCGGCGCGCGGCGCTTCGTCGAAACCTGGCCCGAGGACGACGCGCTGCCGCGCAGCGCGGTGATCGGCGAGCCGACGTCGCTCACGGTGGCGCGCCTGCACAAGGGGCACTTGAAGCTCCGCGTCACGCTGCACGGACGCGCCGCGCACAGCGGGCTGCCGCACCTGGGGGTCAACGCCATCGAGCCGGCGGGGCGGGTGATCGGCGCCCTCGTCGCGCTGCGAAAGGAGCTCGAGCAGGAGGTGGCGCCGCACGCCGACGCCTTCCCGGAGGTGCCGTACGCGCCGCTCAACGTCGGCACGGTGCGCGGCGGCGCGGCGATCAACGTCGTCCCCGACCGCTGCGTCGTCGAGCTGGGGATCCGCACCCTGCCGGGGATGGAGTCGGCGCCGCTCGTCGAGCGCGTGCGCGCCGCCGCCGCGGCCGCCGCGGCGCCGCTCGTGCCCGAGGTCGAGGTCATCTCCGACAGCCCGCCCCTCCTGGTGCCTGCCGACGCCCCGATCGTGCGCCACCTCTGCACCCTCGCCGGCGGCCCGGCCGGGAGCGTCCCCTTCGCCACCGACGCCGGCTGGCTGCAGGAGCTGGGCCTCGACTGCGCGATCTTCGGCCCCGGCACGATCGCCGCCGCCCACCGGCCCAACGAGTGGCTGCCGAAGGAAGAGCTCGCCCGCGCGCGCACCCTCCTCGACGCCACGATCGCGCAGTTCTGCCGCGCATGAGCGAACAGGTCGTCCAGGCCGACCTCACCTGGCTCGACGGAGCTTTCCGGCCGAACGTCGAAGTCTGCATCGCCGCCGACGGCCGCATCGCCGCGGTCGGCGCCGCCGAGCGCTACCCCACCCAGCCTCTTCGCCGCCGCGCCCTCCTCCCCGGTTTCGTCTCCGCCCACTCGCACGCCTTCCAGCGCGGTCTGCGCGGCCGCGGCGAGACCTTCCCCGCCGGCGCCGGCAGCTTCTGGAGCTGGCGCGAGGCGATGTACGAGTTGGTCGGCCGCCTAGATGTGGACGCCTTCCGCGCCCTTACCCTCCAGGCCTTCCGCGAGATGCGCGCCGCCGGCATCACCGCCGTCGGCGAGTTCCACTACCTCCACCACACCGCCGCCGATGTGGAGGACTACGCCTTCGACGAGCTGGTGCTGGAAGCGGCGCGCGAGGCCGGCATCCGCCTCGTCCTGCTCGAGACCTATTACCGCACTGGCGGCATCGGCCGCCCGCTCGCAGGCGCGCAGCAGCGCTTCGGCACCCCCTCGCCCGAACGCTTCTGGAGACAGTTGGACAAGCTCGTGGGGATGGCGGACCCGACGACGCAGACCGTCGGTGTCGCCCTCCACAGCGTCCGCGCGGTGCCGCGGGAAGAGCTGAGTGGGCTGTACGCCGAGGCGCGCCGCCGCGGCCTGCCGGTCCATATGCACCTCGAGGAGCAGCGACAGGAGATCGAGGAGTGCCGCGAGGCCTACGGCCGGTCGCCCTTCGACCTCCTGCGCGAAACGATCGACCTGGCCGAGGGCTTCACCGCCGTCCACTGCACGCACACCTCGCCCGCGGACCTCGCGTCGCTCCTGGCGGCCGGCGGCAACGTCTGCCTCTGCCCGCTCACCGAAGCCAACCTCGGCGACGGCCTGCCCGTCCTACCTGAAACCCCTCCGCCCGCTCAGCTCTGCCTCGGCACCGACTCGAACGTCCGCATCTCGATGTTCGAAGTGATGCGTTGGCTGGAGTACGGCCAGCGCCTGCGCCGCGAAGGCCGCGGCGCGTTGCGCGACGAGCGCGGCGCGGTGGCCCCCGTCCTCCTCGACGCCGCGACTCGCGGCGGCGCCCGCGCGCTGGGGCTCCCAACCGGCGCCATCGCCCCCGGCCTCTGGGCCGACTTCGTGGCCATCGACCTCGACACCCCCGCCCTCGCCGGCTGGGAGCCGGAGACGCTGCTGGAGTCGCTCGTCTTCGGCGCCGGCGAGGAGGCGATCGCCGCCACCTGCGTCGGCGGCCGCTGGCAGGAGCGCCCGGTGGCGCGCTAGGCTGGCCGACTGCGATGTGCGGCCGCTACACCTTGAGCTCGCCCGGGGACTCGCTGGCCGAGGTCTTCGGCCTGGCGGACGTGCCGCAGATCCCGCTGCGCTGGAACATCGCGCCGACCCAGGAGTCGGCGGTGGTGCGCGTGCTCGCGCCCGGCGAGCCGCGGCGCCTCGACCTGCTGCGCTGGGGGCTCGTCCCCTGGTGGGCGCAGGACCCGGCGATCGGCAACCGCATGATCAACGCCCGCAGCGAGAGCGCGGTCGAGAAGCCCGCCTTCCGCGACAGCTTCGAGCGCCGCCGCTGCCTGGTGCCGGCCGACGGCTTCTACGAGTGGAAGTCGCTGGGCAAGCGTCTCAAGCAGCCCTTCCTGATCCGCCGCCCCGACCGCCGCCCCTTCGCCTTCGCCGGCCTCTGGTCGCGCTGGCGGCCGAAGGACGGCGGCGAGCCGCTCGAGACCTACACCATCCTGACGACCGACGCCGACGAGCGGATCGGCGACCTCCACGACCGCATGCCGGTGATCCTCGCGCCCGAGCAGTTCGACCTCTGGCTCGACCCCGCCGAGCGCGACCCGGCGCGCGTCCTGCCGCTGCTCACGCCCGGCGGCGGCGGCGACCTCGAGCTGGTGCCGGTGAGCACCAAGGTCAACAAACCGGAGAACGACGCGCCCGACTGCATCGAGCCGCTCGTCGGTCCGGTGGGTACGCTCTTCTAGAGGTAGTAGGCGAGCAGGAACACGCCGACCATCGCGAAGACCAGAGCCAGCTTGGCGGCGGCGCCGAGGACGAGCCCGAGCCAGGTGCCGAGGCCCACCTTGTGCGCGTGCCGCCAGTCGCGGCGGGCCCAGTACTCGCCGGCGACAGCACCGGCGAAGGGGCCGATCACCAGGCCCGGGATGCCGAAGAAGAGGCCGGCGAACGTCCCCACCGCGGCGCCGAAGACCGCCCGCTTGCTCGCCCCCACCCGCTGCGCGCCGAGCGCGGTGGCCGCCAGGTCGATGCCGATCGAGAGCAGCGTCAGGAGCCCTAGGAAGCCGAGCGTGATCCAGCCGACCTTCTGGAAGTCGTCGATCCAGGCGGCGAGGACGAGCCCGCCGAGCACCAGCGGCGCGCCGGGGATGGCGGGCAGCACGGTGCCCGCCGCGCCGGCCGCCACCAGGCCGATCGCGGCGAGCCAGAGGAGAGCGTCGGTCTCTGAAGTGCCGGGCACTGGATGAAGAGGCTACTTCACCAGCCGCACTGCCGCCCTTTGTTCTGCTCCTCCAGCCAGGTCTTGAGCGGCGCGAAGTAGTCGAGGATCGCGGTGGCGTCCATCTGCCGCTGGCCGGTGACCACCTCGAGGGCGTCCGGCCAGGGGCGCGAGAGCCCCATCTCCAGCATCTTCTGCAGGCGCGCTCCCGCCTCCTTGTTGCCGTAGATCGAGCAGCGGTGGAGTGGCCCGGTCTGCCCCGCCGCCTGGCACAGGCCGCGGTGGAGCTGGAACTGGAGGATCGCCGCCAGGAAGTAGCGGGTGTAGGGGACGCCCGCCGGCACGTGGTACTTGGCGCCGGGGTCGAAGTCCTGCTCGGTGCGCGGCACCGGCGCCCCGACCCCCTGGTACTTCTCACGCAGCTGCCACCAGGTGGCGTTGTACTCCTCCGGTCCGAACTCGCCGGAGAAGACCTTCCACCGCCACTGGTCGATGAGCAAGCCGAAGGGGAGGAAGGCGACCTTGTCGAGCGCCAGGTTCATCAGCAGGCCCAGGTCCTTCGACGGGTCGGGCACCTCGTCGATGAGGCCGATCTGCTTCAAGTACTCGGGGGTGATCGAGAGCGCCACCGCGTCTCCCACCGCCTCGTGGACGGCGTCGTTGGCGCTGTCCTGGAAGAGGAAGGGCTGGTTCTTGTAAGCGCGCTGGTAGTAGTTGTGTCCCAGCTCGTGGTGGACGGTCGAGAAGTCCTCGGCGTTGACGTCGATGCACATCTTGATCCGCAGGTCGTCCTGGTTGTCGAGGTCCCAGGCGCTGGCGTGACAGACCACCTCGCGGTCCTGCGGCTGCTTGAACAGCGACCGCTCCCAGAAGGTCTCGGGCAGCGGCTCGAAGCCGAGCGAGCTGAAGAAGCGCTCGCCGTAGCGCACGAACTCCTTCTCGTCGAGGTTCTTCGACTTGAGCCGCTCGTTGAGGTCGTAGCCGGGATCGCCCCCCGGCGGCGCCAACAGGTCGTAGAGGTAGATCCAATTCTGCGCCCACATGTTGCCCGTCAGGTGGGCGGGGATCGGCCCGTCGGGCGGCACGATCTTCGGGCCGTATTTCTCCGAGAGCTTGGCGCGGACGTAGCAGTGGAGCGGGTCGTAGAGCGGCTTGACCTGGCCCCACAGGCGGTCTACCTCGGCGGCGAAGTCGTCGGGCGGCATGTCGTACTTCGAGCGCCAGAGGGCGCCCAAGTCGGGGTAGCCGAGCCCGCGCGCACCCTCGTTGCCCAGCTCGACGTAGCGCCGGTACAGGGGGCGGATCGGCCGCGCGATCGAGTGCCAGCCGGTCCAGGCCTCGAGCTGCTCCTCAGGGTCGCGGCTCTCGGCCAGGATCTTTGTCAGCTCCTGCTCGCCCTTGCACTCGTCCGGCTTCGGGCAGTACTTGCCGGAGCCGTAGATGCTCTCCATCTGCGCCGCGATGCGGCTCAGCTCCTCGCGCTTGGCGGGGTCGTCCGGCGCCGGCAGCGTCAGGCTCTGGCGCAGGAGCTGGAGCTTGCGCTCGAGCTCGGGCGGCAGGTCGAGGTCGGCGTAGCGCGTCGAGGCCATGGCCAGCTCGACGCCGGCTCCGACCAGCCGCTCGTTGGCCTTGGCGGCGAGGAGCTCGGTGTCCTGGGTGATGAAGTTGGCCTGCACCCAGGCGGCGCGGCCGGCCTCGAGCGCGAGATCGCGCAGGCGCTTCTCGCCCTCCTCGATGAAGTGGCGCGCCTCCTCGACGGTCGGCGGGCTGGCGTGCTCTGCCGCGGCGGTCGCGGCGGGCGCCGGGGGCTTGGCGCCGTTGCCGTTGGCGAAGAGGGGCGTGACAGAGCAGGGGACGAGGAGCGCGGCCAGGAGCGCCGGCCGGAAGCTGTGCAGGGACTGACGGGTCATCTCATTCCTCCGCGGTCGGATGCGAGCGAGGCGCTTGCGAGCGGCGTGCCGGGTCGGGGCCGCTGGACGCTAGTCGGCGAGCACGTCGGCCAGTCGGCCCAGCCCGCACTCCAGCGCCTCGCGCGAGCAGGCGAAGGAGATGCGGACGTGCTCGTCGGCGCCGAAGGCCTCGCCCGGCACCACCGCCACCCGCGCCCGCTCGAGCAGGAACTCGGAAAACGCGATCGAGCCGCGCCGCCCGTCGCGGTAGCAGCGCGAGACGTCGGGGAAGGCGTAGAAGGCCCCGGCCGGCGGCGGGCAGACGACGCCGGGCAGGGCGTTGAGGCGCGGGATCAGGTAGTCGCGCCGCCACTGGTACTCGGCGATCATCCGCCCGACCGCCTCCTCGGCGCCGCGCAGCGCCTCGAGGGCGCCGACCATGGCGAAGGAGGTGGGATTGGAGGTGGCGTGGCTCTGCACGTTCTCGACCGCGCGCACGATGGCCGGCGGCCCGGCCAGGAAGCCGATGCGCCAGCCGGTCATGGCGTAGGTCTTGGAGAAGGAGCCGACGAGCACGACGGTCTCGGGGAACTCGGCGGCGAGCGCGGCGGCGCTGGCGTGCGGCGCGCCGTCGTAGAGGAAGCGCTCGTAGGTCTCGTCGGAGATGACGAGGACGCCGCGCCGGGCGGCTTCCTCGACGATGGCGCGCAGGTCCTCGGCGCCGACGACGCCACCGGTCGGGTTGCAGGGCGAGTTGAGGAGGACGGCGCGGGTGCGCGGGGTCAGGGCGCCGAGGACTGCCTCGGCGTGGATGCGGAAGCCGTCGGCGATGGCAGTCGGGGCGTCCACCGGCTCGGCGCCGGTGAAGCGCACCTGCTCGGGGAAGCTGACCCAGCAAGGCGAGGGGATGACGACTTCCTGGCCGCTTTCGAAGAGGGCCAGCGCGAGCTCGAAGAGGGCGGCCTTGGCGCCGACGGTGACGACGGTCTGGGAGGAGGCCCAGGGGGCGCCGTGGCGCTGACGGAGGGCGTCGGCGAGGGCGGCGCGCAGCTCGGGGATGCCGCTCGAGTTGGTATAGCGGGTGAACCCCCGCGCCAGCGCCTGGCGCGCGGCCTCGACGGCGATTGGAGGGGTGTCGAAGTCCGGCTCGCCGGCCCCGAAGTCCACGACCTCCACCCCCCGCGCCCGCAGCTCCGCCGCCTTGCGCGAGACCTGCAGCGTCGCCGACTCGCTCATCCTGGCGACGCGCTGGGCTAGGTTCACGGGGCGGGATCGTATCAAAGGGGAAACAGCGCCCCCCGCCCGCCCAAGAGGTGCCGCGCGGGGCGGATAGTGCCGCGTGAGATGCCGGGCCACCCGGCCCGCGAAGAGGCGCGCCCGCTTCGCGGTCCTGGTTGGGACAGGTGGTGGCTGGTTAGCGGGTGGAGGCTTCGCCGCTAACGCACGGTGGCCCCCTCACCGACACGCGCCGCTTCGCGGGCCTCTGGCCCGGCACATCACGCGGCGCCATGACTCGCACCTCTGAAGAAACGTCGCCCCCACCCGATGCCTCGCTGCGCTCGGCAAGAGCACTACAGTGGCTCCACTGTCGGTGCTAGGGCCCGCAGGTCTCTGGAGCGCCCGGCGCGGAGGAGAGCCTGCGGGACCCCACACCGGAACGGCCGCCGCAGCGAGGGTTGGCGGGGGGTGCGTAACGGTGCAAATTGCTCCGTTACCGTAACGGAAGCTCCGTATCCGTAACGGCCGCTCCGTTACCGTGACGGGCGCCCCGTTACCGTGACGGAACGACCGGTACCGTAACGGGAGCGCCGGTACCATAACGGGAGCGCCGTTACCGTACCGGGGCTTCCGTGACCGTAACGGAAGCGCCGTTACCGTACCGGAAGAGTTTGCACGGTAAACGGGCGTCCGGGAGCGTCAATTTGGCGTAATCTGCCCGCTGGTATCATCGGGGCAATGCGCGCGCTCCAGTATCGGTCTTCCGTCCTCGCTCTCGCCATCCTCGCCTTCGGCGTGGTCCCGGCGGGCTTCGCGCAGCCACCCGACCTCGAAAAAGCCTCCCTCACCCTCGCCGCCGACCGCACCGCCTACGCGCCGGGCAGCGCCGCCGTCGTCGTGGCGCGGGTGACCGTCGAGGACGGGTGGCACGTCAACGCCAACGTCCCGACCTTCGATTACCTCATCCCCACCGAGCTTGCCCTCGCGCTGCCGGAGGGGTGGAAGACCGCCGGGATCACCTACCCCGAGGCCGAGCACCAGAAGTTCACCTTCGCCGAGGAGCCGCTGGCGGTCTACGACGGGACGGTCGAGATCCACGCCGAGCTCGCGGTGCCGGCCGGCGCCGCGGCCGGCGGCTACCCGGTCGCTGCCACCCTCCAGTACCAGGCCTGCGACGACCAGCAGTGCCTGCCGCCGACCGAGGCGACGGCGAAGCTCGACCTGACGGTCGGTAGCGGCGGCGAGGCCACCGGCGCCGCGGCGCCGCCCGACGTCGGCGGAGGCGCGGGCGCCGCCGCCACCGGCGTCTCGCGCCGCGCCGCGCTCTCGGCCGGCGGCTTCGCCATCCTCCTCGGCATCCTCGGCGGCCTGATCCTCAACGCCATGCCGTGCGTCCTGCCCGTCCTCTCGCTCAAGGTCTTCGGCCTGGTGCAGAGCGCCGGACAGGGGCGGCGCGAGGTGGTGCGCGGCTCGCTCGCCACCGCGGCCGGCATCCTAGTCTCCTTCTGGGGGCTCGCGGCGGCGGCGGTCGCGGCGCGCGCCGCCGGCTCGGCGGTGGGCTGGGGAGTGCAGTTCCAGCGCCCGGGCTTCGTCGCTTTCCTGGCGGTCGTTGTCGTCCTCTTCTGCCTCAACCTCTGGGGACTCTTCGAGATCACGCTGCCCTGGCGGGTCGCCCGGCTGGCCGGCGGCGGGCCGCGCGAGGGGGTAGCGGGACACTTCGCGACCGGCCTCTTCGCCACGCTCATGGCGACCCCCTGCTCGGCTCCTTTCCTCGGTACCGCGTTGGGCTTCGCGCTCGGCCAGGACACGGGCACCGTGATCGCGGTCTTCACCGCGATCGGCGTCGGCATGGCGCTCCCGTATCTCCTCCTCGCCGCCTGGCCCGGCGCCGCGCGCCTGCTGCCGAAGCCGGGGCCGTGGATGGACACCCTCAAGGGGACGATGGGCTTCTTCCTCGCCGCGGCCGCGGTTTGGCTGCTCTACGTCCTGGCGTCCCAGGCCTCGGCCGAGCGGCGCGCGGCGATCGAGCTGGCGCTCCTCGCCCTCGGCCTCCTGGTCTGGATGCGCCACCGCGCGGTCGTCGGGTCGGCCCTGCGGCGCGCGGCCGCCGTCGGCGTGCTGGCGGCGGCGGTGGCGCCGCTCCTCCTCGCCGTCGCCGGCGAGGCGGGCGCGGCGACCGGCAACGGCGTCGAGCCGGCGCGCAAGCTGATCGCCTGGGTGCCGTTCGACGGCGCGCGGGCTCAGGCGCTCGCGGCGCACGGCACGCCGGTCTTCGTCGACGTCACCGCCGACTGGTGCTTCACCTGCAAGGTCAACGAGCGGTGGGTGCTGGAGACGCCGGAAGTGGCCGGCGCCTTCCGCGAGCACGGCGTGGTGCCGATGAAGGCCGACTGGACGAACAAGGACGAGGAGATCCGCGCCTTTCTCGCCGCCCATGGCCGCTACGGCATCCCCTTCTACCTCCTCTACCGCCCCGGCCGCGGTCCCCACCTCTTCGGCGAGCTGATCACCCGCGACGAGCTGATCGCCGAGGTGCGCGCCGCCGGCGCCACCCGGCGCGCCGCCGGCCCCTAGTCCGCGCCGGCGGGCTGGCGCACCACCACGCCGCCCTTCACGACCAGCAGCACCCGCTCGAGCGCCGCCGGGTCGGTCAGCGGGTCCCCGTCCACGGCGAGCAGGTCGGCGAGGTGGCCGGGGCGCAGCGAGCCGACGCGGTCGCTCCAGCCGAGGAGCTTCGCGGCTTCTAGGGTGATGGCGCGCAGCGCCTGCGGCGGCGTCATTCCGAGCTCGACCAGGGCGGCGACCTCGCGGGCGTTGAGGCCGTGCGGGATGACGGTGGCGTCGCTGCCCAGCGCCACCGGCACGCCGAGCGCGATCGCCCGCCGCAGCCGCTCGCGGGCGCGGTCCTCGGTCGCGGTGGCGCGGGCCAGCGCCTCGGGCGGCGCGCCCGACGCCTTCGCCTGCTCGCGGCGCCAGCGCAGCCGGGCGAACGTCGGCACCAGCCAGGTGCCGCGGTCGATCATGAGCCGCGCTGCCGGCTCGTCGAGTAGGGAGCCGTGCTCGATCGAGTCGACGCCGGCCCGCGCCGCCGCCGCGACCGCCGCGGGCCCCTGCGCGTGCGCCGCCACCTCGAGGCCGAGCCGGTGCGCCTCCGCGACGACGGCGGCGAGGATCGGCGGCGGCACCTCGACGGTGGCGTCGTCGTCGGGGCCGGGCACCACGCCGCCGCCGGCGCAGACCTTCACCCACGAGGCGCCGGCGGCGGCGAGCCGGCGGACGTGGGCGAGCGCCTGTTCGGCGGTCTCGAAGACGCCTTCGCCCGGGAAGACCTGCGCGCAGACGCCGCCGGCGAAGCCCAGCGGCGTCCCCGCGGCCACGACACGCGGTCCCTCGACCGCGCCGCGGGCGATGGCGTCGCGCAGGACCAGGTCGGTGCCTCCCGGCGCGCCGCAGCTCCGCACCGTGGTGAAGCCCGCCGCTAGCGTGCGGCGCGCCGCGTCGCGGCTGGCCGCCGACAGGCCGTCGTCCCAGGTGAGGTGGACGTGGACGTCGATCAGCCCCGGCAGCAGCGTGGCGCCGGGGAGGTCGATGACGCGCGCCCCCTTCGGCACGGCGACCTTCGCCACCGCGCCCACCGCCGCGATCCGCTCGCCTTCGACCCGCAGCACCCACCCCGCGTGCGTGCGCCCGGTCTCCACCTCGAAGACCCGTCCGGGGCGCACCACGAGGACGGGAGGACCCGCCTTGGCCTTGCCGTTCGTCCCGTCCGCGGACCCCAGGCAGAGGGCGAGGACCGGCACGCCAAGCAGGAGGCGTCTCAAGACGGGGCCCTTCCGCCCTTCGCCTTCGCGCGCAGCGCCTGGAAGGCGGCGAGGCGCTTGCCCAGCTCCGCCTCGAAGCCGCGGTTGGTCGGCTGGTAGAAACGGGTGCCCTGGAGAGAATCGGGGAGGCAGTCGAGGCCGCCGACCCCCTCGTCGGTGTCGTGCGCGTAGACGTAGCCGGCGCCGTAGCCCAGCCCTTTCATCAACCGTGTCGGCGCGTTGCGGATCGACATCGGCACCGGGTTGGCGGGGCGCTCCTCGACCGTGCGGCGCGCCTCGCCGTAGGCGGTGTAGATCGCGTTGCTCTTGGGCGCCAGCGCCAGGTAGAGCGCCGCCTGCGCCAGCGCCAGCTCCCCCTCCGGCGAGCCGAGGCGGTGGAAGGCGTCCCAGGCGGCGAGCGCCTGCGGCAGCGCGGCGGGGTCGGCGAGCCCCACGTCCTCGCTGGCGAAGCGGACCATGCGGCGCGCCAGGTAGAGCGGGTCCTCGCCGGCCGCGAGCATGCGCGCCAGCCAGTAGAGGGCGGCGTCGGCGTCGCTGTCGCGCAGCGACTTGTGCAGCGCCGAGATGAGGTTGAAGTGCTCCTCGCCGGCCTTGTCGTAAAGCAGGACCTTGCGCTGCGCGACGCGGCGGACTTTCTCGGCGTCGACGTCGCTCGCCGCCCGCTCGGCGGCGTCGGCGGCGACCAGCTCGAGGAGGTTGAGGGCCTTGCGCGCGTCCCCGCCGGCGAGCTGGACGATCGCGGCGAGCGCCTCCTCGCCGATCTCGAGGCCGGCGCCGCCGACGCCGCGATCGGGGTCGGCGAGGGCGCGGCGTACGAGGGTGAGCAGGTCCTCCGGCAAGAGCGGCTCGAGGACGACGACGCGGGTGCGCGAGAGCAACGCGGCGTTGAGCTCGAAGGAGGGGTTCTCGGTGGTGGCGCCGACCAGGACGATGTCGCCGCGCTCGACGTAGGGGAGGAAGGCGTCCTGCTGCGCGCGGTTGAAGCGGTGGATCTCGTCGACGAAGAGGAGCGTGCGCCGCCCCTGCGCCTGCCGCAGGCGCGCGGCCTCGGCCATGACCTCGCGCACCTCCTTGATGCCGGAGGTGACGGCCGAGAAGGGGACGAAGCGCGCCGACGTGGCGGCGGCGATCAGGCGCGCAAGGGTCGTCTTCCCGGAGCCGGGCGGGCCCCAGAAGATCAGCGACGGCACCCGGTCGGCGGCGATGGCGCGGCGGAGGAACCCCTTCGCGCCGACCAGCGCCTCCTGCCCGACGACCTCCTCGAGCGTCCGCGGCCGCATCCGCTCGGCGAGCGGAGACCCCGCCGCCGGCCCACCCGCCTCCGCGGGCAGCGCG
>DATLOC010000066.1:0-6187 GCA_035536455.1 Thermoanaerobaculia bacterium | reverse complement strand
GGAGAGGCCGCGCCTGGTCAACATGTACGGCATTACCGAGACCACGGTGCACGTGACCTATCGGCCTCTCTCGGCGGGGGAGATCATGTCCGGCGCGGGCAGCATGGTCGGGGTGCCGATCCCCGACCTGGTGGTGTACCTGGTGGACCGCGGCCTCCAGGCGGTGCCGATCGGGGTGCCCGGCGAGATCCTGGTGGGCGGCGCGGGTGTGGCCCAGGGCTACCTCGGCCGGCCCGATCTCACCGCGGAACGATTCATTCCGGACCCGTTCGGCCACGAACCTGGGGCGCGGCTCTACCGCTCGGGTGACCTCGCCCGCCGCCGTGCTCCCTACCCAGACAAAGATCTCGAGTATCTCGGTCGGATCGACACCCAAGTCAAAATCCGCGGGTTCCGCATCGAGCTGGGAGAGATCGAGGCCGCGCTCGCCGCCTGCCCCGGGGTGCGCGAGGCGGCGGTCGTGGCGCGCGAGGACGCGCGGGGCGACAGGCGGCTCGTCGCGTACGTCGTACCGGCCGTTCCGCTCGGGACGGAGCTTGCCTCCACCCTCCGCGCGCGCCTCGCCGCGACGCTGCCCGCGCACATGGTCCCGTCCGCGTTCGTGGCGCTGCCGGGCCTCCCGCTCACCCCCAGCGGCAAGGTGGACCGCCGCGCGCTGCCGGCGCCGGAGGAGGTGGACGGCGCCGAGAGCGCGAGCGCGGCGCCGCCCCTGTCGCCCGCCGAGGAGCTGGTGGCCGGGATCTGGACCGAGGTGCTGGCGCTCGAGGACCGCGCGCCGCGTGCCGAGGACGGCTTCTTCGACCTCGGCGGCCACTCGCTGCGCGCCACCCAGGTCGCCTCCCGCCTGCGCGAGACCTTCGGCGTCGAGCTGCCGCTGCGGCGGCTCTTCGAGCTGCCGGCGCTGCGCGACCTGGCGGCCCATCTCGAGACCGTGCGCGCCGCGCAGTCCGGCACCGGCTTCGCGCCGCCGATCCGCCCGGCGCCGCGCACGCCGGCGCCCCCGGCCTCCTTCGCCCAGGAGCGGCTCTGGTTCCTCGATCGCCTCGACGGCGGCGGCGCGGCCTACAACGTGCCGGCGGCGATCCGGCTGCGCGGGGCGCTCGACCCGGCGGCCCTGCACGCCGCCTTGCGCGGCGTCGTGGCGCGGCACGAGGCGCTCCGCACCACCTTCGCGCCCGACCCGGGCGGCGGCCCCGGCGTCGTCCAGGTCATCGCCGCGGCGCTGGAGCTGCCGCTGCCGCGCGTGGACCTGGCGCCGGCGGCGGACGGCGGCGAGGCGGAGCTCGAGCGCCTGGCGGCGCCGGAAGCCGCGCGGCCCTTCGACCTGGAGCGCGGCCCGCTGGTGCGCGCGACGCTGGTGCGGCTGGTGCCCGACCACCACGTCCTCCTCCTCACCCTCCACCACATCGTCGCCGACGGCTGGTCGATGGGCGTCCTGCTGCGCGAGGTGGCGGCGCTCTACGGCGCGGCCGCCGCCGGCACCGCCGACCCGCTGCCGCCGCTTCCCGTCCAGTACGCCGACTTCGCCGTCTGGCAGCGGGATTGGCTGGCCGGCGAGGAGCTGGAGCGGCAGCTCGCGCACTGGCGCGCGGCCCTGGACGGCGCGCCGCAGGGGCTAGAGCTGCTCGCCGACCGGCCGCGGCCGGCGGTGCAGAGCTTCCGCGGCGGGCGCGAGCGGCTCCTCCTGCCGCCGGAGACGGCCGCCGCGCTGGCGGCGCTCGGGCGGCGGCGCGGAGCGACCCTGTTCATGGTCCTCCTCGCCGGCGTGCAGGCGCTCCTCCACCGCTTGACCGGCCGCGACGACCTCCTCGTCGGCTCGCCGATCGCCAACCGCACCCGGCGCGAGCTGGAGGGGCTGATCGGGTTCTTCGTCAACACGCTGGTGCTGAGAGGGAAGCCGGAAGGAGACTTGCCGTTCCGCGACCTCCTGGCCCGCGCCCGCGAGGCGACGCTCGACGCCTACGCCCACCAGGACCTCCCCTTCGAGAAGCTCGTCGAGCACCTGCAGCCGCGCCGCGAGCTGACGCACTCGCCGCTCTTCCAGGTCCTGGTGCTGCTGCAGAACGCGCCGCTGGCGCCGCCGGAGCTGCCGGGGCTCGCCGTCGAGCCGTTCGAGATCGCGGGCGAGACGGCGAAGTTCGACCTGACGCTCGCCTTCGTCGCCGCCGAGGGCGGCCTCGCCGCCGTCGCCGAGTACGACCGCGACCTCTTCGACGGCGCCACCGTCGCCCGCTGGCTCGGCCACCTGGCGCGGCTCCTCGCCGCCGCCGCGGCCGACCCGGCGCTGCCGGTGGGCGACCTGCCGCTCCTCTCGGCGGCGGAGCGGCAGGCGGTGCTCGCCGACTGGAGCGACGGCGGCGCGCTGCCGAAGGCATCGGGCGAGGAGGGGCTCCTCCACGGCCTCGTGGCGGCGCAGGCGGCGCGGACGCCGGGGCGGGCGGCGCTGGTGTGGGCCCCCGAAGCGGGTCCCCGGGTGGAGCTGACCTATGCGGAGGTGATGGCGCGCGCCGAAATCCTGGCGCGGCGGCTCCAAAAGCTCGGGGTGGGGCCGGAGGTGCGCGTCGGCGTGGCGCTCGCGCGCACCGCCGACCTGCCCGTTGCACTCCTCGCCATCCTGAACGCAGGCGGCGCCTACGTGCCCCTCGACCCGAGCTACCCCGCCGCCCGGCTGGCGCTGATGATCGACGACGCGCGCACCGCGCAGGACGGCTTCGTGATCCTCACCCAGGCTCACCTGCGCGAGCGCCTCGCAGAGATGGCCCTGGCGGCGGGCGCCGCGCTCGTCTGCATCGACGATCTCGAGGGAGCCGCGCCCGAGCCACTCGCCTTTCCTACCCAGCCCTCTTCCCAGCCCGTACCCGAAAACCTGGCCTACCTGATCTACACCTCCGGCTCGACCGGCCGCCCGAAGGGCGTCGCCATCGAGCACCGCAGCGCCGCCGCCTTCGTGCGCTGGGCGCGCGGCTGGTTCTCCGACGCGGAGCTGGCCGGCGTCTTCGCCTCGACCTCGATCAACTTCGACCTCTCGGTCTACGAGCTGTTCGTGCCGCTGGCCTGGGGCGGGACGGTGATCCTCGGCGACAACGCGCTCTCCCTCGCCACGACGCCGGCCGCCGGCGAGGTGACGCTGGTCAACACCGTGCCGTCGGCCATCGCCGAGCTGCTGCGCTTGGGCGCGGTGCCGCCGTCGGTGCGCACCGTCAACCTCGCCGGTGAGCCGCTGCGCAACGCCCTGGCGCAGCGCATCTACGGGCTCGGCACCGTCGAGCGGGTCTGGAACCTCTACGGTCCCTCGGAGGACACGACCTACTCCACCTTCGCGCCGGCGGCCGCAGGCGCGGCGGCGGAGCCGACGATCGGCCGCGCCGTCGGCGGCTCGCGCGCCTACGTCCTCGACCGGCGCCTGCAGCCCTGCCCGCCCGGCGTGCCCGGCGAGCTGTACCTCGGCGGCGAAGGCTTGGCGCGCGGCTACCTCCACCGGCCGGAGCTGACGGCGGAGAAGTTCGTGCCCGACCCGTTCGCCCCGGCGCCCGGGGCACGGCTCTACCGCACCGGCGACCTGGCGCGCTGGCTCCCGGCCGGCGAGCTGGAGTTCCTCGGGCGGATCGACCACCAGGTCAAGGTGCGCGGCTTCCGCATCGAGCTGGGGGAGATCGAGACGGCGCTCGCCGCGCACCCGGCGGTGCGCGACGTCGTCGTCCTCGCCCGCGAGGACCAGCCGGGGGACAAGCGCCTCGTCGCCCACGTGGCGTCCGGAGGGGCGGCGCTCGACTTGGCCGACCTGCGCGCGCACCTCGCGCGGCGCCTGCCGGACTACATGGTGCCGGCGGCCTTCGTCGTCCTCGACGCGCTGCCGCTGACGCCGAACGGCAAGGTGGACCGCAAGGCGCTCTCCGCTCCGGCGGCGGGGCCAGTGGAGCGCGCCGCAGCGCCGCGCACCCCCGCGGAGGAGCTGGTCGCCGGGATCTGGGCCGACGTGCTGCGCCGCACGGACGTCGGGCCGGAGGACGACTTCTTCGCCCTCGGCGGGCACTCGCTCCTCGCTACCCAGGTCGTGTCGCGAGTGCGCGAGGTCTTCGGCGTCGAGCTGCCGCTGCGCAAGGTCTTCGAGCTGCCGACGGTGGCGGGCCTCGCCGCCGAGCTGGAGGCGCGCCAGCGCGCGGCGAGCGGCCCTGCGCCGCCGCCGATCGCCCGCCGCGCGACGGACGGCCCGGCGCCGGCGTCCTTCGCGCAGGAGCGGCTCTGGTTCCTCGAGCAGCTCGGGGAGGAGGGGGCGTCCTACGTCGTGCCGGTCGCCTACCGGCTGTGCGGCCGGCTGGACCGCGCGGCGCTCGCCGCGGCGCTGGCGGAGATCGTCCGCCGCCACGACGCGCTGCGCACCACCTTCCGCGCCGCCGAGGCGCCCAGCGCGCCGGCGCGCGTGCTCCAGGTCGTCGCGCCGGCCGTCGAGCTGCCGCTGCCGCTCGTGGACCTCGGCGCGCTCGGCGCCGCACCGGCCGAGGCCGAGCTGCGCCGCCTCGCCGCCGAGGGCGCCCGCGGCTTCGACCTCGCCCGCGGGCCGCTGCTGCGGGCGGCGCTCTTCCGCCGCTCGGCGGACGACCACGCGCTGCTCGTCGCCCTCCATCACATCGCCAGCGACGGCTGGTCGCTCGGCGTGCTGCGGCGCGAGCTGGCGGCGCTCTACGGCGCCTTCGCGGCGGGCAAGCCGTCGCCCCTTCCCGAGCTGCCGGTGCAGTACGCCGACTTCGCCGCCTGGCAGCGGGAGTGGCTGCAAGGCGAGCCGCTCGCGGCGCAGCTCGCGTACTGGCGGCAGGCGCTGGCGGGAGCGCCGGCGGTCCTCGAGCTGCCGGCGGACCGACCGCGCCCGGCGGCGCAGACCTTCCGCGGCGGCACGCTCCCCTTCCAGCTCGGCCCCGAAGCGGCGGCGGCGCTCCACGCCGTGGCGCGGCGCCACGGCGCGACGCTCTTCATGACACTCCTCGCCGGCTTCCAGGCCGTCCTCGCGCGCTGGTCCGGCGTCCAGGACCTGGTCGTCGGCACGCCGATCGCCAACCGCAACCGCGCCGAGGTTGAAGGGCTGATCGGCTTCTTCGTCAACACCCTGGCGCTGCGCGGCGACCTCCGCGGCGACCCCGCGTTCGCCGCCCTCCTCGCCGGCGCCGCCGAGACGACGCTGGAGGCCTACGCCCACCAGGACCTGCCGTTCGAGAAGCTGGTCGAGGAGCTGCGGCCGGAGCGCGACCTCGCGCACTCGCCGCTCTTCCAGGTCCTGCTCATCCTGCAGAACGCGCCCGAGGGCGCTCTGGAGCTGCCCGGGCTCACCCTCGCGCGGCTGCCGATCGAGCTGGGCGGCGCGAAGTTCGACCTGACGCTCGCCTTCGCCGAGACGGCGGCGGGCCTCGCCGGCGCCGTCGAGTACAACCGCGACCTCTTCGACGCCGCGACCGCCGCCCGCTTCGCCGGGCACCTGACGAACCTCCTCGCCGCGGCGGCGGCCGCGCCGGAGCGGCGAATCTGGGAGCTGCCGATCCTGGCGCCGGGCGAGCTGCAGGCCGTGCTCTGCGACTGGAGCGACGGCGGCGAGCTGGGAGAGATTTCAGGTGGGGAGGGCTTGCTGCACGGCCTGGTCGCGGCGCAGGCGGCGCGGACGCCGGAACGGCGGGCGCTGGTGTGGGCGCCGGAGGAAGGCGAGCGGGTCGAGCTGACCTACGGCGAGCTGATGGAGCGCGCCGAAATCCTGGCGCGGCGGCTCCAAGAGCTCGGGGTGGGGGCGGAAACGCGCGTCGGCGTGGCGCTCGCGCGCACCTCCGACCTGCCGGTGGCGCTGCTGGCGATCCTGAAGGCCGGCGGCGCCTACGTGCCGCTCGACCCGAGCTACCCGGCGGCGCGGCTGGCGCTGATGATCGACGACGCGCGCACCGCGCAGGACGGCTTCGTGATCCTCACTCAGGCTCACCTACGCGAGCGTCTCGCGGAGATGGCCCTGGCGGCCGGCGCCGCCCTCGTCTGCGTCGACGACCTCGCGGAGGCCGCGCCCGAGCCACCCGCCCTTCTTACCCAGCCTTCTTCCCAGCCCGTACCCGAAAACCTGGCCTACCTGATCTACACCTCCGGCTCGACCGGCCGCCCGAAGGGCGTCGCCATCGAGCACCGCAGCGCCGCCGCCTTCGTGCGCTGGGCGCGCGGC
>DATLOC010000065.1:0-61238 GCA_035536455.1 Thermoanaerobaculia bacterium | reverse complement strand
GCAGTTTTACTTCCGGACGACGGACGTGACGGGCGTGGCGCAGCTGCCGGAGGGGACGGAGATGGTGATGCCGGGGGACAACGTGAACCTGGACGTGGAGCTGATCGCGCCGATCGCGATGGAGAAGGGTGTGCGGTTCGCCATCCGCGAGGGGGGGCGCACCGTCGGCGCCGGTACCGTGACGGACATCGTCAAGTAGAGCGCGAAAGGGCAGGCAGAGGCCATGGTCAACGAAAAGATCAGGATCCGACTCAAGGGGTTCGACTACCGAATCCTCGACACCTCCACGCACGAGATCGTGGACACGGCGCGCCGCACCGGCGCCCGGGTGGTGGGTCCGATCCCCCTGCCCACCCACATCGCGCGCTACACGGTGAACCGCTCGCCGCACGTCGACAAGAAGTCGCGCGAGCAGTTCGAGATCCGCACCCACAAGCGGCTCATCGACATCTTCGACCCCACCGCCCAGACGGTGGACGCGCTGATGAAGCTGGAGCTGCCGGCGGGCGTGGACGTCGAGATCAAGGCCTTCGGAAAGTAGAGGACGGCAATGCAAGGGATCCTGGGCAAGAAGCTGGGGATGACCCAGATCTACGGCGAGGACGGCACGGCCGTGCCGGTCACCGTGGTCAAGGCCGGCCCCTGTTTGGTGGTGCAGCGCAAGACCGCCGCCGCCGACGGCTACGAGGCGGTGCAGGTCGGCCTCGTCGAGGAGCGGCCGGCCAAGAAGGTCTCGATGCCGCGCGCCGGGCAGTTCAAGAAGGCCGGCGTGCCGCCGATGCGGCGGTTGGCCGAGTTCCGCCTGGGTGCCGGCGAGGACGCCAACCCGGGCGACGAGGTCAAGGCCACGATCTTCGCCGAAAAGGAGTACGTGGACGTGGTCTCGACGAGCAAGGGGAAGGGCTACCAGGGAGTGGTCAAGCGCCACGGCTTCGCCGGCGGCCGCGCCTCCCACGGCTCGATGTTCCACCGCGCCCCGGGCTCGATCGGCTCCTCCGCCTACCCGTCGCGGGTCTTCCCGGGCATGCGCGCCGGCGGCCGCATGGGCGGCGAGCGGGTCACGGTCAAGAACCTCCAGGTGGTCAAGGTTGACGGCGAGCAGAACCTGATCTACCTGCGGGGCGCCGTGCCGGGGGCCAAGAACAGCTACCTGACGATCCATCGGGCCAAGAAGGGCTAGGCGATGAAGACCTGGGTCAAGAACTTCGCCAACGAGCAGGTGCGGGAGGTCGAGCTGCCGGACTCGGTGTTCTCGTACCCCTACAACGAGCACCTGATCCACGAGGCGGTGCAGGCGGTGCTGGCGGCGCGCCGGCGCGGTACCCACAAGACCAAGACCCGGTCCGAGGTCTCGGGCTCGGGCCGCAAGCTCTGGAAGCAGAAGGGAACCGGCCGCGCCCGCACCGGCGACATCCGCAACCCCAAGTGGCGCAAGGGGGGCACGGTCCACGGGCCGGTGCCGCGGAGCTACGAAAAGGACCTCTCGGTGCGGGAGAAGAAGAACGCGCTGAAGTCGGCGCTGTCGCGGAAGCTCGCCGAGGACCGCATCCTGGTGCTCGACAGCCTCGAGCTCGACGGCCACAAGACGAAGGACCTGGTGCGGAGCCTGTCGGGGCTGGGGATCGACGGCAAGGCCCTGGTGGTCGACAGCCGCGACAACCAGAACCTGCAGCTCGCGGCGCGCAACAACCGGGCGCTCAAGACGGTGGACGCCCTGGGCGTCAACGTCTACGACGTCGTCGCCCGCGGCTACGTGGTGCTCTCCGCGGACGCCCTGGGCCGGCTGGTGGAGGTGCTCGACAAATGAGGATCACCGACATCATCCGCCGGCCGCTGATCACCGAGAAGTCGACCGGCCAGCGCGACGAGCGCAACGTCGTCGCCTTCGAGGTCCACCGCGACGCCAACAAGATCGACGTCAAGCGCGCGGTCGAGCACCACTTCAAGCGCAAAGTGGCCGAGGTGCGGATCGCCAACATGCACGGCAAGACCCGGCGCCAGGGGCGCTACGCCGGCCGCAAGCCGGACTGGAAGAAGGCCTACGTGCGGCTCGCCGAGGGCGAGCAGCCGATCGAGTTCTTCGAGAGCGTCTAGGAACGTCTAGGAGTCGACATGGGCATCAAAGAACGTAAGCCGACCAATCCGGCGAGCCGGTTCCAGAGCCACCTCGGGTTCGAGGAGATCACCCGCTCGGAGCCGCACAAGCCGCTGGTGAAGGGGAAGGGCCGGTCCGGCGGCCGCAACAACCAGGGGCAGCTCACCTCCTGGTTCCGTGGTGGCGGCCACAAGCGGCGCTACCGGACGATCGACTTCAAGCGCGACAAGCACGGCGTGCCCGCGAAGGTCGCCTCGATCGAGTACGACCCCAACCGCTCGGCGCGGATCGCCCTGCTGCATTACGCCGACGGCGAGAAGCGCTACATCATCTGGCCGCACGGCCTGGCCGTCGGTACCGAGGTGGTGGCCGGGGAGACCGCCGAGGTCAACGTCGGCAACGCGCTGCCGCTGCGCCGCATCCCGCTGGGCACGGTGATCCACAACATCGAGCTCAAGATCGGCAAGGGCGGCCAGATGGTGCGCAGCGCCGGCGCCGGCGCCCAGCTGATGGCGCGCGACGGCGCCTGGGCGCAGATCAAGCTGCCTTCGGGCGAGGTGCGGAGGGTGCACGTCGACTGCTACGCGACGGTCGGGCAGGTCGGCAACCTCGAGCACGAGAACGTCTCGATCGGCAAGGCCGGGCGCAAGCGCTGGCTCGGGCGGCGGCCGCACAACCGCGGCGTCTCGATGAACCCGGTGGACCACCCGATGGGCGGCGGCGAGGGACGCACCTCCGGCGGCCGCCACCCCACGACTCCGTGGGGGGTGCCGACCAAGGGGTTCAAGACCCGCAACAACAAGCGCACGACGCCGATGATCGTGCGCCGGCGGAACCAGAAGTAGGGACGGAGAGGCGCCATGTCCAGATCGCTCAAGAAGGGCTATTTCATCGACGACCACCTGCGGGCCAAAGTGGATGCGATGAACAACGCCGGGACCAAGCGGGTGATCCGCACCTGGTCGCGCCGCTCGACGGTGATCCCCGAGATGGTGGGGCACACCCTGGCGGTGCACAACGGGTCGAAGTTCATCCCGGTCTACGTCAGCGAGAACATGGTCGGCCACAAGCTCGGCGAGTTCGCGATGACGCGGACCTTCCGCGGCCACAGCGGCAAGAAGGCCGCCGAGAAGGGCGCGAAGCCCCGGACTTAGGGCGCGGCGCGAGACGAGAGGAAACGCACGATGGAAGTCACAGCGCTGCTTCGCTTCGCCCCGGGCTCGGCGCAGAAGATGCGTCTGGTGGCCGACCTGATCCGCGGCAAGGGGGTGCAGGAGGCGGTGAACCTCCTCGAGGCCACTCCCCGCCGGGTGGCGGCCCAGCACCTGCGCAAGGTGCTCAAGTCGGCGATCGCCAACGCCGAGAACCGGGAGGACAAGGTGGACGTGGACCGGCTCTACGTCAAGGAGATCACGGTCGACGGCGGCCCGGTGCTCAAGCGGGTGCGGCCGGCGCCGATGGGACGCGCCTTCCGCATCGTGCGGCGGTACAGCCACATCAAGATCAAGCTCGACACGCGCAAGGGGACGACCTAGTGGGCCAGAAAACGCACCCGTACGGCTTCCGCCTGATCTACAACAAGACCTGGCACTCCCGCTGGTACGGCGAGAGCAACTACGCCGACACGCTGCACCAGGACCTGGCGCTGCGCAAGCAGCTCAAGGCGCGGCTGGGGCACGCCGGCGTGTCGGAGATCGACATCGAGCGCGCCGCCGACAAGCTGCGGGTGACGATCTACACCTCGCGGCCGGGGATCATCATCGGCCGCCGCGGCGCCGAGGTGGACAAGCTGCGCGACGACCTGATGAAGCAGATGGGTCGCGAGGTGCACATCAACATCCAGGAGATCCAGCGCCCGGAGCTCGACGCGCAGCTCGTGGCCGAGTCGATCGCCGGTCAGCTGGTGCGCCGCGTCTCCTTCCGCCGGGCGATGAAGAAGGCGATGGAGTCGGCCTTCCGCTTCGGCGCCAAGGGGGTCAAGATCATGGTCGCCGGCCGCCTCGGCGGCGCCGAGATCGCGCGCTCGGAGTGGTACCAGGAGGGGCGGCTGCCGCTCCACACCCTGAAAGCCGACATCGACTACGGCCTCGCCGAGGCGCGCACCACCTACGGCGTCATCGGCGTCAAGGTCTGGGTCTACAAGGGCGACCTGCTCAAAGAGAAGAGCCGCCGCGCCACCGCCTAGGGGCGCGCCAAGGCACTGAGGAACCACGTCCATGTTGATGCCGAAGAAGGTCAAGTACAGGAAGCAGCAGCGCGGCCGCCGCTCGGGCAACGCCAAGGGGGGCGACTACATCGCCTTCGGCGATTACGCCCTGCAGGCGGTCGAGGCGGGCTGGGTGACGGCGCGGCAGATCGAGGCGGCGCGCATCGCGATCAGCCGCGCGGTCAAGCGCGGCGGCAAGCTCTGGATCCGGGTCTTCCCGGACAAGCCGATCACCAAGAAGCCGCTCGAGACCCGCATGGGCAAGGGGAAGGGCAACCCCGAGGAGTGGGTGGCGGTGGTCAAGCCGGCCCGCATCCTCTACGAGCTCGAAGGGGTGACCCACGAGGTCGCCGAGCAGGCGATGAAGCTGGCGGCCCACAAGCTGCCGGTCAAGACCCGGTTCCTGTCGCGCCACGAGGCGTTGAGGTAAGGCGATGAAGGGGATGAAAGCAGTCGAGCTCCGCGACCGCACGGTCGAAGAGCTGCACGAGCGCGAGCGGGACCTCTCGGAGCAGCTCTTCGCGCTGCGCCTGCAGAAGGTCACGGGGCAGCTCGAGAAGCCGTCGCGCGTGCGGCAGGTGCGCAAGGACCTCGCCCGCGTGCTGACCGTGCTCGGCGAGAAGGCCGGGAAGTAGGGAGGGCTGGAGATGGTTGAGACGACGGAGACGACCGAGACGACCCCGACCGAGGAGGCCGCCGTGCAGCCCGCCGCCGCGGGACGTGGCCGCCGGCAGGTCAAGGTGGGGAAGGTGGTCAGCGACAAGATGGACAAGACGGTGATCGTGGCGGTGGGCACTGCCGTCACCCACCGGCTCTACCAGCGGGCCTTGAAGCGGACCTCGAAGTTCGCCGCCCACGACGAGAAGAACGAGTGCCGGGTCGGTGACCTGGTCGAGATCGTCTCCTCGCGGCCGCTCTCCCACAGCAAGCGCTGGCGGGTGCGCGAGATCCTGAAGCGGGCCGAGTAGGTGACGCCATGATCCAGATGGGAACGGTGCTGGACGTCGCCGACAACTCGGGCGCCAAGAAGATCGCCTGCATCCACCTGCGCGGCGGCTCCTCGGGGCAGTACGGCCGGCTGGGGGACGTCATCACGGCCTCGGTCAAAGAGGCGTCGCCGGACGGGACGGTCAAGAAGGGGCAGGTGGTCAAGGCGGTCATCGTGCGCACCGTCAAGGAGCAGCGGCGCCGGGACGGGAGCTACATCCGCTTCGACACCAACTCCGCGGTGCTGGTCTCCGACGCCGGCGAGCCGATCGGCACCCGCGTCTTCGGCCCGGTGGCCCGCGAGCTGCGCGAGCGCCGCTTCATGAAGATCGTGTCGCTGGCGCCGGAGGTGATCTAGATGAAGCTGCACGTGAAGAGGAACGACCAGGTGCTGGTGATCTCCGGCGCCGACCGCGGCTCGCGCGGCAAGGTGCTGCGCGTCCTGCCGGCGTCGGGCAAGGCGGTCGTCGAGCGGGTCAACATGATCAAGAAGCACACCCGCCCCAATCCCCAGAAGGGGATCCAGGGGGGCATCCTGGAGCGCGAAGCGCCGATCCGGGTCGCCAACCTAATGGTGGTCTGCCCGGAGTGCGGCGAGCCCACCCGGCTGGGGCACAAGCGGCTGGAAGACGGCCGCGGCGCGCGGGTGTGCAAGAAGTGCGGCGCCACCTTCGGTTGAGCCGCTGAGAGAAAGAGCCATGGCGAAGAAGAAGGTCGAATCCACCAAGCTGGCGCCGACGGGCGAGACCGCCCGGCCGCCCGCGGACTATCTGCCGCGGCTCAAGCGGCAGTACCGCGACGACGTCGTGCCGAAGCTCCAGAAGGAGTTCGGCATCGACAACACGATGGCTGTCCCCCGGATCGAGAAGATCAACCTCAACATGGGGGTGGGGGAGGCGATCGCGAACATCAAGGTGCTCGACGACGCTGTCGAGGAGATCGCGGCGCTCGCCGGCCAGCGGCCGGCGATCACCCGCGCCCACAAGTCGATCGCTGCCTTCAAGGTGCGCGAGGGGATGCCGATCGGCGCCCGCGTCACTCTGCGCGGCGACCGCATGTGGGAGTTCCTCGACCGGCTGATCTCGGTGGCGCTGCCGCGCGTGCGCGACTTCCGCGGCGTCTCGGCGCGCAGCTTCGACGGCCGCGGCAACTACACCCTGGGCGTCCGCGACCACCTGATCTTCCCCGAGGTCGACTACAACAAGGTAGAGAAGTCCAAGGGGCTGAACATCACGATCGTGACGACGGCCGGCAACGACGAGCGCGCTCTGTTCATGCTGCGCGAGCTCGGCATGCCGTTCGCCAAGTAAGAGAGAAGAGACAAGGAGAGACCGACGTGGCGACCACCGCGAAGATCGCGAAGACCCGCAAGACCCTGAAGTTCGCGGGGCGCCAGCGCAACCGCTGCCGCGTCTGCGGCCGCCCGCGCGGCTACTACCGCAAGTTCGGGCTCTGCCGCATCCATCTGCGCGACTTGGCGCTCCAGGGGTACCTCCCCGGCGTCGTCAAGGCGAGCTGGTAGGGACAGGAGAAGAGAATGAGCGCGACCGACCCGATCTCGGACCTGCTGGCGCGGATCCGCAACGCCCACCTGGCGAAAAAGGACCGGCTGGACCTCCCCGCCTCGCGCCTGAAGGGGGAGATCTGCCGCATCCTCAAGGAGCAGGGGTTCATCAAGGACGTCCGTCACGTCGAGGGGCAGGGCGCCGGCACGCTGCGCGTCTTCCTGCGCTACGACGCGCAGGGCGCGCCGGCGATCAGCCACCTGCGCCGGGTCTCGAAGCCAGGGCGGCGGGTCTACCGCGACGCCGACGAGATCCCGGCCATCCGCAGCGGCCTCGGGATCGGCATCGTGTCCACGTCGCAAGGGCTCCTCTCCGACGCTCAGGCGCGCGAGCGCCGGGTCGGCGGCGAGCTGCTCTGCGAGGTCTGGTAGGAGAAGGCCATGTCGCGAATCGGAGAGATGCCGATCCCGGTCCCCAGCGGGACGCGGGTCGAGGTCAAGGAGGGCCGGTTCACCGCCGAGGGCCCGAAGGGCAAGGTCTCGCAGCCGCTCTTCGCCGACTTCCCGGTCGAGGTCAAGGACGGGACGGTCATCGTCGCGCGCCCGGGGGACACCGGGCCGGAGCGGGCCAAGCACGGCCTGCTGCGGGCCCTCCTCGCCAACGCGGTGCTGGGGGTGTCGGCCGGGTTCACTCGCCAGCTCGACATCGTCGGCGTCGGCTACCGCGCCGAGGTCAAGGGCAGCCAGGTGCAGTTCGCGCTCGGCTACTCGCACCCGGTGCTCTACGACATCCCGCAGGGGATCAAGATCGAGATCGACAAGAACAACCGGATCACCGTCTCGGGCGCCGACCGCCAGCAGGTGGGGCAGGTCGCGGCCGAGATCCGCGGCTTGCGCAAGCCCGACCCTTACAAGGGCAAGGGCATCAAGTACAGCGACGAGGTGATCAAGCGGAAGGTCGGCAAGGCCGGCGCCAAGTAGCGGTGAGGAGATAGAGCGTCATGGACCACGTCGTCAAGAGGACCAAGCAGAAGCGGGAGCGCCGGCATCGCGCTCACCTGCGGGTGCGCAGCCGCGTCCGCGGTACCGAGGCGCGGCCGCGCCTGTCGGTCTACAAGAGCCTGCGCTTCATCTACGCGCAGGTGATCGACGACAGCCGCGGCGCGACCCTCGCCCAGGCCAGCTCGGCCGAGGCCGAGGTCAAGGGGCGGCTCGCCGCGGCCGAGCCCGTCGGCAAGTCGGCCAAGGACCGCGCCGCCGCCAAGGCGGTGGGCGAGCTGGTGGCTGAGCGGGCGAAGGCGGCGGGCGTCGAGCGGGTGGTCTTCGACCGCGGCGGCTACGTCTACCACGGCCGGGTGCAGGCGGTCGCCGAAGGGGCCCGTGCGAAGGGCCTCGAGTTTTAGAGCGTTTAGAGGGCTAAGGAGAAACCGTGGCAAGAGAGTTCGAGCGCGAGAGCGAGTTCTTCGAGCAGGTCGTCCACATCAACCGCGTGACCAAGGTGGTCAAGGGGGGGAAGAACTTCTCCTTCTCGGCGCTGGTGGTGATCGGCGACGGCAATGGCCGGGTCGGCTACGGCGCCGGCAAGGCGAAGGAGGTCCCCACCGCCATCCGCAAGGGGATCGAGATCGCCAAGAAGAACATGATCCAGGTGCCGATGAAGGGGAGCACGATCCCGCACGAGGCGCTGGGGATCTTCGGTGCCGGCCGGGTGCTGATCAAGCCCGCGTCGCCGGGGACCGGTGTGATCGCCGGCGGCCCGGTGCGCGCGGTCGTCGAGACGGCGGGCATCCAGGACATCCTCACCAAGTCGCTCGGCTCGGCCAACCCGCACAACGTGGTCAAGGCCACCTTCGACGCCCTGCTCGCCCTGCGCCACGAGGCCGACGTGATGCGCATGCGCGGCCTGGACGGCAAGCCGGCGTCGGCGGCAGGCAAGGAAACCGGCAATGGCTGAGCAGCAAACCTCCACCAAACTCCTGCGGATCCGCCAGGTCAAGAGCGGCATCTCGACCAAGGCCGGGCACCGCGAGGTGCTGCGCGGCCTCGGGCTGCGCCGCATCCGCCACGAGGTGGTCCGGCAGGACACCCCGGCGGTGCGCGGCGCCATCGCCAAGGTCGGCTACCTGCTCGAAGTCGAGGAGGAAGGCTAGATGAACCTGCACGACCTCTCCCCGGCCAAGGGGAGCAAGCACTCCCGCCGCCGCGTCGGCCGCGGCCCCGGCTCGGGGCTCGGCAAGACCGCCGGCAAAGGTCACAAGGGGCAGAAGTCGCGCACCGGCTACCGCTCCCGCCCCGGCTTCGAGGGCGGGCAGATGCCGTTGATCCGGCGCGTCCCCAAGCGCGGCTTCACCAACATCTTCAAGACCGAGTACGCGGTGATCAACGTCTCTCAGCTTGCCGCCCTGGCCGACTCCGAGCAGACCGACGTCAATCCGGAGCTCCTGGCCCGTCACGGCCTGGTGCGCAAGGGGCTGCCGGTCAAGGTCCTCGGTAACGGCGAGCTGAGCGCGGCGCTCACCGTCACCGCCCACAAGTTCAGCAAGTCGGCGCGCGCCAAGATCGAGCAGGCGGGCGGCCGCTGCGAGGAGCTGGCGGCGTGATCGAGAGCTTCCGCAACGTCTTCGCGATCCCGGACCTGCGCAAGCGGCTGATGTTCACCTTCGGCCTGCTCGCGGTCTACCGGATCGGGTGCCACATCCCGACGCCGGGCATCGAACCTCGAGCACTGCTCGAGTTCATGGCGGCGGCGCAGGGGACGTTCCTCGGCTTCGTCAACACCTTCACCGGCGGGAGCCTGTCGCGCGTCGCGGTCTTCGCGCTGGGCATCATGCCCTACATCACCGCCTCGATCATCCTCCAGCTCTTGACCGTGGTCTGGCCCTACCTCGAGAAGCTGTCGAAGGAGGGGGAGCTGGGGCGGCGGAAGATCACCCAGTGGACGCGCTACGGCACGGTGGTCATCTCGATCATCCAGGCGACCTCGATCGCCATCTTCCTCGAGAAGCAGACGACCCCTTCGGGGGCGCTGCTGGTGCCCGATCCGGGGTGGGGCTTCCGGCTGCTGTGCATCATCACGCTCACCACCGGCACCGCCGTCATCATGTGGCTGGGCGAGCAGATCAGCGAGCGCGGCGTCGGCAATGGCATCTCGCTGATCATCTTCGCCGGCATCGTGGTGGGGCTGATCCCGGCGATCTTCGACACCTTCGGCGCCATCCGCAACGGCACGCTCAACGTCATCGCGGTGGTGATCCTGATCGTCTTCATGGTGGCGGTGGTGGGCTTCATCGTCTACATGGAACGAGCGCAACGCAGGATCCCGGTGCAGTATGCCAAGCGCGTCGTCGGGCGCCGGGTGTACGGCGGCCAGAGCACCTATCTGCCGCTGCGCGTCAACACCGGCGGCGTCATCCCGGTCATCTTCGCCAGCTCGGTCGTCATGGTGCCGGCGACGGTGGCGGGGATGGTCGAGAACGACTACGTGCGCCGGGTGGCCGACGCCATCTCCTGGGGCCAGCCGATCTACTACCTGCTCTACACGGTGGCGATCCTCTTCTTCTCCTACTTCTACGTCTCGATCATCTTCAACCCGGCCGACCTCTCCGAGAACATGCGGAAGTACGGCGGGTTCATCCCGGGCATCCGGCCGGGGAAGCGGACGGCGGAGTACATCGACCGCATCCTCACCCGGCTGACCCTGGTCGGCGCGCTCTACCTGGCGGCGGTGTCCATCCTGCCGGAGTTCCTGCTCACCGGCTTCAAGGTCGCCGGCATCCCCGGGATCGGCCCGCGGCTCGACGCCTTCATGCCCGACTGGTTCACCAGCGGGCTGGGGATCAACTTCTACTTCGGCGGCACCTCGCTCCTCATCGTGGTCGGCGTGGCGATGGACACGATCCAGCAGATCGAGAGTCAGTTGGTCATGCGGAACTATGAGGGATTCATGCGTAGAAGCAGGATTAAGGGCCGCCGTGGATAAGAGGATTGATTCCACGGCCGCTGACGCGGCCCGAGCCGCTTCGCGGCTCGCCCCGACGTCGAGAAACGGCGGCCGCCCGCGCCGGCTCGTCCTGATCGGCCCCCCCGGCTCGGGGAAGGGGACGCAGGCGCAGATCCTGGCCGACGAGCTGGGCGTGCCGGCGATCTCGACCGGCGAGATGCTGCGCGCCGCCGTGGTGGCGGAGAGCGACCTCGGGCGGCGGGTCGCCGGCTTCCTGGCCGACGGCGCGCTGGTGGACGACGCGACGATGGCCGAGGTGGTGCGCGAGCGGCTGACGCAGTCGGACGCGGCGCGCGGCTTCCTCCTCGACGGCTACCCGCGGACCGAGGGGCAGGCGGCGACGCTGGAGGAGATCCTCGCCGGCCGCGGCGAGGCCCTCGACGCGGCGCTGCTCATCCAGGTGCCGGAGGACGAGGTGATGCAGCGGATCGCCGACCGGGGGCGCGCCGACGACGGCGAGTCGGTGGCGCGGGCGCGGATCGACGTCTTCCGGGAAGCGAAGCCGCTGCTCGTCGGTTACTATCGGCGCAGGGGTCTCCTGCGCGAGGTCGACGGGCACCATCCGATCGAGCAGGTGACCTCCAACCTCCTGGCGGCGCTCGGAGATCCCCGGTGATGGTCCTGAAGACCCGGGGCGAGATCGAGCTGATGGACGAGGCCAACCGGATCGTCCACCGGGTGCTCGACGAGATGGGCCGCAGGATCGCCCCGGGCGTCACCTCCCGCGAGCTGGACCGCACGGCCGAGCGGATGATCCGCGACGCCGGCGGCGTGCCCGCCTTCCTGCGTTACCGCGGCTACCCGGCAACGCTGTGCATCTCGGTCAACGAGGTGATCGTGCACGGCATCCCGGGCGACCGCCAACTGGCCGAGGGGGACATCGTCGGCATCGACTGTGGCGTGCTCTACAAGGGGTACTACGGCGACGCCGCCCGCAGCTACGCGGTGGGGCGGGTGGGCGACGACGCCCTGCGCCTGCTGCGGGTGACCGAGGAGTCCCTCCACCTGGCGGTGGCGCAGGTGCGGCCGGGGGGGCGGCTGTCGGACATCGGCTACGCCGTCCAGCGCCACGCCGAGGAGCACGGCTACTCGGTGGTGCGCGAGTTCTCGGGGCACGGCGTCGGCACCTCGCTGCACGAGGACCCGCAGGTGCCCAACTACGGCCCGCCGGGGAAGGGACCGCGGCTCCGTCCGGGCCTGGTGCTGGCCATCGAGCCGATGGTCAACGCCGGGTCGAGCGGCGTGGTGATGGACGCCGACGGGTGGACCGCCCGCACCGAGGACGGGTCGCTCTCGGCGCACTTCGAGTACTCGGTGGCGGTCACCGACGCCGGGGCGCGGGTGCTGGGCACCGACCCGGCGTACCACTACGCGACGGCCGAGCAGCCGGCCGCCGCGGAGGCGCGGGCGTGAGGCAGCGCGGCGGGCGGCCCCGCGGCAAGCCGGCGACGCCGCGGCCGGACCCGACCTCGATGTCCAAGAAGGAGGAGGCCATCGAGGTCGAGGCGACGGTCGTCGAGCCGCTGCCGAACGCGATGTTCAGGGTCGAGCTCGAGAACAAGCATCAGGTGCTGGCGCACATCTCCGGCAAGATGCGCAAGCACTTCATCCGCATCCTGCCGGGAGACCGGGTGCTGGTGGAGCTGTCCCCCTACGACCTGTCGCGGGGGCGCATCGTCTACCGGCTGAAGTAGTGGAGAGCACGGAAAGGGAAGCGTTATGAAGGTACGTTCATCGGTGAGGCGGATCTGTCCCAAGTGCAAGATCGTCCGCAGGAAGGGCGTCGTGCGGGTGATCTGCGAGAACGCCAAACACAAGCAGCGTCAGGGGTAAGCGCATATGGCACGGATCGCAGGAGTGGACCTCCCCCAGCACAAGCAGGTCTGGGTCGGGCTGACGTACATCTACGGCATCGGGCGGTCGCGCTCGCAGGCGATTCTCGCCGAGGCGGGGGTGCCGACGACCACCAAGGTGAGGGACCTCACCGAGGACGAGGCGCGCCGGATCCGCAAGGTGATCCAGGACGAAGGGCGCGTCGAGGGCGACCTGCGCAAGGAGATCAGCCAGAACATCAAGCGGCTGATGGAGATCGGCAGCTACCGCGGCGTCCGTCACCGCAAGAACCTGCCGGTGCGCGGCCAGCGCTCGCAGACCAACGCCCGCACCCGCAAAGGCCCGCGCCGCGGCGCCGTGGCGGGCAAAAAGAAGGCAATGAAGAAGTAAGGGGACATCAATGGCGAAACCGGGTGAGAAGAAGGCCGGCAAGAAGAAGGAGAAGCGGATCGTGCCCCACGGCGTGGCGCACATCCAGGCCACCTTCAACAACACGATCGTCTCGCTGGCCGACCCCGAGGGGAACGTGCTGGCGTGGTCGTCGGCCGGCCGCATCGGCTTCAAGGGCTCCCGCAAGGGGACCCCGTTCGCGGCCCAGGTGGCGGCGCAGGCGGCCGGCAACACGGCCAAGGACCTAGGGCTGCGCTCGGTCGACGTGCTGGTCAAGGGACCGGGGGCCGGCCGCGAGTCGGCCATCCGCGCCCTGCAGGCGGCGGGCATCGAGGTCAAGTCGATCAAGGACGTCACGCCCATCCCGCACAACGGCTGCCGGCCGCGCAAGCGCCGCCGCGTCTAGCCGTTCAGGAAGCGGGACGCCGGGCCCCGGGCGCGCCGGGGCCGCGTCCCGGCGTCTTCCCGAGTTGAAGTCCGCGTAGCGTCGCGGAGAGGACGTAAAGGAGAGAGCAAGTGGCCAGATACACCGGACCCGTCTGCCGGCTCTGCCGCCGGGAGCGGATGAAGCTGTTCCTCAAGGGGGACCGCTGTTTCAAGGAGAAGTGCGCCATCGAGCGCCGGGGCTATCCGCCCGGCCAGCACGGGCAGCGCCGCGGCCGGCGCACCCTGGGCTACGGCCTGCAGCTGCGCGAGAAGCAGAAGGTCAAGCGCATCTACGGCGTGCTGGAAGCCCAGTTCCGGACCTACTTCCGGGAGGCCGACCGCAAGAAGGGGATCACCGGCGAGAACCTGCTGGTGATGCTCGAGAGGCGGCTCGACAACGTCGTCTACAGCCTGGGGTTCGCGGCCTCGCGCGCCCAGGCGCGCCAGTTCGTGCGCCACGGCCACGTGCTGGTGGACGGCAAGAAGACCTCGATCCCCTCCTACCAGGTGCGCGGCAACCAGACCATCGGCGTGCGCGAGGGAAGCAAGGGGAACGACTTCATCCGCCAGAGCGTCGAGACCGCGCGCGGCCGGGGCGTCCCCGACTGGCTCGAGCTGGACGCCGAGAACATGACCGGCAGGGTGCTGCGCGAGCCGGCGCGCGAGGACATCAAGCTCCCGATCCAGGAGCAGCTCATCGTCGAGCTCTACAGCCGTTAAGCCCGGGTAGGGCCCACTAGGAAGGAGCCTTCATGACGACTAGAGGTTTTCAGCGACCCAAGCGGGTCGAGATCGACACCGAGACCCTGACCCCGACGTACGGCCGCTTCACCGCGCAGCCGTTCGAGCGCGGGTTCGCCACCACCGTCGGCAACGCCCTGCGCCGCTGCCTGCTCTCCTCGATCGAGGGGGCGGCGATCACCGCCGTGCACATCGAGGGGGTGCTCCACGAGTTCTCCTCGCTGGCCGGCGTGGGCGAGGACGTCACCGACATCATCCTCAACCTCAAGCAGGTGCCGATCCTCCTCCACGGCGAGGAGCCGAAGGTGCTGGTCATCGACGTCGACGGCGAGGGCGCGGTCAAGGCCGGCCAGATGACCGAGGACCCGACCCTCGAGGTGGTCGACCCTGACGTGCACATCGCCACCCTCAACGAGGAGGGGCGGCTCAAGCTCCAGGCCCTGGTCAAGCGCGGCCGCGGGTACGTCTCGGCCGACCGCAACAGCGACGAGTCGATGGGCATCGGCTGGATCCCGGTCGATTCCGCCCACTCGCCGGTGCGGCGGGTCAACTACAAGATCGAGGCGGCGCGCGTCGGCCAGGCGACCGACTACGAGCGGCTAATCCTCGAGGTGTGGACCAACGGCACGATCACGCCCGAGACGGCGGTGTCGATGGCGGCGGAGCTGCTGCAGGAGCACCTCGCCATCTTCGGCGCCGAGGAGGGTCTGCGGCGCGAGGCCGGCGGCTCCGAGGAGCTGGCCGGGATCGACGCCCTGCTGGCCAAGTCGATCGACGACCTCGATCTCTCGGTGCGCTCGGCCAACTCGCTCAAGAACGCCAACATCCACACCCTCCGCGACCTGGTGCGCCGGAGCGAGCGCGACATGATGGAGACCAAGAACTTCGGCAAGAAGTCGCTCGAAGAGGTGCAGGAAGTCCTCGACAAGCTGGGCCTCTCGCTCGGCATGGACGTGCCGGACAGGCCCGTCGGCGTCGGCGCCTCGGCTTAAGGAGAGGAAATCATGCGTCACGGCGTCAAGGGCAGGAAGCTGGGGCGGACCTCCGCCCACCGCGAGGCGCTCTTCCGCAACCAGCTGCAGTCGCTGATGGCGGCGGAGCGGATCAAGACCACCTTGCCGAAGGCCAAGGAGCTGCGGCCGATCGCCGAGCGGGTGATCACCCACGGC
This sequence comes from Thermoanaerobaculia bacterium, assembly GCA_035536455.1. Taxonomy (GTDB): domain Bacteria; phylum Acidobacteriota; class Thermoanaerobaculia; order Multivoradales; family UBA5704; genus DASUNQ01. The sequence goes on along the minus strand of DATLOC010000065.1, from coordinate 45,887 downwards.
AAGCACGGCACGGTGCACGCCCGCCGCTGGGTGCTGCGCTGGATCCCCGACCGCGACCTGGTCAGGAAAGTGTTCGACGAGATCGCGCCGCGCTTCGCCGAGCGCCCGGGCGGCTACCTACGGATCGTCAAGCTCGGCCCCCGCAAGGGGGACGGCGCGGAGATGGCCCTGCTGGAGCTGGTCGAGCGCGCGGACGGGGCGACGGCGGAGCCGACCGAGGGCGGGAAGCCGGCGAAGAAGCCGGCCAAGCGCGGCGCCATGGCGGCCGCGGCGGCGCGGCTGGCCGGGGTGGGCCGACGCGGTAAGGCCGCCGAGGCGGAGGGGGAGGAGGGGGAGGAGCCGAAGGGGAAGCCGAAAGCGAAGGCCAAGGGCGCGGCCAAGGCGGCCAAGCCCGCCAAGCGGAAGCAGGCCAAGCCCGCCGGCGGCGCCAAGAAGCCGGCGAAGAAGAAGCCGGCCAAGCGGGAGGGCGCGGCCGAAGAGTAGCGCCGCGCCCGATTCGCGACGAGACCAACGGCCGGCGGGGGCGACCCCGCCGGCTGTTTTCTCTTTTCAGGCGGACGGCGTTGCGGCGAAGAGGTCGTACTCCGGCCCGAGCTGGGCCAGGTAGTGGACCGAGAGTAGCCGGAAGAAGAGCAGCGCCGGCAGCAGCGGCAGGGTGCCGAGCCAGGGGATGGCGAGGAGGACGAAGCCGATGCAGCAGGTCATGCAGCCGGCGAAGAGGACCGCCATCCCGACCGCCAGCCAGACCGCCAGCGTCACGATCGCGTAGAGCGCGAAGCCCCCGGCATTGGCGCGCAGGAGCGGCAGGAAGCGGCGCCAGGCTGCGGACGCCGTCAAGTGGTGCTTGGCCATGATCGGCACCACGAAGTGCTTGAGGAAGAAGTCGGCGAGCACGCAGGCGAGCACGGCGAGGGTGAAGAGGAGAACGATCGGCGCCGTCAGCGCGATCCGCGCGGCGACGGCGAGGCCGGTGTCGAGCCCCTCGCGGGCGGGGAGCCAGAGCAGGACGCCGAGGCCGACGAGGACAACGATCGCGGCGAACGTCACCCCCAAGAGGCCCCAGCGCCAGAGGAAGAGCGACCTCCCCTCGCGGCGGTAGGCGCGCCAGGGCCCGTCGAAGCGGATGTGGCCGCCGACCGCCTGGTCGAGGAAGATGAACTCGGCGCGGGCCTTGAGGTAGGAGAGGACGACCACCACCGCCAGCAGCAGCAGGACGATCGGGACGACGACGGCGAGGATGCAGCCCAGGTTCTCGCCGATCCATTCCCCCGCCCGCCCCAGCTCCGGCCCGTCGTCGGCGCCTACGGGGAAGTCGGCCGGGAAGCTGACCGAGCCGGTGCCGCCTTCGAGGAGATGAGCCAGCCAGGCCGAGAACCCCAGCCAGAGCCAAGTGCGGAAGTCGAAGGGGCGGAAGAGCCGCCGCGCCGTGCCGTCCCAGGCGCGCTGCCAGGCGGAGCCGATCTCGAGGGGCATCTGCGAGTGAAGGATACTACCGCCCGCATGCCCGCCGTCCGCCCCCGCCTCGGCAGGAACGTGGTCGCCCTGGCCGCGGTCAGCTTCCTGACCGACGCCTCGAGCGAGATGATCTACCCCCTCCTGCCGCTCTTTTTGACGGGCGTCTTGGGGGCCGGGGCGACGGCGCTCGGGGCGATCGAGGGGGCCGCCGAATCGACCGCCGCCTTCCTGAAGCTCGGCAGCGGCTGGTGGTCGGACCGACTGCGCCGGCGGAAGCCCCTGGTCGTCCTCGGCTATGCGCTGGCGACCGCGCTGCGGCCGCTCGTCGGGCTGGCGCGCGCGCCGGCGCAGGTGCTGGCGATCCGCCTCGGCGACCGCGTCGGCAAGGGGATCCGCACCTCGCCCCGCGACGCCCTGATCGCCGACTCGACCCCGCCCGAGACGCGCGGCCGCGCCTTCGGCTTCCAGCGCGCCGGCGACCACGCCGGCGCCGTGGTGGGGCCGCTGGTGGCCTTCGCCCTCCTGAGCTGGGTCGGGATGCCCCTGCGCGAAGTCTTCCTCTGGTCGGCGGTGCCGGGCGTCCTCTCCGTCCTCCTCCTGATCGTCGCGGTGCGCGAGACGCCGCGGGCGACGCCGGAGCGTTCCGCCGCGGCGCCCGCCGCCGACCTAAGTGCCCCCCTCCCGCGCCGCTTCTGGGCGGTCCTCGCGGTCATCCTCCTCTTCGCCCTCGGCAACTCCAGCGACGCCTTCCTCCTGCTGCGCGCGGCGCAGCTCGGGGTGGCGGCGCCGCTGATCCCGGTTCTATGGGCCCTCCTCCACGCCGTCAAGGCGCTGGCCAGCACCCCCGGCGGCGCCCTCTCCGACCGGCTGGGCCGCAAGCCCCTGCTGGTCGCCGGCTGGGGCCTCTACGCGCTCGTCTACCTCGGCCTGGGCGCGGCGCGGGCGGAGTGGCAGGTCTGGGCCCTCTTCGCGGCCTACGGAGTCCACTTTGGCCTGACCGAGGGGGTCGAGAAGGCGCTGGTCGCCGACCTGGTGCCCGCGGCGCGGCGCGGCACCGCCTTCGGCTGGTACAACCTGACCCTCGGCCTCGGCGCCCTCCCCGCCGCCCTCCTCTTCGGCTTCGTCTGGGACCGCGCCGGCGCCCCCGCCGCCTTCGGCCTCGGCGCCGCCCTCGCCCTGGCCGCCGCCGCCGGCATCGCCGTCGCGGCGCCGCGCCGCGTGGTCCCGGCGCGGCCGGTTTGATAAAATCCGGAAGTTTCTCCGTCGCGCCAAGGAGCTCCGATGTCCGCCGTACGACGCTCGTCCGCCGTCCTCGCCCTGCTCGCGGGCGTCCTCGCCGCTCCCTCGCGCGCCGCCGAGCTCGACCCCACGGCCCTCCTCGCCCAGGTCCGCGCCGCACGGCTCGATCCGGCCGGCGCCGTCCAGGTCAGCCGTGTCAAGCTGGAGGCCGGGATCGGCACGCTGCGGCTCGACGACGGGGTGCTCCTGCCGGCGACGCCGGTCGGTGGGCGGGTGGTCGAGATGGTCTTCCGCGGCAGCGGCCGCATCACCGTCGAGCCGCCGGACCGGATCGAGGCCGGGCAGCTCGAGCTCTTCACCGGCGACGGCCGGTTCGATCAGCCCTTCACCGAGGCGGTCCTGGTGCTGGGGATGGACGGCGCCGTCGACGCCCTGCTCAAGAAGCCCAAGGCCGCCGCGCTCCCGCCGGAGGCGGTCAAGGCCGCCGAGGCGTTCTACGCCGCCTGGAAGGGGAGCGCGCAGAGGCGCCTCCTCAACGTCGAGGCCGGGGTCTTCATGGACGCCGCCGCCGACCCGCTCTACCAGCGCTATTTCGCCGCTTGGTGCCGCGGCGGCGAGCTCGGGGACTTCCTCTACGTGGTCGAGCCCGACGCGCAGGAGCAGGTCACGCTCGGCCGCTTCGTGCCCCTCGAGGCGAGCGCGCGCGAGAAGCGCCGCCTGCGCCGCGCCGTGCACCGCGAGCAGCGGCGCGGCCGCCTGATGGGCGTCGAGCTCGACGACATGGGGCAGTGGGACACCTGGCTCTCCGCGGCGCTGCGCGCCAAGGACGGCAAGCCCCTGCCCGGCACCGCCGCCTTCGAGCCCGAGAAGTACACGCTGGAGGTGACGATCGCCGAGAAGGGGGAGCGGCTGGCCGGGAAGGCCCGCCTCGATCTCCAGCCGGTGCTCCGCTCGCAGAACCTGGCGTTGCGCCTGTCGCGCGACCTCGAGGTCAAGCGGGTGACCGACGGCGCCGGCACGCCTCTCTTCTTCCTGCGCTCGGCGGGGGAGCTCAACGTCTTCCTGCCGGCGGCGCCGGCCGCCGGCGAGCCGCTGGCGGTGGTCGTCGAGTACGCCGGCAACCTCTTCCACCGCGACGGCCGCGCCTACCAGCTCCTCGACACCCAGGACTGGTACCCGCGCGCCGGCACCCTCGACCGCGCCCGCTATGACGCGACCTTCACCTGGCCGAAGCAGCTCGACCTCCTGGCGAGCGGGGTCCGCGCCGACGGCGGCGAGCGCGGCGGAGCGCGCTGGGAGCGGCGCACGCTCGATCTCCCGGCCGTCGGCTTCGCCTTCGAGGTCGGGCACTTCGACATCCAGACCGTGCCGGCGGGCCACGTCACCGTCACCCTCGCCTTCGACGCCGCCGGCAAGGACATCGTCGGGCGTGCCGAGCGCGAGGAGATCGCGCAGGCGGTGGCGGGGTCGCTGGCCTACTTCGAGGAGATCTTCGGCCCCTACCCGCTCGACCACCTGACGGTCGTCACCAGCCCGCGCGAGTTCTCGCAGGCGATGCTCGGCTTCGTCACCCTCTCGAACCTGATGATGGCCGACCTCGACTGGCTGCAGGAGCTGCTCGGCTTCGAGGACCGGCGCACCATCGTGGCGCACGAGATTGCCCACCAGTGGTGGGGGCACATGGTGGGGTGGTCGAGCTACCGCGACCAGTGGCTCTCCGAGGCCCTCGCCAACTACGCCGCCCTGCTCTACGCCAAGAACAAGCTCGAGTGGCTGGACCGCGCCCGCATCGGTCCGACGACCGGTTGGCAGCGCGCCTTGACCGAGACCCTCGACGACGGCCGCCCGGTCGAGGCGGTGGGGCCGGTGGTGCTCGGCGCGCGCCTGGTGTCGAGCCGCTCCGATGCCGCCTACCAGGCGATCGTCTACTACAAGGGCGCGGTCATCCTCGACATGCTGGCGCGCAGCGTCGGCGAGGAGACCTTCGCCCGCATGCTCAAGGAGACGGCGCGCGTCGTGGCGCACCGGCCGCTCTCGACCGAGGACCTCTTCGTCCTCTTCGAGAAGATGACCGGCGGTGAGCTCGACTGGTTCGCCGACCAGTACGTCTACGGCACCGGCCTCCCCGAGGTGTACTACACCTACCGCTTTGAGAAGGGCGAGGCGGGGTGGGCGGTCAAGGGCACGGCGCGGCAGCAGGCGCCCTACCGCTTCCGCTACAGCGCGGTGAAGACCGCCGGCGGCTTCGACGTCGCGCGCGAGCGGCTGGAGCAGGTCGCGGTCGCCGACTCGGCGCTGGTCGTGCCGGTCGAGATGACCCTCTACGACCCGCGCAAGCCGCCGGCCGGCAAGGCGCGGCGCGACGGCAAGGAGCAGGCGAACTTGACCGGCCGCGCCCACATCCTGATCCGCGGCGAGACCTCGAACTTCGACATCGCGGTCGAGCACGAGCCGAAGGGCTTCTGGATGGACCGCCACGAGGAGGTCTTCGGCCGCTTCTTCGACGAGAGCCGCTCGCCCAAGCGGGTGCTCTGGTACCAGGCGATGGACGCCGCGGCGGGCGGCGACGGGGCCCGCGCCGGCGATCTGTTTGCCCGGGCGCTGGCGGCGCCGGTCGAAGGCGAGGTCGAGGGCAGCGACGAGGAGAGCAAGGACGACGGCCGCGAGCGGCGGCTCCTCGACGGGCAGATCCACCTCGGGCTCGCCCGCCTCCACCTCGACCAGGGGCGGACCGCGGAGGCGCAGACCGACTTCGAGCGCGCCGACCGCACCCTCGAAGAGGGGATGGGCGGCTGGATCGGCCGCGAGATGAAGGTCCTCGAGTCGCGCCTCGAGATGCAGCGCGGCGTCTACGACCGCGCCTTCAAGCGGCTGCGCCGGGGAATCGAGAGCGGCGGTATCGAGGGCACCGAAGGGCAGGTGCTGCTGGCGATCGCCGCCAAGGCGCTGGGCAAGGGCGAGGAGTACCAGCGCGCCGCCAAGGAGGCGCGGGAGAACGGCGCCGACCTGGCGGCGCTGACCGTCGGCGGGGCAGCCGCCGGGCGCTCGGACTGAGCGCGGCCCTCGCCGCCGCGCGCAGCGGGTAGGATGCGCGGTCGATGACGACCGCCCGCGCGCTGTCCGCCCTGCTCCTCCTCCTGCCGTTGGCCGCCGCGGCGCAGCCGCCGGCGGCGCCCCAGGCCGCGGCCCCCGAAGCGAAGCCGGACGACGAGAAGGACACTTCGATCCCGCCGGCACCGCCGCGCGCCGAGGGCGAGGGGCCGTTCGCGCGCCTCATCCTGCGCGGCGTGACGCTCGTCGACGGCACCGGCGCGCCGCCGATCGGACCGGTGGACGTCGTCATCGAGAAGAACCGCATCGCCGAGGTGCGGAGCGTCGGCGCGCCGGGGGTGCCGATCGACCCCGAGGGGCGCCCCAAGGCGGAGCCCGGCGACCGCGAGCTCGACCTGGCCGGCCACTACGTGCTGCCGGGCTTCGTCGACATGCACGGGCACATCGGCGGCAAGGAGCAGGGGACGCCGGCCGAGTACGTTTTGAAGCTCTGGCTCGGCCACGGCATCACCACCGTCCGCGACCTGGGGAGCGGCAACGGCGTCGACTGGACGCTCGAGCACAAGCGCAAGAGCGCCCGCAACGAGATCACCGCGCCGCGCATCGAGGCCTACGTCACCTTCGGTGCCGAGCGCGACGAGCCGTTCACCACCCCCGAGCAGGCGCGCAAGTGGGTGGCGGCGATGGACGCGCGCGGCGTCGACGGCTTCAAGTTCTTCGGTGCCCGGCCGGACATCTTCCGCGCCGCGGTCGAGGAGGCCAAGAAGCGCGGCCTGCGCACCGCCTGCCACCACGCCCAGCTCGCGGTGGCGCGGGTGGACGTGCTGGACTCGGCGCGCTGGGGCCTGACCTCGATGGAGCACTGGTACGGCCTGCCCGAGGCGCTCTTCACCGAGCGCACGCTCCAGGACTACCCGGTCGACTACAACTACGCCGACGAGCAGCACCGCTTCGGCGAGGCCGGGCGGCTCTGGCGGCAGGCGGCGGCGCCGGGCAGCGACCACTGGCGCGCGGTGATCGAGGAGCTGGTGGCGCTCGACTTCACGATCGACCCGACGCTGACGATCTACGAGGCCAACCGCGACCTGATGCGTGCCCGCCGCGCCGAGTGGCACGAGGAGTACACGCTACCGGCGCTCTGGGACTTCTACCGCCCCAGCCGCAAGGCGCACGGCTCCTACTGGTTCGGCTGGGGCACCGAGCAGGAGGTCGCCTGGCGCGACAACTACGGGCTCTGGATGCGGTTCCTCAACGACTTCAAGAACCACGGCGGGCGGGTGACGACGGGCTCGGACTCCGGCTACATCTATAAGCTCTACGGCTTCGACTACGTCCGCGAGCTGGAGCTGCTGCGCGAGGCCGGCTTCCACCCGCTGGAGGTGGTGCGCGCGGCGACCCTCTCCGGCGCCCAGGCCCTGGGCCGCGAGAAGGAGATCGGCTCGGTTGAGCCCGGCAAGCTCGCCGACCTCGTGGTCGTCGGCGAGAACCCGCTGGCCAACTTCCAGGTCCTCTACGGCACCGGCGCCATCCGCTTAGACGCCGAGAACAAGCCGGTGCGGGTCGGCGGCGTCCGCTGGACCCTCAAAGACGGCATCCTTTACGACGCCCCCAAGCTCCTGGCCGACGTGCGGCGGATCGTCGCCGAAGCCAAGGAGAAGGCCGGGCGGCCGGTCCTTTATCAGCCGGGGATGGAGCCGGAGGAGCCGCCGAAGGCAGAGCCGGCGGCCGAGACCGACCCGTAGCCTGTCGGGAAAGCCTCGGAGGTGGAGAGGAAGCTTCCCGGGGTGGGGCGGAAGCTTCCGGAGCTGGTCGGGAAGCTTCCGGAGGTGGCCGGGAAGCTTCCGGAGGTGGAGCGGAAGCTTCCGGAGACGGTCCGGAAGCCTTCGGAGGCGGAGGGGAAGCTTCCGGAGGAAGTCCGGAAGCCTCCGGAGGTGGGGCGGAAGCTTCCGGAGGTAGACGGGAAGCTTCCGGAGGCGGAGCGGAAGCTTCCGGAGGCAGGCGGGAAGCTTCCGGCGGCGGTGCGGAAGCTTCCCGACGTGCCGGCAAGGTGTACCCTCCTGCCGTGAAGCGCTCTTTGGCCTTCCTTGTGGTCGCCGCGCTAGCTGCGGCACTGGCGCAGGAGCCCGGCGTGGCCGCGCTGGTCGCTGGTGCGCTGGAGCAGGTGGGGCGGACCCCCGGCTACGACCCGAGCTACCGCCGCATCGCCTACCCGGGCGGCGACGTGCCGCTCGCTACCGGTGTCTGCACCGACGTGGTCGTCCGCGCCTTCCGCCGCGCCGGGATCGACCTGCAGGTGCTCGTGCACGAGGACATGAAGGCCCACTTCGCCGCCTACCCGCCCCTCTGGGGCCTGCGCCGCCCCGATCCCAACATCGACCACCGCCGCGTACCGAACCTGGCCGCCTTCTTCCGCCGCCGCGGCAAGGCCGTGCCGGTCACCCGCCGCGGCGCCGACTACCTGCCGGGCGACGTGGTCACTTGGCGCCTGCCGTCGGGAGTGCCCCACGTCGGCATCGTCTCCGACCGCCCCGTCGCGCGAACGGACCGCCGGCTCGTCGTCCACAACATCGGCGCCGGCACGCGGCTCGAGGACGTCCTCTTCGCCTACGAGGTCACCGGGCACTACCGCTACTTCGCCCGCTGAGGCCTTCCCCCGCTAGATCGCCCCCCAGTAGAGCAGCCGCAGCGCCACCGTGTGCACCGGGTCGAAGACCGGGTTGAAGAGGCGCCAGGCGATGAGGATGCCGAGGAAGGAGAAGCTCGGGTTGTGCAGGAACTCCTGGTAGCGGCGGGCCATCTCATCCGGCATCAGGATAGCGATCGCGGCGCTGCCGTCGAGGGGGGGAAGGGGGAGCAGGTTGAAGACGAAGAGGACGAGGTTGAGAGTGAAGAAGATCGAGAGCGGCAGCACCGCGGCCGCCGCCAGCCCCTCCGCCGCCGGCTGGGTCACCGCCGTGAAGGTCACGAACTCCGGCACCCGGTAGGCCCCGGTCGCCACCCCCAGCCGGATCAGCCCCCCGGCCACGATCACCAGCAGCAGGTTCGCCGCCGGGCCGGCCAGCGCCATCAGCGCCGCGCGCCGCGGGTGGCGGTGCGCCCACATCGGGTCGTAGGGGGCGCTCGCCCAGCCCATCATCCAGCCGCCGCGCGACAGGACGAAGGAGAGCAGCGGCACCAGCACCATGCCGAACGGCTCGCGCTTGATGTGCGGGAACGGCGAGAGGGAGACCTGCCCGCCGTGGTAGGCGGTGGGGTCGCCGAGCTTCTTGGCGGCCAGCGCGTGACCGGCCTCGTGCAGCGTGGTCGAGAAGAGGAAGACCACGAACCAGGTGAGGCCGAGGAGGACGAGGCTCGGGTCGACGGCCCCCATCTATCCGCGGCTCAGGTACTTGTCCTCGCGGGTGTCGATGAGGATCTTCGTCCCCACCTCGATGAAGGGCGGCACCTGCACCATCAGGCCGGTCTCCATCTTGGCCGGCTTGTACGAGGCGCTGGCGGTGGCGCCGCGCAGCGGCGGGTCGGTCTCGACGACCTCCAGGGTGACCGTGTTGGGCAGCTCGATGCCCACCGGCTGGCCCTCGTGGAAGTCCACCTTGATGACCGTGTTGGGCAGCAGGTAGAGCATGGAGGTGCCCAGCGTCTCGTCGTCGAGGGCCACCTGCTCGTAGTTCTCCTGGTTCATGAAGTGGTGGCCGGAGGAGTCGGAGTAGAGGTACTCCATCGGGTGGGTGTCGAGGATCGCCCGCTCCACCCGCTCGGTCGAGCCGAAGCGGTGCTCGAAGCTGTTGCCGCTCTTCAGGCTGCGCATGCGCGCCTGGACGAACCCCCGCCAGTTGCCGGGCGTGACGTGCTGGACCGACATGATGCGGCAGATGTCCTTCTCGAACAGGATGCACATGCCGGGGCGGAGCTGTGTGGCCTGGACCAAGGGCTGAACCTCCTACGGGGAGCTGCCTCTGCGTGTCTCCTTCCCGAGAGTACCAGAGGGCGGCGCTGACGATCCCCGGTTGAAGCGTTCCATGGAAGACGCCATAATGAAGGGGCCGCCGCAGGCCCGTTGCCTTCACGGCAGGAGTGACCTCCCATGAGCCGCCAGCGTACGATCCTTCTCCTGCTGGGCTGCGTGTTCCTCGTCTCCGCCTCTCACCTTGCGGCTCAGACCCTCCAGGGGCCCGAGCTGCTCCTCAACAGCAAGAAATCAGGTCCGCAGTGGCAGGTGGACGTCGCCACGGCTGCCAACGGCAGTTTTGTGGTGGTCTGGGCGAGCGGTGGAGTGCGCGGAACGCCGTCGAACGTGATCGCCCGTGTGTTCTCGGCGAACGGGAACCCGAAGACTCCCGAGATCCGCGTCTCGAGCGTCGATCCCGGGCGCCAGAGCCATCCCGCGGTGGCGGCGAGCGCCAACGGCGATTTTGTCGTGGTCTGGCAATCGCGGCAGGCGCCGGACAGCCGGATCTGGGGGCAGCGGTTCACGGCGGACGGCCAGCGGGCCGGAAAGCCTTTTCGTCTGCTGAACCCCGGCGGCGACGACGACGACCCTCAATCCGAGCCGGACGTGGCCCGGGCCGCCGGTGGGAGGTTCGTGGTGGTCTGGAAGGAGGTGTACGGCTTCGTCCCGTACCATCTTTTGCCCCTGTCGTTCGTCAATGCCCAGCGCTTCGCCGCTGACGGCCGCCCGCTCGACCAGAGCTTCCCCGTCGGCATGGTCGACGGTGGAGGGGGTGTCCAGTCCGAACCTGCCGTCGCGATGAACGCCTCCGGAGCTTTCATCATCTGTTGGACCGACGTCAGTCCGGACCCCGACACCTATTCGCTCGACGACATTTTTGCGACGCTGTTCACGCCCCAGGGACACCCCGTCGAGTCCTTCTACGTGAACCCTGACGACACCTCCTGGCGGTTCCAGAACGATGCGGCGGTGGCGCTGGCGGATGACGGCGGGTTTGTCGTGGTCTGGCGGGATGAGCTGGCGGACAGCTTCCTGGGCGACTTCGACAACTCCGACGGCATCCGCGGACAGCGATTTGCCGCCGACCACTCGCGCCAGGGAGATACGTTCCACGTCAACACCACCACTCCGGGATACCAGATCTATCCTTCCGTCGCTCTGGGCCCGGACGGCGGCTTCGTGGTGGTCTGGCAGAGCAACAACGACCAGGACGGCGACGGTTGGGGCGTCTTCGTGCGGCGCTTCGCAGCCGATGGAACGCCGCGGAGCCGCGAGGTGCAGATCAACATCCATACCCCCGGCAACCAGAGCCTGCCCGCGGTGGCCGTCGCTCCGAACGGCCGCGGGGCCGTCGTCTGGCAGAGCATGGGCCGCGACGGCAACGATTTCGGCGTGGCAGCCCGGCGGGTGTCCCTGCCGCAGTAGTAGTTCCCTAACGCTGGGCGGAGAAGAGGGGCAGGTCGCGCAGGGCCCGGCGCCAGCCGGGCGGCTGCGGGCGGAACGGCGAGAAAACGAGGAAGAGGGCGAGCCAGAGCGGGTTCTGGGGAAACCCGACGCCCATCGTCAGGTGGGTGGCGACGTGGAGCAGGATGAGGCCCAGGCCCCAGCCGCGATGCAGCGAGGGGCGCGGCACGGCCCACAGCGCGAAGAGCTCGAGGTAGAGAGCGGCGAGCATCAGCGGCCAGCCCACCCAGGCGTGCTCGATGAGCCAGGGGCCGAGGAGGCCGGAGGACTCGTCGGAGAGGAGCTTGGCGGCGACCTGCCGCCCGAGCGCCGAGGGCGCGAGGTAGGTGACCTCCCCCTCGATCGCCTGTTGCACCACCCCGCCCGCCTTCCACATCCCCGACATGCTGTAGGTCAGCATGATCATGCCTTGGCAGCCGGAGAAGACGAGCAGAGTCGCGGTGCGCACGTACCGCGTGGGCGTGAAGCTCGAGCTCCACCCCGGCGGCAGGAAGATGAGGACGAAGGTGAGGAGGAGGCCGAGGTGGTCGCCGTGGTTGATCGACCCGAAGGAGTACCTCAGCGCCAGGAACTCCAGCCAGGCGACGAACACCAGGATGCGCGCCCAGCGGTGGCCGGCGAGGGTGACGCCGAGGAGCCCCCCCAGGAGGCTCAAGCAAAGGACGAAGACGATGCCGGCGTGGAGGTCCACGAAGCGCAGCCAGAAGAGCGGCCAGCGGGGCGTGAGCTCCGTCGCGTTGAGGTAGTCGTGCCAGGAGAAGAGGTTGCTCAGGGCGAAGAAGAGCAGCACGGCGTAGAAGGCCGCGACGAGCGCCCGGGCGGCGGCAAACCTCTCCCGGCTCGCCAGGAGCGCCGTCCGCTCCGCCCACGGCAGCGCGTGCCGCGGGCGGAAGAACGCCGCGATCGCCTCGAGGCGGCCCTTGCTCTTCATTCCGCGCCGCCGCTCTCGAAGCTCGCCAGGCGTCTCGTCTCTCGGCTCTCGCCCGTTTTCCACTTGTCCAGCGGGTCGTAGCGCTCGAAGAGGAGCTCGTAGCGCACTTGGCCCCGCAGGTAGTTCTGCTCGAGCAGCCGGCGGAGGTCCGCGACCTCCTCGGTCCTGCCCTTCTCGACCGCCCGCCCCAGCCGCTGGATCACCTTGCGGCCGACCCAGCGGTTGCCGCCGGCGATCGACTCGGGGGCGTGGAGGAAGGAGACGGGAGGCTCGACCGGCCGGCCGTCGTGGCGGTCGATGATGATCCAGTACCGGCTTTCCTCGTTGGGGACCTTCGAGAAGAGAGACCAGCCGAAGAAGGGGAAGATCTCGTCCACCCCGGGCACCAGCTTCTGGCTGGCGCCCCCGGCGAAGAAGTAGACGACGAGGAGCAGGACGAGGCGGCGGCGCAGCGTGCGGAGCGGAATCAACCTCAGCCCGGCGCGAAAGCTTTCGCGCCTAGGCCTCCTGCTCCTGCTTGCTCTTCTGCGCGTCGGCGATGATCTTCTCCTGCACCGGGCGCGGCACCTCTTCGTAGTGCGAGAACTCCATGGTGAAGCTCGACCGGCCCTGGGTCATCGAGCGGAGGGCGGGAGCGTAGTTGAGCATCTCGGCCATCGGCACCAGCGCCTTGATGAGCTGGGCGCCGTTCTGCGAGTCCAGCCCCAGCGGCCGCCCGCGGCGGTGCGAGAGGTCGCCCATGATGTCGCCCATGAACTCGTCGTTGGTGGCGATCTCGACCTTCATGATCGGCTCGAGGATCGTCGGCTTGGCGCTCTGCATGGCGTCCTTCCAGGCCAGCGAGCCGGCGATCTTGAAGGCCAGCTCCGAGGAGTCGACGTCGTGGTACTGGCCGTCGAGGAGGCGGACGCGGAAGTCGACCACGGGGTAGCCCGCGAGGTAGCCGCGGTGGCGGGCGTCCTGGATCCCCTTCTCGACCGCCGGCCGGTAGTTCTGCGGGATCGAGCCGCCGAAGATCTCGTCGACGAACTCGAAGTCGCCGCCGCGCGGCATCGGCTCGATCTTGATCCGGCAGTCGGCGAACTGGCCGCGGCCGCCGGTCTGCTTCTTGTGCCGGCCGTGGCCGTCGGCGGGGCGCAGGATGGTCTCGCGGTAAGGCACCTTCGGCTGGTGCAGCTCGACGTCGACGTGGTAGCGGTGCTTGAGCTTCGCCACCGCGATCTCGATGTGGAGCTGGCCGGTGCCGGAGAGCAGGACCTCGTGGGTCTCGGGGTCGCGGCCGGCGCGCAGCGTCAGGTCCTCCTCCATGAGCCGCGCCATCGCCTCGCCGATCTTCTCCTCGTCCCCCTTGCTCTTGGGCTTGATCGCGAAGGCCATCGCCGGCTCCGGCACGGAGATCCAGGCCAGCCGCACCGGCCGCTCCTTGGCGCAGAGGGTGTCGCCGGTGTGGGTGTGCTTGAGCTTGGCGACGGCGCCGATGTCGCCGGCCACGAGCTGGCCGACGGGCGCCGTCTGCTTGCCCTGGAGGACGAGCAGGTGGCCCAGCCGCTCGGTCTCCTCCTCGCGGGCGTTGTAGACGGTGGCGTCGGAGCGCAGCGTGCCGGAGACCACGCGGAAGAGCGTCAGCTTGCCGGTGAACGGGTCGTTGATGGTCTTGAAGACCAGCGCCGCGGCCGGATCGCCGGGGCCCGTCGGCGCCTCGATCGGGTCGCCGCCGACGTTGGTCGCCGGGAAGCCGGAGCGCTCGGCGGGGGAGGGGGCGTGGGCGACGACCGCGTCGAGGAGGGCGGCGGGGCCGATGCCGTGCGCCGCCGCCGAGAGGGTGAGCGGGAAGACCTGCCGCCGCGCGATCGCGCGCTTCAAGCCCGCCTCGAAGTCGGCCTGCTCGAGCGAGCCGTTCTCGAAGAACCCTTCCATCAACGCGTCGTCGGTCTCGGCCACGGCCTCGATCAGCCGCCCGCGCCAGGCGTCGATCTCGGCGGCGTGCTCGGCCGGCACCTCCGCCGGCTCGGCGCGGCCGTTGCCGTCGCGCGCGAAGCGGTAGGCGCGGTTCTGCACCAGGTCGACGACCCCCTCGAACCGCGCTTCGCCGCCGATCGGCAGCTGCAGCGGCAGGACGCCGCGGCCGAAGCGCGCCTGGAGGCCTGAGAGGGCGCGGTCGAAATCGGCGCGCTCGCGGTCCATCTTGGCCAAGTGGAGGAGGACGGGGAGCCCCAGCTCCTCGGCGAAGCTCCAGACCCGCTCGGTGGTGACCTCGACGCCCGCCACCGGGTTGACGCAGAGGAGGACCGCGTCCGCCGCCCGCATCCCGGCCTTGGTCTCGGTCAGGAAGATCGAGTAGCCGGGGCAGTCGATGAGATTGACCTTGTGACCCTTCCAGGGCACGAAGGCGGTGCCGAGCCCGATCGAAATGCCGCGCTGCACCTCCTCGTGGTCGAAGTCCGTCGGCGCGTTGCCGTCCTCGACCCGCCCCAACCGGTTGACCACGCCCCCCGCGAAGAGCAGGGCCGAGACCAGGGTGGTCTTGCCGGTGTCGTTGTGTCCCGCCACCGCGAGGTTGCGGATCTTCTCAGGACTGTCGACCTGCATGCCTGGGGACCTCCTGTGGGTAGGCTCGGCGCTCCCGGCCGGGAGAGCAGCGCGGCAATATACCACAGCGCCCGCCAAGTCTGGCCTAAAGGCAAGCAGCAGAAGCGCTTAGCGGCGCGTGCGCGGGTTGACTCGGAGGCCTTCGGAGCCTACAATGCGTGCTCCCTCCACCATGTTGCCTGCAACACCCAGCCGACTCGGCCGCTACGAGATCCTCGACGAGCTCGGCAAGGGTGCGGCCGGGGTGGTCTTCCTGGCCCGCGACCCGCTGATCGGGCGCCTGGTGGCGCTCAAGACCTTCCGCATCGGTTACTCGGTCAAGGACCACGAGCTGCAGCAGTTCCGCGCCCGCTTCATCCGCGAGGCGCAGAGCGCCGGCATCCTCTCCCACCCCAACATCGTCACCATCCACGACGTCGTCGAGGAGGGGGCGGACGGTGTCGCGTTCATCGCCATGGAGTACGTCCGCGGCACGAACTTGAAGCAGCTCCTCCAAGGCGGGACGCCGCTCGGCCTGCCGTTCGCGGCCGAGATCGTGCGCCAGGTCGGCGAGGCCCTCGACTACGCCCACTCGCGCGGCGTCGTCCACCGCGACGTCAAGCCCGCCAACATCATCATCACCGCCGACAACCGGGTGAAGATCACCGACTTTGGCATCGCGCGGCTCGACACCTCGAACCTGACCCAGGAGGGGCAGCTCCTCGGCACGCCCAACTACATGGCGCCGGAGCAGATCCTGGGCAAGGAGGTGGACCATCGCGCCGACCTCTTCTCGCTCGGGGTGGTGCTCTACGAGATGCTCACCCGGCACAAGCCCTTCCAGGGCGAGAACCTGACGGTCGTCTCCCACCGCATCGTCTACGACGGGTTCACGCCGCCGCGCCAGTACGTGCGCGACCTGCCGCCGGAGGTGGAGCGCATCCTCGCGCGGGCGCTGGCCAAGGAGCCGGGCGAGCGCTACCAGCGGGCGCGCGAGCTGAGCGACGAGCTGAAGCGCCTGGTGGGGGAGCGGCCGGCCGTCGATCAGGAGTCGCTCAACGAGACGCAGAGCCTGGCGGCGACGGCGGTGCTCGCCGAGGAGCGGCTGGCGGCGCCGGCGCCGGTGGTGCCGATCTGGAGGCGCCTGCTGCCGCGCAAACGGACGGCGGCGGCGGGGCCCGCCGCCGAGACGCCGAGCGGCGAGATCGCGCTGAGCCGGCTGCCGGGTACCGACGAGACGGTCTCCTCCGGGCTCGAGCTGGCGGACGTCGTGCCGCTCGTCCCGCCCGACCCGATGCCGGAGCGCCCGGCGTCGCCGGCCGCGGCGAGCGCGCCGCTCGCCCCGGCGCCCCGCCGTCTCGCCCTCCTCACCGCGGCGGCGGCGGCGGTGCCGATCTTCGCGGTGGCGGCGGCGCTCCTGCTCCTCGCCTGGTCCCAGCCGCCGGTCCCCGCCAACGCCGAGGCGGCGGACGTCCACCCGCAGGTCGTGCCGCTCATCTCGGAGGGAGCCGCGCTCAGGGAGGCCGGGCAGGCGCCGGCGGCCGCGGAAGCCTTCGGCCGCGCCGAGCGGCTGGCCCCCGGCCTCACGGTGCTGGGCAAGCTCCGCCGCGACGCGGAGCGGGAGACGATGGACCTGGCGCGGCGGCAGGCGATCGAGCAGGAGATCGGCAGCCGCTTGGAGGAGGCGCACGGCGCCCTGCGCCGCCGCGGCTGGGACGCCGCCGAAGCCGCCGGCCGGCGCGTCCTGGAGCTCGACCCCAACCATCCCGAAGCGCCGCGGATCCTGCAGACGGCGGCGGCCGGACGCGAGCGGCAGGCGGCGGCGCAGCGCGCGCAGCGCCAGAGCCCGACGGCGCCGGTGACCGAAGCCGCGCCGCCGGCCCCGGCGCCGGTAGCGGAGACGCTGCCGGCGGTCCCGCAGTCGCAGCAGCCGGCGCTCTCGACGCTGGCGGTGGAGTTCCGCAGCGACCTGCCGCTCGGCACCATGATGGTGCGGACCAGGCAGGGGAGCCTGCTCAACCGGCGCTTCGACTTCCGCGAGGGGAGCTTCCTGAGCCGGCGGGCGCGCGGCGGTTGGTTGCACCAGAACGTCGTGGTGCCGCCCGGCACCGACCGGCTCCTGGTCTACGTGACGCCCGCAGGGCGCACCGCCGAGGTCGTCGAGGTCCCGTTCCCCGGCGGCGCCCGCCGCCTCGCCATCCACTTGACCGCCGCCGGCCGGGTCACGGCCCAGCTCTACTGAGGTCCCTGCCGCTCGCCGCTACGCGGCCGCCACCGGCACGCCCCCCTCGGGGCTCCACACAGTGACCGGGCCGAGCGCCGAGAGCTGGGGCTCCAAGGTCTCGGCCGGGCCGACGGCGACGACGGCGATGCGGTCGGGGTGGAGGTGGCGGCGGGCGAGCCGTTGCACCTCCTCGGCGGTCACCGCGCGCACCCGCTCGATGTAGCGCTCGAAGTAGTCGTCCGGCAGGCCGTAGGTCGCCAGCATCTCCAGCCGCTTCGCCAGGTCGCCGATCGTCTGCACCGTGTAGGGGAAGACCCCGATCAGGTAGTCGCGCGTCTCTGCCAGCTCGACCGCCCCGACCGGCTCCTCGCGCAGCCGCTCGAGCTCGCCGAACACCTCCCGCGCCGCCGCGCCCGTCGCCTCGGTCGCCACCGCCGCCGAGACCAGGAAGGGGCCCGGCCCCCGCCGCCCCACGAAACGGCTGTGGGCGCCGTAGGTGTAGCCGTTCCGCTCGCGCAGGTTCAAGTTGATGCGGCTGGTGAACTGGCCGCCGAGGAGCGTATTGAGCACCACCAGCGGCGAGTAGTCCGGGTGGCGGCGCGGGACGCCGGCGTGGCCGAGCCGCAGCTCGGTCTGCGCGGCGCCGGGGCGGTCCA
The DNA here is from genome assembly GCA_035536455.1 of Thermoanaerobaculia bacterium. Classification (GTDB taxonomy): domain Bacteria; phylum Acidobacteriota; class Thermoanaerobaculia; order Multivoradales; family UBA5704; genus DASUNQ01. Next base: position 28,350 of record DATLOC010000065.1, on the reverse strand, counting down.
CGACGTGGACCACGACGCCGGGCAGCGCCGCCGGCCGCACCTCCGGCGGCGGCGGGGCAGGCGGGCCGCCGCCGCCGAAGATCCGCTCGGCCGCGGCGACCAGCGCCTCGGCGTCGAGGTCGCCGACCGCCACCAGCGCCGCGTCGCGCAGACCGTAGTGGCGCCGGTAGTAGGCGACGACGTCGTCGCGCGCGATCGCCGCGACACTCTCCTCGTCGCCCAGGAGCGAGCGGCTGTAGGCGCTGCCGCGGAAGATCTCCTCGGTCACCCGCTCGTCGGCCAGGATCGCGGGGTCGTGGCGGCGGCGGAGGAGCTCCGCCAGGCGCTGGCGCCGCAGCCGCTCCAGCTCCTCGGGCGGGAAGGTCGGGGAGGTCGCAACCTCGGCCAGGAGCTCGAGCGCGGCCGGCAGGTTGCGCGACAGGACGCCGGCCGCGAGATACGAGGAGTCCCAGTCGGCGCCGCTCGCCAGGTACCCCCCCAGCCGCTCGACGCGGGCGGCGATCTCGAGCGCGCCGCCGCGGACCGTGCCCTCGTCGAGGAGGCCGGCGGTGAGGGTCGAGAGGCCGTGCCGCCCCGGCGGGTCGTGCTGGCCGCCCGCCGGCGTCACCAGCTCGAGCGAGACCAGCGGCACGTCGCCGTGGCGCGCGGCGTAGACGGCGAGCCCGCCCGGCAGCTCGGCGTGCAGGAAGCCCGGGAAGTCGAAGGCGCGGAGCGTCCCCGGCTCCGGCGGCAGGGTGCGATCGAGCGTCACCCCGGCGCTCACGCCGCCGCCTCGCGCGGCACGACCGTCACCACGACGCGCCGCTCTGGGCGGCAGACCTCGGCCGCGAAGCCCGCCAGCTCCTCGGGCCGCAGGGAGGCGTAGCGCTCGGCCTCGCGCGCCAGGCCGGACGGATCGTCGAAGTAAGTCGTGTACTGCGACAGCAGGTCGGCGCGGTGGTCGAGCTTCTGCAGCACCCCGAAGATGTCGGTCAGCGCCTTGTTGCGCGCCCGCTCGAAGTCCTCGGGCGCGGGGGGCGCCGCGGCGGCGCCGGCCAGGTGCTCGGACAGCGCCTCGATCAGCGTCTCCGGCTCGATCCCCGGCTTCGCCGTGGCGACGACGTAGAAGGTCCCCGCCAGCTCGGTCGGATCCAGGTGCACGCCCACCTCCTGGGCGAGCTGCCGCCGGTAGACGAGGTCGCGGTAGAGGACGCTCGACTTGCCGGCCGCCAGCACGCCGGCCAGGAGGTCGCCGGCGTACCAGCGCGCGTCGCCGTAGCGCGGCGCGCGGAAGCCGAAGTAGACGCGGGCGAGGCGGATGTCGTCCGGCAGCTCCTCGCGGCGCTCGCCGGCGAGGGGCGGCAGGTCGGCGGCGGCGACCGGCGGCGGCTCCGGGCCGCGCGGGATGTCGCCGAACCAGCGCTCGACGAGCGCCAGGGCGGCGGCGGGGTCGATGTCGCCGGCCACCGTCAGCACCGCGTTGTTCGGCGTGTAGTAGGTGCGGCAGAAGTCGCGCACCTCTTCGAGCGAGGCGGCGGCGATGTCGTCGAGGTAGCCGATGACCGGCCAGTGGTAGGGGTGGTCGGCGGGGTAGAGCAGCTCGTGCAGCCGCTCGGTGGCCCGCCCGTACGGCTGGTTCTCCACCCGCTGCCGGCGCTCGTTCATCACCACGTCGCGCTGGGTGTCGAGGTTCTGCTGGGTGACCGCCGGCAGCAGGAAGCCCATGCGGTCGGACTCCAGCCAGAGCCCGAGCTCGAGGTGGTGCGCCGGCAGGGTCTCGTAGTAGTTCGTGCGGTCGTACCAGGTGGAGCCGTTGAGCACGCCGCCGACCCGCTGCACCTGGCGGAAGTGCTCGTGGATCGGCACGTTGGCGCTGCCCTGGAAGAGCATGTGCTCGAAGAGGTGGGCGAAGCCGGTGCGGCCGGGGCGCTCGTTCTTCGAGCCGACGTGGTACCAGAGGTTGACGGCGACCAGCGGCAGCGACGGCTCGCGGTGGAGGACCACCCGCAGGCCGTTGTCGAGAGTGTGGAGCTGGCAGGTGAGATCGAGGAGGATCGCGCCGGGAGCTTGCATTACGCCTCGATTCCGCCTATCCTCTCTCCCATGAGCGCCAAACCCGCCTACCTGACGGAGCGCCAGCGCGAGATCCTGGAGTATATCCAGGAGTTCCTGCGCACCCAGGGCATCGCCCCCACCCACCGCGAGATCTGCGAGCGGTTCGGCTTCTCGTCTTACGGCACGGTCTACAAGCACCTGCGCCTGCTGCAGGATAAGGGCTACCTGCGCCGCGACTGGAACCAGAAGCGCGGCATGGAGCTGATCCGCGCCATCCCCGGCGGCGGCAGCACCGCCTCGCAGGTGGACCTCCCCTTCTTCGGCCGCATCGCCGCCGGGCGGCCGATCGAGGCGGTAGCCGGCAACGAGCGGCTGGCGGTGCCGACGCACCTGCTCTCGACCCGCGCCGGCGACCACTACGTCCTGCGCGTGGTCGGCGACTCGATGATCGAGGAGGGGATCCAGGACGGCGACTACGTCGTCGTGCTGCGCCGCGAGCGCGCCGAGGCCGGCGAGATGGTCGTCGCGCTGGTCGGCGACGACGCCACGCTCAAGCGCTTCTTCCCCGAGGGGGAGACGGTGCGCCTCCAGCCCGCCAACCCGGCGATGCAGGCCCTCCGCGTCCCGGCCCGCGACGTGCGCGTGCAGGGGATCGTGGTCGGGCTGATGAGGAAATTCTGAGCGAGCGCGCGGTCTTCGCGACCCCCTTCGGCTTCGCCCTGGCGGCGGCGCGGGAGGGGCGGCTCGTGGGGTTGAGCTTCTATGCGAGTGAGGAGGCCGCCCGCGCGGCGCTGGCGGCCTCCGGCGCCGAGGCGCGCCTCGAGCCGGACGCCGCGCCCTTCCCGCTCCTCCGCCGCCAGCTCGCCGAGTACTTCGCCGGCGAGCGCACCGCCTTCGAGCTGCCATTGGCCCCCGCCGGCACACCATTCCAGCGCGACGTCTGGGATGCCCTCCTCGCCATCCCCTACGGCGAGACCCGCTCCTACGGCGAGCTCGCCGCCGCCGTCGGCAAGCCGGGCGCGGCGCGGGCGGTGGGGCGGGCCAACCACGACAACCCGATCGGCGTCGTCATCCCCTGCCACCGGGTGATCGGCGCCGGCGGCTCCCTGACCGGCTACGCCGGCGGCGTCGACCGCAAGCGCTACCTCCTCGAGCTCGAAGGCGCCCTCCAGCGCTCGCTCGCCCTCTGACCTCCCGCGGCGCCGCCGCCCCGTCCTGTACAATGCGCCGCATCCCGACAGGGTGCTGATGGACCTCGACCGCCTGCTCAAGCTGATGACGGACAAGGGGGCGTCCGACCTCCATCTGAAGCCCACCCGTCCGCCTCTCCTGCGCATCAACGGGCGGCTCATGGCGGTGGAGTCGCCGCCGCTCGACCCCGACCAGCTGCGCGAGATGATCCTCAAGGTCCTCGAGCCCTGGCAGCAGGCGCGGCTCGACGAGCGGATGGCGGTGGACATCGGTTACGGCGTCAAAGGCCTCGCCCGCTTCCGCGCCAACATCTACCGCCAGCGCGGCACGCTGGCCGCCTCCTTCCGCCGCATCCCCTTCAAGATCAAGGACATCGACCTGCTCGAGCTGCCGCCGACGCTGCTCGACTTCTGCGACCTGCCCATGGGCATGGTGCTGATCACCGGCCCCACCGGCAGCGGCAAGTCGACCACCCTCGCCGCCCTGATCAACCACATCGCGCAGCGGCGGCCGGTCCACGTCGTGACCATCGAGGACCCGATGGAGTTCCTCTTCACCGACGACGCGGCCGCCATCTCCCAGCGCGAGGTGGGCACCGACACGATCAGCTTCTCCGAGGCGCTGCGTAACGTCCTGCGCCAGGACCCCGACGTCATCATGGTCGGCGAGATGCGCGACCCGGAGACCGTCTCGACGGTGATTACCGCCGCCGAGACCGGGCACCTGGTCTTCTCGACGCTGCACACCAACACCGCGACGCAGACCGTCGACCGCATCCTCGACGCCTTCCCCGCCGACCAGCAGGCGCAGGTGCGCACCCAGCTGGCGCAGGTGCTCAAGGGGGTGGTGTCGATGAAGCTGGTCGAGCGCCAGGACGGCAAGGGCCTGGTGGCGGCGCTCGAGATCATGAAGGCCTCGCCCAAGATCGCGGCGATGATCGAGAAGGGCGAGACCAGCCAGCTCCACGACGAGGTCGAGTCCTCGGTCCCCTACTACCGCATGCAGTCGATGAACCAGTCGCTGCTGGCGCTGCTGGTGCACGGCACGATCTCCTACGCCGAGGCGATGCGGCAGTCGGGCGATCCCGAAGACCTGTCGCTCAAGCTGCGCAAGATGTTCCCCGTCATCGAGGAGCGAGGTGGAGATATGAGCCCCACGACGTCCGACTTTTCCCAGATCGTCGAGCTGCAGCAGTTCCGCCGCCTCTACGAGGAGCAGGAGGAGAAGACGCGGATCCGCCTCGCCGAGAAAGACGAGCAGATCGCCGAGCTGCACGCCGCCATCCAGGGGCGCGACGGGCAGCTCGAAGAGATGAAGCAGCGGCTGCAGGAGCTGGCCCAGGACCGCGAGCGCGTGCGAGCCGACTACGGCCGCCTGCGCCAGGAGGCGCAGGAGAAGATCGACAAGCTGATGGCGCGGATCAAGGAGCTCAACCAGCAGCAGCGTGGCGAAGAGGGGAAGAAGTCCGGGCTCTTCTCCCGCTGACCCGCTAGCCGCTCTCCTCGCGCAGCGACTCGACCAGCCGCACGGCGCCCTCCCGCCCGCTCACCGTCCCCTCCACCTGCGCCTCCCGCACCGCCGCCAGCGCCCGCCCCACGGCCGGCCCCGGCGGCACGCCGAGGAGCGCTTGCACCTCCTCGCCGGTGAGGAGACGCGGCGGCGCGGCGAGCTCGGCGCCGTGGCGGCGCGCCAGCTCGACGAGCGGCGGCAGCGCGCCCTCCCAGCTCGCGAGCGCCCCGGCGGCGGCCGCGCGGGCGCCGAGGAAGACGAGCGCGGTGGCCCAGGCGGCGCCGGCTTCGTGCAGAAAGCGGCGGCGGGCGCGGTCGTCCTGTGGCAAGGCCGTGAGCTGGGCCAGCAGGCGTGTTCTCTCTGCCAGACCGCGAGTCAGGTAGCCGGCGACGCGGAAACGCTCGAGCGCCGCGGCAGGCTCGGGTAGCGGAGCGAAGGTCGCCGCCCAGTGCGTCGCCGCGAGGTCGAGCCGCTCCGCGCTCTCGGGTGCGAGGACGCGAAGGTACTCCGCGGCGGCCGGAAGCGCCCGCAGGATCGCCAGGGCCTCGCTGGCGGCGGCTCCGTTGCCTGCCTCACCCAGCCACAGCCGCGGATAGACCTCCAACCGCGCGAGCAGCTCGACTCCCCGGTACGCCTCGGAATGCGCGAGCGTCAGCCCCAGCTCCTCGCGCACCCGCTCGGCGGCGACGCCGGCCAAGTCAGGCGCGCTCGCACGTGCCAATTCCACGGTCCCGGCGTCGGCGCTGAAGCCCGGCAGCTGGACGAGAAAGCGCGGCAGGCGCAGAACGCGCAGCGGGTCGCCGGTGAAGCTCGCGCCGGTCGTGGCGCGCAGCAGGCGGCGGCCGAGGTCGTCGAGGCCGCCGAAGGGGTCGGTCAGGACGCCGCCGGCCGGCGCCCAAGCGATCGAGTTGACCGTGAAGTCGCGCCGCGCCAGGTCAGCCTCCAGCGAGACCTCCCCGCGGTCCCAAAGGTCGAGCACCCACCGGCGTGCCACCAGCCGGTAGGCCGCGAACTCCTTGCCCCCCAGCCGCACCAGCCGCGCCCCCAGCTCCGCCGCCAGCCGCCCCGCCACCCCCTCCCCGCCCCCCGCCACCACCGCGTCGAGGTCCTTGACCACCATCCCGAGCAGCCGATCCCGCACCACCCCCCCCACCAGATGGCACTCCCCCCCCGTCACCCGCACCAACGCCCGCACCGCCCGGTGCCGGCGCAGCGAAGCCAGCGCCTCTAAGTCCATGCCGCGAGTCTCCCACGCTCTCTGCCCTCAGGATGACGGGCAGGTAGGGTAACGGTCGGTAGTCACCGCCGGTCCCGGGGTCGGGAGGTCCCTGTAGCACCGGGTGCTCCGACCGCTCCCTTTTGCAATCCACCGTGCGAGGCGCCGGAGCCAACACCCTGTCTGCCGGCACACCCCCTCTGAACCGGCACGCGCAGCGCGGTCATCAAGGAGCGCCCGGCGCGGAAGGGAGCCTCCCGACCCCCACACCGGACCGATCGCCGAAGCGACCCTTTCGCCGTTTCTGCCTCCCCCGGTCTGTTAACATTCCACCTCAGCACGATGCCGCTAACTCTCGACGAAGTAAGGAAGATCGCCTCGCTGGCGCGCCTCCGTTTGTCACCGGAGGAGGAGTCACTCTTCGCCGGCCAGCTAGGCGCCATCGTCGACTACATCGGCCAGCTCGCGCACTACGAGACCATCGACCCGCCGCCGGCCGCCGCCCCCGCCCCCGAGGCCGCCGACATCCCGCAGCCGTCCCTGCCGCGCGAGCTCTTCCTCGCCAACGCCCCCTCCGCCCTCGACGGCCTACTGCTAGTGCCGGGGGTCATGGGGAGCGGCGATGCCTGAGCCCTGGGAGCTGGGCGCCGAAGAGATCGCGCAACGCGTCGCCGCGCGCGAGCTCTCCGCCGCCGAGGTCGTCGCCTCCGCCCTCGACCGCACCGCCCGCGTCGAGCCGCTCGTCGCCGCCTACCTCGCCGTCTACGACGAGGAAGCGCGCGCCGCCGCCGCCGAGCTCGACAGCCGCCTCGCCGCCGGCGAGCCGGCCGGCCGCCTCGCCGGTGTCCCCATCGTCCTCAAGGACAACCTGAGCCTCGCCGGCAAGCCGCTCACCTGCGGCTCCAAGATCCTCGCCGGCTACGTCGCCCCCTACACCGCGACCGCCGTCGAGCGCCTGCTCGCCGAGGGGGCGGTCGTCCTCGGCCGCGCCAACATGGACGAGTTCGCGATGGGCTCCTCGACCGAGAACTCGGCCTACGCCAAGACGCGCAACCCCTGGGACTTGGCGCGCGTTCCCGGCGGTTCCAGCGGCGGCCCGGCGGCGGCGGTGGCGGCGGGGAGCGCGGCGCTCGGCTTCGGCTCCGACACCGGCGGCTCGGTGCGCCAGCCGGCGGCCTTGTGCGGCGTCGTCGGCGTCAAGCCGACTTGGGGCCGCGTCTCGCGCTACGGCCTCGTCGCCTTCGCCTCCTCGACAGACCAGATCGGCCCGGTGGCGCGCGGCGTGCGCGACGCCGCCCTGGCGCTCTCGGTCGTCGCCGGCCCCGACCCGCGCGACTCGACCTGCGCCGCCCGTCCGGGCGAGGACTACCTTGCCGGGATCGAGGAGGGCGTGCGCGGGCTGCGCGTCGGCATCCTGCGTGAGGTCGACCCCGGCGCCCTCGCCCCCGCGGCGCAGCGCAACTGGAGCGCGTCACTGGAGCTCCTTGCGCGCGCCGGCGCCGAGCCGGTCGAGGTCTCGGTGCCGAGCCTCGGCGCGGCGATCGCCGTCTACTACGTCATCGCCACCTCGGAGGCCTCCGCCAATCTCGCCCGCTTCGACGGCGTGCGCTACGGCCGGCGCGCCGAGGCCGAGAGCCTCCTCGACCTCTACCTGCGCAGCCGTAGCGAGGGGTTCGGCGCCGAGGTCAAGCGGCGGATCATGCTCGGCACCTTCGCCCTCTCCTCCGGCTACTACGAGGCCTACTACGGCCGGGCGCGCGGCGTCCTCGAAGGGATGCGGCGGCAGGTGGAGGCGGCCTTCCAAGAGGTCGATCTGCTGGTCACGCCGACGGCGCCCGGCGGTGCCTTCGCGCTCGGCGAGAAGGTGGACGACCCGCTGGCGATGTACCTCTCCGACATCTTCACCACACCGGCGAGCCTCCTCGGCCTGCCGGCCGTGGCGGTGCCTTCGGGGGCGGACGACGAGGGCCTGCCGCTGTCGCTCCAGATCATGGGGCGCCCCTTCGACGAGGCGACGGTCTTCCGCGCCGCGCGCGCCTTCGAGCGCGAGGCCGGGTGGCGGGTGGCTCCCGCATTCCGCGGCGCCGAGGCCGCGCCCGCGCCGGCGGGCTGAGCGAGGAAACGGCGGCGATGGCGACGATGTACAGGCGGCATGCGGTCTCGATCGCGCTCGCCGCGGCGCTCGCCCTGCCGCTCGCGGCGGTCGCGGCCACGGCCGCGGGGCCGCTGCGCGCGCCGCTCGAGGACGGCGTCACCGCCGTCCTGGGCGACGACCACACGATCCGCCTCGAGGCCTCCCCGCGCCGCGGCGAGGGGCTGCTCGCCTTTACCCGGCGCCTCTGCGGCGATCCGGCGCGCGCGCCGCTGGTCGCCAAGGCCAACGGCGGCGGCGAGGAGCTGCAGGTCGGCGTGCGCTACCGCGTGCCGTTCGAGCTGCTCGCCCCCGACGTCCAGCTCAAGGCGGTGCAGCGCCTCTTCGCGCGCGACGCCGCCGAGGCCGACGGCTGGCGCCACACCGTGCGCGGCGTCGGGCCGCTCAAGCGCGAGAGCCTCTGGCACCTGGCGCGCTGGTTCACCGGCAACGGCGAGAACTTCCGCGCCATCCGCGAGTACAACGAGCTCGGCGACGAGGACCTACCGAGCGGCGCCTCGGTGATCGTCCCGGCGGAGCTGCTGCTGCCGGCCTTCCGCACCGCGCTGCCGGCGGCCGAGGGGCACCGGCTGCACTTCGGCAAGGACGCCGGCGGCGAGTACGCGGTCTACCGCCTGCGTCCCGGCGAGGCGCTCTACTCGAGCGTCGTCGTGCGCTTCACCGGCCGCGTCTTCGGCGCCGACGTCAACGCCCTGGCGGCGGAGATCGCGGCGCGCAACGGCATCCGCGACGTCACCGACATCCCCGTCGGCTACCGGGTGAAGATCCCCGCCGACCTTCTCCTCCCCGAGTTCCTCCCCGAGGGTCACCCGCGGCGGCGGGAGTACGAGGCCGAGCTCGCCGCCAGCGCCCGCTTCAGCAACCAGGTGCGGGCCAAGGGGCTAGCCGGCATCACTGTCATTCTCGACGCCGGCCACGGCGGCCGCGACTCGGGCACCACGATGGCCGGCGTCTGGGAGAGCACCTACGTCTACGACATCGTGCTGCGCGCCAAGCGCCTGCTCGAGTCGCACACCGCGGCGCAGGTGGCGCTCACCACGCGCGACGGCGAGAGCTTTCAGATCCACGAGACCGACGTGCTGCCGTTCTCCCGCCGCCACGCGGTGCTGACGACACCCCCGTACCCGATCGAGGACCCGACGGTGGGCGTCAACCTGCGCTGGTACCTCGCCAACAGCCTCTACCGCCGGGCGCTCGCCGCCGACGCCGGCCCCGAGAAGGTGGTCTTCCTCTCGATCCACGCCGACTCGCTTCACCCCTCGCTGCGCGGCGTCATGGCCTACATCCCCGCCGCCAGCATGCGCCAGGAGAGCTACGGCAAGTCCTCGGCCGTCTACACCGCGCGCCGCGAGGTGCAGGAGAGCCCGAGCGTCGAGTTCCCGTGGGAGGAGCGGGTGAAGAGCGAGGGACTGTCGCGCGAGCTGGCGCAGCGCGTCGTGGACGCCTTCGCCGCCGGCGGCCTCGCGGTCCACCCCTTCAAGCCGGTGCGCGACAAGATCATCCGCGAGCGCAGCCAGTGGGTGCCGGCCGTGCTGCGCTACAACGTCGTCCCCGCCAAGGCGCTCCTGGAGGTCTGCAACCTCGCCAACGAGGAGGACCGCCGCCTGCTCCAGACCCGCGCCTACCGCCAGAAGGTGGCCGAGGCGATCGTCGCCGGCCTCCTCGTCTACTACGGCGAGCGCGTCGAGCTGCCGCCGGCGCAGGTCGCCTCGACCGCCAAGGCGCGGGCCGGCGCCAACTGAGCCTCAGTCCCGGCGCGGCAGGACGACGCGCCGGGTGCCGTCCTCGGCGATCTCGACGACATCGCCGTCCGCGGTCGTGAAGAGGCGGGCGGCCGGGCCGGCAGTCTGCGGGTCCGCGACCGGAAGGAGGCCGCGGCCCAGCTCCGCCCTGCGCCCGGTGCGCAGGTCGAGACGGTAGGCCGTCCGGGCCTCGCCGGCGGAGGTGCCCACCAGGAGTGTGTGGGGCTCGGGCTGCCCGCCGAGGTGAATGAGCACGGCGCCGGGGAACCGCCAGCTCCATTCCTGCCTGCCGTCGGCGGAGAGCGTGCGGAGATGCTGTCCTCCATCCCCGTGCCGGTGCAGCACCAAACGTCCATCGGCCAAGAAGGAGACCGCGCGGCCGGGGTGGGGCGGCAGCGACGCCAGGACCTCGCCGCCGGGGAGGGCGTAGAGCCGGATGCCGGCGGGCCTTCCGGGAGCGGTCGGCACAATCCTCACGAGGAGGCGGTCCCCAGCGGGCTCACCCCCCAGCGGACGCCCTCCGGCGCCTCGAACCGGCCTCGCGGCTCCAGGCGGCCGCCGAGCGCCAGATCGGAGACGGCGAAGCGCTTCGCCCGCGCCTGTTTTTCCACCAGTCGCACCCGATCTTCGTCCAGGAAGGTGAGCCGCCGCTCGCTCGACGGCGCCAGCCGTACCGCGGCGAGCAGGCGCCCATCGGCGACTCCGTAGAGAAGGAGACGATCGCGCTGGAGGAGCGCCAGCCGCTCGCCCCTGGGCGAGAGCTCCATCCACTGCGGCCAACCGGCGGGCGCGATCGGCGTGCGCCGCGGGTGCGCATCCGCGCGTGTCAGATCGAGGCTCCGGACCTCTTGGCTCCGTTCCTGCGGTTGGGCGAGCCAGACGGCACGCGAGCCGTCCGCCGCGAACGCGGGCCAGGAGAACCACTCCAGGCCGATCCGGACAGAACGGCCGGTCGCGGCGTCGAACAGGAAGAGGGGCCGGTAGCCGAAGCGGTGCGCCGCCTGGCCGCCGACGACCACCCAGGAGGCGCGTCCGTGCGGGGTTCTCACCCTCGGTAGCTCCAGGCTGTCGATCGGCGCGGCAACCACCCAACGGGCGAAGAGCAAGAAGCCGAGGGCCCCGGCGAGGACCGCCGGCCAGAGCGCCAGCGAGAGCGTCCGGTGCGCCGCCGCCAAATCGCCGCGCCCGCGGTGGACCGCGAGGGCGCCGGCGGCGAGCAGCGCGACGACGGCGAGCGCGGTCAACGCGCTGGCACCGGCCGTCACGGCGTCCGGGACGAACGCGTGGCGGAGGACCCTCACACCCTCTGCGACCAGCACCGCGCCGACGGCGAGCGCCGCGAGATCGAGCAGCAGCCAGGCCCGGCGCGACCGCAGCGCAATGGCCGCCGCGTGGGCGAAGGCGACCAGCGCGACGACGGCGGCCGCTGCGAGACCCGGCGCGAGGAGCGAGCTGCCGCCGAAGGCGCCTTCGAAGAGCGCGGCGAAGGGTGCGCCCGCGAGCGCCGCCGGCAGGAGGACCAGCGCCCCGGCGAGCAGCGGCAGCAGCGCCGCCGCCGCCATCTTCCCAGCCCAGATCTTCCAGGTAGAGAGTGGCCGCGCCAGGTAGAAGCCGAGCCGCCGGTCTGCCATCTCGCCGGCCAGCGCCGTGGCGCCGGCGGCCAGCGCCAGTAGCGGCGTCCAGATCGCGAGAAGGGCGAGCGCCGTCGCCGCCAGCAGCTCGCCGGGTTGCCCCGCGGGCAGCGAAGGGAGGAGAGGAGCCGCCAGCGCGAAGAGGCCCAGCAGCGCCGAGGCGGCGAGGAGCAGCCGCCGCTGGCGCAGCTCGGAAGAGACCAGGGCAACGAGAGCGGTCATGCCGGGACCTCCGCGGCCGTTTCGTGGAGCGAGAGGAAGATCTCTTCGAGGGTGAGCGGCACCACGTCGAGCGGTGAGGCGGCGCGCCCGCGGTAGCGCTCCTTGAGCGGCTCGAGCTCCTCGGCGAGGAGGAGCCGCCCGTCGCGCAGGACCGCGACGCGGTTGGCGATCCGCTCGACGCCCGCCAGGTCGTGGGTGGTCAGGAGCACCGTGACGCCGCGGTCGGCCAGCTCGCCGACCAGCTCCTCGAGGACGGCGCGGCGGGCGAGGGCGTCGAGCCCGAGGGTGGGGTCGTCGAGCACCAGGAGCTCGGGCTCGTGGCCGAGGGCGAGCGCGAGCTGGACAAGGGTTTTCTGGCCGCGCGACAGGCGCCCGAAGGGCTGGCCGAGCGGCACGTCGAAGCGCTCCAGCCGCGCGCGCACGGCGGCGTCGTCCCAGCGGCGGTGGACGCGGCGGAGGAGGGTCGAGAGCTCCCTGGCGCTGAGGCCGGGCGGGGCGTCCGGGACCTCCGGCACGACGCCGACCCGGTCCATCAACCGCGCCCGCGCCCGCCAGGGGTCCTCGCCGAGCAGCCGGACCTCGCCGGCGCTCGGCCGCTGCTGGCCGAGGAGGCAGCGGACGAGAGAGGTCTTGCCGGCGCCGTTCCGCCCCAGGACCGCGCAGACCTCCCGCTCCGGCACCGCCAGCGAGACCTCCGCCAGCGCCGTGCGGCGGCCGTAGCGCACTCCGAGATCGCGCAGCTCGATCGCAGCCATGTCTCAGCTCCCTCGCTCGAGTGTGGTCCAGGCCTGGCGCAGGCGTTCCACCGCCTCGCCGCGCGTGGCGCCGAGAGTCGCGGCGACGCCGGCGTAGCGGGCCGCTCCCTCGTCGAGGCGCTGCGTCCGCTGGCCGTCCGTCGGCTTCGGAAGCGCGTCGGCGACGTACGTCCCTTCGCCACGACGCACCGCCAAGATCCCCCCGTCCACCAGCCGCTGATAGGCCTTGGCCACCGTGCCGGGGTTGACCTGGAGCTCGCGCGCCAGGTCGCGGACGGACGGGACGGGATCGCCGGGCGCGAGCCGCCGGGCGGCGACGAGGTTCTGCACTCCCTCCTCGATCTGCCGCCAGATCGGGCGCGGGTCGGCGGGGTCTATGCGGAGGAGCGGCATCGGTGTACTGCTGTAATAGTACAGCAGTCCACGATGCTCGTCAAGCCGTTCGGTCGGGCGTTACTCCGTCCAGGCTTCGATCGCGGCGATGCGGTGGGGTGCACCGGCGAGGAGGACCTCGTCACCGGGCTTCTTGCCCAGCAGGTCCTTGGCCAGGTCGGACTCGTAGGAGATGACGTCCTCCTCGGGCTTGCTCTCCCAGGGGCCGAGGATGGTGAGGAGGCGCCCGCCGTCGAGGCGCACGCGGGTGCCGATGCGCACCTCCGACGCCTCTCCGGGCGGCACGTCGATCGGGCGGACGCGCGCCAGCTCGGCGTTGAGCGTCGCGGCGCGCGAGTTCAGGTACTCGTGGCGCTGGCGGGCGGCCTTGTACTCGAAGTTCTCGCGCAGGTCGCCCATAGCGCGCGCCTCCTCGATCGCCTTGCGGTTGGCGGGGATCTCGACCGCCATCAGCTGCTGCAGCTCGGCGCTCTTGGCCTCGATCGCCGCGCGCGTGGCGTAGAGCGGGACGGCGGTTTCCTTGCGCTGCGCCGGGAAGCGGAGCTGGATCGCGTTGGTGAGCTGCTCGCGCTGGTAGGGCTGGAGCATGGGGGCGCGGTGCACCGCGTCCTCGGCCTGCGGCGCCTGCTCCGCCGTCAGGTGCTGGAGGAGCCGCGCCAGGGTAGACCCCGAGTCGGCGAGGACGGCCAGGCGGGTGCGGAAGGGTGCGAACTCGTCGCGGGTCATCGACGCCAGGATCTGCTGCAGCAGGCGGAGCGGGTTGCGCAGGCGCAACGCCTCGTCGCGCGCCGCCCGCTCGGCCAGCCAGGTGAAGGCGGCCGGCTGCTTGTGCGGCTGGGTGACTAGGGCGTCGAAGAAACGCTCCCGCTCGCGCGCGGTGGCGGGGTCCCCGGACTGCGCCAGCCCGTCGGCGAGGAGGTCGAGGGCGCGCGGGTCGGGCTCGCTGCCGAGCGCCTCGCGCCAGACCGCCGGCCAGTCGGGCCGCCGCTCGCGCACCATGGCGTAGGCGCGCTCGCGCAGCGCCCGGTCCTGGATGCCGCTCAGCAGGCGCTTGAGGTCCCCGGAGCCCGCGAGAATCGTTTCCGGCGCCCAGGAGACTCCTTCCGGCGCGCCACCGCTTTTCTCGAGCGCGTACCAGATCTCGAAGGCGAGGCCGGGGTCGGCGGCGGCCACCTCGTCGCCGAGCGCCGCGAGCTGCTCGGCCATGCGGCGGCGCAGCTCGGGGTCGCGCGCCCCCTCGCGGCGGAGCAGCTCGAGCTGCCGCCGCGGCTCGGCCGCCGCGAAGCCGCTCCAGGCCGCGGTCTGGGCGTCGCCGCTCGACTCCGCCCAGCGGTAGGTCTGGCGGCCGGCGCCCGCCACCACCACCTGCGGGTGCTTGCGCGCCGCCGTCCACCAGGAGGTCCACTGCGCCTCCGACACGACGCCGGCCAGCGCCTCGCGCACCTCGCCGGCGGTGAGCGGCCGGTCGTGGCTCTGGAGGGTGACGCGCAGCAGCTCCGGCGGCGCCAGCGCGGCGAGGGCCGCGGGCTCCTCGAGCTTGCGGCGCAGCACGTGCTCCCGCGGCAACGGCTTGAGCAGCTTGGACGCGGCCTTGAAGCCGACGGCCAAGGTCTGGCGCTCGAACGCCACCTTGAAGCTCTCGAGGCCGAGGTTGACCTCGGCGACCCGCCCGGCGCCCTTCCCCTCCATCGTCACCACCGACCCGATGTCGAAGGCGAGGAGGGTTTCCAGGCGCTCGACCTTCTCCCAGGTTTTCGGGACGTCGTGGGTGGCGCGCTGGAGCCCGACCGTCTCGGCGAGGCCGCGGAAGCTGGGGCGGTCGCCGTGCAGCCGCTCCAGGGTCTGGAGGATCGCCGGGTGGAGCCCTTCGGGCGGGAAGAGGATGCTGCCGGCGCGCTCGAGGAGCTTGAGCCGGGGGCGCCAGGCGTCGCGCTCCTTGAGCTGCTCGTCGAGCATCTCGAGGAGGAACCGGGCGCGCTCCTCCTCGGCCGTGCCGACCAGCGCCCGCGCCACGCCGACGAAGTAGTCGAGGTCGGCGGGGTCCTGCCCCAGCCGGGCCAGCCAGTCGTCCTCGATCGCCGCGTAGTCGGCGCGCGCGAGGCTGCTCTGGATGGCGCGGGGAAGCGTCATGGCGGAGCGGCAAGATAACAAATGCCGTTTCATCCGGGGTGGAGGGGTAGTAGAGTCGAGGTCCGCGTGCCGAGCGACTCCTCCAGGTTCGAGAACCGGCCCCCGCCCTGGGGCAAGGACGTGGACGCCGAACCCGTCTCCTTCGGCACCTGGCTGCGCCGCCAGCGCGAGATGCGCGGCGTCGACCTGCGCGACATCGCCGAGCGCACCAAGATCAGCCTCCGCTACCTCGAAGCGATGGAGGACGACCGCTTCGACATCCTCCCGGCGCCGATCTTCGCCAAGGGGTTCCTGCGCGAGTACGCCAAACACGTCGGGCTCTCCCCCGACGAAGTCGTGAACCACTTCCTGGCCGTCCACCAGCCGCCGGCCGGCGACGCCGAGCCGGTCGTGGCGCGCGAGCGCAGCGGCCGGGGGCGGAGCCTGGTGCAGATGCTGCTGCTGGCGCTGGCGGCGCTGCTCCTGCTCGGGCTGGTGGCGGTGCTCGCCTACTGGGCGGAGCGGCGGCGCGAGCGCACGGACGCCGAGCAGCCGCCGCCGATCGCCGCCCCGGCCACCGCGCGCGCCACGACGGCCCCTCCGCCGCCGCCCCCAGACCGGCCGCGGGCGCCGATCGAGCTGACCCTCGACTTCGTCGAGGAGTGCTGGGTGGAGCTGACCATCGACGGCACCCGGCGGATCGCCGAGCTGCGGGTGCAGGGCGAGTCGCTGCAGATCCAGGCGCAGCAGGCGATCCAGCTCGAGCTCGGCAACGCCAAGGGCGTGCAGGCGCAGCTCAACGGCCAGCCGCTCCGGCTGTGGGGGCCGACCGACACCCGGGTCAAGGACCTGGTGATCGACCTCGAGATGGCGCGGCGTGTCGCCGGCGGCGCGGCTGCACCGGCGCCCGCCGAGCGCCCGCCGCAGTGACCGGGCCCGCCGACAGCCAGGCCTCCCTCGTCGAGCGAGTGCGGGCGGGGGGGGAGCCGCACCTCCGGCGGCTGGCGGCGGCCGGCCTCCTGCCGCTGCCTCCCGAAGAGCTGATCCCGCTCCAGGTCTCCCTGGCGCGCGGCGGCGACGCCGAGATCGCCGGCGCCGCGGCCGACGCCCTCGCCCGGCTCGACCCGCGCCTCGCCGCGCCGTTTCTCGCCGAGGCGGCGGACACGGAGACGCTGGCCTGGTTCGCCGAGCGCGCCGCCGGCTTCGAGATCCTCGAGAGCATCGTGCGCCGGCGCGACGTCCCGCGCCCGCTCCTGGCCACCCTCGCCCGCCGCTGCGGGCCGGAGCTGCAGGAGGTCCTCCTGCTGCGCCAGGACGCGATCCGCGAGCTGCCGGCGATCCTCGAGGCGCTGGAGGAGAACCCCCGGCTCACCCCCTATGCCCGGCGGCGCATCGACGAGTACCGCGAGCACCTCCTGCCGCGGGCCCCCGCGGCGGCGGCGACGGCCGACGAGGCGGCCGAGGAGGCTGCGGCGGCCGCCGCCGCGGCGGCGGCCGAGGAGGCGGAGCCCGCGGGCGCGGCCGGCCTGACCGAGTGGGAGATCCGCAACCTGCCGGTGCCGGCGCGGCTCAAGCTGGCGCGCGGCGCCACCCGCATCCTGCGCAACTTCCTGATCCGCGACACCAACCCGCTGGTCGCCATGGCGGTGATGGAGCACAACACCCTCGACGAGCACGAGATCGAGCAGATCGCCAACAACCGCCTGGTCCCCGAGGAGGTGCTGATGGAGATCGGGCGGCGGCGGGATTGGATCGCCAAGTACCCGATCCTCAAGGCTTTAGTGCAGAACCCGCGCACCCCGGCGGGGGTGGCGCTGCGGCTCATCGGGCGCCTCAACATCCGCGACCTGCGCGACCTCTCCCGCAGCCGCAACACCACGGCGCCCGTGCGTGCGGCCGCCCAGCGCTTGTATACAATGAGGCAACAGTAACCCCACGATCTATGCGCAGGGATTTCTACGCCGTCCTCGGCCTGCAGCGCACGGCGACCGAGGAGCAGATCCGCCAGCGCTTCCGCGAGCTCGCGCGCGAGCGCCATCCCGACCGCTTCGCCGGGGAGGCGAAGGCGGCGGCGGAGGTGGAGTTCCAGGAGATCACCCAGGCCGCCAACGTCTTGAGCGACGACGAGCGGCGCCGCCAGCACGACCTCGAGCTGGCGCGCCCCCAGGAGCAATCGGCCGACCCCCGCCAGACCAGCCGGATGTTCATGCAGCGCGGGGTCAAGGCCTACAAGGAGCGCAACTTCCTCGAGGCGGCGGAGAACTTCGACCGCGCCACGCAGGCCGATCCGACGAGCGGCAAGGCCTGGCACCACCTGGCCCTCGCCTGCAGCCGGCAGAGCCGCTGGCACGCGCGGGCGCTGGCCGCGATCGTCCGCGCCAGCGAGCTGGAGACGATGAACCCCGACTACTTCAAGCTCGCCGGCCGCATCGCCGAGCTGTGCGGGAAGGCGGCCGACGCCGAGCGTTACTACGAGCAGGCGCTGGAGTGGGGGGGCGACGAGCCGGCGCTGCGCGCGGCACTGGAGGCGCTGCGCAAGCGGGGGCGGCGGACGAGCGGCATCTTCGGGAAGGCCGGCTGATGCGGGTGCGCGCCTGCGGCGTCTCGGACGTTGGGCTGGCGCGGGCCCACAACGAGGACACGTTCGGGCTCGACCACCCGCGGGGCCTCTTCGTGGTGGCCGATGGCATGGGCGGGCACAGTCACGGCGAGGTGGCGGCGCAGATCGCGGTGGACGCGATCCGAGATTTCATCGACAAGTCGCTCGACCACGACACGACCTGGCCGTTCGTCTACGACTCGCGGCTGCAGCGGCACTCGAACCTGCTGAAGACGGCGGTGCGCCTGGCGCACGACAAGGTGCTGCGGGCGATCCGCGACGACCGCACGCTGCATGGGATGGGGACGACAGTGGTGGGGTTTTTCCTCCGCGGCTCGGTGGCGGCGGTGGCGCACGTCGGGGACAGCCGGGCGTACCGTTTCCGCAACGGCACGCTGGACCAGTTGACGCAGGACCACACGTGGGTGCACGAGCAGGTGGTGGCGGGGTTCCTGCGGGAGGACCAGGCGCGGACGCACCCGTTGAAGAACGTGGTGACGCGGGCATTGGGGGGGGAGAGCGAGGTAGTGGTGGACGTGCGGGAGGTGGAGGTGCAGGCGGGGGACCTCTATCTGCTCTGTTCGGACGGGTTGACGACGATGTTGGCGGACAAGGACATCCGGGAGCGGTTGGGGAAGGGGCGGACGTTGGAGGAGGCTTGCCGCGGGCTGGTGGCGGATGCGAATGCGCGCGGGGGGTTCGACAACGTGACGGTGGTGCTGCTCGGGATCGAGGAGCCGGAAGAGGGCGACGGAGAGGACGAGGACGAGACGGCGACCGAATAATCCCCCCGCCCAGCCCGGCGGCGGCGCTCCCCGGAGGAACCGGCGCGCGCTCTTTGTGGACTTCGGGATCTGAGGCGCGCGCCTGCGCTTCGCTCTGCGCCTGGGTCGGCGGTGGACTGCGGTGGACTTGCCAGGCGCTCGCTCTGAGCTTCCTCCTGGGAGCGCCCGCCGCCGGGCTTCCCCCCCACCTGCTCAACTAGCTCCTAGAATCTGATGGCATGAAGGTGGCGGTGATCGGGGGTGGGCCGGCTGCGGGTGCGGCGGCGCTTCGGCTGGCGCGTGGGGGAGTGGAGGTGGACCTCTACCGCCCGGAGCGCCCGGGGGAGAAGCCTTGCGGGGGAGCGGTGCCTTCGCATCTCCTGCCGCGGCTGGAGGGGTTCGAGGCGGGGGAGCTGGCTTCGGTGGTGGATCCAGAGATCGTGGTCGAGAACGGGTCGGGGGGGCTGGTGGAGCTGGCGGTGGCGGGGCTGCGGATCTTTCGGCGGGGCGATCTGGACGCGGCGCTGGTGGAGGCGGCGGTGGGGGCTGGGGCGCGGGTGGTGGGCGGCAAGGTCGAGGGGTTGGAGTGGGTGAACGGGTCGGTCTTGGTCGAGGCCGGGGGTGAGCGGCGGGCTTACCCTTGGGTGATCGCCGCGGACGGCGCGCGCGGGGGGGTGCGGCGGGCGCTCGGGTTGGCGGCGGAGGGGGAGAGCGTGGGGCTCGGCGCGTCGCTCTCCGGGCTCGATTGGCGGCGGCTGGTGCTCTCTTTCGGCGGTGCGGCGGACGCCTATTTCTGGATCTTCCCCCGCCCCGGCGGCGTGTCGGTGGGGGTCGCCTACAGCGCGACGGCGCTCTCCGGCGGGGCCGCGCGCGGGCTCCTCGACGCCTTCCTCGACCGCCACCTGCCGGCTTGGCGCGAGCTGCCTGGGCCGCGCTACCGCTATCCGATCCCGGTCTTCGGACCCTGGACTCTGCCGGCGGTGCGGCGCGCGCTCGAGCGGCGGGTGCTCCTCGCCGGCGACGCCGCGGCGCTGGCCGACCCGCTCACCCGCGAGGGGATCCGCTACGCGGCGCTGTCGGGGCAGTGGGCGGCCGAAGCGCTGCTCGCGGGGCGGCCCGAGGCCTATCCGCGGCGGCTGGAGGGCGAGCTCGGCGCCGAGATGGCGCGCGCCCACCGCGCCCGCACGCTCTTCTTCGAAGAACCCGTCGGCCAGTGGATGGTGCCCCTCTGCCGCCTCCACCCCGCCATCCGCCGCGTCCTCGCCGACCTCCTCGCCTGCAACCAGCCCTACCGCGGGCTCCGCCGCCGGCTGCTCAGGGCCGCCGTCGCCGTCAGCTGAGCGACCCACTGCTCGGTCACGCCGGCTGACCGCCGCCTGGGGTGGCACACCCCGTGCTACCCTGCCGCGCGCGGGGTGGCGATGCTGCGGCGAATCCTCAACAAGCGGCAGGACGAGCTGCTGGCCGAGAACCGCCGGCTGCTCACCGATTTGCAGGGCGCGCTGGCGCACTTCGACGCCGCCGCCGAAGACCAGGCCACCATCCAGCGCTCGGTGGCGCAGCTCCAGGAGCTCTTCCTGCTCGTGGTGGCGGGCGAGTTCAACGCCGGCAAGAGCGCCTTCATCAACGCCCTCCTCGGCCGGAAGGTCCTCGATGAGGGCGTCACCCCGACCACCACCCGCATCCACGTCCTGACCTACGGCGAGACCGACGAGCGCGGCTTCGCCGAGTCGAAGGTCGACCGCGTCGCGGCGCCCGTCGAGCTGCTGCGCGACATCCACATCGTCGACACCCCGGGCACCAACGCCGTGCTGCGCGAGCACGAGGCGATCACCCGCGACTTCGTGCCGCGCTCCGACATGGTGCTCTTCGTCACCTCCGCCGACCGCCCCTTCACCGAGAGCGAGCGCGGCTTCCTCGAGGGGATCCGCGACTGGGGCAAGAAGGTCGTCGTGGTGATCAACAAGATCGACATCCTCGACAGCGCCGAGGACGTCGAGCGGGTGCGCGCCTTCGTCGCCGAGCACGCCCGCGCTCTGCTCGGCGCCGCGCCCGAGATCTTCCCGGTCTCGGCCCGCCAGGCGCTCAAGGCGAAAGAGGCGGGCGACACGCAGCTCCTCGCCGCCAGCCGCTTCGAGGCCCTCGAGCGCTACGTCCACGACACGCTCGACGAGAAGGAGCGGGTGCGCCTCAAGCTCATGAACCCGCTCGGCGTCGGCCTGCACCTGGTCGGCAAGTACCTGGAGATCGCCCGCGGCCGGCTGGATCTCCTGCAGGCCGACTTCGCGACCCTCGAGGACCTCGAGCGCCAGCTCGCCCTTTACCAGGAGGACATGGGGCGCGAGTTCCGCTTCCGCCTGGCCGACGTGGACGCCATCCTCCACGAGTTCGAGAACCGCGGCGTCGCCTTCTTCGACGAGACGATGCGCATCGGCCGGGTGATCGACCTGCTCAACAAGGCGCGGATGAAGGCCGAGTTCGAGCGCCAGGTGGTGGGCGACACGCCGCAGCGGATCGAGCGGCGGGTGGGGGAGGTGATCGACTGGCTGGTGGCGAGCGACCTGCGGCAGTGGCAGGCCATCAACGAGCACCTGCTGCGCCGCCGGCAGGTGCACGCCGACCGCATCGTCGGGCAGGTGGGGCGGAGCTTCGACTTCGACCGCGCCCACCTCCTCGACACCGTCGGGCGGGCGGCGCAGCGCTCGGTCGAGAGCTACGACCGGGAGGGGGAGGCCAACCGGATCGCCGAGTCGGTGCAGGTGGCGGTGGCGGGCACGGCGCTGGTCGAGATCACCGCCATCGGCCTCGGCGCCATCATCACCCACCTCGCCGCCTCGGCGGCGGTGGACGCCACCGGCATCCTGGCGGCGAGTGTCGTGGCGGTGCTCGGCTTCTTCATCATCCCCAACCGCCGGCGCGACGCCAAGCGCGAGCTGCGCGAAAAGATCGCCGCCTTGCGCGAGCAGCTCATGGGTTCCCTCACCGGCCAGTTCGACCGCGAGATCGAGTCGAGCGTCCACCGGATCCTGGAGTCGATCGCCCCCTACACCCGCTTCGTGCGCGCCGAGCGCGAGCGGCTGGAGACCTCCCAGAGCGAGCTGGCGGAGGTCCAGCAGGGCCTGGAGCGGCTGCGCTCCCGCATCGACGCCCTGGCCTGAGCGCCATTTGCGCCCCCGCGCACCTTGTCCTAAGGTAGCGCAGAACAAAACAGTGATCCCTTGGAGGGCAGAAACGATGACCACCCCAGAATCGTTGTCTGAACTCGTGAGAAGGCTCGCTCTTGCGGCACTCCTCCTGGTGCTGATTTCAGCACCCGTTCCGGCGCAAACGCCGGAACCCGTGACGCAAGAGGAGGAGCAGGAGGAGAGCGAGGAGGCGGCCGCCGCCGAGGAGGAGGGCGTCGAAGGGGTCGTCACCGACGAGATCACGGTCACCGGCACGCGCGTCGAAGGACGGACGGCGACCGACACCCCCTCGCCGGTCGACATCATCAACGCCGAGGCCATCGAACGGAGCGGCGCCACCGAGACCGGCAAGATCCTCCAGCTCCTGGCGCCGTCGTTCAACTTCTCGACGACGTACATCAGCGACGGCACCGACGCCATCCGACCGGCGACGCTGCGCGCCCTGGGCTCGGACCAGGTGCTGATCCTGGTCAACGGCAAGCGCCGGCACACCACGGCCCACCTCAACGTGCAGCAGACCATCGCCCGCGGCGAGTCGGGGACCGACATCAACGCCATCCCCGCCTCGGCGATCGAGCGGATCGAGGTGCTGCGCGACGGCGCCGCCGCCCAGTACGGCTCCGACGCCATCGCCGGGGTCATCAACATCATCCTCAAGAGCCAGACCAACCGCACCGACCTGACCGTCGACGCGGGCTCGACCTACGAGGGCGACGGCGACGTCCTGAGCGGCGCCGTCAACACCGGCTGGGGGCTCGGCGCGGAGGGCTTCCTCAACTTGAGCGTCGAGTACCGCGACCGCGGCGAGACCAACCGCGCCGGCCCGGACTCGCTGCGCGTCACCCCGGCGCGGGTGACCCAGCGCATCGGCGACTCCGACGCCCAGGACGCCCTGCTCTGGCTGAACGCCTCGATCCCGGCCGGCGGCGGCGACCTCTACGCCTTCGCCGGGCACTCGCAGCGCGAGACCAACTCCTCGGGCTTCTTCCGCACCGCGGGCGACGCCCGCACCGTGCCCGCGGTCTACCCCAACGGCTTCCTGCCGACGATCATCACCGAGCCCACCGACACCTCGCTCGTCGTCGGCTACAAGGCGCCGCTCGGCGGCGGCGACTGGAGCTGGGACCTGAGCGCCAACTACGGCGCCAGCGAGTTCGCCTTCCGCGAGGAGAACACGATCAACGTCAGCTACTGGTTCGAGCCGACCAACCCGGCCAACCCGACCGGTCCGCGCTTCGCCGCGTCGCCGCTCGCCGCCGACACCGGCACCCTCAAGTTCGACCAGCTCGCCTTGAACCTCGACTTCAGGGGCCAGGTCGACTGGGGGTTCGGGGACGGCCCGCTGTTCGTCGCCCTGGGCGCCGAGTTCCGCGAGGAGGGGTACGAGATCGAGCCGGGCGACGAGGCCTCCTACGAGTACGGCCGCACCGACAACCGCGCGATCCGCATCCTCGCCCAGGACGGCAGCCTCGCCCAGCCCGGCACCCAAGGCTTCCCCGGCTGGTCGCCGCGCGAGGCGGTGAACGACGACCGCAACAACACCGGGCTCTACCTCGACCTGGAGTCGCCGATCTCCGACCGCTTCCTCGCCGGCCTGGCGCTGCGCTTCGAGGACTACTCCGACTTCGGCAGCACGGTCAACGGCAAGCTCTCGGGGCGGTTCGATCTCAGCGACCGCGTCTCGCTGCGCGGCACGCTCTCGACCGGCTTCCGCGCGCCCAGCGTGCAGCAGCAGTTTTTCAGCCAGCGGTCCACGAACCTCAACGCCGCCGGCGTCCTCACCGACACCCTGACCGCGCGGCAGGGGGGCGCGGTCACCAGCGCCTTCGGCGTGCCGGCGCTCGACGAGGAGACCTCCCAGAGCTACTCCTTCGGCCTGGTGGCCAAGCCGAGCGAGAACTTCCGGCTGACGGTGGACCTCTATCGCATCGACATCGACGACCGGATCGTCTTCTCGAGCAACATCGCGCTGGGAACGTCGGCCGCGATCGACAGCATCCTCAACAGCCTCAACGTCGGCCAGGTCCTCTTCTTCACCAACGCCATCGACACCCAGACCGACGGCATCGACGTCGTTGCGCTCTACGACTGGACGCTGGGGGCCAACTCGCTGCTCAGCCTCGAGGGCGCCTTCCACTTCAACGACACCGAGGTCACCGCGCGGCGGTCGTCGTCGTCCATCCTGCCGGCGCCGGTGCTCTTCGACAACGCGCAGGTGACGCTCCTCGAGGAGGGGCAGCCGGGCGAGCACTACGTCCTTTCCGGCACCTGGTACGCCGGCGACTGGACGACGAACCTGCGCTTCAACTACTTCGGCGAGGTAGCGGGCCAGGGCTTCACCCCCGGCTTCACCCAGACCTGGGGCGGCAAGTGGCTGACCGACCTGTCGATCGGCTACAACATCAACGACGACCTGAAGTTCACGGTCGGCGGCCTCAACGTCTTCGACGAGTATCCGGACGAGTGGGACCCGGTCAACGCCTTCCCCTTCCCGCAGCTCGGCTTCACCTACGGCTGGGAGACGCTGCCCTTCGGCATCAACGGCGGCTACTACTTCGCCCGGCTGAACTACCGCATCGGGCACTAGACCGGAACGCGCGACGGGTATGAAGAGCCGTGAGCCAGCGACCGGGGAACCCGCTTCCCGGCTCATCGACCAGCGGATCCGCGACCTGGAGGGGTGGCGCGGGGAGACGCTGGCCCGCATGCGGGCGCTGATCCTGGAAGCCGACCCCGAAATGACCGAGGAGTGGAAGTGGAGCAATCCGGTCTGGTCGCACCACGGGATCGTCTGTACCGGGGAGGCGTACACGAAGGTCGTGAAGCTCACGTTCGCCCGGGGGGCCGGCATCCCGGACCCGTCGCGCCTCTTCAATTCCAGCCTGGAAGGCAACACGCGAAGGGCGATCGACATCCACGAAGGGGAGAAAGTCGACGCGCGCGCGTTCAGGACGCTCGTGAAGGCCGCGGTGGCCGAGAATGGCTCGACGGCGAAAAAACGGTAAGTCGGCCGCCCGGTCGAAGGCCCCGTCGAAGGCGCGCTACGCCAGGTGACCTTCTTCCGCGGCGCGTCGCTGCGCCCGGTCCCGCCCGACGCCAGCAAGCACGAGGACGTGCGCTACGTCGACATCCACCAAGGCGACGAGCTCGAGATGGCGAAGTGGGTGAAGCAGGCGGCCGCTCTGCCCGGCTGGGTCCCGTAGCCGGGACCGTCCCGGGCTCGTCGCCGCGAAGCACCGCCCCGTCGTCCTTGCTCCGCTCGAAAAGATCGCTCAGCGTACCGGCTGAAGGTTCTGCACGGCATGCCAAGCGCATCCGTACATAGAAAACGCCGTCGCAAGTGCTCAGCGGACTCGACTTGGGTTAACAAGCGGAAAGCGGCCGCGCGTGTGGGCAGCATGGACGGAAACGCGATGTGCTTGGGTGCTAGTGTTGGGTCACGCCGAATTCATTGAAGCGGACCAGGGAAAGCTGGAGGTGCGGCCCGGCATGGCAGCGGACGCACCACCCTCGCTCGATGCGGAACTTCAGGCTTACCGTCGTCCTGGTCCTGGCGCTCGCTCCTCCCGCGGGTCTCTTGGCGCAGAGCGCCGTGACCGGAACAGTCTCGGGCACAGTGACCTCGCAGAGACAGCCGGTTCCGGGCGTCACCGTGACACTGACTTCTCCCGCTCTCCAGGGAGAGCGCGTCGTCACAACGGGATCCAACGGGGACTATGTTGCCCTCGGTCTCCCGCCGGGTGAGTACGTCCTCCAGTTCTCGAAGCCGGGAATGAGCACGGTGACGCGCACCGCCACGGTCGAGCTCTCCGGGACGACCCGGATGGACGCCGACCTGGACGTGATGGCCATAGAGGCCCTCACGATCCGTGGAGATCTTCCGACTCCGATCGCGACGGCGCAGCTTGGAGCGAATTACAAAGCGGCGGACCTCGACAAGCTTCCCGTCGCCCGGACATTGGCTGCAATCGCCGTCCAGACACCGGGAGTCGTGAGCTCCCCGCTCGCCGCCGGCCAGGTTCGCATCAACGGCGCCTTCGGATTCGACAACGTCTTCCTGGTGGACGGAACCGACATCACCGAGAACCTTTCCGGAACGGCACATAGTCTCTTCATCGAGGAGGCCGTCGCGGAGACGGCGGTTCTGACGGGCGGTATCCCGGCCGAGTACGGCCGTTTCACCGGGGGAGTCGTCAACGCGATCACCAAGGGCGGGGGCAACAGCTTCTCCGGCTCCGTCCGGATCGACCTGACCAATCCCGACTGGACCAAGCAAACGCCTTTCGAAGAGGAGCGCGACATTCCCCGTCTCGACGCGATCGACGAGGTCTATTCCGCGACCCTCGGAGGGCCGATCCTGCGCGACCGGCTCTGGTTTTTCGTCGCCGGCCGTCTCTCGGAGACGACGATGGCCCAGACGCTGCCCGAGAGCGGCGCGCGGGTCAACACGGTCACGGACAACCCCCGGTGGGAAGTCAAGCTGACCGGAAACGTGGCTTCGAACCACACGCTCCAGGGCTCCTATCTCGACAACGAGGCGGAGAACCTCGATCGGCCGTCTTCGCCGGTTACGGCGGACGTTCGGGGGGTCGATCGCGCGCGTACGGTTCCGAACACGCGTTGGGCGGCGAGCTACCACGGCGTGTGGACGCCCAGGCTGTTCGTCGAGCTCAAGTATTCGGAGAAGGAGTTCGGCTTCCGCGGCGCCGGGGGAGAGCTGACCGGCGTCCGGGATTCTCCTTTCGTGACGCTCTCCTCTCCGGCGCGCCAGTACGGCGCCATGTACTTCGACGCGAGCGACCCCGAGGACCGCAACAACGAGGACTTGACGGGAAGCGTGTCGTATTTCCTTTCGACCGGCCG
Organism: Thermoanaerobaculia bacterium; assembly: GCA_035536455.1. Classification (GTDB taxonomy): domain Bacteria; phylum Acidobacteriota; class Thermoanaerobaculia; order Multivoradales; family UBA5704; genus DASUNQ01. The sequence goes on along the minus strand of DATLOC010000065.1, from coordinate 1,985 downwards.
GCTGGGAAGCCACGGCTTCAAGCTCGGCTACGAGCGCTTTCGGAGCACGCGGATCGGAGGCAACAGCCAGAGCGCCACGGGCTACGTGTTCAGGACCAACTACGTGACGACCACCGGCGCTCCGGTCGGACGTCCAGAGCTCGACTCGCAGGGCCGGTTCATTCCAATCTTCGTCAACTCCGGCCCCCTCCGGTCCGTCCTGGAGAACTGGCTGCCCGTCCGAGGCGCCCGGATCGACATCACGACGGACGCGTTTTTCCTCCAGGACAGCTGGAATTACAACGATCACCTCTCCTTCAATCTCGGGCTCCGTTACGAGGCCGTGAAGAGCGAGGCAACCGACGACATCGTCGCGGCCGACACGGACCGGTTCACGCCTCGGCTGGCGGCTTCCTACGACGTCCGGGGCGATGCGAAGCTGAAGCTCGACGCGACCTACAGCCAGTACGCCGGCAAGTTCTCCGAAATCCAGTTCGGCCGCAACAGTAACGTCGGTACCCCGAACAGGCTGGATTACCTGTATACGGGTCCGAACGGACAGGGTGTGGACTTCGCTCCGGGGTTCGACCTCGCCAACTACACCCTCATCAATGGCAGCTTTCCGACCCGGAACGTGCTTTTCGCCGACGACGTGAAGTCGTCGACCGCCGAGGAATGGACGGTCGGTGCCGGATCGGCCCTCGGCCGAGGCGGGTTCGCCAAGCTGACCTATGTCAGCCGCGTGTACTCCGACCTGTTCGAGGACTTCATCCTCCGGGAGTTCGGCACGACTGAAATCATCCACGAAGGGCGAAGCTTCGGGTTCTTCGACAACGTAGTCCTGGACAACACGGATGACCTGACGCGCGAGTACCAGGCGATCCAGGTCCAGGGGCGTTACCGGATCACGGATCGCTGGCTCCTCGATGCGAATTACACCTATGAGATCGAGAACAATGGCAACTTCGTAGGTGAGGGGGGGGCCTCCTCGATCTTCGGCAACCAGCCGGAGCTCTACGATCCCGAGCGCCACTACCCCACCGGCCGCCTGCCGGGTTATCAAGAGCACCGGGTCCGCGTCTTCAGCTCCTATACGCTGCCGATCCGGTCTTTCGGAGACGTGAGCCTCGGCCTCGCCTACTCCTACGACTCGCCGCGGACATTCAGCTATGGCTTCGTGCGAGGCGGATTCACGCCCGCGCAGATCGCGCGCGACCCCGGTTACGCGCGGCGGCCGGCCACCCAGTTCGTGTTCTTCGGCGAGCGCGGCGCGGGGGAGTACGAGGACATCCACAGCCTCGACGTGGCGATCAGCCTCGGGGTCCGGGTCTGGAGGAGTGTCGAGCCATTCTTCAAGTTCGACGTCCGGAACGTCACCAACGAGCAGGGTCTCGTCGTTTTCGACACGGTCGTCGTTCCCTGCACGACCGCTGCGCAAGCCGGCTGCGAGGGGCAGGCGCCCGTGGACGAGCTCGGCCTTCCGACGCGGTTCGTACGAGGCCCTGCCTTCGGCAGAGCGCGGTCGGCGGCGGATTATCAGGTCCCGCGGGAATACCGTTTCTCGGCGGGAATTCGCTTCTAGCGTCTCCAGGGTCCGGGGTCGAGCCTGGATGGGCGGGTGGGGACCATTCCGGCGAGACGGCGCCGGTAGAATCCGGCCAGACTCCATGACCTTGTCCAGTGGTGCCCCTCTGGGCCCCCCACGAGATGTCGCCTCTCGGCGCGGGCCTCCTCAGTTAGTGGAGGGCGCGCGGTGACTCTTCCGACCGGCGCCCGCCTCGGACCGTACGAGATCCTCGAGCCGGCCGGCGCGGGCGGCATGGGCGAGGTGTACAAGGCGCGAGACACCCGCCTGGACCGGACGGTCGCCATCAAGGTCCTGCCCGCTCACCTGTCACAGAACCCCGAGGGGCGCCAGCGGTTCGAGCGGGAGGCGAAGACGATTTCGCAGCTCTCGCATCCGCACATCTGCGCGCTTTACGACGTGGGGAACCAGGATGGGACCG
>DATLOC010000064.1:0-121681 GCA_035536455.1 Thermoanaerobaculia bacterium | reverse complement strand
GCCCCCCACTCCGCGGCGACGAAAGCGAAGAGCGCCGCCACCTGGTCCTCCTGTGTCACATCGCAGCGGAACATCCGGTGCTGCCGCGGTTCCGGCGAGAGGCGCCGGAGCTCGGCGAGGAGGAGCTCGGCCCGCGCCTCGCCGGCCAGGAAGTGGACCAGCACCGACGCGCCCGCCTTAGCGAACCGCCGGCAGCAGGCGGCGCCGATGCCGCGGCTCGCCCCGGTGACCAGGACGTGCCGCCCGCTGAGATCGATCAAGCCTCGGCGCTCTCGACCACCAGCGCGATCCCCTGCCCGCCGCCGATGCAGGCCGAGGCCACGCCGACCCCGCCCCCGCGCCGCCGCAGCTCCTTGAGCAGCGTCAGCACGAGCCGGGTGCCGGTAGCGCCGAGCGGGTGGCCGAGCGCCACCGCGCCGCCGTTGACGTTGAGCTTGCCGGGGTCGAGCGCCAGCTCGCGCAGCACCGCCAGCACCTGGCCGGCGAAGGCCTCGTTGATCTCGAAGAGCGTCACGTCGTCGAGCGTCATGCCGGCCTTGGCCAGCGCGGCGCGGATCGCCGGCGCCGGGCCGATCCCCATGCGCGAGGGCTCGACGCCGACGACCGCCCAGGAGACCAGCCGCCCGAGCGGCGTCCAGCCGCGCTCGCGCGCCCGCTCGGCGGTCGAGAGCAGCATCATCGCGGCGCCGTCGACGATCCCCGACGCGTTCCCGGCGGTCACGAAGCCGTCCTTGTCGAAGGCGGTCGGCAGCCCGGCGAGGTCCTCGATCGTGGTCTCCGGCCGCATGTGGTCGTCGCGAGCGATGGTCTTGGCCCGCTTGCCGCTCCCGACCTCGATCGGCACCACCTCCTCGGCCAGGCGCCCGCTCTCCCAGGCCGCGGCGGCGCGCTTCTGCGAGCAGAGGGCGAACTCGTCCTGCTCGCGGCGCGAGATGCCGTAGTCGCGCGAGAGGTTGTTGCTGGTCTGCGCCATGTAGCAGCCGCAGAAGCTGTCCATGAGCGACACCATGAGCAGGTCCTGGAGCTGCCCCTGCCCGAGCTTGAAGCCCTTGCGCGCGCCCCAGACGACGTGCGGCGCCTGGCTCATGTTCTCCATGCCGCCGACCAGGACCGTGGTGCCGTCGCCGGTCAAGATCGACTGGGCGCCCGAGAGGATCGACTGCACCCCCGAGCCGCAGAGGCGGTTGACGGTGAGGGCCGGCACCTCCTTGGGCACGCCGGCGCGCAGCGCCACGTGGCGGGCGCCGTAGATCGCGTCCGGCGAGGTCTGGAGGGCGTTGCCGACGACGACGTGGTCGAGCTCCGCCGGGTCGGCGCCGGTGCGCTCGAAGAGGGCGCGCGCGGCGCGGGCGCCGAGCTCGATCGCCGAGAGGTCTGCGAAGGACCCGTTGTACTCGGCCATCGGGGTGCGTACCCCGTCGACGAGCACCAGGTCGCGAATGGAAAGGGACATGCGGTCTCCTTGGGTGGAATGAGCTAACGCGGGTCGCGATGATACGCCAGCGTGTGGAAGCGCCGGCGGCGGCGGTTGATCGGCACGGCGGCGCTGGTGCGGTGGGCGAGGAAGACGAGCACGCGCCCCGCCTCGGGATCGATCCAGAGGTTGCCGCCGGGAAAGCCGGTGTGCCCGAAGGCGCTCGGCGGCAGGCAGGGTCCGCCGCCCTGGAGCGTCCGCCGCCGCCACCAGCCGAGCGCGAAGCGGGTACTCCCGCCGCACGCCCGCGCCACCGCCTCAGGCGTCAACAACGCTTCCGGCCGCAGCCATTCCGCGCCCAGCCGGAAGAGCGCCTTGGCCGGGCCGAAGAGCCCGGAGTGGCCGGGGAAGCCGCCGAGGAAGCGGGCGTTGCCGTCGTTGGGGATGCCGGGCGGGGGCGGCGGCAGGAGGTCGATCGCCAGCCCCTGCTCGGCGGCGAGCCGCACCTCCTTGGCCGTGTCGCAGCGGCAGACCGCGACGTCCGGCTGGTCGCCGGGCACGTCCTCGACGTCTTCGATGCCGAGCGGTCGGAGGACGCGCTCGGCGAGCAGCGGCAGGAGCGGCCGCCCGAGGAGGCGCTCGGCGGCGAGCCACCAGACGATGAAGTCGAGGTCGCTGTAGGTGCCTAGCCGCTCACCCAGCAGCTCGCCGCCGAGGAGCAGCGGCTCGATCTCCGCCGGCGTCCGGCAGAGATGGTAGAGCGGCGCCCAGTGGCGCACCCCGGCCTCGTGGCGGAGGAGGTCCTCGAGCGTGCGGCGGGCGAGCGTGGGGTGCGAGGCGGGGAAGGCCTCGCCGACCGTGGTGCCGAGCGGCAGCTCGCCGCTCGCGTCGAGGACGAGCGCCAGGGTGGCGATGAACGGCTTGACGAGCGAGCCGTAGTCGAAGCGGGTGGCGAGTGTCACCGTCCGGCCCGGGCGGGCCTCGCCGGCGACACCCCTCCAGGCGGGCCCGTCTGCACCGCCGACCATGCCGACCGCGGCGCTCAGCTCGCCGGCGGCGACGAGCTGATCGAGGAAAGCTTGTAGACGCTTTCCCTCCCTTGTCACGTGTAATTCCCCGGGTGCCCGGTCTGGAACACCACGACGCGCTCCCCTGCCTTCAGCTCCCCCGCCGCCGCCAGGTCCTCGAGCGCGGCGAGTGCCGCCGCCCCTTCCGGACCGACGAGCAGCCCGGCCCGCGCCGCCCGCGCCGTCACCTCCGGCAGCCGCGCCTCGTTGATCGCCAGCGCCCGCCCGCCGGTCTCGCGCAGGGCGCGCAGCACCAGGAAGTCGCCGAGCGCCCGCGGCACGCGCAGACCCCAGACGCGAGTGCGCGGCTCCTCCCAGAGCTTCGCCGTCTCCGCGCCGGCGGCGAAGGCGCGCACCAGCGGCGCGCAGCCGGCGGCCTGCACGACGACGAAGCGCGGCCGGCGCCCGGCGACCAGCCCCAGCCGCTCCAGCTCGGCGAAGGCCTTGTGCATGCCGACGATGCCGGTGCCGCCGCCGGTCGGGTAAACGATCCACTCCGGCAGCTCCCAGCCGAATTGCTCGGCGATCTCGAAGGCCATCGTCTTCTTCCCCTCGACGCGGTAGGGCTCGCGCAGGGTCGAGAGCGTCCAGTACCCGTCGTCGCCCGCGAGGAGCTGCGCCGCCTCGACCAGCGTGCCGGGCGCCGTCAGCACCTCGGCGCCGTGAGCGCGGCAGCGCGCGGCGACCGTCGGCGGCGTGTCCTCGGGGAGGGCCACCCGCGCCGGCAGGCCGGCGGCGGCGGCGTAGGCGGCGAGGGCGAGGGCGGCGTTGCCGGCGCTGGCGAGCTGCACGCCCGGCGCGCCCAGCTCGCGGGCGCGGTTGACGGCGAGCGAGAGGCCGCGCGCCTTGAAGGAGCCGGTCGGGTTCCCCGCCTCCTCCTTGAGCCAGACGCGCACCCCGTCCGGCGCCCAGCCGCGCAGCGGGACGAGCGGCGTCCCCCCTTCGCCGAGGTCGACGCGGCGGGCGGCGTCGCGGAGCGGCAGCAGCTCGCGGTAGCGCCAGAGGGTCCAGGGGCGGGACGGCAGGGCGCGGCGGAGGGCCGCGCCGCGCGCGGCGTCGAGGTCGTAGTCGACCAGCCAGGGGGCGCCGGCCGGCGAGAGGAAGGCCGGCGCGTCGAGCGACGCGACCTCGCCGGTGCGCGAGCAGACCAGGCGCCGCGCCCAGCGCTCGCCGGGATCGGACTCCGGCGATGTCGGGGTCACGGCTCCGGCGGCGCGGCGGTCGTGGGCGGCTGGCCCGGCAGCTCCTCGCCGTGGCCGGTGGCGAAGCGCTCCTCGGGTGTCTGCACGGCCCGGATGCGGTCGCGGTGCCTGGCGACCAGCGCGACGTTGTGGCGGAGCGCCTCGCCGGCCGGCTCGGCCGCCGTCTCCGCCCGGCCGCGCATCTCCTCGATCTTGCGCTCCAGCTCGGCTCGCCGCGCCGGGTCGGCGACCGCCTGCTTCTGCGCCTCGAGGAGCTGCACGTACTCGTCGCGCCCTTCGGCGAGCTGGGCGTTGAGCCGCTGGCTCAGCTCGGCGAGGAGCGCCTCGGTCACCCGCTCCTCCACCCACTGGTACTCCTTCGGGTTGTGCTTCAGCTCCTGCGCCGCGCGCAGGTTGGCGGTGGCGATGTCGGCCGCGTCCCCCACCGCCTGCACCGCATCGAAGAGGCCCATCTCCTCCCCTTCCTTCTTGGCCTCGGCGGACTTCTTCTCCAGCTCCTTGCCCGCCACCTCGCGGATGCGCTTGCCGCGCTGGCGCACCGCCAGGTACATCTCGATCTGCGCGTCCGTGAGCTTGCCGTCCTCCGGTGGGGTGTACTGCGCCGCCGCGACCTCGTCGAGGACCTCCAGCGTCCCCTTCTCCTTCAACGCCTGCTGGACCGCGGCCTCCTCCTCCGCCGGATCCTTGCGGCAGGCGGCGGCGAGGAGGAGGAGGGTGCAGGCGGCGACGAGACGGCGGTGAGTCATGGGGCGAGGATGTTAGCGCACGCCCGGCGCCGATCGGTTAGGATCGACGCAAATTAACAAGGGGAGGGTGCCATGGCACCTCAGGTGACCGAACCGAATCGCTTCGAGCTGCGTCTCGGCGGCACGACCATCGTCTACACGACCAGCAGCATCGCCGGCCAACCGACGCTGAGCCTCGACAGCGACGGCGACTCGCGGAGCTGGAGCGGCAGCGAGATCGAGCGCGAGGAGACGTCGCTCGGCGCGCTGGTGACGGTGACTCTGGGCTTCATCGCCGACCTCAAGCGGGACACGCTCAGCCTGCTGCTGCCGGAGATCCACCTGCCGAAGGACGGCGGGAGCTCCGACTTCACGGCGATCGTCATCTGGACGACTCACCGCACCAGCATCGGCGGCCCGCAGCTCGTGGAGGGCCCGATCCAGGTCTACACCTGCGTCAAGACCTTCCACGGCACGGCGCAGCAGGTCGCCTTCTAGCAAGGGGAGTTAGGCGAGGACCTCGACGTAGGCGGCGCGGTAGCGGGCGGCGATCGCGTCCCAGGTGAGCTCGCGCTCGGCCTTCCGCCGCCCCGCCTCCCCCATCGCCTGCCGCGCTTCAGGATCGGCGAGCAGGCGCAGGAGGGCGGCCGCCAGGGCGCCGGCGTCCCCCTCGGGGACCAGGAGCCCGGTCCGCCCGTCCTCGACCGCCAGCGGGATCCCCGAGATGCCGGAGGCGACGACCGGCAGGCCGCTCGCCATCGCTTCGAGGATGACGTTGGGCAGGCCGTCCACATTGCCTTTCCCGTCGTGCACGGCCGGAAGAACGAAAAGGTCCGCCGAGCGAAAAAGCTCGGGCAGGGCATCGTGGGCGACAGCGCCCGGGAAGTGGGCGCGGCCGGCGAACGGGGCGGCGGCGGCGCGCAGCTCGGGCAGGCGGTCGCCGCTGCCGGCGATGACGAGATGGGCGTCCGGCCAAGAGGCGAGCACCGCCGGCGCCGCCTGCATCAGCACGTGGAAGCCTTTCTTCGTCGCCAGCCGGCCCACCGCGAGGACGAGCGGCGCGTTCTCGGGGATCCCGAGCTCCCCCCGCCACCTGCCCCGCCCGCCGTCCGGCGTGAAGGCGGCGACGTCCACGCCGTAGGGGATGACCCGCGCCCGCTCGGCGGGGAAGCCCAGCGCGCACACCCGCTCGACCAGCTCCGGCGAGCAGCCGGTCAAGAGCCGCGCCCGCGCCAGCACCCGCCGCGCCGGGGCGCGGTAGGGCGGCCGCTCGGCCAGGAAGACGTCGCTGCCGTGGAGCCCGATGGCGAGCGGCGTGCGGCGCGGCCGCCCGGGCGCGGCGACGGCGTTCGGCACCAGCCAATGCGCCTGGTAGAGGTCGAAGCGCCCTCGCGCCAGGAGGTGCCGCACCGCCCGCCGCGCTGCCAGGGCGTACAGCGGCGCCACCGCCAGCGCCGCGCCGCGCACCCGCTCGTCGGCCTCGAGGCTGCGGCCGTAGCCCAGCCGCTCGGCTCGCGCCGGCGCGTAGCGGAAGGTGCGGACCTCGACGCCGGCGTCCTCCCAGCGCGCCGGCAGGCCCGCGGCGTGCGGCGCCACGACCGTCACCGCGTCGCCGCCGCGCACCAGCGCCGCGGCGAGGTCGCGGATGAACGGCCCGCTGGGGTCGCCCGGGTGGCGCGGGAAGGTCTGGGTGAGGAAGAGGAGGGCGAGGCGCGACGGCGGCGCGGTCAGTCCAGGTGCTCCTTGACCGAGTAGCTGTCGGGGCGGCGGAAGTTCTTGAAGGTGAACATCTCGCCGAGGAGGCCGGTGGTGAGCACCTGGATGCCGAGCAGCATCAGCAGCACGCCGAAGAGCAGCAGCGGCCGGTTCGACAGGTCCTCGCCGCCGAACCAGAGGACCGCGAGGCAGAGGTTGATGGCGAAGCCGGCGGTCAGGAAGAGCAGGCCGAAGGCGCCGAAGAGGTGGAGCGGCCGGCGCGTGTAGCGGGTGATGAAGAGGACGGTGATCAGATCGAGGAGGCCCTTGTAGAAGCGGTCCCAGCCATACTTGCTCGTTCCGGCGCGGCGCGGGTGGTGCGCGACCTCGATCTCCCCCACCGAGAAGCCGCGCCGGCTGGCCAGCACCGGGATGTAGCGGTGGAGCTCGCCGTAGACCGCGATCTGCTCGAGCACCTCGCGGCGGTAGACCTTGAAGCCGCTGTTGAAGTCGTGCAGCGGCACCTGCGCGAGCTGCCGCGTCACCCAGTTGAAGAGGCGCGACGGCAGCCGCTTCGACACCGGGTCGCGCCGCCGCCGCTTCCAGCCGGAGACCAGGTCGAGGTCCTTCTCCTCCAGCATCGCAAGGAGGCGCGGAATCTCCTCCGGCGCGTCCTGGAGGTCGCCGTCCATGGTGATCACCAGCTCGCCGCGGGAGTGATCGAGCCCGGCCGAGAGCGCCGCCGCCTTGCCGAAGTTGCGGCGCAGGCGGAGGAGCTTGACCCGCGGGTCGGCGGCGTGGGCCTCGCGCACCCGCTCCGGGGTGCCGTCGCGCGAGCCGTCGTCGATGAAGAGGAGCTCGAAGCTGCGGCCCAGGCCGTCGAGCACGGCCGCCGTGCGCCGCGCCAGCTCCCCCACCGTCCCCGCCTCGTCGAGCACCGGCACCAGCACGCTCACCTCCAGCGGCACCGGCCGCGGCAGGCTCGCCGGGTCGCGCAGCGGGACCGGCTGGGAGCTCATGGCGTTGATTGTACGCCGGGCGCGTCGCGCCGCCGGAGGAAGTAGATCACCAGGCCGGCGGCGACGGCGACCGCGCCCGCGATCAGGTTCCGCCGCTCGGCGCTGCCGACCAGGACCAGGCAGACCAAGACGGCGGCGATCGGGATCAGCGGCCCGCCGGGCAGGCGGACCGTCCCCGGGAGCGCCGCCAGCTTCCGCCGCAGGACCGGCACGGCGGCGGCGGTGCCGATGTAGGTCGCCAGGCGCGCCACGACCGAGAGGGCCGCGAGCTCGACGAACGTGCCGGTCAAGGCGAGCGGCAGCGCCACCGCCGCCTGCAGGACGACGGCGTTGGCCGGGGTGCGGAAGCGCGGGTGAACGCGGGCGAGGAAACGCGGGCCGAAGCCGTCCTCGGCCAGGGCGAAGAGGTAGCGCGGGCCGGAGAGCATGGTGTTGCTTTCGGTGCCGAGGATCGAGAGCACGGCGCCGAGGGTGAGCAGCCAGCCGCCCCAGCCGCCGAGGAAGAGGCGGGCGGCGTCGGCCAGCGGCGTCTCCGAGGCCGCGACGCCGGGCAGCGTGCCGAGCGCCACCAGCTGCACCGACGAGTAGATGAGGGTCACCAGGATGATCTGCATGATCAGCGCGAAGGGCACGTCGCGGCGCGGGTTCTTGAACTCGCCGGCCGGCGCGGCGGTGTTCTCGAAGCCGGCGTAGGCGAAGAGGAGAAGGAGCGCCGCCTCGCCGAGCGACCCGGCGCCGGTGGGCTCGGCGCCGGCGAGCGTGGCGCGCGAGAAGTAAAAGGCGCCGGCGAAGATGAAGACGAGAAGGGGAACGATCTTGCCGATCGCCAGCACGACCGCCGTGCGCGCGCCGGCCTTGACGCCGACGACGTTGATGACGGTGAGGGCGAGGAGGGGCAGGGCGATCGCCAGCCCGCGCCCCGTCCCCTCGCGCGCCGCCGGCAGCAGGTAGCCGAGCGCCTGCGCAAAGCCGGCCGAGAGCGAGGCCACCGAGGTGACGCGCGCCAGCCAGGTCATCCAGCCGACCTCGAAGCCGATCAGGTCGCCGAAGGCGGTGCCGGCGTAGAGGTAGGCGCCGCCGGGGCGGTCGAAGTAGCTCCCCGCCTCCGCGAAGCAGAGGACGATCAGCAGCACCGCGAAGCCGGCCGCCACGACGGCCCAGACGCTCGCACCCCCGAGGATCGCCGCCGCCGTCGCCGGCAGCAGGTAAACACCGCTGCCGATGACGTCGTTGAGCGACAGCGCCACGATCTCCCAGCGCGAGACCACGCGCCGCAGGGCGGCCGTGCCTTCGACCCTCGGTTCGCTCAAGCTTGCTCCTCGGAAGCCCAGCGCATCATAGCGGCACTACAATTGGGGCGTGGACAGGCAACAGCTCCTCGCCGACTTCCGCGCCGTCCGCTCGACCACGGTCGAGCTCTGCCGGCCGCTGCGGCCGGAGGACTACCGCGTCCAGTCGATGCCCGACGTCAGCCCCCCGTGGTGGAACCTCGGGCACACCACCTGGTTCTACGCCAAGAACGTGCACGAGCCGTTCGGCCGCGGCGCCGCGGAGGATGCGCGCTACGAGTACGTCTTGAACTCCTACTACGAGTCGCTCGGGCCGCGCCTGGCGCGCGACCGGCGCGGCCTGGTGACCCGGCCGACGACCGACGAGGTCTACGCCTTCCGGCGCGGCGTCGACGCGCGGATGGAAGCGCTGATCGAGGAGGTCGCGGAGGAGCGCTTCGAGGAGCTCGCCTTCCTGGTCACCACCGGCCGCCAGCACGAGCAGCAGCACCAGGAGCTGCTGGTCACCGAGGTCAAGCACATCCTCGGCAGCAACGCCCCCGAGCTGCGCGAGCCGTACTGCGGCGCGCGCAAGGACGCCCTCCGGCGCGACGCCCCGCCCCGGCCGCACGACTTCGTCCCGATCGCGGGCGGCCTCTACCAGATCGGCAACCTCGACGGCGGCTGGTGCTGGGACAACGAGCTGCCGGTGCACCAGGCCTGGCTCGACGACTTCGCGCTCGGCAGCCGCCTGGTCACCAACGGCGAGTACCTGGAGTTCATGGCCGCCGGCGGCTACGCCGACCCGCTCCTCTGGCTCTCGAACGGCTGGGCGGCGGCGCGCGAGCACGGCTGGGAGGCGCCGCTCTACTGGGAGCGGGACGGCGACGGGTGGCGCGTCTGGACGCTCGGCGGCGTGCGGCCGGTCGATCCGGACGAGCCGGTCGCGCACGTCAGCTTCTACGAGGCCGAGGCGTACGCGCGCTGGCGCGGCGCGCGGCTGCCTACCGAGCGCGAGTGGGAACGCGCGGCGCGGGCCGCGGGCTTCAAGGTCGATGAGGGCAACTTCCTCGACAGCGGCGCCCTCCATCCACGGCCGGCCATCAGCGCCGCCGGCACTCTCCTCCAGATGGCCGGCGACCTCTGGGAGTGGACGACCAGCCACTACGAGCCCTACCCCGGCTACCGCCCGTTCGAGGGCAACCTCATGGAGTACAACGGCAAGTTCATGGACAACCAGCGCGTCCTGCGCGGCGGCTCCTGCGCCACCCCCGCCTCCCACATTCGCCCCAGCTACCGCAACTTCTGGCCCGCCGACACGCGGTTCCAGATGACCGGCATCCGCCTGGCGCGATAGCGCAGCGCGGCCGGGCCCGCGTCTTGACATCCCCTGCCCGCATTCGCATGCTTGCGGAAAGGAGCATCCCCATGCCCGCCAAGTCCAAGGAAGCGCTCGCGCGGCAGGCGCGCTTCGTGTTCGTCGGCACGGTCCAGAAGCTGCGGGCCGCCAACGTCGCGGAGATCGACGACAAGGCGCGCACGGTCGTGGTGCGCGTCGACCGGGTCGAGAAGGGGCCCGAGAGCATGGCGGCCTACGTCGGGCGCGACATCACCGTCAAGCTGGCTCCCCGCGAGACCGTTCGGGCCGGCGAGCAGGCCCGCTTCTTCACCAACGGCTGGCTCTTCGCCGAGACGCTGGCGGTCGAGTCGGTGGGCCATGAAGCGGTGGTCCCGGCGGGAGCGCCGCGCGGCCGCGGGGTGGCGGCGGCAGCGCGCTCCGGCGACGCCCGGCGTACCGTCCTGGCGGCGAGCATCTCCACCGCCGAAGCCGCCAGCGAGCCGGCGGCGCGCCTCAAGGCCGCCGCCATCGCCGACCGCGTGGCCAGCGCCGACGTCGTCGTTCGCGGCCGGGTCACCGCCGTGCGGGTGGCGCCCGAGGAGCGGCCGGCGCCGCGGACGGGCACGCGGCGGGGTGTGACGGCGGCGGCTACCGAGGCGCCGCGGCGGAAGCCGATCACCGAACACGACCCGCAGTGGCGGGAGGCGGAGATCGAGGTGGACGAGGTCGAGAAGGGCGGGACCGCGAAGAAGAAGGTGGTGGTGCGCTTCCCCGGCAGCGACGACGTGCGCTGGTACAAGGCACCCAAGTTCCAGCCCGGTCAGGAGGGGGTGTTCATCCTTCAGAAGGCGGCCGGGCAGCCGGCCGCCCGCCCGAGCACGCGGCGGGGGCGGGCGGTGGCCGCCGCAGCGGAGACCGCGGCGGGCGCCGACACTTTCACCGCCCTCGACCCCGACGACTTCCAGCCCAGCGAGCGCGCGCCCGAGATCCGCGCCCTGGCCGCGGCCACGGACGAGCCCGAGTAGAGGCACGCGATGGCCACTGCCAAGAAGAAGCCGAAACCGAAGCCGAAGCCCAAGCCGAAGCCCAAGCCGAAGCCGAAGAAGCCGGCCAAGCCGAAGAAGCCCAAGGCCGCCGAGACGGCGGCGGTTCTCCTCGTCAACATGATCCCCCGCTCGTTGAGCGGCGAGACCGGACAGGACAGCGAGCCGAGCCTCGCCGTCGATCCGAGCGACCCGAAGCAGATCGTCGGCAGCGCCTTCACTGCCGATCCGATGGGGGGTCCGTCCGCCCCCATCTTCGTGTCGCGCGACGGCGGCAACACCTGGGTCCTCCGCTCGACGGTGCCGAGCGAGGTGCAGACCGGGGACATCAGCCCCCGCTTCGGCGGCGGCGGGCGCCTCTACGCCGGTATCCTCAAGCGCCCGGGGAACCTCTTGCTCAACATCCTGCGCACCGACAGCGCCGGCGGCACGACGCCGATGAAGATCGTGGTCAGCCGCGAGCGGGTCGACCAGCCGTTCCTCGCCGCGGTGGAGCGGGACGGCAAGGACCGCGTCTACGTCGGCAGCAACGACTTCGCGGCGGCCGGCGGGCGCACGGCGACGATCGACCAGAGCCAGCACGGCGGCGCGGCGACGCCCACCTTCAGCGCCGTGCGGCTGGAGCGGCGGAGCACCGGCAGCGCCGGCCAGAACGGCCCGCAGGTGCGCCCGATCTGCCACCCCGACGGCACGGTCTACGTCGCGTTCTACGGCTGGCGCAGCTTCGACGACGCCACCGCGGAGGTCACCACCGACATCGTGCTGGTGCGCGACGACGCGGGAGGGACGGGAGCGAACCCCTTCACCGCCCTGATCGATCCGAGCGACGGGCTTCCCGGCCGGCTCGTCGCCAGCGGCCGGCTCTTCAACTGGAACGCGCAGCTCGGCAACCAGCGCTTGGGAGGCGACGTCGCCCTCGCCGTCGATCCACGCGACAGCGACGTCGTCTACGTCGCCTGGGCCGACCGGCAGCCGGAGACCGGCTATACGCTGCACGTCCGCCGCTCCACCGACCGCGGCGCCACCTGGTCGCCCAGCGACCTGCGGACGGTCGGCTTCGCCACCAACCCGACGCTGGCGATCAACAGCCGCGGCCGGGTCGCCTTCCTGCACCAGCGGGTGACCGGCAGCGGCGACAGCCAGCGCTGGGTGACGACCGTCGAGCGCTCGGACGACGGCATCAACTGGACCTCGATGATCCTGGCCACCGTGCCGGCCAACTTCCCGGTGCCGGTCTTCCAGCCCTACATCGGCGACTACGCCGGGCTGGCCTCCGTGGGCAAGGACTTCTACGGCATCTTCTCCGCCAACAACAGCCCCGACCTGGCGCGCTTCCCCAACGGCGTCACCTACCAGCGCAACGCCGACTTCACGACCAGGCGCCTGCTCGACACCGACGGCACGACGCCGGTGGCGGTGTCGATCGACCCGTTCTTCTTCAAGATCACGGAATAGCGCTCACCCGTTTTCCGTGCGGCCGGCGGCAAAGTCCGTAGGGCGCGCTCGAATCTCCGCGCCGCGGACGCGGGGCTCCATCTCGCCGCGCCCGTTTCCTCTGCGCCGTCCGCCAAGGTCCATAGGGGGACATGGAAAGCGGCTTGGGAGCCATGGAAAGCTCCTTGGGGCCCAAGCGGTTTTCCATAGACCCGAAGCCGTTTTCCATGGCGCCCATACCGTTTTGCGTGGCGCCCATGCCGTTTTCCCTTGGAGCCCAAGCCATTTTGCATGGGCCCAAGCCGTTTTGCATCGCGCCCAAGCCACTTTCCATGGAGCCCAAGCCGCTTTCCATCGCGTCCTAGCCGTCTTCCGCGCCGTCCATCCAAAAGCCCGCGGGCCTCCGGCAATCTTCCCGGCCGGCTCCGCCGGGTTTCTTTTCTCCCCTAGAGGACCCAACGCACCATCAGCCAGCACCACCCGGCCGCCAGACAGGCGGCGGCGAGGTCGAGGAGCGCGCCGGTGCGGGCCATGCGGGGGATCGTCACGTAGCCGCTGCCGAAGACGATGGCGTTGGGCGGGGTGCCCGCTGGCAGCGCGAAGTCGCAGGAGCAGGCGATGGTGGCGGCGAAGAGGGTCGTGGTCACCAGCTCCGGCGCGACGGCGTCCTTGAGCACCACCAGCATGACGGCGATCGTGGCGGTGTTCGAGGCGACGGCGGAGAGGGCGACGACGGCGAGGCTGGCGAGGAGCACCTGGCCGAAGCCGGGGAGGTCGCGCACCGCGAGCAGGCGCTGGCCCATCCAGTCCGAAAGGCCGCTCTTCTGGATCGCCGCCGCCATCGCGAAACCGCCGCCGAGGAGGAGCAGCGTCTCCCAGGGCACCCGCTTGAGCGCCCGGAAGCCGAGGACCTGCCGCCGGGGCAGGCCGGGCCCCGGCCGCATGCGCCAGAGGAGGAGCGCGAGGGCGGCGAGCACCGCCGTCCCCCCTTCGACGTGCGCCGACGACAGCTCGAAGGCGTGGACGTGGGGGCGCAGCACCTCGGTCAGCCATTTGCCGGCGATCCAGAGCGCCGCGGCGGCGAGGAAGACGCCCAGCACCACCCGCTCCGGCCGCTTCACCCGCCCCAGCCGCGCCAGCTCCCCGTCGATCACCTCCGCCCCGACCTCGCCGGTCAGCCCGTCGCCGCGGCCGATCCGCAAGAGCATGCCGTAGACGACCGGCAGGAAGAGGAGCACGAACGGCAACCCGACGGCCAGGAACTGGAGGAAGGAGATCGACACCCCCAGCCGCTCCATGAAGCCCGAGAACTGCGCGTTCGGGGCGGTGCCGATCTTGGTGCCGATGCCGCCGACGTTGGCGCCGTAGGCGATCGCTAGCATGATCGCCATGCCGTAGTGTCGGAGGCGCGGCCGGCCGGTCTGCTCCTCGATCTGCGCGATGAGGGCGATGCCGATCGGCACCATCATCGTGGCGGTCGCGGTGTTGGAGATCCAGAGCGAGATGAAGGCGGTGGCGAGGAGCGTGCCGGCGAGGAGCCGCCGGGGGTCGCTGCCGACCCGCCGCATGATGCCGAGCGCGATGCGGCGGTGGAGGTCCCACTGCTGCATCGCGGCGGCGATCGCCATACCGCCGGCGAAGAGGAAGATGTAGGGATCGAGGTAGGCGCGCGCGGTCTGCCGGAGGTTCTCGCCCAGGTCCGGCCCGAAGACCCGCGCCGCCGGCCAGAGCAGCAGCGGCACGCAGGCGGTCCAGTAGATCGGCACCGCCTCGGTCAGCCACCAGATCGCCATCAGCGCCGCGCCGGCGGCGGCGAGCGCCGGGCGGCTCCCCCACTGCGTGTGCTTGAGCGGCGTGTCGAGGAGGGCGAGGAGGGCGAAGGCCAGGAGCCCGGCGGCGAGGCCGCCGAGCCGCCAGGGGGTCCACTCCCAGCCCTTCACTCCCCGGACTCGAAGCGGCGGATCGCCTCGCGCAGCCCGTCGGGGAGCGGGACGGCGCGGCCGGCGGCGTAGTCCACCCAGGCGACGACGCCGCTGCCGTCCGCCACCACCTCGTCGCCGCCGGCGCGGAAGAGGACGTACTCGTGGCGGAAGCTGCTGCGCCCAACCTCCGCGGTGCGCACCCCGACCTCGAGCGCCGCCGGCCAGTGGACCTGCCGCCGGAAGTTGAGGTTGGCGGCGACCAGCGCCGGGCCGTGCCGCTCGAGCCGGTAACGCTCGAGGTCGATCGCGGCGAAGTAGCTCATCCGCGCCGACTCGCAGTAGGTGAAGTACTTGGCGTTGTTGACGTGCCCCATCTGGTCGACGTCCGCCCAGCGGACGGCGATCGGCTCGAGCAGCCGGAAGGCGGCGCGCTCGATCACGGCGGCGGCCGTCTCACTCCTCGGGGATCTTGGCGCCGAGGTAGGTGGCGGAGCTGACCCCCATGAGCGCGAGGAGCGTGGGGCTGAAGTCGGGCATCGCCAGCCGGTTGTAGACCGAGACGCAGAAGATGACGCCCGTCACCAGCGTCCAGCCGAGCATCTGGAGGCGGTAGAGGCTCAGCCCTTGGGGGCCGTCCAGGAGGTCGCGCAGGAACCCCTGCGACGCGGCGACCCGCGGCTCCGCGGCGAGCGGAGGCTTCTCCCCCGGCGCGGCCTTGGCGGCGCCTCCGCCCCCCTCTTTCCCTTGCGCGATCAGCGAGGCGCCGAGGGCCGTCCCCGAGCCGATCCCGAGCATGCCGAGCACCGAGCCGGTGATCGTGTCCAGCTCCTCGGTCACCATCCAGATGAAGACGAAGGCGGCGAGCGCCAGGAAGCTCCAGTAGGCGAGCTGGAAGCGGGCCAGGCTGTAGGGGGCGAGCGCGCCGACGGGCCGCACGACGTGCGGATCGCGCAAGAGGGCGGTGCGCCGCGCCAGCCAGACCGCGAGGGCGAGCGCCGCGGCGAGTAGGACGAAGAAGAGGTAGAAGGGCACCTCCGGCAGCAGCTCGAGCCGGAAGTCCCGCACCTTCGTCGGCCACTGTTCGTCGCCTTCCGGGCCGACGCTCAGCGTCACCTGGCGCGTGAAGTCGTCGGGGCTGCCGAGCAGCGTGTGCCAGGCGGCGTCCGAATCATCGGTGCGGTCGAGGAGGAAGCGGACGCGGCCGTCCTCGAGGGTGCACGACTCGGGAGGGGTGCCGGGGATCGGCACGCCGTCGATGAAGAGGATCAGCTCCTCGCAGCCGTTGGTCATGGCGGCGAGCCCCGCGCGCAGTCCCTCGACCTGCAGGCTGACGCGCTCGCCGAGGCCGGCCTGGAGCGGCCGGTCGGGGTGGGCGTGCGAGCGGACGTCGACGACCACGGGCGACTTCGCGGGCGGTGCGGGCGGCGCGGCCGGCGCGGCATCGAGGGGGTCGGCGGGCTCCTTGATCACCTGCCCGAGCGCCGCCGGAGCGAGCGCCAGCGCCAGCGCCATCGCCGCCGCTGCGACGCGGCCGCTCATAGCAGCGGCACGACCTTGCCGAGCAGGCCGATCACGCCGTTGAGGGCTTGCGCCCAGGACGTGGCGTTCTCGAGATGGGCGAGCGAGCTGTTGAGGTTGTCGATCCCCTCGACGAGCGCCGGGCCCTCCGCCTCGAGCTGCTCGCGGATCGACGCCAGCTCGGCGGTGTTGAGCTCGGTGATCAGGGTCGTCAGGTGGATGCGCCCCGAGGCGAAGGACTGTTTCTCGTCTTCGGGGAGCTGCTTGGCCTGCTCGACGACGACGCTGCTGTAGAGCTGGTTCTCCAGCAGCCGGAGCTGCGCCATGAGCTCGGCGAAGCTCGTCTCGGTCGGCTGGGGCGTCGGCTCGGAAGGGCTGGTCATGGTGTCGCCTCGAAGTCGGGCGTGGTCACAGGTTGTCGAGGGCGGCGAGGATCGGCGTCAGCTCGCCGGTCACCGCCTGCAGGTCGCCCGGCCCCAGCTCATGAGTCAGGAGCTTCGCCCAGGCGGTCTGCAGCTCGCGGGCGGCGCTCTGCGCGGCGTCGAGCTGCTGCACCGGGTCGGGCGGCTCGAGCCCCTTGAAGCGCGACTGCTTCCAGCCGTTCTCGTCGAGCGGCGCGCCGGTCGTCAGGTAGGGATCTTCGACCTGCTGCTCGTAGTCGCGGTTGCGCGCGAACTCGAGGTTGGCCTCCACCTGGTCGCGCACCGCGCCGAGGAGCGCGACGTGGAGCTGCAGCACGCGCGCGATCGTCGCCTTGCGCTGCTCGAGCTCGTGCTGGAGGGCGCGGCTCTCGGCGCGCCTGACCACCAGCGAGCCGACGTCCGCGGCCAGCACCTGCGCGGCCTGCACGCTCTTCGCCAGGGGGCGGCCGCGGAGCTGCTGGGAGAGCGCGTCGAGCGAGCCGGCGGTGGCGGCGAGGGAAGCGCCGAAGGCCTGCGGCTGGTCGCTGGTGGCGAGGGCGTCGAGCGCCGAGAAGTAGTCGGCGAGGAGCTTCGCCTGGCGACGCAGCAGGGTGATCTCGTGGATGAACGCGCGGTCGGCCTGGTCCTGCTTCTCGAAGTCGGCGCGCGACACGGGGCCGAAGTCGTCGCGCGTCGAGAGGAGCTTCTCGGAGCTGGCGTCGACCTGGATCTGCGCCGCCTGCTGGAGGAGCGCGTCGACCGCCTTGGCGTACGCGCTGCCGGCCTGCGCGAAGGCGTCGAAGCGGCTGAGCGTCCCCGTCGAGGCGCAGGCGGCGGCGAGCGCCAGCGGCGCGAGTGCCAGCCAGCCCACGGTGGGCCTGCGAATGCGCATCTCTCTCCTCCGGTTGCGAGCGCGGGCATTCTGGGAGCGCCGCCGGGGGAAGTCAAGGCGCTGCGCTACACTCGCCGGCGCCATGCGCCGACGCCTCGGCTTCGCACTTGCGCTTCCTCTCCTTGCCCTCGCAGTAGCCGCCTCACCTGCACCGCAGCCGCAGCCGGCCCCCGCCGGCGGCCGCACGCTCGCCCTCGTCGGCGGGCGGCTCATCGACGGCTACGGCGGCCGGCCGCTCGAGGACAGCGTCGTGCTCGTCGAGGGCGAGCGCATCGCGGCGGTCGGGCGCGTCGGCGAGCTGGCGGTGCCGGCCGGCGCGGAGGTCGTCTCGACCGAGGGGATGAGCGTCCTGCCCGGCCTCTGGGACATGCACGTTCATCTCATGATCGTCGGACACGCC
Organism: Thermoanaerobaculia bacterium; assembly: GCA_035536455.1. GTDB lineage: Bacteria > Acidobacteriota > Thermoanaerobaculia > Multivoradales > UBA5704 > DASUNQ01. The sequence goes on along the minus strand of DATLOC010000064.1, from coordinate 104,342 downwards.
GACTACGACCACTGGGACAAGACCTATCCGCCGCTCTTCCGCTCGACGATCATGCCGGCGGCGGCCAAACAGCTCCTCCTGGCCGGCGTCACCAGCGCCCGCGACCTCGGCGCGCCGCTCGAGGACTCGATCGCCGTGCGCGAGGCGATCGGCAGGGGCGCGATCCCCGGCCCCACCCTCTACGTCTCCGGCCCCTTCATCCAGCACCGCCCCTACCCCGGCACCGAGGCCTTCCGCTGGGGCGTGGATGGCGCGGCCGACGCCCGCGCCAAGGTGCGGCGCCTGGCCGAGGCGGGCGTCGACCAGATCAAGCTGATCGACCAGGACCAGATGACGATGGAGGAGGTGCAGGCGGTGGTCGACGAGGCGCACAAGCACGGCCTCCCGGTCGTCGCCCACTCGCATCGCGCCGAAGAGATCCGCCGCGGCATCAAGGCCGGCGTCGACTGCTTCGAGCACACCGGCCTCGGCACCGCCCCCGAGTACCCGCCCGACGTCTTCGACCTCATGAAGGGGCGCGCGAACACCCTCTACTGGACGCCGACGATCGGCCCGCTCCTCCTCTACGACTACACGCGGGACGGCTTCCGCGAGCGCATCGACGACCCGCGCTGGCAGGTGGGGCTGCCGCCGGAGGTGGTGGAGGACATCCGCCGCTCGCTGGCGCCGGTCGATCAGCTTTCCTACTTCCAGCTCGTCGGCAAGCGCCGGCCGACCTTGGCGCGCAAGTTCGAGCAGCTCCGGCAGTCGGGGATCGTGCTGATGATCGGCACCGACAGCGGCGTGCCGCTCAACTTCCACAGCGACTCGACCTGGCGCGAGATCGACACCTGGGTCAACACCTTCGGCGTCGAGCCGATGGACGCCATCCGCGCCGCCACGTTCTGGCCGGCGGTGCACATGAAGGTGGACAAGGACGTCGGCACGATCGCCGCCGGCAAGTACGCCGACGTCATCGCCGTCCGCGGCGACGTCCTCCGCCACGTCGCGCTGCTCGGCGACGTCGATCTCGTGATCAAGCACGGGACCCGGTACAAGTAGGGCCGCGGACCGTCAGAACCGGGTGGCGGCCGGGCTGGCGGACAGGACGTAGAGGCCTTTCACCGCCGTCCACCCCAGCAGGACCAGCAGCGGCGCGATCGCCCAGCGCAGGCCGCTGCCATAGGCGATCGGGAAGTGGTTGCTCACCATGAAGAAGAGGAGCGGCACGGAGAGGTAGGCGTTGTGCTTCGACCGCAGGTTCGCGACACGCACCGCATCGTCCGGCGGGGGCGTGCCGGCCCGGGCCGCGGCGACGATCCGCCGCTGGCTCGGCAGGATGCGCTGCATGACGTTGTTGAACATGATGGTGCCGAACAGCGCGCCGAGGTGAATGAAGAGCGCGCGGCCGGACATGACCCGGCCGAGCGCGAACGACGCGCCGGTGAGGAGCACGAACGAGGCGGCGACGCCGAGCCGCTCCCAGCCCGCCAGCGCTCGCCAGAGCAGGTCGTAGACGATCCAGGCGACCACCAGCGCGCCCACTCCCATGCCGATCGCGAGGCCTTTCGACTGATGGCTCTCGACGAGGGCGCCGCCGGCGTAATAGACGATGATGAGCAACCCGACGCCCGTCACGAAGGTCGCGACGGCCCCCAAGCGGAAGAGGGACAGCGCTCGCGGCATGAGCTCGGGGACTACTTTCCGCCGCGAGTCGGCGTCGTAGGTCCTGGCGACCTGGGCGTTGACGAAGCCGAAGAACCAGAGCAGTCCGACCCACAGCACGCCCGCCACGACGTGCATCCAGCGGAAGAGAAGATGCAGGGCTTCGCCGATCAATCCTTGGCGCTCGCGGTCATCGCTTGTTGTCGCTCGGTTGTCGTGCGCGAGTCTAGAATAGCGGCCGATGAACCGCGACGACGCCCTCGAGGCGCTCGATCTCCTGCGCCGGGTCGTGCGCGAGACGCGCGACGACACCGTGCTGCAGAACTGGGGCCTCATCTGGATGCTGCACGCTTGCACCAACGCCGCGGGCTTCATCGCCACCGGCTGGCTCCTCGCGCACGGCGTCCGCACGCCGCCCGTCTTCGTGGCGCTGTGGAGCGCCGTCTGCGGCGGCAACCTGCTCACCGTGGCGCTGCTGCGCCGGCGGCGGACCGGGGCGCGGACCTTCGTCGAGACGCAGCTCTGGGCGATCTGGACGGTGTTCGTGGCCGCGGTGAGCGTCTGCGCCTTCGTCAACTACTTCATGGGTCTCGAGACGCTCTTCCTGGGGCCGGTGATCGCCGTGCTGGCCGCCGTCGCCTACGCCTCGATGGGCTCGCTGATGGGCCGGCACTGGTACGTCGTCGGCGCCCTCTTCCTGGCGGCGGCGCTGGCGATGACCCTGGCGCCGGGCGTCCAGTTCTACATCCTCGGCGCTCTCTGGGGCGCGACGATGTTCACCTTCGGCTGGCTTCTCCACCGCGCCCGCCGCCGGCGCGAGCGCAGCGCCGAGGTCCGGCCGCAGATCGTATGAGCGTTCCGGAGGACAAACGGTGAGGCAGGCAGATCTGAAGACGGCGCTCCTGCTCGCCGCGGGCTCGCTCCTGCTCATCCTGGCCGTGGCGGCGCACGCGGTGATCGGTCGCTTCGTGCGGCTGGAGACGGACCCGCGCGTCGCGCCCGGCCTCCTCGAGGTGTCCCGTGTCGCCTTGGACGTGGGGGGGCCGCGCGGCGGCGGGCGCGAGCGGCGGATCAGCGTGCGGGTCGCTTATCCCGAGGAGCTGCGAGAGAACGAGGCGACGAGCGTCGAGCTGCGGTACGACGAGGAGGGGACCCCGGGCGAGCCGCCGGCGCCGATCGCCGCCGCGGCCGAGCTGAGCTCTCCCGCCTTCGAGATCTCGCCGGCGCAGCGCATCGAGCGCCGGGGGGTGCCGCCGCTCACCTTCACCTGGGTCGTCAAGCCGGAATCGGAGGGGCGCTACGCGCTGCTCCTCGACCTCGACGCGCTGCCGCTGGAGGGCGACGCGGTCGAAGTGGTGGGGGAACGGGTCACGCTCAACGGTCGCGAGGTGACGATGCCGGAGGGGGACGCGCTGCTGCTCCGCACGCGCGTCTTCACCGTCTGGGGCATCACGGGGAAGACCTTCGGCGCCCTGCGCGGCGGTGTGGGCTTCCTCGGCTTCGTCCTCATGTACCCGCTGTGGATCCCGTGGCTGCAACGCCATCTGCGGCGGAGATTTGCGAGGGACGGATGAGCGGGGCGCGTCAGCCGTTGCCGTGCAGCACGAAGGGGGCCCAGAAGTAGGGGCTCGAGGACTCCGGCTCCGCGCGCAGCAGTCGTTTGGCCTGCGCCAGGTAGGCGGCGTAGTGCGGGCGGCGGCCGGCGCTTTCCGCCGCGCCGACCTGGTTGAAGAAGGACCGCATGAGCGCGGCGGTCGCCCGGTCCTCCACCGGCCACAGGCTGGCGACGACGCGCCGGGCGCCGGCGACCGAGAAGGCCCGGGAGAGGGCGAAGGCCCCCTCGCCCTCGAGGTGGGGTCCGACGTGAGTCGAGCAGGCGGAGAGGACGACCAGGTCGGCGTCCACCTCGAGGGCGTAGAGCTCGAAAAGCTGGAGGAAGCCGTCGTCGTCGGAGCCGGAGCGCGGCGACTTCGGCGGCGTCAGCAGCAGGCTGGCGAACAGGGCGTTCCGGCGCTCGTCGACCATGCCGTGCGTGCCGATATGGATGTAGCGCTTCCCCGGCACCGCCCGGCGCACCGCCAGCTCGGTCGCACGCTCCCGCTGTAGCGCGACCACCTCGCCGCCGCGCTCCGCGGGTCCGAAGACCTCGCGCAGCGCCCGGGTCTCTTCGCCGGATCCCGGCAGGCGGCTCAAGAGGCCGAAGGCCGGGACGGAGCGGCGTCCGCGGAGGCGGTCCGTGGAGCGCGGGAAGAGGGGGTCGGAGACGCTCAGGATCGTGCTCCGCCCCTGCTCGAACGGGTCGGCCAGCGCGGCGGCCATGCGCTCGAGCGCGGTGGCCGAGGAAGCGTAGCGCAGGAGGGGGCCGCCGCTGTCGAGCCAGTAGCCCGGCGGGGCGCCGGGCCTCGGGCCGGCCACGACGAGCGCCTCGAAGGGGAGGGCGTGGAGGCCTCCGGGGACGACGACGACCTCCTGCTGGCGGCGCACGGCCTCCCAGGCGGCGCGCGGGACGAGCGTCCGCCAGAGGGCGTGCAGTCGGGCCGGGAGGTCCGCGGTGCCGCCTCCGTCCGGCCGCGTTCGCAGCAGCGACACGATCCCGGCCGGCCGCCCCTCGCCGCCGAAGAGGATGCCCCGCACCGCCTCGCGGCCGAGCGCGCCGGGCGCCACCCCCAACGCCGCCGCCGCGGCGGTGTCGATCTCGAGCCCGAAGACGGCGGCGGCGGCGGGCGCGCGGGGCAGCACGAAGAGGTGGCTCCGCTCGTCTCCGACCGCGTAGAGAAGGAGCGCGCCGTCGGGCGGCGCTAGGCGCTGCTGGATGGTCTCGAGCGAGGCCGGAGAGCGGCCCGCGATCTCCCGCCAGAGGCTGCTGGCCCCGAGGATGTCCTCCTCGACCTGCACCAAGTCCCTGTCGGCCTCGGCGAGCTGCCGGTAGAGCGGCTCGAGCCCCTGCCTCCGGGTCGGCGCGGCACCGAGGTCGCTCTCGCGCAGGAGGATCGCGCGCTGGACCTCGGCCAGCCTCTGCTTGGCCGCCACTTCACGCCGTTCGAGCGCGCGAAGCCGCTCGCGAGGCACGTGGCGCCGCAGGTCGACCCGCGCCCCCAGCAGTCGATCCACGAGGGCGCGGGCGCGGGAGCGCTCGGCGTACTCCACCGCGCGGTCTAGCCGCCGGTCCTCGATCTGCCACTGGATCATGAGCTCGTACTCGTCGAGGAAGCGGCCGAGGAAGTGGATCCGGCTCGCTTCGCCCCCGCTCAGCCGGGGGCGCAGCGCCTCGACGACATCGAGGCTCCTCGCCAGATCCTCCACCGCCGCGGCGCGATCGCCGCGGCCGCGCTGGAGCCGCGCCCGCAGGGCGAGCGCCTCGGCCTCGATCTCGGGATAGGCGGGGGTACGGGCGAAGATCGCGAGGGCGCGGTCGAGTGCGCCGCGTGCGGCGGCCGCAGCCGGCGGGCGGTCGCGCAGCAGGCAATCCGCCAGGCCGGTGAGGGTCACCGCCACCTCGGAATGTTCGCCGCCGAAGATCTCCTCCCGGCTCGCGAGCGCCAGCCGGTAGAGGTTCTCGGCCTGCCGCAGGCTCCCGAGCTCGACCAGGAGGTGCGCCAGCTGGTGGCGGCCGCGAGCCACCAGGGCGGGGTTCGCGGGTTGCGAGCGAAGGGAGAGATCGAGGGCCTTCTCGTAGACCGGCTTGGCTTGGGCGTAGAGACCGCGGTCCTGGTAGAGCTGGGCCAGCTGGTCGTAGAACCAGACCAGTTCCGAATGCCGCGCTCCGAAGCCCCGCTCCGCCTCGGCGACGGCGCGGCGGTAATGGGCCTCGGCCCGCGGGTAGTCGCCTTGAATCCGATAGAGCGATCCCAGGTTGAGGCGCGCGGTCGCGAGGTCGCGGAGGCCGCTTTGCGGGGAGCGCTCGCGGAGGCGGAGCGACTCGACGTAGCGGCTCTCCGCCGCGAAGTAGTCCCCCTGGTCCTGAGCGAGCGCGCCCAGGAGGTTCAGGATCTTGGCGCGCAGCAGCTCGTCGGGCTCCGCCGCCCGCGAGGCGTGCTGCAGGGCCTTCTGGAAAGCGGTTTCGGCGTCGGCGTACTCGCCGCGGATGCGCCGCAGCTCGCCGAGCGTCACGAAGGTGTCGGCGAGGTCGAGCGGATCGGCCTCGCCGACCGGCGCGTGGTTCGCCAAGGCCTCGTCGGCGAGCGCTCCGGCTTCGCCGTAGCGCCCCTGGTGGAAGAGGTTGTTCGCCAGATCGAGGAGCGCGTTGGCGAGCGCGGCGCGATCGCCGCTCTCCCGGCGCAGCGCCACGACCTGACGGTCGCGCCTTTCGGCGGCCGGCCAGCGCCCCTGCCGATAGTCCAGCCAGGCGAGGGAGCTGAGGACGTCGGCCCGGGAGGCGTGCGAGCGCCCGCCGGCGACCGCGAGGGCGCGGGTCCAGAGCGCCTCGGCCAGCCGGCAGGCGCCCTGGACGGTAGGACAGCGATCAGCGGCCTCGGACGCCAGCCCGTCCAGGGCCTGGAAGAGCTCCTCGTCGCGGCCCGCGAGCGCCGCTTCCCGGGCCCGGAGCCAGCGGTTGCCGAGCTGGAAGAGCTTCGCCTCCGGCGCCCCGGCCGCCAGCGCCGACCGCAGCTCCTCGGCGAGGGGATCGGTCTCCTTGGGAGGGCGCACGGCAGGCCGCCCCCGCGGCCCGAGGAGGAGCCAAGCCGACGCCAGCGCGGCGATCAGCCCCGCCGCCAGCCCCAGCGCGAGCCGGCGGCGGGAGGCGCCCCACGCGCCGAGCCTCACGGGCAGGTCGCGAAGGCGCTGGTGTCCTGGAGGGGCTGGAACGGCGTGCCCTGCTGGTTGACGTAGCTGTTCGAGATCCCCGTCTGGGTGTCGGTGACCGTGATCACCGTCCGCACGTTAGTCAGGCCGCCGGCGAAGACCCAGAAGCGATTGTTGAGGCCGCAGGCGTCGAGCACCTTGATCACCACCTCGACGTTGGCTTCGCCGAAGAACCAGAAGAAGCCCGTGTCGGAGGTCAGCGGCACCGCCTTCGCCTGTCCGGTGGCCGACGGGGTCCGCCACGTGGCGCTGACCTCGAAGCGCCCGTCCTGGCCGAGGAACAGCGCCAGCGGGTCGAGAGTGTCGACCTCGATCTCGAGCTCCTCGGCTTCGGCGTCCGGCGCGTACCACCAGGCGCTGACCGCGTAGCGCGTGCCGGCCGTGAGGCCGGAGAACTCGATGCTCGCGCGCCCGTTCGGAGCGAAATGGATGGCCCCTCCGCCGGTGTCGAAGTCGTCGAAGGGGAGCCGCGGCGCCGAGCCACCGCTCAGCGACGCGTTCTCGAGCCGCCAGCCGTTGGCCTCGAAGTCGAAGAGCTCGAAGAAGGCCTCCGTCGGCGGAGACGCCGCCGCGTCGTAGATCGGAGACTTGTTGCACGTCGGGTCGTCTCTCAGGTGGCTCGCGAGCGCGCTCTCCTTGACGACCTGCACGTTGTCGAGACGCTGTCCCGCAACGCCGTTGACCGAAAAGGTGAGCCGGGCGCGCGGGCCGTCCGCCTCGAAGATCAGGAAGTCCTCGAGGCCTAGCGGGCACCACTCCGTGGTCCAGCCGTCCTGGACCACCCGATCGAGCGTTCGCCTGCGCTGGCCGGCCTCGGCGGGCTGGTCGAGCCAAACGCCGAGACAGAGAACGAGCAGTATCGTCGTGACGCCTCTCCTGCACATGATGACCTCCCGGCAGCGGTACCGCGGCCAAGGGAGCGCAGAAGCCCACGAGTGGCGCGCGTCTCTTTTGAGGATCGTTGCCTAGGCTACCATTCTACACGGTGCTGCAGAACTGGGGGGTAGCCTGAGCTCGCCGGAAAGCGCCGAGCTCGCGGCGCTCGGGGCTCTCGCGGCGGCGCACGTTCCGCTTCCCCGGCAGGAGCTCGAGGAGCGGCTGCGCGGCGCGGGAGTGGATGGCGCCCGGGGCGTCGTCGATGCCGTCCTGGCGCGCGGCTGGGCGCGGGGGCAAGGCGGCGCGTTGGCGCTGACCGCCGCCGGCGGCGCCGCGCTCCTCGACGCCTGGAGCAGCATCGAAGGCGCGCTCGCCGTCAATCCCGCCGCCGCCGGCGCCGAGAGCTGCCCTTCGATCCCCTGGCTGACTCTCGTCGAGACCGAGTGGATCGAGGCGCTGTCGTTCAACTACCGCGTCGATCCGGAAGCCCTGCGCGCCCTCCTGCCGCCGCCGCTCGCGCCCGAGGTCTTCAAGGCGCACGGCTGGGTGCAGGTGCTGATCTCCTCCCTGCGGGAGATGCGCCCGCGCGGGCTGCCGGGGCCGGCCGGCGTCTCCTTCTACCAGGTCAGCTACCGCGCCGCCGTGCGCTACCGCGGCGGCGACGGCGCCTGGCGCCGCGGCGGCTACTTCACGCGCAGCGAGACCAACGACCCGATGATGCGCGCCATCGGCAACCGCCTCGCCGAGTTCCGCTTCCACGACTTCGGCGCCGCCGACATCGTCATGGTGCGCGACGGCGACTACCTGACCCTGGGCGTCGACGCCGCGACGGCCGGCGGCAAGCTGGTCGGCGTCGTCGACACGCGGCCGCTGCCCGGCCCGCCGCCGGGCTCGCTGTGGAGCTCGCTGGAGGAGCTCCACGAGCCGCTCGTCGAGTGCTTCGACGCCTACGGCGTGGATCCGGAGGCGGGCTATCTCTACACCTTGCGCATCGAGCGCGGCCCCTGGCGGCCGCGCTTCGTCGCGCCGCTCGACCTCTTCTGCGAGTACTTCGCGCCGGACGGCGCCTGGGGCGACCGCGCGGCGCTCGACTCGGTGCTCCATATCCCGCGCTGCCCCTACCGCTGGCTGCCGCTCGCCCGCGAGCCGCTACCGGCCTAGAATCGCCGCGACCGGCAAGGAGAGACCCCGATGAGCGACCTGGCGTCGAAGCAGTGCATCCCATGCCGCGGCGGCGTGCCGCCGCTCGAGGGGGCGGAGCTCGACCGCCTGCTCGGCGAGCTCAACAGCGAGGGCGGTGGCTGGAGAGTGGTTGACGGCCACCACCTCGAGAAGGAGTACGCCTTCCCCGACTTCCGCCAGGCGCTCGCCTTCGTCAACCGCGTCGGCGAGCTGGCCGAGGAGCAGGGGCATCACCCCGATCTCCACCTCTCCTGGGGGAAGGTCCGCTTCACCACCTGGACGCACAAGATCGACGGCCTGACCGAGAGCGACTTCGTCCTCGCCGCCAAGGCCGACCGGCTGGCGTAGCTACTCGGGCGCCGGCTGACCGCGCTGCGACTGCGCCAGGAAGGCGCGCAGGAGCGCCTGCTCGTCGGCTGCCTCGATGCGGGTGAAGAGCTGCTCGCCGAGGTGGTGGATGGTCGCGGGCTCGTCGAAGGGGAGCTTCTCGTACATCCGGCCGCTGGCGAAGTGGCACGGGCTGCAGCGGGCCTCGAGGAGCGGTTTGACCTGGGTCTGGAAATCGACCGCGTGGGCGGGTGTGGAGTGCGCCGGCGCGGCGGCGGAGCGCGGCGGTATCGCCGGCGGCGTGCCAGCAAGCTCCGGCGCGCCGCGGGCGCACGTCACGGCGGCGGCGAGCAGGACGGCCAGCGCGGCGAGCCCCGAGGCCGGATGGATCACGGCCCGATCCTACTCCTCTCCACTCGGAGAACCTGACGCCGCGGCAAGCAGCTGCGAGAGCTCCGGTATGGTGGACGGGCGCTCCGGAGCCATCACGGGAGCTCCGTTACCGTAACGGAGGCTCCGTCGCCGTAACGGAAGCGCCGTTACCATCACGGAAGCCCCGTTACCATACCAGGCGCTCCGTTACCGTACCGGGCGCTCCGTTATCGTGCCGGGCGCTCCGTCTCCATAACCGGCGCCCCGTATCCATAACGGGCGCTCCGTCACCGTAACGGCGCCTCCATCAGCGTAACGGGGCGCCAGGAACCCAAATCGGGCGCCCGGAGCCTCTCGGATCGCGGCTCGGCTCGCCGGCCGCGCCGCCGCGGCGTGCTATGGTCGCGCCGGCCCAAGACGCCAGCTCTGGAGCTGTTCTCGATGCACCGCACGGCCCCCTTCGCCGCCGCTCTCCTCCTCGCCGCCGCGCCCCATGGCGCGCGGGCCGCCGAGCCTGCCGCCACGCCGCCTTCCGAGCCCACGTTCTTCGAGGTTATCGACGTCCGGGTCGTCAACGTCGAGGTGATCGTCACCGACCGCGCCGGGCAGCCGGTGCCGGGGCTGGCGCGCGAGGACTTCGAGCTCCTGGAGGACGGCCGCCCGGTCCAGATCGACTACTTCTACGCCGAGAGCACCGCACCGGGGGCGGAAGCGGCGCCGCTCGCGGCGGACCCGGCCATCTCCGCGGAGACTCCCCCGCCCACGCCCGCCGCGTCCGCGGTGCTCGAGCCCTCCCCCGAGCAGCGGCTGCACGTCGGCGTCTTCATCGACGACCAGAGCCTGACGGCGCCGGCGCGCAACCGGCTGCTGCCGGCGCTGCGCCGCTTCCTCGGCACCGAGCTCGGGCGCGGCGACCGGCTCCTCCTCGCGCGGTATGACGGCAGCCTCACCGTGCAGCAGCCGCCCGTCGGCAGCTCGGGGGCGATCGAGGCCGCCCTCGACGCCGCGGGCCGCGGCTCGGCGCGCGGCTCCGACCGCCGCGCCGACCTGGCGCACCTGCTGCGCGAGCTGCAGGGGGGCCAGCTCGCCGGCGAGAGCGAGAACGACCACTCCGAGATGGACGCCGCCGGGATCTATGCCGGCATCCGCATGTACTCGCAGACCCGCTACGACGAGGTGCGGCGCACGCTCGGCGCCCTGTCGCAGGTCGTCGATGCGCTCGCCGGCCTGCCCGGGCGCAAAGCGCTGCTCTACGTCGGCGGCGGCCTCTCGCTGCGGCCCGGCGAGGCGCTCTACCGCGCCTTCGAGGGGAAGTACGGGCGCCTGGCGATGCGCGTCGGCGGCTCGCCGAACGACATCCTCCAGCACGACGCCACGCCGCTCCTGCGCGATCTGGCGGCGCGGGCCAATGCCGGCCGCGTCACCGTCTACGCCATCGGCGCGCCCGAGGACCAGAGCAGCCTCGCCCTCGAGCAGCGGCTGGACCCGCGGGCGATGAACACGCCGAGCGGCGGCATCAACTGGTCGACCGAGCTGGCCGCCAGCGAGAGCTTCAACCTGAGCGAGCCGTTGCAGATGATGGCCGGCCCGACCGGCGGCGTCGCCGCCTTCGACACGCCGAACCCGGGTGCTCTCCTGGCGACCGTGCGGCGCGACCTCTCGTCGTACTACTCGCTGGGCTTCGTCCCGTCGCGGCGCGACGGCGACGCCCGCCGGCTCGAGGTGCGGGTCAAGCGCCCGGACCTGCGGGTGCGCCACCGCGAGGGGTACCGCGAGGCGACCGGCCGCGAGCGCGCGGCGCGCGGCACGCGCTCGGCGATCTTCCTCGGCTGGAGCGAGAACCCGCTGGAGGCGGCGATCGAGGTCGAGGGATCGACGCTCGACCGCGACGGCCAGCTCCTGGTCGATCTCCTGGTCAAGGTGCCGCTCGGCAAGCTCGTGCTGCTGCCGCAGGCCGACTTCCACGAGGGGCGGCTCACCGTTTTCGTCGGGGCGCGCGACCGGCACGGCCGCACCTCCGACCTGACGGAGGTCGCGATCCCGATCCGCGTCCCCAACGATCAGCTGCTGACGGCGCTCGGGCAGGTCGCCGGCTATCGCGCCCGTCTCCGCTTGCGGCCGATCGAGCACCTGGTGGCGGTCGGCGTCCGCGATGAGCTGGGCAACGTCGAGTCGACGGCGACCACGGAGTTCCGTCCCGAGGCGGCCGCCGCCGGCTCCGGACGCTGATGGTCTTGCGGCGGCGCGCCATCTCGGGCGCCACCCTCTTCGCGGCGGCGCTCGCCGCCGCGGCGCAGGCGCCCCCGGCGCCCACCCCGGCGGCGCCCGCCGCTCCTCCCCCCCCGCTCCGCTCGATGCCGGCCGGCGGCCTGCCGGCCGACGCAGCCGCCCTGCTCGTCAGCGGGCAGGAGGGCGGCGCGCTCCCCTTCGCCGTCCTCGCTCTCCCGCTGCCGGGAACGGGCGAGCGCGCGCGCGTCGCGGTGCGCGTCGAGATCGACGGCGCAACCTTGCTGGCGGCGACCGCGGAGCCGCCGGTGCGCGCCGAGGTCTACCTCTACGCCCTCGACGAGCGCGGGCGGATCGGGGACTCGCTCCTCGAGGTCCTCGAAGTCGATGCCGAGCGCCTCGGCGACGAGCTGGCCGCCGGCGGCGCGGCGCTCTCCGGCCAGCTCGCGCTCCTTCCCGGCGCCTACACCCTGCGGGCCCTGGTCCGCGCACCGACCACGGGCGTGCTCGGACTGCGCGCCATACCTCTGGCCGTCCCCGACTTCCGGCGCGGCGAGCCCGCCCTGCTGCCGCCGCTCTTCCCCGCTCCCGCCGGCGGCTGGCTGGAGGCGAGCGCGTCGCGCGGGGCCGCGCCGCCAGACGTCCTGGGGACCGCGCGCGCGGCGGCGCGGGCGGTGCTGGCGCCCGGCGCCGCGGCGACCGCCGAGCTGCCGGCGTGGCGCGCCGGCGAGGCCGGGGAGGTGACGTTGGAGGCGCGGCCGGATGCGGCAGGCCAGGGAGATGGCGCGGCGCCGGTGACGCTGCCGGCCCGCGTGACCGGGCGGCGGGCGACCTCGATCGCCGGGCTCGACGTGCTGACCGTCGAGTTCGAGACCGGCTTCCTACCACCCGGAAGCTATGCGCTGGCGGCGTCGCTGGCCGGCGCCCGCTCGGCGACCGCCGCCGTCGTGATCGCCGCCGGCGCCGAGGGAACGACGTGGGCGCAGCTCGGCGACGCGAGCGGCCCGGCCGTCGCGGCCGCCGCCCCCGGCGCGCCGGCGGCTGCGCGTCCTGCCCGTCGCAACCGCTACATCGCCGCGGCCGTTGTGCGCACCGCGTTCCGCGAGGCGCTCGGCCGTCTCGCCGCCGGCGAGACCGCCGCCGCCCGCGCCGCCCTGCGCGACCTCGAGGTGGCTGAGCTCGGCGGGGCGGGCCCGGCCGACCCCGAAGCGCTCGCCAAGGTGGAGCTGGGGGTCGCCGTGGACCTCGCCGCGGCGCAGCCGGAGGCGCTGGTGCCGGTCCTCCTCCTCTACCAGCAGCTGAACCGCGAGCACCTGGAGGCGAAGCGCTTCCTGCCGACGACCCACACGGCGGAGATGACGTTCGCCTTGGCCGGCCTCTACGCGGACCGCGGCGGGCCGGGGGCGCGGCCACTGGCCGCGCGCCTTCTGGTGGCGCTGGCGCTGGCCGACCTCGATCGTCCCCTCGGCGGCTTCGCCCTGCGCGCCCTGCGCGAGGCGCTGGCGTTGCGCCCCGACGACGAGGTCGCCCTCCTGGCGCTAGCGGTCGAGGCCGAGCGGCGCGCGCTCTACCGGGAGGCCGTCGAGCGGCTCGAGCGGCTGCGGCGCCTCCGTCCGGCGGACGCGGAGGTGCGGCTCCGCCTCGCGGTCAACCTGGCGCGGGTGGGCAACGAGCGCGAAGGGCTGCGGATCCTGGAGGAGCTGACGCGCGCCTCTTCTGCCGCCGCGACGGGCGACACCGGAGCGGAGTGGCCAGTCGCGGTGGCCTTCCACGAGCTGGCGCGGCTGCGGCTGGCCGACGAGAAGCCCGCCGACGCCGAGCGCATTGCGCGCGCGGGGCTCGCCCGCTTCCCGCGCGACGAGAAGCTGGTGCTCCTCCTCGCCCTCGCGCTCGACCTCCAGGGACGGGGCGCCGATGCGCGGCAGGAGCTCGCCGCGCTCACCCCCGATGGCGACGGTGCCGCCTCGCCGCGCCACCGCTACGCCCGCCTGCCCGAGGGAGCGCTGGCGCGCGCCCGCCGCGAGCTGGAGCGGAGCGCGGCCGAGCGGCTCCCCTCCCTCGCCGCGGCCCTCGGTGGCCGCGAGGCAGGCGGCACGCGCCCGGGGGGAGCGCGGTGAGGCGGGCGCTCCTCGCCGCGGCGGCGGCGGTCCTCATCGCGGTCCTTCCGATCGCTGGCGGCGCCGCCCCGGAGCCTTTTTCGGTGGCCATCCTGCGCCCCGCGCCGGGCGTCGCGGTCTTCGGCGACTTCGAGGTCGAGGTGGCGGTGCGGCCGGCCGGCGCCGCGGTCCGCGCGCTGGAGATCTACCTCGACGGCGTGCGCGCCGCTCTCCTCGAGGCCCCTCCCTGGCGCGCCGTCCTCCAGACCGGGCAGCAGAACGAGGAGCACCGGATCGAGGTGGTGGCGCGCGACGCCGCCGGCAGCACCGCGACCGCCGGCCTCACCACCGCGAAGATCCGCACCGACATGGAGGTCCTCGTCGAGCTGCGCCAGCTCTACGTGCGCGTCGAGCGCGAGGGGCGGCCGGTCCTCGACCTCGACCGCGGCGACTTCACGGTGACGGACGGCGGCACCGAGCAGCGGATCGTGGCCTTCGCGCGCGGCGACGCGCCGTTCGTCGCCGCCCTGCTGGTCGACGCCAGCACCAGCATGCGCGGCGAGCGGCTGGCCACCGCGCTGCAAGGCGCGCGCACGTTCGCCGCCGGCATGCAGCGGCTCGACGAGGCGAAGCTGCTCCTCTTCTCCGACCGCCTGCTTCTCGAGACCCCCTTCACCAACCTCGCGCCGATCCTCGCACTGCCGCTCGAGCGCACGACCGCCGGCGGCGGCTCCGCCGTCTACGACACTCTCTACCTGGCGCTCAAGCGGCTGGAGGCGCGGCCGGGGCGGCGGGTCCTCGTCCTCCTCTCCGACGGGGTGGACGTCGAGAGCGCGCTGCCGGTCGAGCGCGTGCAGTGGGCCGCGCGCCGCAGCCAGGCGGTCCTCTACTGGCTCCGCCTCCATCGCCCGGAGGACGACATCGCGCCCGACCAGGTGCACCGCCTTTCGGCCTGGCGCGATGCGGCGGGGCATCGGCGCGGGCCGGAGCTGCTAGAACAGACGGTGGTCGAAAGCGGCGGGCGGGTCGAAGTCCTGGCGCAGGTGGAAGAGGTCGGCCCGGCGCTGGAGCGCCTCCTCGCCGAGCTGCGCGACCAGTACCTCATCGGCTACCAGCCGGCCGGCGGCCGCGCCCGCGCCGGCGGCTGGCGCGACGTGCGCGTCGAGGTGCGGGATCCGGCCAAGTCCGGGCTCGCCGTGCGCGCGCCGCGCGGCTATCTCGAGCCCTGACGCGCCTCTTTCTCCGACCTGGGTCCGACCTGGTATGCGCCTTGCTCTATAGGAGCGCGGAGCGATGTCGTTCCCCTAGGAGGAGACAACGATGAGACCGAAGATTCTGTGGTGCCTCACCCTGGCCGCGCTGCTGCCACTGGCATTCGCTTGCAAGGGGCACGACCGGGCCGACCTCGACGAGCCGGAGGACGTCGCCGCGACGGCCACGACCGACGAGATCGGAGGGACCGGCGAAGCGGGCGACCTCAACCCTCTCGAAGCGCAGATGGCGATCGACGACGTGACGCTGGGCAGCAGGGCCGGCGCCGACGGCACGATCGCCGAGGCCGATCAGGAAGACGACTTCACCCCGGGCGAGCCGATCGTGGTCGCCATGGAGGTCGGGGACGTGCAGCCGGGCTCGGCCGTCAAGGTGCTTTGGTTCGGACCCAACGAGACCAAGATCGGCGAGGAGAGCAAGACCGTCGAGAGCGGCCAGAGCTACCTCAACTTCAACGCCGCCGACACCGGCTCCTGGGCCAAGGGCGACTACCGGGTCGAGGTATGGATCGGCGACGAGAAAGTCAACCAGCAGCAGTTCCAGATCGTCGACGAGGACGACGCGGCGACCTAGGTCTCCGCACCGCGGCTCCGCGCGAGCCGCGTATCGAGCTTCTCCCCGAGCGGCGGCAGCGAGGGTCTTCTCCTGCCGCCGTCTTTTTGTCCCTCAGAACGCCGAGACCTGGCTCCCGCCGCACTGCCTGGCGTTGGGCTGATCGTAGGTCCTGACGGCTTTCGTGCGCGTGTCGGTGATGGTCAGCGTGTACGGCCGCGCCACCAGCGGCGCATACGTGACGTTGAACTTCTTACCGGCGGGCTGGATGTCGACGATCAGCTCCGGGTCGCCGCCGTCGCCGAAGTCGAGCGCGCCGCTGTTGCGCGGCACCAGCGGCACCGCTCCCGCCGCGTGATCGCCCTGCGTGTCGCGCCAGACGGCGCGCACGGCGAAGCGGTTGTGCAGGCAGACGGTCGTCGCGTCGGGCTTGCAGCCGCCGGCGGGCTTTTTGGCCTCGGCGGCGGTGCGGCTGGCGGACGCGAACGCGCGCTCGCTGCCGCCGCACCCGGACTCGCCGAACCAGGTGTAGTACTCGTGACTGCCGGTCTGCAGATCGCGCAGGTAGATCTCGTAATAGGCGCCGGAGAGCGGCGCGTGGCTGACGGTGACGTTGCGGCCGTCGTCGACGAAGCGCAAAGCCAGGTCGACGCTGTTGAGGTCGCCGAAGCTGAAGAGCCCGAGGGCCCCCGGTCCCTTCAACGCCTTGCCGCGGCCGAGCTTGACGGCGTACGGGTCGTACCACTCGACGTCGGCCTGGTAGCGCCCACCCAGGCAGAGCGTGTTCGGTCCCGGCACGCAGCCGCCCACCGGCGGCCCGGTGAAGCGGCCGCGGACGGCCCTGATCACCGCGCTGTTGTCGCGCCTGCCGGCGATCCCCGTCGGGGTGCCGTTGAAGCGGATCGCCGGGTTCGAGAAGTGGGGGATGGTCGCGCAGCCCTGCGTGCAGTCGTCCGGGTAGGACATGATCGTGCGGAAGCGCCCGTCGGCGAAGTGGCCGTAGGCGTGCGGGAAGAGCGCGACCGACAGCGGCGAGCCGTAGCCCGGATCGTGCTCGCAGCCGAGGGTGTGTCCCAGCTCGTGGATCAGCGTGTAGCCCGTGGCACAGGAGGCCGAGACGATGGAGCTTCCCTGCGGCGCGCGGCTCGCGTCGAGGAAGACGTCCTTGCGCATCAGGTCGGCGATGCCGCAGATCGTCTGCCCGCCCGTCCGCGGCTGACTGGTGACGAGGACCACCTGGTTGGCTCCCCACTCGCGCCGCAGGTCGGCGACCGCCGGGCTGAGCGCCACCCACTGGAGGTCGTCGTAGACCTCGGCCTGCTCCATGTGGTCGGTCCGCAGGACCTGCACCAGCTCGATCGTCACCGGGATCTGGCTGTTGGCGAAGGCGCTGTTGCCGAGGTCGACGGCGTGCCGCACCTGGTTCACCAGGTTGTCGAAGCTGCGGAGCGTGACCGACGCCCCCGAGGTCGCCAGGACGAGGAGCCGCAGCGTCGTCGTGGGCGGGACCTTCGGCGGCTTGGGCTTGGCGGCGGCGGTGACCGAGTGCAAGCCGCCATCCGGCCCCGGGCCGTCCGCCGCCAGCAGGTCGGGGAGGTCCGAGCGCTCGCGCACCCCGCACGGCGGCAGCAGGGAGTCGTCGATCAGCGCCAGCCGGTGACCTCCGCCCTCGGCCGGCAAGATCTGGTACGTCGCCTCCGGGCTCCTGATCGTGCCCAGGACCGCGTTCTCCCCAACGGTCAGCGTGGCGCTGCCGATCTCCCGCCCGCTCTCGCGGTCCACCAGCCGGCCCCGCCAGGCGAAGCTCCCGGCCGGCCGCAGGTCGATGCCGCTGCGCACCAGCTCGTAGGTGCGGCCGTCCAGGAGAGGCAGCAGGACCCGCTGGTCCGCCAGCGCCCGGCGGTCGATCTCGACCTCCTGCTCGGCGACGACGTCGAGCTGCTCGCTGGGCGGCCCGGCGAGGCGCTCGGCGAAGCGGAGGAAGGCGCGGGGCTCCTCGGCTGCGGCGGCCGGGACGGCCGACGCCAGGAGCAGGAGCGCGAGGTGAGCGGCGGGACGGCGGACCATGAAGCCTCCTTGCGGCGGGAGAACCACGGAGAGTTTGGTTACATTCTACTCCGGCAGGCGCGTGTTCTGCCAGGCGGCGAGGCGCCAGGCGCCCCCCTCGCGAGCGTACACGGCGAGGTAGCGGGCGGCGAAGGCCACGTCCCGTCCGCCGGCGGTGGCCTGGACGTCGGCGCGCCCGGTGACAACCGCCGTGTCGCCGTAGACCCGCACCACCGCGTCCGGGGCCGCGATCGCCCGGTAGCGCAGGCGGCCCGAGGAGAGCGACTCCAGGAACTGCGCTTTCGTCTCGACCTGGCCGGTGGCGTGGGTATAGACGAGGTCGTCGGCGAGGAGCGGCGCGAGCGCCGCCGTGTCCCCCTGGACCATGATCTCGAGGCGGCGGGCCTGCGCCTCTCGCACCTGCTTTTCGGCCTCGGCCGAGGGGGTCTCGGTGTGCGGCGCGGCGAGTCCGGCGGCCGGCGCGAAGAGAGCGACGAGGGCGACGGCCGCGAGGGCGCGGTGCAGGTGCCGAATCGAACGCATGCGGGTCCTTTCTGGCGGGGCGCTCAGCCCCGGATGCCGTGGCGCGCCATCTTGATCGTCAGCCCGTTGCGCGAGAGGCCGAGCAGGCGCGCCGCCTGCGACTTGTTGCCGTGGGTGCGGCGCAAGGCCTCGCGGATCGCCGCCTGCTCGCAGGCCGCCACCAGGCCGTCCAGCGCGAGGTCCGAGCTGGCCTCGATCCGCGGCACTGTCTGGGTGGCGCTGCGCCGCACCTTCTCGGGAAGCAGGTTGACGTCGATCGGCCGGCCGGCCGGGCAGAGGTAGACGAGCTGGCGGGCGATGTTGCCGAGCTCCTCGAGGTTGCCCGGGTAGTCGTAGGCGAGGAGCGCCGACTTCGCCTTCATCGTGATCCCCTGCATCCGCTTGCCGGTCTCGTGGCAGAACCGGTTGATGTAGGACTGCAGGAGCAGCGGCAGGTCCTCCTTCCGCTCGCGCAGCGGCGGCACCTCGATCGTGCAGCGGGCGAGGCGGTAGGCGAGGTCGACCCGGAACTCGTCGCGCCCGGCCTTCTCCTCCAGCGAGTCGCGGCTGGCGGCGATGACCCGCACGTCCACCGTCTGCGCCAGACTGCTGCCGGTGGCCTCGACCTCGCCGCTGCGCAGGAAGCGGACGAGGCGCGCCTGGGTCTCCGGCGAGAGTTGCTCGACGTCCTCGAGGTAGAGGGTGCCGCCGTGGGCCAGCGCCAGCTTCCCTTCGCGCCGCACCGGGCCGTCGCGCCCCGCCACCTCGGCGCCGAAGAGCTCGGCCTCGATCTGGTTCGGGCGGGCGCCGGCGCAGCTCGCCACCACGAACGGGCCGTTGCGGCGCGGGCCGGACTGGTGGAGCGAGCGGGCGAGGATCTCCTTGCCGACCCCCGGCTCGCCGCGCAGCAGCACCGGCACCGCCGGGTCCACCGCCGAGCGCAGCTCTTCGATCACCTGCTGCATGCGGGGCGAGACGCCGAGCGGCAGGCTCGGATCGAGCACCAAGTCCTGCTGCCGCTGCCGGCCGGGGAGGATCGGCTCGTACCAGCCGACGTGGTGGATGAGGCCGAGGAGGACGAGGTTGCCGAGGGTGCGGAGGCCGGCGGCGGGCGACCAGCCGTCCGGCCGGTAGCGCGGGAAGGCGGTCAAGAGCTGGTAGTCGCGCTCCATCGCGGTGAAGGTGTGGCAGCAACACCAGGCGGGCTCGCCGGCGAGGGTGCCGTCGAAGCTCACGCCGTCCTCCTGCACGGCGCCCTCGGTGTCGGCGGCGTCGGTCGGCCCGGTGAGGCGCGAGCGGAGCTGGTCCATCAGCTCCTCGCCGCTGGCCAGCCAGCGCTGCCGGGTCGCGACCGCCAGCTTGACGCCGGCCTGGTCCCCCTCGCCCAGCAGCAGCCAGAAGGCCCCGCCGGCGAAGTCGCCGAGGAGGTTGCGCACCAGCACCTCCGAGGGCGTGCGGCTCTCCGGGTCGGCGAGCACCCACTCGCTGAAGAGCGCCAGGTGCGCGACGATGCGCTCGGGGGTGATGCGCGGGGTGTCGGGGACGTCGAGGACGATCGCCGGCGCCACCGCTTCGCCGGGGCGGGCGGGGCCGGACGGGTCGGTGCGGACGTCCTCGACGAGAAGGGTGACGCCGCCGACGCGGATCTCATCGAGCACTTCGAGGGCGGTCTCGCGCACCTTGCGGCCGGAGACGACGAGTCCGCGGCGGCTCCCCAGGTCTTCGATCCGCAGGGCGCTGCCGTCGAAGCGCAGCCGGGCGTGCTGCTGGGCCACCCCGACGTAGGGGAGGACGATGTCGCAGTCGGCCTTGCTGCCGATCAGCATCTCCTCCTGCGCCACCGGAAAGCGCTGCACCCCGTCCGGCGCATAAGCGACCAAGCGAAACATGGCGCCCAAAGGATACTCCAGGGGTCTTGGCGGGATGGGTTAACTCCCTCCCAACCCTCCCTGCGGCGGCCGTTCCGGTGTGGGGTCCCGCAGGCTCTCCTCCGCGCCGGGCGCTCCTTGGTGTCCGCGCTACGCGTGCTGGTACAGGGGGGTTGCCGGCAAACAGGGTGGGTGCTTCGGCGCCTCGCACGGTGCACTGCCACGGGGGCGGACGGAGCGCCCGGCGCTCCAGAGACCTGCGGGCCCTAGCACCGACAGTGGAGCCCCTGCCGATGTGTAGCCTCCCCCTTGTCATCCTGAGCGCAGCGAAGGATCTGGGTGGGGGGCGACGTTTCTTCAGAGGTGCGAGTCATGGCGCCGCGTGATGTGCCGGGCCAGAGGCCCGCGAAGCGGCGCGTGTCGGTGAGGGGGCCACCGTGCGTTAGCGCCGAAGCCTCTACCCGCTAACCAGCCACCGCCCGTCCCAACCAGGACCCGCGCAGCGGGCGCGCCTCTTCGCGGGCCGGGTGGCCCAGCATCTCACGCGGCACTATCCGCCCCGCGCGGATTCTCTTGGTAACCTGCGCCGCCAAGTGCTGCACTCCGACACCGCCCCCCTCCGCCGCGTCGCTCTGGTCCACGCGCGCGACGCCCTGCGCGGCGCCGACGCCATCGCTGCCGAGTGGCAAGCACTCGATTGGCTGGCGCCGCCCGACTTCGACCGCGCGTTGGCGGAGTACGACACTTTCGTCGCAGCGTTGGAAGGGTTCGGGGTGACAGTGGAACTCCTCGCGCCGGGCGGCGACGCCACTCTCGACGCCCTCTATCCGCGCGACGCCAGCCTCGTCTTCGACCGCGGCGTCGTGACCTGCAACATGGGAAAAGCCGCCCGCCGCGGCGAGCCGGCCGCGGCCGCGCGCGCCCTTGCCGCGCTCGGCATGCCGGTGCTCGGCGGAATCGAGGGGAACGGGCGGCTCGAAGGCGGCGACACCGCTTGGCTCGACGAGCGGACCCTTGCCGTCGGGCTCGGCCGGCGCACCAACCGCGAGGGCGTCGACCAGCTCCGCACGCTCCTCGCCGCGGCCGGCGACCCGCCGGAGGTCCTCGCCATCCCCCTCCCCGACTGGAGCGGCCCCAACGACGTCTTCCACCTGATGTCGGTCCTGAGCCCGATCGACCGCGACCTCGCCCTCGTCTTCCCTCCCCTCCTCCCCGCCCCGCTGCGCGCCGCTCTCGCCGGGCGCGGCATCCAGCTCGTGGAAGTCCCCGACGAGGAGCTCGACTCCCTCGGCTGCAACGTCCTGGCCGTCGCCCCCCGCCGCTGCCTGATGCTCGAGGGCAACCTCGAAACCCGCCGCCGCCTCGAGCGCGCCGGCGCCGAGGTCACCGTCTTCGCCGGCGAGGAGATCTGCGTCAAAGGCGGCGGCGGGCCCACCTGCCTCACCCGGCCGCTCGTCCGCTAGGGCGTCAGCACCACCTTGGTGCACCCTTCCGCACGCCGGTCGAAGAGGTCGTAGGCGCGAGGACCTTCGCTGAGCGGCAGGCGGTGGGAGATGAGGCTCGCGAGGTCGTGCTTGCGCGACTGGACGAGGGCAAGCAGTTTTCTCATGTAGCGGCGGACCGGGGCGCGGCCGGCGCGGTAGGTGAGGTTCTTGTCGTAGGCCTCGCCGGGGGCGATGGCGAGGTGGCGCTCGGTGTGGACGCCGACCGCGGCGATCGTGCCGCCGGGGCGGACGAGGTCGAACGCCAGGCGCGTGGCCTCGGCGCTGCCGACGGCCTCGACGGCGGCGTCGGCGCCGCGGCCCTCGGTCGCCTCCCGCACGCGCTCCGCGGCGCTCCCCTCGCCGACGTCCACGGCCTCGCCGCCGAAGCGCGCGGCGAGCGCCAGCCGCTCGGGTACCGAGTCCAGCGCGAAGATGCGTCCGGCGCCCAGCTCCTGCGCCGCGAGGACGGCCATGAGCCCCACCGGGCCGCAGCCCACGACGGCCAGCGTCGCCCCGCCGGCGACTCTGGCGCTCTCGGCTGCGAACCAGCCGGTGGCGAGGACATCGCCGGCGAGGAGCGCCTCCTCGAGCGGCACGCCGTCCGGGACGCGCACCAGCGTCGAGTCGGCGAGCGGCACCCGCACCAGCTCGGCCTGGGCGCCGTGGAGGCCGCGTCCGTCCTCCACCCAGCCGAAGAGCTGCCCCCGCACGCAACGCGAGGTCAGCCCCGAGCGGCAGTAGAAGCAGGCGCCGCAGCTCGTGGTGAAGGGGCTGACGACGAGGTCGCCGGCGCGGAAGCGCTCGACGGCCCGGCCTGCCGCGACGACCTCGCCGGCGAGCTCGTGCCCCATGACGGTGCCGGCGTCGAGGCCGGTCTCGACGCCGCGGTAGACGTGGAGGTCCGAGCCGCAGACGCCGGCGGCGCGGACGCGCACGATCGCGTCCCCCGGCTCCAGGAGCGCGGGGTCGGGGACGGTCGCCGATTCGAGCCGGCGCACGCCGGCGAAGACGAGGGCCTGCACGGGGATAGAATTCTCTCACCCGCCATGCACGTCGAGCCCGGCACCCGTCTGGGGCCTTACGAGATCCTTGCGCCGATCGGGGCCGGGGGCATGGGGGTCGTCTACCGCGCCCGCGACGAGCGGCTGGGCCGCGAGGTCGCGGTCAAAGTGCTGGCGCCGGACCTGGGGGCCGGCCGCGACCGCCTGCGCCGCTTCGAGTCCGAGGCGCGCGCCGTCTCGGCGCTCAACCACCCCTCGATCCTCACCGTGCACGACGTGGGCAGCCACGACGGCTCGCCCTACCTGGTGACCGAGCTGCTGGAGGGCGAGACCCTGCGGGCGCGGCTCGCCGGCGGGCCGCTGCCGCCGCGGCGGGCGGCGGAGATCGCCGCCGCGGTGGCGCGCGGCCTGGCGGCGGCGCACGAGCGCGGCATCGTCCACCGCGATCTCAAGCCGGAGAACCTGTTCCTGACCCGCGACGGGCGGGCCAAGATCCTCGACTTCGGGATCGCCAAGCTCGTCCGCCCCGAGAGCACCGGCAACGAGCTGGCGACGGCGCGGACGCTCGCCCACACGAACCCCGGTATGGTGCTCGGCACGGATGGGTACATGTCGCCGGAGCAGGTGCGTGGCCTCCCCGCCGACGCCCGCTCCGACCTCTTCGCGCTGGGCGCGGTCCTCTACGAGATGCTCACCGGTCACCGCGCCTTCCACGGTGAATCGCCGGTCGAGACGATGCACGCCATCCTGCACGACGATCCGCCGGAGCTCGCCGCGAGCAGCCGCGCGGTGCCGCCGGGCCTCGAGCGCACAGTGCGGCACTGCCTGGAGAAATCGCCGGACGAGCGTTTCCAGGAGGCCCGCGACCTCGCCTTCGCGCTGGAGAGCCTGACCTCCGACTCCGCCGGGACGGCCACCGACGGGACGGTCGCCTTCCCCACCCCCGCCGCCCCGCGGCGCGCACCGCGCGCCCGGCCGCGGGCGCTCGCCGCCGGCGGCGCCGCGGCCCTCCTCGTCGCCGCCCTCCTCGCCGGCGCCTGGGCGCTGGGCTCGCGGCGGACCGCCGGGCCCCCACAGCTCTTCACGCTCCGGCCCATCACTTTCTCCGGCCGCGACCGCGCCCCCGCCGCCTCCCCCGACGGCCGCACCGTGGCCTTCGTCTCCGAGCGCGACGGGCGGGCGCGGATCTGGCTCAAACAGCTCGCCACCGGCAGCGAGGCGGCGCTCACCGCCGGCGGCGACGACGCGCCGCGCTTCTCACCCGACGGCGCGACGATCCTCTTCGCGCGCACCGACGGCGGCCGCACGGACCTCTACCGCGTCTCCATCCTGGGCGGTGAGGAGCGCCGCCTGGTGGCCAACGCCGCGAGCGGCGACTTCTCCCCCGACGGCCGGCGGCTCGTCTTCGTCCGCAACATCGGCGAACCGCCGCAGAGCGGCACCGCCGTCTACCTCGCCAACGCCGACGGCAGCGGCGCGCGGGAGCTCGCGCGCCTGGCGCAA
This sequence comes from Thermoanaerobaculia bacterium, assembly GCA_035536455.1. GTDB lineage: Bacteria > Acidobacteriota > Thermoanaerobaculia > Multivoradales > UBA5704 > DASUNQ01. Next base: position 80,568 of record DATLOC010000064.1, on the reverse strand, counting down.
GACCCTGTCGCCAACCCGCGGTTCTCGCCCGACGGGCGCCTCGTGGCCCTGACCGGTAGCTTCTCGACCGGCGCCCGCACGCAGCCGATCTACCTCGTGCGCACCGACGGCAGCGGCTTCTCTCGCCTCGAGCCGCCGCCGCCCTGGCCGATCGGCCGCCTCTCCTCCGTCGTCTGGGTCGGGGCCGAGGAGCTGGTCTACTCGCAGCCGGAATCGGTCGCCGGCGACATCTCCGGCAGCTCGGCGCGCATCGTGCGCCAGAACCTGCGCACCGGCCGCGCCTGGCCGCTGGAGTGGACGCCGCAGAACAGCCTGGTGCTCGATCTCCTGGGTTCGGGGCGGCTGGTCCTCGACGCGCGCTCGCCGCGCGAGAACTTGCGCGAGATCCCGCTCGACCCGGCGGCCGGCCCGGGGCGCTGGCTGACCCAGGGAAACAGCACCGACCGGCAGCCCGCTTACGATCCCGACGGCGACTGGGTCGCCTTCTCCTCGACGCGCAACGGCAACTTCGACCTCTGGATGGTCTCCACCCGCACCGGCGCGGTGCGCCAGCTCACCGACGACGCCGCCGCCGATTGGGACCCGGCCTTCACGCCGGACGGGCGGCACCTGCTCTGGAGCTCCGACCGCGGCGGCCACTTCGAGATCTGGATGGCCGAGCGCGACGGCAGCGGCGCCCGCCAGGTGAGCCGCGACGGCGTCGACGCCGAAAACCCGACGATGACCGCCGACGGGCGGTGGATCGTCTACGCTTCGGGCAAGGCGGGGAGCGAAGGGGTGTGGAAGGTGCGTCCCGACGGCTCGCGGACGACGCGGATCCGCGCCGGCTGCAACGGCATCCCGGAGGTCTCGCCGGACGGCCGATACGTGCTCTGCGGCCACGGGGTCGACCTCTTTCGCACCGACCTCGTCGTCTCCCGCGTCGCCGACGGCGCGCCGGTGCCCTTCACCATCCGTGTCACGGGCACGGTCCGCGGCGCGCCGGTCCTGGGGCGCGCGCGCTGGCTGCCCGACGGCAAGGCGATCGCCTTCGTCGGCCAGGACGAGCGCGGCGTCTTCGGCGTCTTCGCGCAGGACTTCGTCCCCGGCCGCGACACCAGCGCCACCCGGCGCCTGCTCGGCGGCCTCGAGCCCGAAGCGACCACCGAGTCGTTCGGCATCTCGCCCGACGGCCGGCGCCTCACCGTCGCCATCCTCGAGCGCCTGTCGAGCGTCATGGTGGCGGACGGCTTACCCGACGTCGCACGGCCGCAGCGGCCGTGACCCACGAGGAGGTTTCGATGCGACGGATCGTCCGGCTCTCGCTCCTGCTCGCCCTCTGCGCCCCCGCGGCCTTCGCCGCTCCGTTCCGCATCGCCGTCACCTACCCGGCGACGCTGGCGGCGGGGCCGCTCGACGGGCGGCTGCTGCTCGTGCTCTCGACCGATCTCGAAGGGGAGCCGCGCTTCGAGGTCGGCGACGACCTCGGGTCGCAGCAGGTCTTCGGGATCGACGTCGAGGGGTGGCGGCCCGGCGAGGCGAAGGTCTTCGACGCCTCGGTACTCGGGTTCCCGCTCGAGAGCCTCGCCCTGGTGCCGGCCGGCACCTACCGCGCGCAGGCGCTCCTGCACCTCTACGAGACCTTCCGCCGCGCCGACGGCCACACGGTGAAGCTACCGATGGACCGCGGCGAGGGGCAGCAGTGGAGCCGCGCGCCGGGCAACCTCTTCTCGACGCCGCGCGAGCTGGCGGTCGATCCGCGCCGCGACGAGGAGCTGCGCCTGGCGCTCGACCAGACGATCCCGCCAATCCCGGAGCCGGCCGCCACTAAGTACGTGCGCCACGAGCGCATCCAGTCGGAGCGGCTGACCGAGTTCTGGGGGCGGCCGATGCACCTGGGCGCCCACCTCCTCCTCCCCCACGGCTACGACGAGCACCCGGAGGCGCGCTACCCGCTGGTCATCTTCCACGGCCACTTCCCGGCCAACGTCACCGGCTGGCGCGAGGAGCCGCCCGACCCGGACATCCCCTGCGAGTACAGCGAGCGCTTCCGGCTCGACTGCTACAACCGCATCCAGCAGGAGCAGGCCCACCAGCTCTACAAGGACTGGACCGGCCCCGGCTTCCCGCGCGCCATCGTCGTCGAGATCCAGCACGCCAACCCCTACTACGACGACTCGTACGCAGTGAACTCGGCCAACCTCGGCCCCTACGGCGACGCCATCACCTACGAGCTGATCCCCTACCTGGAGAAGAAGTACCGTGCGCTCGGCGCTGGCTGGGCGCGCTTCATGTACGGCGGCTCGACCGGCGGCTGGGAGGCGATGGCGGCGCAGGTCTTCTACCCCGACGAGTACAACGGCGCCTGGATCGCTTGCCCCGACCCGATCGATTTCCGCGCCTACACGCTAGTCGACCTCTACGCCGACAGGAACGCCTACTACGCCGAGGGGCCCTGGCTGCGCGTCACCCGTCCCGGCCACCGCGATTGCCTCGGCAAGGTCTCGACGACGATCGAGGCGATGAACCGCTCGGAGCTCGTGCTCGGGACCAACAGCCGCTCCGGCGGGCAGTGGCACATCTGGCAGGCGGTCTACTCGCCGGCCGGCGCCGACGGCTACCCGCAGCCGATCTGGAACAAGCGCACCGGCGCGATCGACCCGGCGGTCGCCGCCCACTGGCGCGAGCACTACGACCTCGGGCACATCCTGCGCCGCGACTGGGAGAAGGGGCTGGGGCGCAAGCTCCAAGGGAAGCTCCACCTCTACGTCGGCGACATGGACAACTACTACCTCAACGACGCCGTCTACCTGGTCGAGGAGTTCCTGAAGGGGACCACCAACCCGCCGTACGGCGGCGAGGTAGCCTACGGCGACCGCGCCGAGCACTGCTGGAACGGCGACCCGACGCGGCCCAACGCGATCACGCGCCTGCGCTATCACCAGCTGTACCTGCCGAAAATCGTCGAGCGGATCCTCGCCTCCGCCCCGCCGGGGGCGGACCTGACGAGCTGGCGGTATTGAGGAGACTGCCGATGCCGCGCAACTTCTCCACCTGCGCCTTGCTCGCGGCGCTCGCCGCCGCGCTGGCGCTCCCCTCCTCCGCCGCCGCCCAGGAGCGGAGCCTCTACTGGGAGTCGCTCGACGTCTCGGGACGCCTCGACGCCGAGGGGCGCCTCCACGTCGCCGAGCGGCAGACCTACGTCTTCACCGGCGACTGGAACGGCGGCGAGCGGCGCTTCGAGGTGGGACGGGACGAGAAGCTCGAGCTGCTGCGCCTGAGCCGCGTCGATCCCGACAGCGGCGCGACGCAGCCGCTCGTCGAGGGCGACCTCGACCAGGTGGACGAGTACGCCTGGGTCGACGGGCACACGCTCCGCTGGCGCAGCCGGCTGCCGAGCGACCCGCCTTTCGACCGCACGCGCATCGTCTATCTCCTCGAGTACGTCTACGACGGCGTCGTGCGGCGGCGGGGCGACCTTTACCGTTTGGAGCACGACTTCGCCTTCCCCGACCGCAGCGGCGTCATCGAGCGCTTCGCGCTCGACTTGGCGGTTGCCCCCGAATGGCAGGTGGAGGGACCGTTCAGATCGCACGTCGAGCGCCGCGACCTTTCACCCGGCGACGGCGTCGTCATCGCCCTGCCGCTGCGCTACGTCGGCGCCGGCCGGCCGGCCGCGGCGGTCGTGCCGCTGCCCTTCGGCGTGCGCGCCGGCGCCCTCGCGGCGCTGGCGGTGGGGGTTGCCGTGCTCGTCGGCCTCTTCCTCAGCGACCAGTCGCGGCTCGGCCGCTTCTCGCCGCCGCGCCCCGTCATCGACCGCGCCTGGCTCGAGCAGCACCTCCTCTCCCAGCGCCCCGAGGAGATCGGCGCGCTCTGGGACCGCCGGACGGGTCCGCCGGAGGTGGCGGCGCTGATCGCCCGACTGGTCGGGGAGGGGAAGCTCGCGAGCCGGGTCGAAGAGGGGAAGGGGCTTTTCGCCAAGCCGGTCCTGCACCTCGAGCTGCGAGCCGACCGCTCCGAGCTCAGCGCCTACGAGCGCAAGCTCATCGACAAGCTCTTCTGGAACGGCCGCACCGAGACCGACACCGCCAGCGTGCGCGAGCGCTACAAAGGGAGCGGCTTCGACCCGGCCAAGGCCATCGCGGCGGGGCTCGAGCAGCGCCTGCGGCGGCTGTTCCCCGCCGAGGCGCCGGGCTATCAAAAGCCGTCCCGCACGCCGACTCTCGCGCTCTTGCTGGGCGGGCTCGCCTGCGTCGCGCTGGCGGGGATCCAACGGCCCGCCGCGGCGATCTCCATCCTCTTCCTCGTGGCGACCGTCTATCTCGGTCCGTGGGGCATCGCGCTCGCGGGTGCCGCCTCCTGGCGGCAGCGCGTCCAGCGGCTGGCGCCGGCGGCGCTCGTCTTCGCGGTGCCGCTCCTCCTGATCTGCGGCATGACGGTGGTGCTCCTCCTCTTCGAGGAGCTGTTCGGAGCCGATCCCATCGTGCGCCTCGGCTTCTCGGCGGCGGCGCTCGTGCTGCTGCCGCTGGCGGTCGTCCGCAACGTCCTCAACATGGCGCGCAGCCGCGAGTCGGCCGAGACGATCGAACGCCGCCAGCTCCTCGCCGCCGCCCGCCGCTGGCTCGCCGGCGAGCTGGGCAAACCCGAGCCGCGGCTGGAGGACGCCTGGTACCCGTACCTTTTGGCGCTCGGCCTGGAGACCGACGTCAGCCGCTGGTTCCGCGCCTTCGGCGGCGCGAGCGGCGGCGGCATGACGGCCGGCTCGAGCGCGGGCTGGAGCGGCGGCGGGGGCGGCGGCCTCTCCTCCGGCGGCTGGAGCGGCGGCGGCGGGGCCTTCGGCGGCGGCGGCGGCAGCTCGGGCTGGGGAGTGGCGGTGGCCGGCCTCTCGGCTGGCGTGGCTTCGCCGAGCTCGAGCGGCGGAGGCGGCGGGGGTGGTGGCGGCGGGGGCGGCAGCTCCGGCGGCGGCGGGGGCGGCGGGTGGTGACGGGCGCTACGGCGCGGGCGGCGGCTCGGGACTGCCGGTCTCGACGAAGCGCTTCAAACGCCCCGCCTGCTCGCCCATGACCCCATCCACGGCGGGCGCGATCGGCGCCAGGCCGTGCAACGCGTCGCCGCTGAGGCGGTAGGAGACCTCGAGGCGCGTCCCGCCCTCGGCGGGCGCCAGTTCGAAGGAGAGCAGCCCGTCGAGGCCCATCGCCAGGAGCGGCCCGAGCGCGCCGCGCAGGCGCACCACCTGGTCCTTGACCGCGAAGACCACGCGCGCGTGCTCGGCGCTCCCCTCCGCCCAGCGCTCGCAAAAGCACCCCCCGGCCTCGAGGGCGAGGCTCAGGTTCGCCGCCGACCCCGACCAGGAGTGCACGTTGCTCCACCAGCGGCCGACCTGGCCGAGCGCCGCGTAGACCGCCGCCGGCGCCGCGCCCACTTGGAGGGTGTGGGCGACGAGGAAGCCGTCCGCGGCGGACTGCTTCACCTCGGCGGCGACCGGGCGGGCGCCGAGGAGCGCGACGAGACAGGCGAGAACGGCGAGCGCGGCGGCGGAGCGGCGGGTCGATGCCATGGGCGATCCTTTTCCTAGTCGAGCCCTTCGAGGTGCGCGTCTAGACCGCCGCGGAGGAGCTCTTCGGCGGTGGCGAGGTCGGGGGCCATCTCGCGGTCCTCGTCCCACATCGGCACGCGGGCTCGGACGGCGGCGTGGAGGCGCTCGAGCGGCGGGCTCGAGACCAGTGGGCGGAGGAGGTCGATCCCCTGCGCCGCGGCGAGGAGCTCGATCGCCAGCACGCGCCGCACGTTGTCGACCACGGTCTGGAGCTTGAGCGCGGCGCCCATCCCCATCGAGACGTGGTCCTCCTTCTCGGCCGAGGTGGGGATCGAGTCGACGCTCGCCGGGTGGCAGAAGATCTTGTTCTCGGCGACCAGGGCGGCTGCGGTCACCTGCGCGATCATGAAGCCGGAGTTGAGCCCGGCCTCGCGCACCAGGAACGGGGGCAGCCCGGAGAAGGCGGTGTTGGTGAGCTTGTCGGTGCGCCGCTCGGAGATCGACGCCAGCTCGGCGAGGGCGATCGCCAGGACGTCGGCCGCCAGCGCCATCGGCTCGCCGTGGAAGTTGCCGCCGGAGAGGACCTCCCCCTCGTCGGGGAAGACCAGCGGGTTGTCGGTCACCGCGTTCATCTCGATCGCCAGCTTGCGCTCGACGTCGGCCAGCAGGTCGCGCACCGCGCCGTGCACCTGCGGCATGCAGCGCAAGGAGTAGGGGTCCTGCACCCGCAGGTCGTCGACGCGGTGGGACTCGCGGATCGCCGAGCCCTGGAGGAGGCGGAAAAGGTTGGCGGCACTGGCGACCTGGCCGGGGTGGGGGCGCAGGGCGTGGATGCGCGGATCGAAGGCGGTGTCGGCGCCGCGCAGGGCGTCGGTCGAGGCGGCGCCCACCAGGTCGGCGAGGCGCACGAGGCGCCGCGCTTCGAGGGCGGCGAGCGCGAGCAGCGAGGTCATCGCCTGCGTGCCGTTGATCAGCGCCAGGCCCTCCTTGGACTGCAGGGTGAGCGGCGCGAGGCCGGCGCGGGCGAGCCCTTCGGCGCCCGGCACCTCGACGCCGCGGGCGCGCACCCGCCCCTTGCCGATGAGCGGCAGCGCCAGGTGGGCGAGCGGGGCGAGGTCGCCGCTCGCCCCCACCGAGCCGCGGCTCGGCACGACCGGCAGCACCTCCTCGTTGAGCAGCGTCAGGAGGGCCTCGATCACCTCCGGCCGCACGCCCGAGTGGCCGCACGCCAGGGTGTTGGCGCGCAGCAGGAGCATGCCGCGCACCGCCGCGTCGCCGAGCGGCTCCCCCATCCCGGCGGCGTGCGAGAGGAGGAGCCGCTCCTGCAGCTGCGCCAGGTGGTCGTCGGGGATGCGCACCCGCGCCAGGTCGCCGAAGCCGGTGTTGACGCCGTAGATCGCCTCGCCGCGCTCGACCGCCCGCTCGACCGCGGCCCGCCCGGCCGCCACCCGCTCGCGCGCCGCCGGCGCCAGCGCGCAAGGGTCGCCCGCCAGGGCGACCGCGCCGAGCTGCTCCAAGGTGAGACTCACGCCGTCGAGCTGGATCATGCGGGGGGAAGTCTAGTGCTCTGGGACGATCGCCGCCGCTGGTATCCTGGCCGCGATGGACCCCCTCTTCCTCCGCGCTTGCCGCGGCGAAGCGACCGAGCGGGCGCCGGTCTGGATCATGCGCCAGGCCGGGCGCTACCTGCCGCAGTACCGCGCGGTACGGGCGCGGGCGGACTTCCTGACCCTGTGCAAGACGCCGGAGCTGGCGGCCGAGGTCACCGTGCAGCCAGTGGACGTCCTCGGCGTGGACGCGGCGATCCTCTTCGCCGACATCCTCCTGCCGCTCGAAGCGATGGGCGCGGAGCTGGTCTTCTCCTCCGGCGACGGCCCGGTCTTCCCGCAGCCGGTGCGCGGCCGCGAGGCCGTCGAGCGCCTGCGCGAGCCGGATGTCGAGGAGTCCCTCGGCTACGTCTTCGACGCGCTGCGGCTGGTACGGCGCGCGCTCGACGGCCGCGTGCCCGTGATCGGCTTCGGCGGCACCCCCTGGACGCTCGCCGCCTACCTGGTCGAAGGGGGCGCTTCGAAGCAGTTCCCGCACCTCCTCGGCTGGAGCTGGGCCGACCCCGAGGGCCTCGGCCGCCTCCTCCAGCGCCTCTCCCGCACCTCGCTCGCCTACCTGCGAGCGCAGGTCGCGGCCGGCGCCCAGGCGATCCAGCTCTTCGACACCTGGGGGGGCCTGCTCGACCTCGCGCGCTGGCGGCAGATCGCGCTGCCGCCCGTCCTCACCATCCTCGACGGCCTGCGCGGGCGCGTGCCGCTCGTCTACTACCTTCACGGCGGCGCCCACCTCCTCCCCGCCCTCGCCGAGCTGCCGGTCGAAGCGCTGTCCGTCGACTGGCGCCAGCCGCTCTCGGAGGTGCGGCGGCGGGTGGGGCCCGGCAAGGCCCTGCAGGGGAACCTCGATCCCGCCGCCCTCCTCGCGCCGCCGGCCGAGATCGAGCGCCGCGTCGCCGAGCTGCTCGTCGAGGGGCGCGGCGGACCGCACATCGTCAACCTCGGCCACGGCATCCTGCCGGCCACCCCGGTCGAGCACGCGCAGGCGTTCGTCGAGGCCGCGCAGCGGCTCTCCGCGGCCGGCGACGCGGCCGGCAAGGCCGCTATCCCGATATCTCCCGAGCGCGCCGCCGCCGCGCGCGCCTGAGCGTCAGGCCCGGCCGTCATGCCCGACGCGCTGGTCCTGGGGGCGGGGATCAGCGGCCTCGCCGCCGCCCGCGCACTGCGCCGCGAAGGGGCCGAGGTCGTGGTGCTGGAGGCGGCGGAGATCTCCGGCGGCACCTTCCGCACCGCCGCCGCCCAAGGCTTCACCGCCGAGCTCGGTCCCACGACGGTGCAGGAGAGCGCCGAGCTGCGCGCTCTCGCCGAGGACGCCGGCTGCGCCGACCGGCTGGCCGCCGCCGCGCCGGCCGCCCGCCGCCGCTACGTCGTTCATCGCGGCCGCCTCGTCCCGCTCCCCGGCTCGCCGCCGGCCCTTCTGCGCACGCCGCTGCTCTCCTGGCGCGCCAAGGCGCGGCTGGCCGCCGAGCCGTGGCGCCGCCGGGGCCGCGAGGGGCACGAAGAGAGCGTCGCCGCCTTCTTCCGGCGGCGGCTCGGCCCGGAGCCCGCCGCCGGCCTCGCCGACGCGATGACGCTCGGGATCTACGCCGGCGACCCGGAGGAGCTGGCGGTGGCGGGCGCCTTCCCGCGGCTCGCGGCGCTGGAGCGCGAGCACGGCAGCCTCTTCAAAGGGTTCAGGAGAGCGGGCGGCATGGGAGCGCGCCACCTCGTCGGCGCCCGCGGCGGCTGGCAGGCGTTCGCCGCGACGCTCGCCGCGGGCCTGCAGGTCGAGACGCACTGCCGGGTGGACGGGGTGACACGGGCCGGCGGGCAGTTCCGGGTGGGGGCGCGGCAGACCCGCGTCGAGCGCGATTTCGCGGCGCCGCGGCTGGTCGTCGCCCTCCCCGCCGCCGCGGCGGCGCGGGCGCTCGCCGGCCTCTCACCGCACGGCGCCGCGGCCGGGCTCGACGCGCTGCCGCACGCGCCGGTCGCGGTCGTGGTGCTCGGCTGGGAGCGCGCCGCCGTCGCCCACCCGCTCGACGGCTTCGGCTTCCTCGCCCCCCATCGCGAGGGGCGGCGGCTGCTCGGGGCGATCTTCACCTCGACCCTCTTCCCCGCCGCCGCGCCCGCGGGCCACGTCCTGGTGACCGCGATGGCGGGGGGCCGGCGCCACCCCGAGCTGACGGACCTTCCGGAGCCCCGGCTCCTGGCCCTCGCCCGCGAGGAGCTGGCGGACCTCCTCGGCGCCCGGGGCGCGCCGGCCTTCGCCCGCGTCGCCCGCTGGCGGCCCGGGATCCCACAGCCGACCGTGGCCCTGGCCGGCGTGTGCACCGCCGCCGCGTCCCTCGAGCGCGCCAACCCCGGGCTTACCCTCCTCGGCAACTGGCTGCACGGGGTGGGGGTCCCCGACTGCGTGCGCTCGGGCTGGAGCGTCCGCCTCTAGCTCCCGGTTGACTCGCCGCGCCGCCCGCAGTAGCGTCGAGACGAATCCGTCACAGCACCTGTAGCGACGCAGTCGAACGCTGTTCGTCCGCGGCATGGCACCGCCTGCCGCCAAGGAGGAAGGCATGAACACTGGCCGCTTCGTGGGAGCCGGGGTCGCGGTCTTCGTCGTCCGCTTCCTGCTGAACTATCTCTTCTACGGCGTGCTCATCCACCCCCAGTACGAGGCGATTTCCAACGCCCACCCGGGGATGTTCCGCGAGGTGATCCCCGCCTACGCCGTGCTCGACCTGCTCGCGGCGTTCCTGATCGTCTGGTTCTTCGTCAAGTGCGGCGGCGGCTACGGGGGCGGCGTCAAGGCGGGCGTGACGCTCGGCATCCTGCTCGGGCTCTTCGGCCCGGTGCTCTGCGGGCTCTACATGTTCTTCAGCGTCACCTACTACCCGACGTCGCTGCTGGGGACGGAGATCGTCTACGTGCTCGTGGCCCACGCCATCCAGGGGGCGGTGGCGGCGCTGGTCTACAAGACGGCGTAGGCCCCTAGAGCCACTCCCAGGAGCGGCCGTTCTGCCCCTGCGTGACGTACTTCGTGCCGTACGCGTCCGCAGGGGCGCCGTCGTCCCACTTGCGCAGCTGCACCGAGCCGGTTTCGCGGGCCCTCAGCTTGACTTCAATGTAGTTCTCCCGCGTGTCGGCCAGGCGGATCGCCGGGAGCATGTCCGGGACGGCGTCAGGCGCCTCGACCACCACACCGGTGCCGTCGAACTCCACCCACTGGGCGCCCGCGGGGCCCAGCATGTTCCACATCGCGTTGTCGTCGTTCTCGCCGCCGGCGTAAGCGCGGAAGCTCACCCCCGCGGGCAGCTCGTAGCGGCCGAGCTCGCGGTCGACGCCGGCGTCGAAGTCGCCGTCGCCGCCCATCTCGACGTAGGCGAAGATCCGGCGGTTGGGCCCGTCGGCCAGGACCCGCGCCGGGACGTTGCGCTGGAGCGCCTCGAAGCGGGCGCGGAGAATCAGGCTCGAGATCTGGCGCGCGATCCCCTCGGTCTTGCCGCGGTGCATGAAATTGTCGAGCGGCCCGACGGCGAGGAGCAGCAGGATCGCCATGAGCGCCAACGTGATGAGCAGCTCGACCAGCGTGAAGCCGGCCTGCCGGGGCGGACGGGGGGGCATGGCGTTTCAGTGTACTCCGGTCGCCGAGCGGGGGGTAGATGCAGCCATCGCCAACCGCGCAGGCGCGGCCGGGGGAGGCTAAGCTCGCCGCATGCGGAGGCGGCGAGGACGGCGGCACGTTTACGCCGGCCTCGCCCTGGCGGTCGCGGCGTCTTGCGCCGGGATCGCCGCGCGGGCGCAGAGGGTCCCCTCCTTCACCGGCGAGGTGCAGGTGCAGGAGCTGGGGCTGGTCTTCGAGCCGCCGCCGCGGCGCGCGCTGCTCGAGGTGCCGTCGTTCGCCCCCGGCGACCTCCTGGTGCAGGAGGACGGGCTGCTCCGCCGGGTGACTCGCGTCGACGACGAAGGCGAGACCGCGGGCGGCTGGTCGCTGGTGGTCTGGATCGACCGCACGCTGGCGGGGCCGGAGACGCTCTTCGGCGCGCCGCTCGCGCTGGCCAAGGAGGCGCGCCGGCTGGCGGCGCTGGGCACCGTCGAGGTGGTCGTCGCCGACCCCGGGCCGCGCACCCTCCTCGCGCCGACGCGGGAGGCGCGGCGCATCGAGCAGGTGCTGGCGGACCTCGCCGGCGCGGCGCGCGTCGAGCGGGACCGCAGCGCCGCGGCGGGGCGCCGGCAGCGCGCCCGCGACCTCCCGCCGGCGACCGTGCGCCGGCAGTGCGACCGCGTGCTGGCGCGGCTCGCCGGCCGCCGCGACCCCGGGCCCCACGCCCTGCTCTGGGTGGCCGACGGGGGGGACGAGCCGGCGCTGCGCGAGACCGGGCGCCTCCTCGCCGCCTATCGCTGGGTGGCGCTGCCGCTGCCTCTGCAGCGGATGGAGGTCGGCGAGCCGACGCGGCCCTGGAGCGACACTGAACGGCAGCGCGAGGGCCTCAACACCGGCGGCAACGACGCCACCGTGCCGCCCGCCAGTCCGCCGCTCATGACCTTCCCGTCGCGCCGCCGCGGCGGCGTCGCCTCGCTGGAGGTGGTCGCCGGCCTCGCCGTCGCCCCCGACCTGGCGCCGCTGCGCGCCCTAGTCGAGGAGACCGCCGGGCACATGGTCGCGGTCGAGGCGCAGCTCGCGCCGGCCCTCGACGCCCTCGCCAATCGCCGGCAGCTCTGGATCGAGCGCCCGGCCGCAGGCCCCACGTCCGACCTCCACCGCCTGGAGGCGACGACGATCGCCGGCCGGCCGCTGCGCACCTTCCGCTGGAGCCGCACCGCCACCCCGCCGGCGCTGGCGGAGGCGCGCCTGCGCGCCCTTCTCGCCGACGGCGCCGGCCTCGACCCGCTGCCGGCCGTCCTCGCGCAGGCGCCGGCGCCGCGCCTCGAGCTCGACCTCGGCCGCTTCCGCCAGGCGGCGGCACCCGCCGGCGGCGAGCCGGGCCGTGCGGCGCGCCTCCTCCGCCTCTCGCTGGCCGTGGTCGCCGGTGAGGAACCGGTGTCCATCTGGCACGAGGTCCTCGACGCCGCGGCGCTCGTGCGGAGCGGCTGGCGGCACGCCGTCACCCTGCCCGCCGCGACCGAGGCGGGCAAAGTGGCGGTCGTCGTGGAGGACCTGGCTGCCGAGAGCTGGGCCGGTGCGGTCGTCTACCGCAGCGACGCGGCGGCCGGGACTAGAAGTTCACCCGCGGCGCCGTCTCGGCCCCCGGCACGGCGGTGAAGTAGGCCTTCTTCTCGAACCCCAGGATGCCGGCGAAGAGCCGCGCCGGCAGGCGCAGGACGCGCGTGTTGTAGGCCTGCGCGGCCTCGTTGTAGCGCCGGCGCTCGACGGCGATGCGGTTCTCCGTGCCTTCGAGCTGGGCCATGAGGTTGGAGAAGTTGGCGACCGAGCGCAGCTCGGGGTAGCGCTCGACGACGACCAGCAGCCGCGAGAGGGCCGAGGAGAGCTGGTCCTGGGCCGCCTGGAACTGGGCGAAGCGCTGCGGGTCGTCGAGGATCTCGGCGGTGGCCCCCGCCGACACCTGGCCGACGCGGCTCCGCGCCTCGACGACCTGCTGCAGCGTCTCGCGCTCGAAGGCGGCCGAGCCCTTGACGGTGGCGACCAGGTTGGGGACCAGGTCGGCGCGCCGCTGGTAGGCGTTCTCCACCTGCGCCCAAGACTGCTCCACCTGCTGCTCCGCGCCGACCAGCCCGTTGTAGAGCCCGACGAGATAGAAGCCGGCGATGACAAGGGCCACCACGACGGCGATGAGACAGCCGGTTTTCCCTTTCATTCTGCGTCCCCCCGAGAAAGGCCCGGCGGTCGTGCCGCCGCAGCGGGGAGGATCATAGCGCCGTGGCGGGCCAGCCGGCGTCGCCTAGAATCGCCCCGGCATGAGGCCTCGCTACGATCTGCTTGCCCTTATTGTCTCTGCCGGCCTGACCGTCCTTGCCCCCGCCTACGCCTGGGACCCAGTTGGTCACCAGGTAGTTGCGTGGATCGCCTGGGAGCGGATGCCGGAGGCGACGCGGGCGCGCGCCGTGACGCTGCTCAAGGCGGCGCCGGGGGACGCGGACCTTGCGAGCCTGCTGCCGCCGGCGAGCGGGGCGCAGCCGCTGGCGCTGCGCGAGCGGACGCTCTTCGCGCGGGCCGCGGCCTGGCCGGACATCGTGCGCGACGAGGGGTTCCCGGAGCGGCGCGCCAAGTACCACCACGGGACCTGGCACTACATCGACCGCTATTGGGAGAAGCCGGGGCCGGACCGGCCGCCGCGCGAGCGGCTCGATCTGCCGGTGGGGCGCGAGAACGTCGTCGAGCGGCTGCGCGTCCTGAGCGCCGCGATCGCCGACCCGGCGCGGCCGGCGCGCGAGAAGGCGATCGACCTCGCCTGGGTGCTCCACTTGACCGGCGACATCCACCAGCCGCTCCACACCGCCTCGCGGGTGACGCCGGCGGAGCCCGCCGGCGACCGCGGCGGCAACCTCTTCCCGCTCGCCGGCGAGGCCGAGGAGCTGCACTGGTACTGGGACAGCGCCGTCACCCGCGCCCACGGGCGCCGCTCCTGGGAGTCGGAGACCGTCTGGGTGGCGCGGCTGGCAGCGGCCCTCGTCCGCGACCATCCACCCCGCCTCTTCGCCGGCCGCCTCGCCCTGCGCGCCTTCGAGACCTGGGCGCAGGAGGGGCACAGGATCTGCACCAATCTGGTCTATCCGGAAACCTTGCGCCGCGGCCAGCGGCCGCCGGCGCGGTATCGCTGGAACGTGCGGCGTATCGCCGAGCCGGCGATGGCCCTCGCCGGCTACCGGCTCGCGGCGCTCCTCGAAGCGACCCTCGGGAGATGAAGACGATGCGCGCGCTCCTCTGCGGCCTCGCCGCCCTGCTCTTCGCCGCCGCCACCTGCGGCCCGCCCGCCGGCGACGGCAACGCCAATGGCACGGATGCCGCTCCCGCCACGCCCGACACGGCCGCCGGCGGCCAGCCCCCCGCGTCCGGCGCCGAGGATCCCTTCGCCCCCGACGAGCTGCTGGAGGCGATCTTCCGCTACCAGTTCGAGCACAACGCCTCCGGGCTGCAGCAGAACGCCGGCGCCTACTGCCTGTCGCTCGGGCCCGACCGGCCGGTGCCGGCGTCGCTCCTCAAGCGCTTCGCCAATCAGCGGCCGCCGGTCTACGGCGAGCCGGAGTGCCCAGGCGGCGAGGGCGTCCTCACCTTCCAGGTCAGGTCGGTGAAGTGGCTGTCGGAAGACGAGGTGGAGGCCATCGGCGGCTACCACGAAGGGAACCTGAGCTCCTCGACCGAGAGCTTCCGCGTCGCCCGCGAGGCCGGGCGGTGGGTGGTCAAGGAGAGCCGCCTGCTGGTGATCTCTTGACGCGCGCCGCGGGCGCGGTCCGTGTGGTCTGACCGGCCGACCGCGGCGCGGCGGGCGCGGCTGGCCGACCGCCTGCGCGCGCTGCTGCCGCCGCCGCGGCCGGCGGCGCGCGGCGCCAAGACGCCGCTCGCCGGCGCCGCCGCCGTCGAGCCGGTGGCCGAGGAGCTGCGGCAGGAGCCGGGCTTCGCCTGGCTGGACGGCGCCGGCTGGGGGGGCGCCCGCCTCTACGCCCGGCCGCTCGCCGTCCTCTCGGCGCGCAACGGGCGGGCGACGGTGGACGGGCCGGGCGGCCGCGCCGCCTTCGCCGCCCGCGGCCTCGACCTCCTGGATGCCGCGCTCGCCGCCTGGGGAGGCGCCGGCGGCGAGTTGGTCGGGTTCCTCGGCTACGAGCTGACCTGGGAGCTCGAGGAGCTGCCGCCGCCCCCGCCGGACGACCTCGGCCTCCCCGACCTCCACCTCGCCCTCTACCCCACCGCCCTCCGCCGCGACGCCCGCGGCTGGACGCTCGACAGCACCGACGCCTGGCCGGCCGCCGGCGGCGACGCGCGGATCGCCGCCGAGCGGCTCCTCCAGCGGCTGGCGCGCCGGGCGGCGGAGGCGCCGCCGGAAGGCCCGCTCGTCCGCCCGCCGCTGCACAGCCGCCCCCTCCCATCCGGCTTCGCCGACGCCGTGGCGCGCTCCGTCGGCCGCATCGCCGCCGGCGAGATCTTCCAGGTCAACCTCTG
Organism: Thermoanaerobaculia bacterium; assembly: GCA_035536455.1. Taxonomy (GTDB): domain Bacteria; phylum Acidobacteriota; class Thermoanaerobaculia; order Multivoradales; family UBA5704; genus DASUNQ01. Next base: position 65,366 of record DATLOC010000064.1, on the reverse strand, counting down.
CCGGCGGCTGGAGACGCGGCTGGCGCGGCGCGCCGTCTGGCCGCTCTGGCAGCGGCTGCGGGCGGCGAGCCCGGCCGACTACGCCGCGTTCCTCGACCTCTCGACGCCGCGCCGCGCCCGCGCCCTCCTCTCGGTCTCGCCGGAGTGCTTCCTCGCGGTGCGCGACGGGGTCGTCGAGTCGCGGCCGATCAAGGGGACGCGGCCGCGCGGCGCCGACCGGCGGAGCGACGCCGCGCTGGCGCGCGAGCTCCTGGAGAGCGGCAAGGACCGCGCCGAGCTGGCGATGATCGTCGACGTGGTCCGCAACGACCTCGGGCGCGTGGCCGTCACCGGCAGCGTCGAGGTGGCGGCGCACGCCGAGCTGATGACCCTGCCGACGCTGCACCACACCGTCTCGCGGGTGCGCGCCCGGCTCGCCCCGGGAACCAACGCCGCCGACCTGCTGCGCGCCAGCTTCCCGCCGGCCTCGATCAGCGGCGCGCCGAAGATCCGCGCCGTGGCGGTGGCGGCGGCCGAGGAGGAGCGGCGGCGGGGGCCGGCGATGGGCGCCGTCGGGCGGATCGCGCTCTCCGGCGAGCTGGACCTCTCGGTCGCCATCCGCACCGCCGTCGCGGCCCGCGAACGGGTGGCCTACCACACCGGGGGCGGGATCGTCGCCGACTCGGACCCCGAGGCGGAGCTGGAGGAGACGCGGGTCAAGGCGCGCGCCTTCCTCGCCGCGCTCGGCCTGCCGGAGGCGGGCGCCTGGTGAGCGCGGCCTGGTGGAACGGCCGCCTGGTCGCGGCGGAGGACGTGGCGCTGGCGCCCGACGACGCAGGCTTCCTTCACGGCGACGGCCTCTTCGAGACCCTGCGCGTCGACGGCGGCCGCGTGCGCGACCTCGACGCTCACCTCGACCGCTTGCTCGACAGCCTGCCGCGGATCGACCTCGAGATCCCCGAGCGGCGCCGAGCGTTGGCGGCGGCGGTGCGGGCGGTGGCCAAGGCGGCGCCGCGGCCGGCGGCGCGGCTGCGGATCACGGTGACGCGCGGCGTCGCCGGGGTGCCGACGCGCCTGGTCACCGCCGTGCCCTACGAGCCGCCGTCGCGGGCGATGTACCGCGAGGGCGTCGCCGCCGTGGTGCTCCACGACCTGCGCCTCGAGGCGCGCGGCGCGCTCACCGGCCTCAAGAGCCTCTCCTACGGCGCGCACGCTCTGGCGCTGGGCCGCGCCCGCGCCGCCGGCGCCTGGGAGGCCCTGCTGCTCGATCAGGAGGGCCTGCTCATGGAGGGCTCGCGCAGCAACGTCGTCCTGGTGCTGGAGCGAGGCCGGGCCTACACGCCGCCGGCAGCCGAAGGGTGCGTGCCCGGCACCGTCCGCCGCCGCCTGCTGGAGGCCGGGCTGATCGAGGAGGGGGAGATCTTCGACGACGACCTCCCGGCCGCCAGCGAGGTGCTGCTGACGAACAGCCTGGTCGGCGTGCTGCCCGTCGGCCGCATCGGCGAGCGCCGCTGGGCCCCGGGCCCCGTCTACCGCCGCCTGCGCACGGCACTGCGCAGGTAGCGGCGACGGGGACACCGGGAAGCAGTACGACTAATACAAATTATCGATCCCGTTCTCGTCGTCCGTCTCGGTCGAGGCCGGACCGTTGTTGCAGGCCGAGACCGACGGGTACATCGTGGCGCCGGAGACGCTGGTGTGGCCGAGGCCGAGGCCGTGGCCAATCTCGTGCACCATCACGCCTTCGATCCGGTACTCCGAGCCCGAGCAGGGATCGGCCGCGTCGGCCCAGTTGTGGGCGGTGTTGGTGACGATGTCGGCGTCGTAGATGCGGTAGGTGCCGTTACCGCGCGACTGGTAGTAGCCGGTGAAGGTGGCGGCGAGGCAGTTGCCGCTGCAGGCGCCGGTGGGATCGGTGAAGTTGAGCATCGGCACGCCGTCGCCGAGCGAGAAGCCGGAGACGGACGTCACCGTCGCGTTGATCACCGGGTTGCGCTCGGTCGGCGCGCCGTTCCAGGCCGCCGAGGAGGTGATGGCGTTGCGGGTGGCGTTGCGGCCCTTGTCGGTGCCGGTGATCGACGCCTGGCCGCGGTTGTCGACGCGGTAGTTGGGCGCGGAGTCCCAGGTGCGGCGGGGCGAGAGCAGGACGTAGGCGGAGACGGTCGTCGCGATCAGGGCGAGCACGACCGCCAGGGAGAGGGTGGACAGGATTCGGGTTCTCGTCATGGCTGGGTTCCTCTCCGGATCAGTGCGCGTGACGTGCCGTGCGCGCCGCCTCGGCGCGCAGGAAGGTCTTGAACTCTTCGAGGCGGTAGGGGCGCGGCGGCGCCGCTTGGCCTTCGCGGGCGACGAGACCAGCGCTGGCGGCCTCGAAGGTCGGGATCGCCACCTCGGCGCCGGTGCGGTCGTGCCCGATCCGGTACTGGCCGAGCCGGTAGCCGACGACCTGCGCGGCGCCGTTCCGCTCGTCGCTGAGGAAGAGCAAAACCCGCGCGCCGACCTGGAACTCGGGGAAGCCGTGGGCCTCGATCGTGTAGCCGCCCACCGTCCCGCCCCAGGTGCGGACGACGGCGACCGCGCCGGCGTCGCCGATCAGGGTCTCGTGCACCCGGACCAGCGCCTCGGTCTCGATGATCTGCCCCGAGGCGTCCCAGTAGGAGTTGACGGTGAGCACCTCGCCCAGCACGACCGCGGCCGACTCGGCGATGAGCTGCCGCGGGGTCATGTGGATGAAGGTGGAGGCGGTGACGGTGGCGGGCAGGGAGAGGAGGACACAGAGCAACAGGAGCAGTTTGGCGTTTCGCCTCATGCAGGTCTCCTTTCGTTACTGAAGGTGCGTGCAAGGCGCCGGAAGTGGACAGGCGGCCCCGTCCCCCCGGGCGGCGGCACTTGGCGGGCGCCTGACAAGCCGCCCCGGCGCGGCGATACACTGCGACCCGCGATGAAGATCCCCGGCCTCATCCTCAAGCAGCTCTACACCCTCGGCAGCCTCGAGAACGTCGAGGACGGCGTCCGCTTCGCCCTCAAGAACCGGCTCTCGGACGCCACCGTGACGCGCATCGCCGAGGTGCGCGTGGACGGCCGCGAGGTGCCGCCGTCGCGGCTCACCCTCGACTTCGACGGCCAGTCGCTGCCGGCGGCGCAGGTGACAGCGGCCAACGCCATCCCCTTCCCGCTGTCGAGGGTGGTGCGCATCCGCGCCGGCATCGACCCGCTGCCCAAGGGGCCGCACGAGATCGCGCTCGCCTTCGAGGCCCAGCCCTTCGGCTCGCTCGCCTTCAAGGTCAAGGACGCGATCGCCGAGGAGCCGGCCAAGCGCACCAGCGTCCCCCACGACAAGGAGAACGACTACAGCCGCGAGATCGTCGCCCAGCGGCAGCGCTTCGTCGAGGAGTACGCCGGCGTCAAGCTCCAGCACATCGACAAGTTCTCCTTCGAGCCGTCGGCCACCAAGGGGAACATCGAGAACTTCACCGGCGTGGCGCAGGTGCCGATCGGCTTCGCCGGGCCGATCAAGGTCAACGGCGAGCACGCGCAGGGCGAGTTCCTGGTGCCGCTCGCCACCGCCGAGGGGACGCTCGTCGCCTCCTACAACCGCGGCATCAAGGTGCTGAACCTCTCGGGCGGCGTGATGTGCACGGTGGTCGGCGACAAGATGCAGCGCGCGCCGGTCTTCGTCTTCGACGACGCGCGACAGGGGCGGGACTTCGGGCGCTGGATCGACGAGCACATGGACGAGATCCGCGACCAAGCCGAGGCGACCTCCAGCGTCGCCAAGCTGACCTACATCGACCGCTACCTCTCGAACCGCTTCGTCTTCCTGCGCTTCAACTACACGACCGGCGACGCCGCCGGCCAGAACATGGTCGGCCGCGCCACCTTCGCCGCCTGCTCCTGGATCCTCGAGAACGCGCCGAACATCCGCCACTTCTACCTGGAGTCCAACTTCGCCACCGACAAGAAAGCCTCGCAGGTCAACATCATGCGCACCCGCGGCAAGCGGGTGACCGCCGAGTGCGTCATCCCGCGCGACGTGCTCGTCCAGCACATGCGGGTCGATCCCGAGACCCTTCATTTCCACTCGAACGTCGCCAACATCGGCGCCTTCATGTCGGGCGCCAACAACAACGGCTGTCATTCGCCCAACGGCATCACCGCGATGTTCATCGCCACCGGCCAGGACGTAGCGAACGTCTCGGAGTCCTCGGCCGGCATCCTCTACACCGAGGTGACGCCCAAGGGGGACTTCTACATGTCGCTCACGATCCCCTCGCTCATCGTCGCTACCCATGGCGGCGGCACGGCGTTGCCGACCCAGCGCGAGTGCTTGTCGATCCTGGACTGCGTCGGCAAGGGCAAAGTCAAGAAGCTCGCCGAGATCGTCGCCGGCGTCGCCTTGGCCGGCGAGATCTCCCTGGGCGCCGCAATCTCCTCCCTCGACTGGGTGTCGAGCCACGAGCAGTACGGGCGGAACCGGTAGGTCGCCCCCCGCGCATGGCGAAGCTCCAGTTCCTCGGCGCCGCCGGGACGGTGACCGGCTCGAAGCACTTGGTCGAAGCCGACGGCGCGCGCGTGCTCGTGGACTGCGGGCTCTTCCAGGGGCTGCCGGAGCTGCGGCAGCGGAACTGGGAGAAGCTGCCGGTGGCGCCGGAAACGATCGACGCGGTGGTGGTGACCCACGCCCACCTCGACCACACGGGGTACCTCCCGCGCCTCTTGCGCGACGGCTTCCGCGGTCCGGTCTTCGCCACCCGCCCGACCGCCGACCTCATGGCGGTGCTGCTCGCCGACGCCGGCAAGCTCCAGGAGGAAGAAGCCCGCTTCCGCAACGAGAAGGGGATCACGCGCCACCGGCCGGCGCTGCCGCTCTTCACCGAGGCCGAGGGGCGGGCGGCCGCCAAGGCGGTGCGGACCGTGAGCTTCGACGACGAGTTCGCGCCGCTGCCGGGGTGGAGCGCGACCTACCGCACCGCCGGGCACCTGCTCGGCGCCGCGCACCTGGAACTGGCGGCGCCGGATGGCGGCGGGCGGCTGCGCCTCCTCTTCTCGGGCGACGTCGGGCGCTACGGCGCGCCGATCCTCGACGACCCGACCGCGATCGGCAAGGCGCCCGACGCGCTGGTCGTCGAGTCCACCTACGGCGACCGGGAGCACTCGCCCGAGCCGATCGAGGACCAGCTCGAGCGGGCGGTCGGCGAGGCGGTCGAGCGCGGCGGCGCGATCGTCGTGCCGGCCTTCGCCGTCGGCCGCACGCAGGACCTGCTCTATCACCTGGGCGAGCTGGAGCACGCCGGGCGGGTGCCGCGCCTGCCGGTCTTCATCGACAGCCCGATGGGGATCGAGGCGACGGGCATCTACCGCCGCCACGCCGAGGAGTTCGACGAGCCGATGCGCGCGATCGTGGCGGCGGGGCGGTCGCCCCTGCGCGGCGGCGGCAGCGTCACCTTCACCAAGACCCGCAACGAGTCGATGGCGCTCAACGCGATGCCCGGGCCGCTCGTCATCATCGCCGGCGCCGGCATGCTCACCGGCGGGCGGGTGCTCCACCACCTGATCCACCGCCTGCCCGACCCGCGGAGCACGATCCTCTTCGTCGGTTTCCAGGCCGAAGGCACGCGCGGCCGCCAGCTCCTGGACGGCGCGACGACGCTGCAGGTCTTCCACCGCGCCGTGCCGGTGCGGGCCCGGGTGCAGAAGATCGACGGCCTCTCGGCCCACGCCGACGCCGGCGAGCTGATGCGCTGGATGGGGACGGCCGAAGGGACGCTGAAGCGCGCCTTCGTGGTCCACGGCGAGCCCGGCCCCGCGGCGGCGCTGGCCGAACGGATGCGCCGCGAGCTCGACTGGAAGGTCAGCGTCCCCCGGCACCTGGAGAGCTACGAGCTAGAGCGGGGCTAGGCGGCGAAACGCGGTAACCTTCTCGGCACCATGCGGGCGGAGCCTCCTCCTGTCACCGCCGCGGCGGCGCGGCCGGAGGCCGCACTGCCCGCGGAGGCGGCGCCTCCCGCTCCCGACGACCGCGGCGGCTTCGAGCTCCTCCCCGATCATCCGCCGGCCGGGTTGGTGCGCCGCTTCTTCACCACCCAGCGGCACCTCTTCGGCCTCCTCTTCGGCGGCCTCGCCGCCTACGCGCGCGGCGAGACGGACCTGCCGCCGAAGCGGCGCTCGCGGCTCCTCCACGGCGCCGCCCGTTGCCTCGCCGCGCTCGCCTCTCCCGTCCTCGACAAGTCCATCTCCGACCGGCCGTTCCCGGTGCAGCTCCGGCGGCGGCTCGAGGTCCTCGGGCCCACCTACATCAAGCTGGGGCAGGTGCTGGCGCTGCGCCAGGACCTCCTCCCCGCCGCCGTCACCGAGGAGCTCAAGAACCTCCTCGACCGCCTGCCGGTCGTCTCCTTCCCGCGCTACATCGAGCTGGTCGCCGCCGACCTCCGCCGGCCGGTCGACGAGATGTTCTCCTGGGTCGATCCGCATCCCATCGGCTCGGCCTCGATCGCGCAGATCCATCGCGCCACGACGCGCGAGGGGGACACGGTCATCCTCAAAGTCGTCAAGCCCGGCATCCGCGAGACCCTGACGCGCGACGCCAAGCTCCTCGGCATCCTCGGCGCCCTCCTCCAGCTCCTGCTGCCGCGCTACCGGCCGCGGCAGGTGATCGCCGAGTTCGTCGAGTACACGCGCCGCGAGGTGGACCTGCGGCGCGAGGCCGACAACGCCGAGACCTTCGCCGCCAACTTCAAGGCTCTGCCGGACGTCGTCTTCCCGCGCATCTACCGCCAGTACAGCGGCCGCGGCGTGCTGTGCATGGAGTTCCTCGACGGCTTCAAGCCGAGCGACCCGCGGATCGAGGAGCTCTCCGAGGCCGAGCGCGACCGGCTGGTGGACTTGGGCGCCGCGGCGATCATCCGCATGCTGTTCAAGGACGGCTTCTTCCACGCCGACCTCCACCCCGGCAACCTCCTCATCCTGCGCGGCGGGCGCGGCGCGGTCCAGGCGGGTTTCATCGACCTCGGGATGGTGGGGCGCTTCGACGGCGACCTGCGGCGGACGCTCCTCTACTACTACTACACGCTGGTCCTGGGCGACGCCGAGAACGCCGCCCGCTACCTCGCCGCGGTGGCGCAGCCCGGGCCCGGCGCCGACCCCGCCGGCTTCCGCCGCGAGGTCACCGAGATCCTCGTCCGCTGGCACCGCAGCGCCAGCTTCCGCGACTTCTCCCTCGGTCAGCTCATCCTGCAGTCGGTCAACCAGGGCGCGCAGCACGGGATGTACTTCCCCGTAGAGATGGTGCTGATGGTCAAGGCGCTGATCACCTTCGAGGGGGTGGGACAGATCCTCAAGCCGGGCATGGACGTCGCGGCGGTGTCGCAGCAGCACATCCACCGCATCTTCCTCGACCAGTTCAACCCGCTGCGCATCGGCCGCGAGGGCCTGCGCGGCGCCCCCGAGCTGCTCGACGCCATCGTCAAGTCGCCGATGCTGGTGACCGAAGGCCTCCGTCTCCTCCAGCAGGCGACGCAGCGCCACCCCGAGAACCCGCTGACCGGCCTGCGCGGCACGCTCTTCGGCGGCTTCTGCCTGATCGCCGGCGCAGTCCTCGCCGGCGCCGACGGCCCCTGGCCGATCTGGACGGCGCTCTTCGTGGTCGGGATCCTGACCGCCCTGCGCCGCAAATGACGGCGCCCTACGAGCCGTTCGACCCCGACTACACCGCCTCGGTCATCCAGGAGGTCTTCGACCCGATCGTCCGCCGCTACTTCCGGGCCGAGCTGGTCGGCGGCGAGAAGATCCCGGACGGCGGGCCGCTCGTCCTCGCCCCCAACCACAGCGGCAATGCCTTCCCCTACGACGGCATGGTGCTCGAGGGCCTCCTCTGGCAGCGCGACGGGCTGCGGCCGGAGGCCAAGCTCCGCTCGGTCTTCGAGAAGGAGCTGGCGGTCACCTGGTGGATGCGCCCCTTCGGCCTCGACAACTTCTGGCGCCGCTGCGGCGGCATCGACCTGACCTTCGACAACTTCGACCGCCTGCTGGCGCGCGGCGAGCGGCTGATCTATTACCCCGAGGGGGTGCCGGGGATCGGCAAGGGCTTCTTCCGCCGCTACCAGCTCCAGCGCTACTCGACGAGCTTCGTCATCCTCGCCGCCCGCCACGGCGCGCCGGTCTACCCGATCTCGATCATCAACGCCGAGTGGGTGATCCCCTTCTGCTTCACGGTGCCGGCGCTCGACCGGCTCATGCAGCGGCTCTTCCGGGTGCCGTTCCTGCCGCTGCCGGCGGCGCCGCTCGCGTTGCTCTTCCCCTGGATGTGGTACCTGACGCTGCCGGCGCGGATGGTCTTCGTCGTCGGCGACCCCATCGACATGGCGGCGCGGGTGCGCGCGGCGGGGATCGACCTCGACGATCCCGACCGCGGCAAGCTGCGCGAGGTCGCCGACGGCGTGCGCCGCGACTGCCAGGCCGAGCTCGACCGGCAGGTGACAACCTACGGCCGGCGGCCCTACGACGCGCCGTCGCTCCGCCGCGAGCTGTGGGCGGCGCGGCGGAAGCTCTTCGCGCTCCTGCCGAGCGGCTGGCCGGTGTCCTTCGTAGGCCACGACCGCAACCGCCGCCGCCCGCCGGCGCGCAACCGCCTCCACGCCGTCCTCCGCGACTGGGACCTGCTCGGGTTCTACCTCCCCTTCGGCTGGCCGTTCCTCGGCCTGACGCGGCACTTCCGCCGCCCTCCCTGCGGCTACCGCGGCCTCAGCCCCGCAGAGCGGCGCGCGCAGGAAGGAACGTTTCACTGGCACCTGAAGGACCGGCCGCTGCCGGAGCGCACGGAGCGGCCGAGCGCGGGAGTAAGATCCGCGGGATGACGGAACCGCAGTCCGAGTCCGTCGAGGCACCGCCGCCTGCTCCTCAGCCGGCACCCGAGCCGGCGCCCACCGCGGCCGAGCGCGCCGCCGCCATCTCCTCCTCCACGAACGAGCTGATGCGCACAGTGCTGCGCGTCGCCTGGCTGTCGATCGGGCTGGGAGTGGCGTTGGAGGTGCTCGTCCTCACCGTCGCGGCCTACTCCGGCACGCAGGGATCGAGCCCCAAGCCGTTCGTCGCCGACCTGGCGCACAAGGTCTCCTGGTCGTTCCTGGTCTGCGTCGGCCTCGCCTTCGGCACCGCCGCGGGAAAGACGCGCTCGGCGGTGATGGGCCTCCTGGGCCTGATCTCGGCGCCGGTCGCCTTTGCCGTCGCCAGGTCGCTGCACAAGGGCGTGGCGGCGGCAATGGGGCTGGCCGGCACGGTGGCGGCCGGGCCGTCGCCCCTCCTCATCGCCCTGCTCAAGGCGATCGAATTCGGCTTCCTCGGCGCGGCGCTCGGCCGCCTCGGCAAAGGCGCGCGCGGCTCGCTGGGAAGCTACGTCGCGCTCGGGCTCCTCACCGGCCTCGTCTTCGGCGGCACGATCCTCGGCGTGACCGTGGCGGCCGGGGCCAAGGCCGACCTCGTGAGCCTCCTCTCCCGCGGCATCAACGAGGTGCTCTTCCCCCTCGGCTGCTCGCTCGTCCTCTACGCGGCCGACGCGATCGGCAAGCGGCTGGCGCCGGGCTAGGGCGCCGAGCCGCCGCCGCCGCTTATCCGGGCTTCGCGACGCAGAGGCAGTAGTACCGCTGGTTGTACGAGCCCTTGAGGTCGAGCCCCGTCGTGTAGCAGGCGGCGCGGTCGTCGAACTGGCTGCCGTAGAGCCAGGTCCGGATGTCGCCCTTGGGCGGCCCCGCCACGCGGCACACGAAGGCCCGCTTGATCACCGACACGAAGGTCGCCTCGTACTCGGCGAGCGTGCCGGGCGCCTTCGCCTTGCAGGTCTCGGAACAGGTGAGGGGTCCGCCCGGCCCGTTGTTCGCGAACCAGCCGGCGCGGTAGGGCCCGAGAGCGCCGTCCTGAATGGGGTCGGCGTAGACGCTGAGCGGGACGAGCGCCAGGACGGCGGCCGTCGCCAGGACGAGCGCGCCTCTGCGGATGAAGAGCCGTGCTTTCGGGTCGTTGTGTCGCATGCAGAATCCCTCCTTACCCACATAGGCTCTCCCGGAGGAGCGAAAGTTACGTCTGCCGGTGATCCGGGGGATATCCCGGGGCTCCCGAGACCAATCTCAGAGAGCGGGAGATCGATCTGGAGGTACGGGAGGTTCAATTCCGGGCGCCGGAGATAGATCGCAATGCATGGAAGTCTTGTCTTCCGCCTCGGAAGATAGATCTTGGTCTATGCGAGATTTATCTCCGAGCGTCCGAAATGAATCTCGGGGGCTGGAAGATGTTCCGTGGGGCGCCCGCGAAGGCGCGTCAGCCGGCGCCGCGTAGCAAGTCGGAGCCCGGTTTGCGGATGAGCCAGCGGTGAACCGACGATCTGTACTGCCGGTAGCTGGCGCCGAACTTGTCGGCCAGCGCCGGCTCCTCGTGGAGGACGACGAAGAGGTGCATGAGCACGAGGAACCCGAGGGCGAGCAGGACGATCGACGGGGAGGAGACGGCCAGGCCGGCTCCGAGCATCACGGCAGCCCCGCCGACGTACATCGGGTTGCGCACCCAGCGGTAGGGGCCGGAGGCCACGAACTCGCGCGGCGGATCGAAGGGGGCCGGCGTGCCGCGGCCGCGGGTGACAAAGGTCGCGATGCACCAGCCTGCGAGCAGCGCCCCGGCGGCGGCCAGCAGGTAGCCGACCGGGCGGAGCCAGAGGGGCAGCGACATCGGGAGCCGCTCGTCGAAGGGCCTCACCGCGATGGCCAGCCACGCCCAGAGCCAGACGAAGGCCGCGGAGTAGACCACGCCCCGCAGGATGGTGAAGCTCCGGGACAGCAGCGAAGGCTGCAAGCCTCTAGGCTCCTTCCAACATCTCCTCGAGCCGCCCGAGCGCTTCGTCCAGCCGGTGCACCGCCACCGGCCGCCGCGGGCCGCGCTCCCTCGCCTTGCGCTTGGCCCCCGCTTCCAGCCCGACGCCCTGCCAGAGGTCGCGCTCGGCGTCCTCCAGCACGTCGCGGCGCAGGGTCAGGCCGTGGCGGGCGAGGATCGGCGTCAGCTCGTCGTAGCGGGCGAGGAGGTCGCGGCGGGTGGCCTGGTAAGCGTGCTCGGCGACCAGGCGCCGCTCGGCGAAGCCGAAGATGTTGGTGAAGAACATCGCGTAGTCGTCACGCCGCGGCTGGAGGAGCACGACGTCGGCCCCCTCGTAGCGCGTGCGGTAGGCGGCCATCCCGACTTCGAGGCGGGAGTGGATCAGCGTGCGGAAGGTCTGCGACAGGACAGTCGGCAGGCCGCGGTTGACCAGCCGGCCGTGGCGCATCAGGCCCGCCTCGACGGCGCGCTCCGTGTCCACGGGCACCAGCGGATTGATGCAGAGGAGGAGGTCCACCCCCGCCTCCAGCGCCACCGAGGCGTGCAGGGTCTTGAGCAGCACGCCGTCGACGTAGCAGCGGCCGTCGATCTCGACCGGCGGGTAGAGGCCGGGCAGCGCGCTCGACGCCTGCACGGCGCGCGAGATCGGCACGTGGTCGAAGGGCGGCTCGCCGAAGCGCACCGCCTTGCCCGAGTCGAGGTCCACCGCGACGACGACGAGGCGCCGGCCGAGGCGGCGGAAGTCGTCGCTGCGCCCCTTCAAGGCGTAGATCCGCTCGAGGTAGGCGCGGATCGGCTCGTTGTCGAAGACCCCGACCGGCAGGGCGCGCGACAGCCGCGTCAGCACCTCGCCCACGGCGCGCTCGCCCGGCGCCGCCAGGTAGTCGCGGATCGCCTCCCAGAGCAGGCGCGGCACGGCGAGGCCGCTGCGCTTCCAGAGCCCGAAGGCGGGGGTGAGGAAGGTCTCGGGGACAAAGGGGTGCTCGCCGGGCTCCGGCGAGACAATGGCACGGCACATCTGCGCCGTCGTCATGCGGTTGGCGAGGCAGGCGGTCAGGAAGGCGCCGGCGCTGACGCCGACGTAGATGTCGAGTTGGTTGAAGTCGAGGCCGTCGAGCGCCTCGTCGAGGGCGCGGAGGGCGCCGATCTCGTAGATCGCGCCCTCCGGGGCGCCGCTGGCGAGCGCGAGGCCGATGCGCGGCGTCACGCCACGTCGTGGATCGACGGCCTGCGCTCGCCCGGGTTCCGCCACCGGCGACCGGCTACGCGCCGCCGCCGGACGACTTGCGCGGCGGCTTGGTCACCGGCGCGTCCGCGCCGGGGCCCGAGACCGGGTTGCCCGCGGAGTCGACCACGACGTGCGCGCTCGCCGTCGCCGGGCGGGAGCGGAGCTGCTCGATCTTGGCCGACAGCTCCTCGACCCGCTGGGTCAGGGTTCGGATCTCGTCGCGGGTGGGGACGCCGAGCCGGTGGAGGGTGGCGGTCAGCGTCTCGTCCACGGTGTTGCCGAGGTCGCTCCAGGTGCTCTTGGCCGCTTCCTTGGCCTTCTCGAAGCCCGTGCCGGCGGTGTCGCGGCTCTTGTGCTCCACGTCCTTGCCGCGCTCGACGAGGCGGCTGAAGGCGCGCGAGCCCTCCTCGCCGGCGGTCGCCAGGGCGCCGAGGCCGGCCAGCCAGACGCGGCGGGCGCTGTCCAGCAGCTCGTCCTGGAACTTGCCGCCGGTGCCGGGGGCGCCGGTGGTGGTGCCGGTCGTGCCGGCGGTGGTCGTCTTCGGGTCGCTCATGGTCTATCCCTCCTGAAGGATTGCGGGTTCGGTTCCTGGTCAGCTCTTGCGGCGGGAGCGCGGCGGGGCGGCGGCGCCGGGCGCCGCGCCCTGGGTCTCCAGCCCTTCGAGTGTCGCCTCCAGCTCCTCGAGGCGAGTGCGCAGGCGCGACATCTCCTCGCGCGCCCGCCGCACCGGCCCCAGCCGATCGACGGACGCCTGCACGAGCCGGTCCACCCCGTGCCGCGCCTGCTCGACGCCCGTGGTGACGGCCTGCTGGCCGGCGCGGACGAGGTCGTGGAGCAGCTCGGACGAGAGGCAGGCGGTGCCGCGGCGCCCCTCGTCGAGGATGATCTGGGTCAGGGTCTGCGCGGTGACGTCGGCGGAGGTGGCGTTGTCCAGCACCCGCACCTCCTGCCCCTGGCGGACCCAGGCCGCGATCTCCTCCAGCGAGACGTAGCGGCTCTCCTCGGTGTCGTAGAGCTTGCGGCTCTCGTAGCGCTTGATCAGGCGGATCATCGGCTTGTCTCCGGTCGGGCGGCGGCAGCGCCGCCGCACCACGGCAAATTACCGCAGTGCGGCAAAAGAGTCAAGGGTCTCGCCGCGGTGCGGCAAGAAGGCGCCCCAGGAGGTCCGCCACCGCTCCCAGGGATTCCAGGTCGGTCGGCTCGTCGGGCAAGAGAGGGAGAGCGACGAACGGCCGCTCGCGCGGCAGGAGCTGCCCGAGCTCCGCGAGCCCGCGGCGGTCGCGGTCGCCGAGCCAGAGGAGGAGCTGGCGGCCGTCGGTCTCGGCGCCTGCCGGCAGCGCGGCCGGCGCCTCGCCTTGCCAGGGATGCAAGCGGTTGACGACGATCGCGCCCAGGCGATACCCCTCCTTCTCCAGGCGGCGGGCGAAGAACAGGGTGTCCGGGATGCGCTCCTCGCCCGGCCCGGCGACCAGCAGGAAGTGGGTGCGCGGCGAGCGCAGCAGCGCCTGGACGGCGGCGGCGCGCTCGCGGAACCCCTCGTAGAGCGGCGCGAAGGCCTGGAAGAACTCGCTCATGTCGCGCAGCAGGTCGAGCCCCACGACCTCGTCGAGGAAGCGCTCGGCCTGGCGGCCGAGCGGGCCGAAGCGCGCGGCGCCGCGCAGGCGCCCCTCCTCGTCGAACCAGCGCCGCTGCGCCACCTGCAGGACGCCGCTGTCGAGGAAGGCGACGATCCGCGCCGGCGCCTCCAGGAAGTCGAGCGCCTGGCGGGTCGGCGGCGTGTCGAGGACGACCTGCGCGTAATGCCCCTCGGCCGCCACCTCGTAGAGCCGCTCGACCGCCATGTACTCCAGGATGCCGCCGAGCGAGCCGGCGAGGTGGCGGTAGAAGCGGTTGCCGAGGATGCGCTCGCGGCTCTCGTCGTCCGGGGCGTAGCGCTCGACGAGGCGGTCGAAGGTCTGGCGGGCGTCGAGGAGGCTGGCGTCGAGCCTCCCCGGCGCGGCGAGCGGCACCGCCGCCTCGCCGCCGGCGGCGCCTTCGCCCACGCCGAGCGCGTCCTTGAGCCGATGGGAGGGGTCGAAGGTGACGACCAGCGCGTCCTCCCCGGCGCGCGCCGCCGCCACCCCGAGCGCCGCGGCGAGGGTCGTCTTCCCCACTCCGCCGCCGCCGACGACGACGGTGAACGGAGTGTCCCGGGAGATCAGCTCCACGCCGGCTCCAGGTGGCGGGCGAGCGCGGCGAGGAGGCGCGGCCCGCGCTCGACGGGCAGCAGCGGCAGCTCGACGCGCGGGCCGCGCCAGGCCTCGGCGAGGCGGGCGAGCTGGCGCTCGTTGAGGGCGCGCCGGCGGCGCCAGAGGTCGGTGATCGGATCTTGGTCGCCGCCGCCGAGCCCCTCCTCCGGCAGCGGCGGGTAGAGGCCGTTGACGACCAGCAGGTCGGCGCCGCGCCCGAGCCCCTCGTCGAGCGCCACGGCGAGCTCCAGCGACTCCTCGACCGGCATCTCCTCGGCCTGGGTCACCACGACGACGCCGCAGCGCTCCCGGCTCGCCACGAGCTGCCGCAGCTCCTCGGCCATGCGGCCGAAGGGGCCGCTGCGGATGACCTCGGCGACGAGGAGCGGGGCGAGGAGCAGGAGGACGCCGTGACCGGTGGCCGGGGCGTCGAGGACAACGGTGTCGAGCGCGGGCGCGTCGGCGCCCCCGCCCACGCCGCGCAGCAGGCGCAGCGCGTGGCCGAGGATCGCCATCTCCTTGAGCCCCGGCGCGCCCGGCGCGAAGTGCTGGTAGATGGGGCTCTCGAGCACCCGCTTGACCAGGAGCTCGACCTTCAGCTGCTCTCGTACGACGGTGTCGAGCACCTCGACCGGCTTCAGGTTCTGCACCCAGAGGCGCGGCTCGACCGGCACGATGGCGCCGCCGGACGGCGGCAGCCCGACCATCTGATGGAGGTTCTCGCGCGGATCGACCTCGAGGACCAGGGTCCGCCGCCCGGCCGCGGCGAGCCCCTTGCCGAGCGCGGCGGCGACGGTGGTCTTCCCCACCCCTCCCTTGCCGGTCACGACGATCAGCTCGCGCCGGCGCAGCTCCCCGAAGGCCTCCATGCCGGCCGCCGATCTTAGTGCGCCGCCCCGGGAGGCGTGTGGTAAAACCCCGCCTGCCATGCCCTTCCCCGAGGTCCGCCTGCGGCGCCTGCGCCGGACCCCCGCCCTGCGGGCGCTGGTGCGCGAGACGCGCGTCGCGGTGGACGACCTCGTCCTGCCGCTCTTCGTCTGTCCGGGCGAAGGGGTGGCGCGGCCGGTGCCGTCGATGCCGGGCGTCTGCCAGCACTCGGTGGACCGGCTGGTCGAGACCTGCGCCGCGGCGCACGCCGAGGGGATCCGCGCCGTCCTGCTCTTCGGCCTGCCGGAGGCGAAGGACGCGGCGGGGAGCGCCGCCTGGTCGGACGACGGCATCGTGCAGCGGGCGCTGCGGGCGCTCAAGCAGGACGTGCCCGACCTCGTCACCATCGCCGACGTCTGCTTTTGCGAGTACACCGACCACGGCCACTGCGGCGTGCTGGAGGACGGGCGGGTGGCGAACGACCCGACGCTCGAGAACCTGGCGCGCCAGGCGGTGTCGCTCGGCCGCGCCGGCGCCGACATCGTCGCCCCCTCCGACATGATGGACGGCCGCGTGGCGGCGATCCGCCGGGCGCTCGACGCGGCGGGGCTCGCCGAGACCCCCATCCTCGCCTACGCGGTCAAGTTCGCGAGCGCCTTCTACGGGCCCTTCCGCGAGGCCGCCGAGTCGGCCCCCTCGTTCGGCGACCGCCGCGGCTACCAGATGGACCCGGCCAACGGCCGCGAGACGCTGCGCGAGGCGGCGCTCGACGTCGAGGAGGGCGCGGACATGCTGATGGTCAAGCCCGCGCTCCCCTACCTCGACGTCCTGGCGCGGCTGCGCCGGCGCTTCGACCTGCCGCTCGCCGCCTACCACGTCAGCGGCGAGTACGCGATGCTCAAGGCCGCCGCCGAACGCGGCTGGATCGACCACGACCGGGTGATGATGGAGTCGCTGCTGGCGATCAAGCGCGCCGGCGCCGACCTGATCCTCACCTACTGCGCGCGCGACGCGGCGCGGTTGATCCGGGCCGGATGGAGCGAGTGACGGCCGAGGAGCTTCTCCAGCGCGCTGAGCGGGTCCTGCCCGGCGGCGTGAATTCTCCTGTCCGCGCGTTCCGCGGCGTCGGCGGCACGCCGGTCTTCGTCCGCGCCGCCGCCGGGGCCTGGCTCTGGGGGGAGGACGGCCGCCGCTACGTCGATTACATCGGCGGCTACGGGCCGCACATCCTGGGTCACGGACACCCGGCCATCGTCGCGGCCGTCGAGGGCGCGCTCCGCCGCGGCACGGCGTTCGGCGCCCCGACCGTCGCCGAGGTGGAGCTCGGCGAGCGGATCGCCGCCGCGCTGCCCGCGGTCGAGATGGTGCGCCTGGTCAACTCGGGGACCGAGGCGACGATGTCGGCGCTGCGCTTGGCCCGCGCCGCGACCGGCCGGCGGAAGCTGGTCAAGTTCGCCGGCTGCTACCACGGCCACGCCGACCCCTTCCTGGTGGCCGCCGGCTCGGGCGCGGCGACGATCGGCGTCCCCTCCTCCCCCGGCGTGCCGCCGGCGGTCACCGCCGACACCCTCGTCGCCCCGTACAACGACCTGGCCGCCGTGGAGGCGCACTTCGCCGCCGCGCCGGACGCGATCGCCGCGGTCTTCGTCGAGCCGGTGGCCGGCAACATGGGCCTGGTGCCGCCGGCGCCCGGGTTCCTCGCCGGCCTGCGCACGCTCTGCGACCGCCACGGCGCGCTCCTCGTCTTCGACGAGGTGATGACCGGCTTCCGCGTCGCCTGGGGGGGCGCGCAGGTGCTCTTCGACGTGCGCCCCGACCTGACGACGCTGGGGAAGGTGATCGGCGGCGGCCTGCCGATCGGCGCCTACGGCGGCCCGGCGGAGCTGATGCGCCGGATCGCGCCCGCCGGGCCGGTCTACCAGGCGGGCACGCTCTCCGGGAACCCGCTCGCCGTCGCCGCCGGGCTCGCCGCGCTCGCCGAGCTGAGGCGGGACGACCCCTCTCCCTACGAGCTGCTCGAACGGAGCGGCGCCCGCCTCCAGGCCGGGATCGAGGAGGCCGCCCGCCGCCGCGGCCTGGCCTGCCGGATCGAGCGCCAGGGGTCGATGCTCGGCCTCTTCTTCACCGCCGCGCCGGTCCGCCGCCTGGAGGACGTGGACGCCTCCGACCGGGCGCTCTTCGCGCGCGTCTTCCACCGCCTGCTCGCCCACGGCGTCCACCTGCCGCCATCGCCGTACGAGGCGCTCTTCGTCTCGACGGCGCACGGCGAGGCCGAGATCGCCGAGACGTTGGATGCTTTCGACAGCGCCTTCGCCGAGGTGACGTGAGCGCGGCCCGCAGGGCCGGGACCGCCGGCCCTGAAGTGCTGGTCCTCGGCGGCGGGATCGTCGGCCTCGCCTGCGCCCGCGAGCTGGCGCTGGAGGGCTTCACGGTCGAGGTCGTCGAGCGGCTGCCGGCGGGGAGCGAGGCCTCGCTCGCCGCCGCCGGCATGCTCGCGCCGCTGGGCGAGACCGGTCCGGCGGGCGGCCCGCTCTTCGCCGCCTGCCGCGCCTCCCGCGACCTCTGGCGCGACTTCCTGCCGGCCCTGGAGTCCGCGAGCGGCATCGGCATCGACCACGACCAGACCGGCACCCTGCTCCTCGCCCTCGACGACGAGGGGGAGGAGCGCCTCGAAGCCACCGAGCGCGCCGCCGCGGCGCTCGGCGAGCCGGCCGAGCGCTGCGCGCTCGAGGCGGTGCCGCGCTGGGTCCCGGGGGTCGCGCCCGGCCTCCGCGGCGCCCTCCTCCTCCACGGCGAGCACCGGGTGGACAACGTCGCGGCCTGCGCCGCGCTCGGAGTCGCCGCCGAGCGGCTCGGCGTGGCTCTCTCCTACGGCCTCGCGGTCGAGCGGGTGGAGCGGACGGGCGAGGGCGTGCGCGTCAGCGGCGCCGGCTGGACGCGGGAGGCGCGGCTCCTGGTCCTCGCGGCCGGTGCCTGGAGCGGCACCCTGCCGGGGCTCCCGGCGCTGCCGGTGCGGCCGGTGCGCGGGCAGATGGTGCGGCTCGACGAGGTGGACTGGCCGTGGCGCGGCGCGGTGCGCGAGGGGCGCCTCTACGCGGTCCGCCGCGGCGCGCGGGCGATGCTGATTGGCGCCACGGTCGAGGAGGCGGGGTTCGCGGCGCAGCCGACGGCCGAGGGCGTCGCGGAGCTCCGCGCCTGGACGCGGCGGGTGCTCCCCGGCCTCGCCGCGGCCGAGCCCGCCGCGGTCTGGGCCGGCCTTCGCCCCGGGACGCCGGACGGCCTGCCGCTCGTCGGGCCGCTCACCGGCTGGCCGGTCCTCGTCGCCAGCGGCCACTTCCGCAACGGCATCCTGCTCGCCCCCTGGACGGCGCGCGCCGTGGCCGCGATGGCGCTCGGCGGCGGGCCGCCGGAGCCGGCCTTTCTGCCCGAGCGCTTCACCGTGGAATCGGTATAATCCCGCACCGTGGGTGTGGAAGCGCCAAGAACCTCAAGGAGGGGCCTGCTGAATGACGCACATCATCGCTGAACCTTGTGTGGGTGTGAAGGACACCGCTTGCGTGGACGTCTGCCCGGTGGACTGCATCTACGGCAAGGGCGAGGACTGGGAAATGCTCTACATCCACCCCGAGGAGTGCATCGACTGCGGCCTGTGCATCGACGCCTGCCCCGTGGAGGCGATCTTCACGCTCGAAGAGGTGCCCGACAAGTGGAAGGACTTCATCGCCAAGAACTACGAGCACTTCGGGTTCACCCCTCCGTAGCACCGTCCACCCTTCGCTGAGCGCCGAGAGGACGCGGCCCGCCGCGTGGAATACAAGGACTACTACGCCAGCCTCGGGGTCTCGAAGGACGCCTCGCAGGACGACATCCAGAAGGCCTACCGGAAGCTCGCCCGCAAGTTCCACCCGGACGTCAACAAGGACCCCGGCGCCGAGAACCGCTTCAAGGAGATCGGCGAGGCCTACGAGGTCCTCAAGGACCCCGAGAAGCGCCAGAAGTACGACCAGTTCGGCTCTGCCTGGAGGGTCCGCCAGCAGACCGGCGCCCCGCCGCCCGGCTGGGAGAACATCCGCTGGGACTTCGGCGAGGGCGGCGACTTCGACCTCGGCGGCTCCGGCTTCAGCTCCTTCTTCGAGAACCTCTTCGGCGGTGCCGCGGCGGGCCCGGGGGGGCGGGGGCGCCCCGGCGGCACCCGCGTGCGCTGGTCGACCGGCGCCCGCCCTGGGGCCGGGGCCGGCGGCGGCGCCTGGTCCCAGCCGGGGACCGACACCGAAGCCCGCCTCCCGGTGACCCTGGAAGAGGCGGTCCGCGGCGGCAGCCGCGAGATCACCTTGAGCGACGCCCAGACCGGCGAGCGCAACACCCTGGCGGTCAAGATCCCGGCCGGCGTGCGGGCGGGGCAGCGCATCCGCCTCGCCGGCAAGGGGCAGCCGGGTCTCGGCGGCGGGCAGCCCGGCGACCTCTTCCTGCGCGTCGAGCTCGAGCCGCACCCGCGGTTCCGCGTCGAGGACGGCGACCTCTTCGTCACCGTGCCGGTGACGCCCTGGGAGGCGGCGCTGGGGGGCGAGGCGGAGGTCGAAACCCTGCAGGGCCCGCTGCGGGTACGCATCCCACCCGGCTCCTCCAGCGGGCGTAGGATCAGGCTGCGCGGCAAGGGGCTGCCGAAGCCGGGCGGGGAGCCCGGCGACCTCTACGCCGAGATCCGAATCGTCGTGCCGGAGACCCTCTCCGAGCGCGAGCGCGAGCTCTACCAAGAGCTGGCGCAAGCCGCGAGCGTCCCGCCGCGCGGTTGACCCCGGCCGTCCCGGCCGTGGTCTTGCACGGATGAACCCATCATGGACATGAACCGGCTGACCCAGAAGTCGCAGGAGGCGGTGCAGGGCGCTCAGACCAAGGCGGTCCGCTTCGGGCACCAGGAGATCGACGGCGAGCACCTGCTGCTGGCACTGCTCGAGCAGCCGGAAGGACTGATCCCGCGCCTCCTCCAGCGCCTCGAGGTCTCGGGCGGGGCGGTG
Source organism: Thermoanaerobaculia bacterium (assembly GCA_035536455.1). Classification (GTDB taxonomy): domain Bacteria; phylum Acidobacteriota; class Thermoanaerobaculia; order Multivoradales; family UBA5704; genus DASUNQ01. The sequence goes on along the minus strand of DATLOC010000064.1, from coordinate 45,195 downwards.
GTCGCCGACGTCGAGCGCGAGCTCGGGAAGAAGCCGAGCATCTCCGGGCCCGGCGCCGAGCCGGGCAAGGTCTTCGTCGCCCAGCGCCTGCAACGCCTCTTCGTGCGCGCCGAGGACGAGGCGAAGCGCCTCAAGGACGAGTACGTCTCGGTCGAGCACCTCTTCCTCGCCCTCCTCGACGAAGGTGACAAGACCCCCGGCGGCCGCGTGCTGGCCCGCCACGGCGTCACCCGCGACCGCTTCCTGACGGCGCTGACGGCGGTGCGCGGCAACCAGCGGGTGACGAGCGCCATGCCCGAGGTCGCCTACGAGGCGCTGGAGAAGTACGGCCAGGACCTGGTCGCCATGGCCCGCAGCGGCAAGCTCGACCCGGTCATCGGCCGCGACGCCGAGATCCGCCGCGTCGTCCGCATCCTCTCGCGCAGGACCAAGAACAACCCGGTGCTGATCGGCGAGCCCGGCGTCGGCAAGACCGCCATCGTCGAGGGCCTGGCGCAGCGCATCGTGCGCGGCGACGTCCCCGAGTGGCTCAAGGACCGCGCCATCTTCTCGCTCGACATGGGCTCGTTGCTCGCCGGCGCCAAGTACCGCGGCGAGTTCGAGGAACGCTTGAAGGCGGTGCTCAACGAGGTCAAGCAGAGCGAGGGGCGCATCGTCCTCTTCATCGACGAGATCCACAGCATCGTCGGCGCCGGCAAGACTGAGGGTTCCCCCGACGCCGGCAACCTCTTGAAGCCGATGCTGGCGCGCGGCGAGCTGCACTGCATCGGCGCCACCACCCTCGACGAGTACCGCAAGAACATCGAGAAGGACGCCGCCCTCGAGCGCCGCTTCCAGCCGGTCATGGTCGAGCCGCCGACCGTCGAGGACACCATCTCCATCCTGCGCGGCCTGAAGGAGCGCTTCGAGGTCCACCACGGCGTGCGCATCCAGGACAACGCGCTGGTGGCGGCGGCCGTGCTCTCCAACCGCTACATCAGCGACCGCTTCCTGCCCGACAAGGCGATCGACCTCATCGACGAGGCCTGCGCCATGATCCGCACCGAGATCGACTCGATGCCGCAGGAGCTCGACGAGGTGACGCGCCGCGTCATGCGGCTCGAGATCGAGGAGGCGGCGCTCAAGAAGGAGAGCGACAAGGCGAGCAAGGAGCGGCTGGAGGCGCTGCGCAAGGAGCTCGCGGATCTCAAAGCCGAGGCCGACGCGATGCGCGCGCAGTGGGAGGCCGAGAAGGCCGAGATCGAAAGGCTCCGGTCGCTGCGCGGGGAGATCGAGCAGGTGCGGCGGCAGATCGAGGAGGCCGAGCGCAACTACGACTTGAACCGCGCCGCCGAGCTGCGCCACGGCAAGCTCCCCGACCTCGAGCGCCAGCTCCGCGAGGAGGAGGAGCGCCTCTCGACGGCGCAGAGCAAGCGGCGCCTGCTGCGCGAGGAGGTGACTGAGGAGGAGGTCGCCGAGATCGTCTCGCGCTGGACCGGCATCCCGGTCACCCGCCTGGTCGAGGGGGAGCGCGACAAGCTGCTGCGCCTTGAAGAGATCCTCCACCAGCGGGTGGTCGGCCAGGACGAGGCGGTCAAGCTGGTCACCGACGCCGTCATCCGCGCCCGCGCCGGCATCAAGGACCCGCGCCGGCCGATCGGCTCGTTCATCTTCCTCGGGCCGACCGGCGTCGGCAAGACCGAGCTCGCCAAGACCCTGGCCGCCACGCTCTTCGACAGCGAGGACAACCTCATCCGCATCGACATGAGCGAGTACATGGAGCGGCACAACGTGTCGCGGCTGATCGGCGCCCCGCCCGGCTACATCGGCTACGAAGAGGGGGGGCAGCTCACCGAGGCGGTGCGGCGGAAGCCCTACTCCGTCCTCCTCTTCGACGAGATCGAGAAGGCGCACCACGACGTCTTCAACGTCCTGCTCCAGATCCTCGACGACGGCCGCGTCACCGACGCGCAGGGGCGCACGGTGGACTTCAAGAACACGGTCATCATCATGACCTCCAACATCGGCTCGCAGCACCTGCTCGAGGGCCCCGACATGGAATCAATGGAGCGCGGCGAGATCCCACAGCGGGCGCGCGAGGCGGTGCTGCGCGAGCTGCGCGCCCACTTCCGGCCGGAGTTCCTGAACCGGGTGGACGACATCGTGCTCTTCCGGCCGCTGACGCTCGAGGAGATCGAGCGCATCGTCGACCTCCAGACCGAGGACCTGCGGCGGCGCCTCGCCGACCGCGGCATCCGCCTCGAGCTGACCGAAGCGGCACGCGAGTACGTGGCGCGGCAGGGCTTCGACCCGGTCTACGGCGCCCGCCCGCTCAAGCGCTACCTTCAGCACGAGCTGGAGTCGCGCATCGCCCGCGCCCTGATCGCCGGCGAGGTCCTCCCCGGCGCCCTCCTCCGGGTCGACGCCGGCCGCGACGGGCTGACGGTCGCGATCGAGAACCCGGTCGAGGTGGAGGAGGAGGTGGCGGTAGGGCGGTGAGGTCCGCCTCTCCCTACTTCCACATCCGCGGATCGAAGGAGAACGGCTCGGGCGGGAGAGCGCGCAGCACCGCGAGGTCCGGGTGCGAGGGGGTGAGGAGGAGGTTGCGCTCGTGCGGGATGAGCGCCGAAGGCACGGCGAGGACCGGCGTCGAGCCGGCACGAACCCAGGCGGCCCCGATCTCGCGCAACGCTTCGGGCGCCGGGTAGACCCGCCAGTTCGCGGGTAGCTCGGCGAGCTCGATCCTCCTCACGGCTGCGCCTGCCGGCAGCTCCGCGGCCACGGCCACGAGATCGTCGGGCGCGGCGTCGGAGTCGAGCTGCACGAAATACTCGAGTGCGGCGAGAGAAAACGTCGCGGAGGTGTAGACGACGGCAACGCCCGGGGGGTTCCAACGCCCGCCGTGGAGCCGCGCACCCTCGCCGTCGAAGGCGCGACCCGCGTGCCGCCGGCGGGTGATCCGCCAGACCAGAGAGGGCGCCGCGGGGCCGCTCGGCGGCGCGCCCGCCCTCAACTATAGACGCCGTGCTCGATGCGGCCGAGGAGCTGCTCGACCTGCTGCGCCCCGAGGTCGGTGTCGAGCAGCGTCAGCGGCGCCGGACCGCCGAGCGCGCGGTTGGGTCGATGGAGCCAGCGCACGGCGCGCTCGGTGTCGCCCAGCACCTCCACCGCCTGCGCGGCCACACGGGCGAGCCGCACCAGCCGGTCGGACTCCGCCGGGCGCAGCCGCCGCTCCTGTTTGCGCCGCACCAGCGTCCGCTCGGGCAGGTCGAGGGCCGCCGTCACTTCCTGCCGCTCGAGCTCCAGCGTGCGGGCCACCGCCTCGAGGGCCGCGAACGGCAGGCCTTCGCGGACGCGCTCCCGGAGGTCTTCGGGCCCTTCGATCCGCCGGCCCTTCAAAGCCTCCCGTCCACCCAGCACTTCGATGATCCCTGCCGTCGCCGCCATGCTCACGCTCCTCGCGCCATCTGGCGTGAATGATACGCCATATGGCCCGCGGCGGCAAGCTGCCCGACGGGCGCCCGGACCGGCCCGGCGGCGGCGGCCGGCGCGCTGCCGGTCGGGGTGGCGTCGTGCCGCTCGTGCACCTCCTCGGCGGCGCCGCCGGCCTCGTCGCGGCGATCGTCGCGCGCTACCTGCCCCAGACCTCCTCGAGCCGGCGGTCGCGGCCGCAGCCGGTGCGGTAGAGCTTGTAGCGGATCGGGTTCTTCGTGTAGTAGTCCTGGTGGTACTCCTCGGCGGGATAGAACTTTCCCGCCGGCACGATCTCGGTCTGGATGCCGTCGCGGAAGCGCGGTTCGAGCCTACGCTTCGAGGCCTCGGCGAGCCGCCGCTGCGTCTCGCCGTGGGTGAAGATCGCCGAGCGGTACTGCTCGCCGACGTCGCAGAACTGGCGGTTCGCGACCGTCGGGTCGATGTTCTTCCAGAAGACCTCGAGCAGCTTCTCGTAGCTCACCTTCGCCGGGTCGTAGAGCACCTCGACGGCCTCGGCGTGCCCGGTGCCGCCGCTCGAGACCTCTTCGTAGGTGGGGTTCTTCTTGGCGCCGCCGATGTAGCCCGAGGTGGTCGAGACCACCCCCGGCAGGGGATCGAACGGCGGCTCCATGCACCAGAAGCAGCCGCCGGCGAACGTGGCCTTGGCGAGCTTGCGGGCGGCGGCCGGCCGGGGCTTGTCGTCAGGCGGCGGCGGCTCCGCCGGCGGCGCGGCGGCGAGGTCGCCGCCGGCGAAGGCGAGGGCCAGGAGGGTGGTGAGCAGCGTCGTCTTCATGCCCCGAGGATACGCGAGCCGGCGTGGGATGGATTCCGGTTGGTGATAAAATTCTCGTTGTAACAGTCGACGTCCTACCCGCTCAGGTCCCAGGAGGCCGCATGTCACGAGTTCGCTCGGGAATCTTTGCGCTCGCCCTCGCCTTCGCCGCGGATGCCGCCGCCGGCGGCGAGCTGGAGCTGATCTCCAGGACAGCTGCCGGCCTGCCCCCTGATACCGCCGGCGGCAGGAGCTTCCTCCCCCGCTATGTGAGGCCGGCGGAGCGGTCGGAGAACGCGCGCTCGGTGAGCGCCGACGGCCGGTACGTCGTCTTCCTCAGCCAGGCGGGTAATGTCGTGCCGGGCCAGCCGAATCCTCCCCCTGTCGCCCTGGGCGGGGACCTGTTTGTGTACGACCGGGTGACGAGAAGCCGAAGGCTGATCAGCCGCCGCCTCATCTCCTCGTCCCTGCCGGCGGAGGTGCTGAGCGCGACCATCAGCGCCGATGATCGGTTCGTCGCCTTCGAAAGCCTTGCGGAGGATCTCGTCCCCGGCCAGCTCCCCGGCGGAAGCGGTAACGTCTACCTCTACGACCGTGAGGCCGCGAGCACGACTCTGGTCAGCCGCGTGCCCGCCTCCGGTGTCACCGGCGGGAACGGCATGTCCAGTGAACCCGTCCTGAGCGCCGACGGCCGTTTCATGGCCTTCAGCAGCCTAGCGACCGATCTGATTTCGGGGCAGATCGAGGGCAACTTCGCCGCCGACGTCTTCCTCTTCGACCGCGCGAGCGGCACCACGGTCCTGGTCAGCCGCACCGCCGCGAGCGCCACCACCACGGGCAACGGCTCGTCGCGGGACCCGGCGATCAGCGCCGACGGCCGCTACATCGCTTACGAGAGCACCGCCAGCGACCTCATCGCCGGACAGGCCGGTGGGGGGAGTAATGTCTTCGTTTTCGACAGCGTCGCGGGAACGACGACGTTGGTCAGCCACACCGCGGGCTCGGCAACGGACGGCGCCAGCGGCTCGCAAGACGCCGTCATCAGCGCCGACGGCAGCAGGATCGCTTTCACGAGCTCGGCGACCGATCTGGTGCCGGGGCAGATCGATACCAACTTCCGCCCAGACGCCTTCCTTTACGACCGGACCGCCGGGACGACTCTCCTGGTAAGTCACGCGAGCACCTCGGCCACGACCGCGTGCGACCATTCCGCCCGGCCGCACGCTCTCAGCTCCGACGGCGCTTACCTCGTCTTAGAGAGCCATGCTACAGATCTCGTCGCCGGCCAGTCCGACACGAACGGCTTTTTGCAGACGTCTTCCTCTTCGAGACCGCCACCGGCGTCACGATACTGCTGAGTCACGCCAGCGGTTCGTCGACGACGACCGCGCCCGGCCGTTCGGAGGAACCTGCGATCAGCGGCGACGGCACGTGGATCGCGTTCGCCAGCACGGCTGAAGACCTCGTTCCGGCGCAGGTCGACACCCCGTCCACCGCGGACGTCTTCCTCAAGAACCGGCTGACCGGCGAGACCGTGCTCGTCACCCGGCTACCGGGTTCCACAGCGACCGCGATCGGGGGCTTTCTGGACGACGCGGTGATCAGCGCCGACGGCGCCTACGTAGCATTCGACAGCGTGGGGGAGGGCCTCGAGGCCGGAGTCGACGACTCCAACCAGAAGTCCGACGTGTTCCTCTACGACCGCGCCGCGGGCACGAACGCCACGGTCAGCCTGCGCGATCCCGGGCTGCCGTCGGTGACCGCGAACGGCTACACCACCTGGGCGTGGATGGGTCACGAGCTCAGCGCCGACGGCCGCTTCGTCGCCTTCGACAGCACGGCCACCAACCTCCTGCCGATGCAGACGCACTCGGACGCGAATGTCTTCCTCGCCGACCGCGAGCTGGGCACGGTGACGCTGGTGAGCCGCTCGACGAGCTTTCCTGCGGAAGGGGCGAACCGGTCTTCCGAGCGGCCCAGCCTGAGCGAGGACGGGCGTTTCGTGGCGTTCGAGAGCTTCGCCAACGACCTGGTGGGCGGGCAGGTCGATGGAACCCAGACCAAAGACGTCTTCCTGTTCGATCGCAGTGCCGCCAGCATGACGCTGGTGAGCCACGCCGCGGGCGCGCCGGGCACCGCCTCGGGCTGGTACTCGCAGGAAGCCGCCGCCAGCGGCGACGGTCGCTACGTCGCGTACTGGAGCCAGGCCACCACTCTCGTGCCCGGTCAGGTCGACACCAACAACGGCTATGACCTCTTCCTCTTCGACCGAATCAGCGGGGCGACGGCGCTCGTCAGCCACGCCGCCGGCTCTCCCGCGACGGCAGGCTATCCAGCGAAGTTCTTCAGCTCGCCCCCGAGGCCTCGCATCAGCCGCGACGGCCGCTATGTCGCCTACACCAGCCCGGCGGACGACTTGATCGGCGGGATGAATTCCAGCGGGTACGACAACCTTTACCTCTTCGACCGGGTGACCGGCGTCAACACCCTGGCCAGTCGTTCCGCCGCGTCGCCGACGGTCGGCGGCAACGACCATACCCACCAGGCGGCGCTCGACTCCGAGGGGCGCTTCGTGGCCTTCGCGAGCGAGGCGACAAACCTCGTCGCAGGACAGGACGATGGGAACGGGAGCCCGGACATCTTCCTCTACGACCGCGCGAGCGGCGCCACCGTCCTGGTGAGTCGTTCTGCAAATGGCGTGAGCCGGACCGGACAGGGCTACTCGTGGGAGCCGGAGATCAGCGCCGACGGTCGCTACGTGGCGTACGCGAGCCGTGCCCCGGATCTCGTGCCGGGAGGGCTCGACACAAATGGGCAGTTCGACGTCTTCCTCTTCGACCGCACGACAGGGGTTACGGGCCTGGCGAGTCACAAGGTCGACCAGCCGACGGTGGCCGGGGACGGGGAGTCGCGCCGCCCCTTCATCAACGCCGACGGCGGGTATCTCTCCTTCTCCAGCACAGCGACCGATCTCGCCGCAAACGGCTCGCCGTCCGCAGGCTACCTCTACGATCGGCGCGCGGGAGCGGCGAAGGGCATCGGCGGCAGCGGGCCGATCAGCTTCGACGGCCGGCACGTGGCCTTCCTCAGCGGGGCCGTCGATCTGGTGCCGGGCGACTACAACAGCGCCTCTGATCTTTTCGTGTTCTCCGACCTTCCGCCCGCCCAGGATTTCTACACCTTGCCACCCTGCCGCCTCTTCGACAGCCGCGAGTCGGGCGCGGGCGGGCCGCTTGTGTCCGGTGTGAAAGCGCTGCTGCGGGCGCACGGCCTCTGCGGCCTGCCGGCGACGGCGGCGGCGCTGTCGGTCAACGTGACGGTGACGCAGTCGACCGGCCCCGGGCACCTGACGCTCTTCGCCGGCGACGCGCCCGAGCCGGGGACGAGCACGATCAACTTCGGCGCCGGCCAGACCCGCGCCAACAACGCGATCCTGTCGCTGGCGACCGACGGCATGGGCACCCTCGCCGTCCTGCCTCACGTCCTCGGCGGCGGCTCGGTCCACGTGGTTCTCGACGTCAACGGCTGGTTCGAATAGCGGCCGGGAAGCTTCCTCGCCGCCGGCGATCACCGCGAGTAGTAGTCGCGGGCCTGGGGCTGGAGGCTCGCCGCCGTGCTGCGGCCGGTGTGGCGACGCCGCTGGCGGGCGGATTGGCCTCAGGAGCCGACGGCGGCCGGCGACGCCGGGTGGCGGAACGCCGCCGCCGTCGCCGCCGCCGCCATGGCGCCGCCGGCGAGGGCGAGCGCCAGCAGCCCGGCGGTGGTGCGGAAGCCGCCCAGGAGGATGCCGGAGGCCATGCCGACCGCGGTGCGCGGCACCCACCCGACGCCGCGCGCCAGGCGGCGGCTCAAGAAGGGCCACTGCGAGCCGCCGAGCGCCGCGCCGGTGCCGGCGCCGACGATCAGCAGCGCGGCGAGGTCCTGCAGGATCGCCCCCTTCTCGAAGCCCAGCGCCTCGACGACGACGCTCGTCGCGGTGAGGCCGGCGCCGATCGCCGCGCCGCTCGCCAGCACCCAGGCGGCCAGGCGCGCCGGGCGCCAGTGCAGCAGGACACCTTGCGCGGCGCCGAGCGAGCAGCCGAGGACGAGGCCCACCGCCGGCAGCAGCAGGATCATCGGCAGGAAGGGCGCCACGGCCGGGCCGGCGAGGAGCGCCGCGGCGACGCCGAGGGCGGAGCCGGCGGCGGAGAGCGCGATCCACTCCCGCCGCCGCGCCGCCAGGCCGGCGAAGACCGCGGCGAGCCGGCCGCGCCAAGCGGCGGCCAGCTCCTCGGGCCCGCCGAAGCGGCGCACCGCCTCCGCGGCCGCGGCCGCCGGGTCGCGGCCGGCGGCCTCGAGGGCCGCGGCGGCCTCCTGCAGGTGCCCGCGCGCCTCGGCGACGATGCGCCGGCGCAGCAGCGGCCCGGCGCCTTCCAGCCGCGCCAGCGCGCGGCCGTAGTCGTCCAGGAACTCGGCGATCGCCGGCTTCGCGCTCATCCCGCCAGCACCGAGCGCACGGCGGCCGAGAACGCCGCCCAGTCCTGCCGCTGCCGGGCGAGCGCGGCGCGCCCCTCGCGCGTCAGCTCGTAGACCCGCCGCCGGCGCCCCGCCTCGGTCCAGGCGCTGCGCACCAGCGCGCGCTCCTCTAGGCGGTGGAGCGCCGGGTAGATCGTCCCCTCGGGCAGCTCGAAGGCCCCGCCACTACGCTCGCGCAGCGCCTCGATGATGGCGTAGCCGTGGCGCGCTCCCCCGTCGATGATCGAGAGGAGCAGCATCTCCAGGTGTCCCTTGAGGACCTCGCCTTCCATCACGCCATCACGAGCCGCGCAGCACCACGACCGGGTCGACGCCCGCGGCGCGCCGCGCCGGCAGGAAGCTGGCGGCCGCGGCCGTCGCCAGCAGCAGCGCCGCGACGGCGCCGAAGACCAGCGGATCGTTGGGGTTCATCTCCAGCAGGAGGCTCGCGAGGAGCCGCGCCAGCGCGAAGGCGCCGGCAGCGCCGATCGCGACACCGGCGAGCGCCAGGATCACCCCCTGCCGCGTCACCAGCCAGAGCACCTCCCGCCGCCCCGCCCCGAGCGCCATGCGGATGCCGATCTCGCGCCGCCGCCGCGCCACCGAGTAGGCGACGACGCCGTAGATGCCGATCGCCGCGAGGAGGAGCCCGACGAGCCCCACCAGGCCGGCGACGGTAGCGGCGATGCGCTGCGGCAGCCGCGAGGTGGCGATCGACTCGGTCATCGGCAGCAGGCCCAAGATCGGCAGGCTGCGGTTCAGCCGCCGCACCTCGTCGCGCAGGGCCGGGGCGAGGGCCGAGGGGTCGCCGGCGGCGCGCACGAGGAGGGTCATCCGGGTGCTCGGCACCTGCTCGAACGGCAGGTAGAGGAAGTCGCGCGGCGCCTCCTTGATCCGCGCGTACTTGCTGTCGGCGACGACGCCGACGACGGTCACGGGCTCCTTCTCGTGGACGAGCTGCTGGCCCACCGCGTCCTTCCCCGGCCAGTAGCGCTGCGCCATCGTCCGGTTGACGATCGCGACCCGGGCGGCGCCCGCGCGGTCGGCGGCGCCGAAGTCCCGGCCAGCGAGGAGCGGGATCCCCAACACCGCGAAGTAGCGCGGTGCGATGCGGCTGTACTCGACGCGCAGGGCGGCGCGGCCCGGGGGCGGCTCGTGCCCCGGCACCGCGATCTCGGTGCGGGCGGCGCCGAAGAGCCGGCCGACGCTCAGCGGCGTTGAGTCGGCGAGGCTCACCGCCTCGACGCCCGGCAGCCCGGCGGCGCGGTCGCGGAGCAAGCGGAAGAAGGCCTGCAGCGGGGCGCCCTCGTAGCCCAGGACGGTGGGGTCGAGCGTCAGCAGCTCGACCCGCTCGGGCGCGAAGCCGGGGGCCGCCGCCGCGGCGCGCCGCACGGCGTGGAGGAAGAGGCCGCCGGTGACCAGGAGGAGGAGGCAGACCGCCACCTGCGCGACGACGAAGCCGCTGCGCAGCCGCAGCCGGCCGCCCCCGGCCGCCGCGCCCGCGAGGTCCTTGAGCGCCGTGAGGAGGTCGGGCCGCCAGGTCTGCCGCAGCGGCAGGAGGCCGAAGAGGAGGCCCGACAGGACCGAGACCAGGAGGGTGAAGCCCAGCACCGCCGGGTCGAGGCTGAAGTCGAAGACGAGCGGCACGCCGCGCGGCGGCTCGAGCCGGCGCAGCGCCGCCACGCCCCAGACGGCGAGGAGGACGCCGAGGGCGCCGCCGAGGAACGCCAGCAGCAGGCTCTCGGTCAGCAGCTGCCGGACGAGGCGCCGCCGGGTCATGCCGAGCGCCAGGCGGATGGCGATCTCCTTGCCGCGCGCCGCGGCGCGGGCGACAAGCATGCCGGCGACGTTGAAGCAGGCGATGAGAAGGACGAAGAGCGACACCGCGAGGAGCACGGCGAGGAAGCCGATCACCCCGCCGCGCAGCTCCTCGTCGTAGCCGGTGACCGGCGTCAGCTCGACCGCGAAGTCGCGGTCCTCGGGGTAGTCCTGGGCCAGCCGCCGAGTAACCGTCGTGGCGACCGCCTGCGCCCCGGCGAGCGACACGCCCGCCGGCAGCCGCCCCACCAGCTCCAGCCAGGTGGTGTCGCGCTCGCGCAGGTCGCGCCGCGCCAGCACGGTCTCCGCCATCGCCGCCGGGACCCAAATGTCGAAGACGAAGCCGTAGTAGGTGCCGCCGAAGCCGCGCGGGGCGATGCCGACGACGGTGAACGGCGTGCCGTTGAGGACGACGTCCTTCCCCACCAGCGCGGGGTCGCCGCCGAAGCGGCGGCGCCAGAGGCTGTCGCTCACCACGGCGACCGGATAGGCACCGGGCGCCGCGTCTTCCTCGGGCCGGAAGAAGCGGCCGCGCGCCGGACGCACGCCGAGGACCTCGAAGTAGTTGCCGGAGACGATCTGGCCGGCGACGAGCTGCGACTCGCCGCCGCGGGTGAGGCTCATCGGGCGGTCGGTGTAGGCGGCGAGCCCCGCGAACGCCCGCGTCGCGGCGCGGTAGTCCCCGTAGGCCTCCAGCGGGAAGCCGGCGGAGCTCGCGGGGTCGCCGACCTCGCGCCGGTAGAGGTTCACCAGCCGCTCCGGCTCGGCGATCCCGGGCAGCGGCCGCAGGAGGAGAGCGTTGACCAGAGTGAAGATGGCGGTGACGGCGCCGATGCCGATCGCCAGCGAGGCCACGGCGGTGACGGTGAACCAGGGATCGCGGCGCAGGCCCCGCCAGCCGTGCACCACGTCGCGGAATGCGTCCATACCTAGTGACTCTAGGTAAGGAGGACGGCGCCTGTCAAGCGCGCCCGGCAAGGGCGCTCAGATCATTCGTAGCGGATCGCCTCCAGCGGATCGACCGACGCCGCCCGCCGCGCCGGCAGGTAGCTGGCGAGGAGCGCCACCGCGACGAGGACGACCGAGACGGCGCTGAAGGTCGCGGGGTCCGTGGGGCTCACCTCGAAGAGCAGGGCGCGCAGCAGGCGGGTCAGCGCGAAGGCGCCGGCGAGGCCGATCGCCACCCCGCCCAGGGCCATCCACAGCCCCTGCCGCAGCACCAGACCGGCGACGTCGCCGCGCGCGGCGCCGAGCGCCATGCGCACGCCGATCTCGCGCGTCCGCTGGCTGACCACGTAGGAGATGACGCCGTAGTTGCCGACGGCGCCGAGGAGCACCGCCATCGCCGCGGCGACCAGCAGCAGGAGCATGGTGAAGGAGGTGCGGGCGGTCGAGCGCTCGAGCACCTCCTCCATCGTCCGCATCTGCGCCAGCGGCAGGTTGCGGTCGAGCCCCCAGACGGCCTCGCGTACCGCGGCGGCGGCGTCCATCGGCTCCCCTTCGACCTTGACGACGAGGGTGAAGTTGCGCGGCACCCAGTCGTCCTCCTCCCCGACCGGCTGGATCCGCCGCAGCGGGTAGTAGATCGCCTCGAACGGCTTCTCGTGCAGCCCTTCGTCGCGCACGCTGCCGACGACGCCGACGATCTCCGACCACTCGTTCCCCTCCTGCTTCAGCCCCTGGACGATCCGCCGCCCGAGCGCGCTCTTGCCGGGCCAGAAGCGCTCGGCGAGGGCGGCGCTGACCACGATCTCGTTCGTCGGCCGCGCCGGGTCGACGGGGCTGAGGGTGCGCCCGGCGAGGAGCGGGATGCCCATCGTCCGGAAGTACTCCGGCGTCGCGAAGCGCACGGCGATAATCGGCGGCACGGCGTCCGGGGGGAGCGGGAAGTCCTCGAGGGTGTGGGCGCTGTTCGAGCCGCCGCCGGTGAGCGGCAGGAGCGTCACCGTGCCGGCCTCCACGACGCCGGAGAGGGCGCGCACCCGCTCGAGCAGCGCAGTCGTGAAGCGGGCGTTGGAAGCCTCGTCGGGGTACTCGGTCTCCGGCAGCGCCAGCCGGACGGTGAGCACGCCCCGCGGCTCGAGCCCGGGATCGACGTGGCGGAGGCGCCAGAAGCTGCGCACCATGAGGCCGGAGCAGACCAGGAGGACGAGGGCGAGGGCCATCTGGGCGACGACCAGGAGGTTGCGCGCGCGGTGGCGCTCGCGCCCGGTCGAGCCGCCGCGCCCGCCCTCCTTGAGCGCCGGCACCAGCTCGGGGGTGCCGTAGCGCAGCGCGGCGAAGCCGCTGCAGAGGAGGGCCGCGAGGAGCGAGACGAGCAGGGTGAAGCCGAGGACGGGGAGGTCGATCCCCACCTCCTCGAGCCGCGGGATCCCCTCCGGCCCGAGGGTCAGGAGCGCGCGCAGCCCGGCGCCGGCGAGCAGCAGGCCGAGGAGGCCGCCGGCGACGGCGAGCAGCGTCGTCTCGCCGAGGAAGGTGCGGGCGATGGCGCCGCGCGAGGCGCCGAGCGCGGTGCGCACCGCGACCTCGCGCTGCCGCGCCTCGGCTCGCACCAGGAAGAGGTTGGCGACGTTGGCGCAAGCGATGAGCAGGATGACGCCGACGGCGCCGAGCAGCACCCAGAGCACTTGCTGGATCTCCCCCACCACGTCGTCGCGCTGCGGGTGGACCAGGGTGGTGAAGCGCGCGTGCTCCATCATGCCGGCGGTGATGTCGTCGCTCGAGAACTCCTCCGGCATGCGCCGCACGATGGCGGCGAGCTCGCGCTGCGCCGTCTCGGGGGTGGCGCCGGGGGCGAGGCGCGCGATCCCGTACCAGTTGAAGTTGCCGATCTCCAGGTTGGCCTCGTCGATCGTCACCGGCAGCCAGAGCTCGGTGTCAGGCTCGGGGAAGCGGAAGCTCGGCGGCATGACCCCGACCACCTGCCGCGCCACACCGTCCACCCGCAGGCTCTTGCCGACGACCGCCGGGTCGCCGCCGAAGCGCCGCCGCCAGAGGGCGTCGGAAAGGATCACGATGGGCTCGGCGCCCGGCCGCTCGTCCCCTTTGACGAAGGCTCGCCCGCGGGCGGGCGTCGCGCGCAGGACGGTGAAGAGCGAGGCGGTGGCGCCGGCCGAGGTGACCCGCTCGGGGCTCGCGCCGTCGGTCAAGCTGGCGCTGCCGGCGTCGTAGAGGCCGATCCCTTCGAGCGACCGGGCGTGCCGCTTGTAGATGACGTAGGTGCCGAGCGAGTGCTCGAACTGCTCGATGTCGAGCCCCGGCGCGCTGTGCCAGACGCCCACCAGCCGCTCCGGATCGGGGAACGGCAGCGGCCGCAGGAGGATGGCGTTGACGAGGCTGAAGACCGCAGTCGTGGCGCCGATCCCGACGGCGAGCGTCAGGACCGCGAGGGCGGTGAAAGCGGGGCTGCGGAGGAGGCCGCGGGCGAGCGAGCGGAGCGTCTGGAGCATGAAGCCAGTACGGCGCGGGGAGGGGAAAAGTTCCAGGCGGTGTCCTACCCCTCCCCGACCACCGCGTCCACTTCGATTTCGACCAGCCAGTCGGGGTCGATGAAGCGGACGACCTGCACGGCGGTGTTGGCGGGCCGGATGTCGCGGAAGCCCCGTGGACCTCCCCCACCGCCCGCCAATCCTCGATCCGCGTCAACAGGATCCGGGTGCGCACCACATCGGCCAGACTCGCCCCGAGCTGCTCGAGAGCGGCCTGCGCGATCGCGAAGCACCGCCGCGCCTGCCCCGCGGCGTCGCCCACCCAGACCGTCTTCCCGTCCGGCCCCAGCGGCGCCGTGCCGGCGACCGCAATGATGTTCCCCACCCGCACCGCCCGCGAGAGCCCGAGAAGCGGCTCGAACGGGCTGCCGGAGGAGACGGAGTGCCGATCCATAATAATTGGTTATACTAATGGTACTGCCGAGGGTATGACCATGCCTAGCTCGAAGACCGCCATCTCTCTGGAATCCCCGCTGCTCGACCGCATCGACGACCTCGCCCGCGAGCTGGAGGTCTCGCGCAGCCGCCTCTTGGCGCTCGCCGCCGAGGACTTCCTGCAGAAGCACGAGAACGCCCGCATGCTCCGCCAGATCGAGCTCGCGTACGCCGACGGTCCGACGGAGGAGGAGCGGAAGGTGACGCAGGCGATGCGCGTGCGGCATCGACGGCGTATCGAACGCGAGCGATGATCAGGCAGGGAGATGTCTACTGGCTGGACCTCGGGCTTCCTTCGGGCTCCGGTCCCGGCTTTCGCCATCCGCACGTCGTCGTGCAGAACGACCTCTTCAATCGCAGCGCGCTGCAAACGACGATCATCTGTGTCATCACCTCGAACCCGAAGCGGGCACGAGTGCCCGGAAACGTGCAGCTCGCGGCCGGTGAGGCAGGTCTTCCCCAGCCCAGCGTCGTGAACGTCTCGCAGCTCTACACGGTGGACAAGGAAGACCTCGTCGAGCGCATCGGCACTCTCTCACCCGACCGCCTCGCCGAAGTCCTCGCCGGCCTTCACCTCATCATCGAGCCTCGCGCGGCTTGGTGAGAGTCTTCCGAGCCACGCGATCAAGTAGCTCTTCGCGCATGACCCGCTTGTTTACTCAGTGGTGAGCCTCTTGGTGGTGGTTTGGACAGAGTGCGGCGACATTGCTTTCAGTATCGGAGCCACCTTCCGCGAGCGCAACTAGATGATGGGTCTCAAATGTAGATTCTTCCGTCTACTAGCGTGATGCCAAGCTGATCGCACCACTCGCACTTACCTTCGGCCCTTTCACGGACGCGTCTGCGCACCTCTGCGCTGCGTACGTATACCTGGCGCGAAATATCGCGCCGTTCCGCCTTCGCGGCACCTCCTGGCTGAATGGAGAACTGATCAGCAAACCGATCCGGCAGGACTCCGCGCACCAACGTGTATTGTCCGGTGCTCGCGTCATAGCTTGCGACAGCCCACGTCACCGGATCTAGAAGTCGCTTATGGACTCAGAGGCCTTGGCCCGAGATTCGTCTAAGTTGCGTCTATGCCCTTCGCATATCACAACACGAATCGGCAGCCCTTCACTGAAAGCCGATTGCATGGCAACGTCCATGCGCAGCGAACGCGCCTTACCTAGTGCCTCGTTATGTTCCACAAATCGGCGAGATAGTCTACGCATGTTCAGGACCTGTGTTATGACGCCATCTTGCTCTCGCATCGAGGTTATACCACAGGCAAAGCACTACGACATTCCCAGGCTCCACGAATGACCACTCGTAACAGTACTTAGGATTGGCAGCTGCCCAGCTCGGGCCCCTCTTGAAGTTCGCCCAGTCACTCACATCCACGCCGGCGGCTCTCACCAAATCGATGAGGCGCTGAGGTTTCGTTGGCCTAATCTCAGACAGATGAGTCACGCGCCTGCCTCTCGACTTCAGGGTCAGAAGGCTTGGTTCTCATAGGCGGCCAAGACCTGAGGGTTTAGGAGTATGCATGCGTGCCGAACGGGTCAGCGAGTGCTGCACCAGCAAGCGATCGCGGTCATCGCCTGGTTCGTCGGGCGCGAGGAACTTACCGCCGTGGAATAGATTATTTCTCACCCTGCGTACAGCCAGCAGGACACGATGAGCTCGGCTCAGATTGGGGTCAGGCGGCGCATCGCGCCAGTCGAGGCGGTCGTCAATCAGAACCTGCTTCTTCGGCGGGCGGCCGAGTAAATATGTGACGGCCTCACTGAGCGCTGGATCCTGAATGGAGTTGAACTGCGGGTTTATCACTCGCCCGAAGAGATCCCAGTCTGCATCGACGCGAGTATCGTCACCAAGGGCAAAACCTCCAGCCTTCAACGCAAACTCGCACCGCGCAAAGACGCCAAGGAACCTCGCAGGCTAGCTGGGGATCGACCTTCAAACGCTGGAATGGTGAGGGCATTTGACGAGCCTCTGCGCGCGCCGGGCGCGGCCGTCACGCGCTTGTAGACTGACGCGTGATACTGGCTTACTTCAGGTTCTCCTCCATCAGCTCGTACACCCGCTTGTACTCGTCGAGCCAGGAGGAGGGCTCCTGGAAGGCGTGGGGCTCGACGGGGTAGATGGCGGTCTCGAAGTACTCGGTCTTGCCGAGCTCGATCAGGCGCTGGACCAGGCGGACGGAGTCCTGGAAGACGACGTTGTCGTCGACCATGCCGTGGCAGATGAGGAGCGGCTTGCGCAGGCCCTCGGCGTACTCGATCGGCGAGGACTTGCGGTAGGCCTCGGGGTCCACCTCGGGGACGTTGAGGATGTTCGAGGTGTAGCCGTGGTTGTAGTGGGCCCAGTCGGTGACCGGGCGGAGCGCCGCGCCGGCGGCGAAGAGGTCGGGCTTGCGGAACAGCGCCATGAAGGTGAGGAAGCCGCCGTAGGAGCCGCCGTAGACGCCGACCCGCGCCGGGTCCACCGACTTATTGGCAGCGATCCACTTCACGCCGTCCTCCAGGTCCTCCAGCTCCGGGTACCCCATCTGCCGGTAGATCGCCGTCCGCCAGTCGCGGCCGTAGCCGGCCGAGGCGCGGTAGTCCATGTCGAGCACCACGTACCCCCGCCGCGTCAGGAAGCTGTGGAACATGAACTCGCGGAAGTACCCCGACCACCCCTTGTGCGCGTTCTGCAGGTACCCGGCGCCGTGGACGAAGACCACCGCCGGCCACTTCCGGTCGGCGCTCCAGTTGGCCGGCGTGTAGACCCGCGACCAGATCGGCTGTTTGGTGTGGCTCGACGGCACCGCCACCACCTCCGGCGCCGTCCAGCGGATCGCCTCGAAGGCGTCGCTCGTCGTGTCGGTCAGGCGGCGCGCCGGCGCCCCCGGAGCCGCCGGCTGCACGGAGAGCTCCGGCGGGTGGGTCGTCGTCGAGTGCCAGAGGAGGAGCTGGCGCTCGTCCGGCGACAGCACGTACTCGGTCGAGCCGTCGAGCGCGGTGAGCCGCTCGACCCCGCCCTCGTCGATCGGCACGCGGTAGACCTCGTAGACCCCGGGGTGCTCGCGGTTGGCGAGGGCGAAGAAGCTCGTGCCGTCGCGCGACAAGACGACGTCCGAGACCTCAAAGTCGCCGCGCGTCAGCTGCCGCGCCCTCCCCGCCGGCACCGGGCGCAGGTGGAGGTGGGAGTAGCCGCTCTCCTCGGAGAGGAACCAGACGGTGCGGCCGTCGCGCAGCCAGCCCAGCTCGTCGTGGTCCCAGTCGTTGACCCAGGCCGGGTCGCTGACGCGGTGGACCGGGACGAGGCGCTTCTTCTCGAGGTCCACGGCCGCGATCCAGCGGTCCTTGTTGTCGTAGGAGTAGAGCTGCACGACGACGCGCCCGCCGTCCTCGCTCCAGACGATGCGGTGCAGCTCCACCGGGCGCGGGCCGGGCTTGGCATCCTCCTTCTCCTTGACCTCCTTGGCGCCCTTCTTCTCGCTCTTCTTCTCGTCCTTCCCGTCCTTCGCCTCCTTCGCCTTGGCCTCGGCCTCCGCCTTCTTCCGCAGCTCCTTCAGCGGATCGTCCTCGATCCCGGGCAGGACGCCGAGGTCCAGCTCGTGCTTCTCGTGCTTGCGGAGATCGAGGAGGAGGAGGGTCGGCGAGACCGGCTTGCCGGTGCCGACGTTCGGGCGCAAGTCCTCGACGTCCACGTAGCCGTGCTCGGTGACGAAGACCGGCATCTTGTCCGCCTTCCCCTCGTCCACCTCCGCGGGCAGCAGCGCCACGACCAGCCACTCACCGGTCGGCGAGAGCGCGCTGTCGGAGATCTCGACGTCCTTGCCCAGGTAGAACGGCAGCGGCGGGCGGGTGGGGTCGGCCTGCTGGCGCTCGCGTTCGACCCGGCGCGCCGTCTCCTGCTCCTTCTCCCGCTGGCGGACGACCTCGAAGAGCCGCTCCTGCTGCGTCTCGAGGAAGCCCTCCTCCTCGTCCAGGGTCGCCGGGTCCTTGGCGAGCTGGAGGTCGGCGAGCTGGACCTCGGGCCCCCCCTCGAGGTCGCGGGCGAACCAGTGGTTGCCGCGCCGGTAGGCGACGCGCTTGTCGCCAACGAGGAAGTGGACCGCGACCTCCGCCTCGGCGGTGCGGGTGAGCTGGCGCTCGACGCCGGTCGTCACGTCCTTCCAGAAGGCGTCCCCCTCGCGGGCGAAGGCCTTCTTCGTCCGGTCCTCCGACCAGTCGCCGCCGCGCGCGTCGGCGCGGCCGCGCTCGGCGTCCTCCACCCGGCGCGCCTCGCCGGTCCCGAGGTCGAGGCGGAAGAGGTCGAGCGTGTCCTCCCCCTGGCGCTCGCGCTCGAAGTACACGGCGCCCCCGTCGTCGGCCCAGTAGGGCATGAGCGGCGCGTTCCCGATCCACTCCGGGTCGGCCATGATCTTTTCGAGAGTGATCTCGTCGGCCGGCGGCGGGGTCGAGGGGGCGGCCGTGGGCGCTTCCTGCGCCCTGACGACGGCGGCGGCGAGAGAGGCTGCGAGGGCGAGCGAGAAGCAGGCGCGGGTCGTCGGGCGCATAGGCGCGCGATCCTAGCAGCGGGTGAAATTGCGCCGACCGGCCGAGTGAGCGTAGCCTTCTCGCAAGACATCGGACTCGGAAGTACGGAAGGGCCGCGTGGAACCTCCCCTCTCGACGCTGATCCGCTCCGCCGACGGCGGCGACGGCCAGGCCTCCGAGGCGCTCTTCGCGGCGCTCTACCGCGAGCTCCGCGGGCTGGCGCGCCGCGAGCTGGCGCGCGTAGGCCCGGGCGCCGCGCTCGGCGTCACCAGCCTCCTCCACGAGGCCTATCTCGACATCGCGGGGCGCGAGGGGGTGGCCTTCCCCGACCGCGCCCGCTTCTTCACCTACGCGGCGCGGGTCATGCGCGGCCTGATCTTCGACGGCCTCCGCCGCCGCCAAGGCCAGGAAGCACGGCGGCGGCTTCGAGCTCACCTCGTGGCGGCGGCCGCTCCCCCGCTCGTCAGGAACCTTCCCTGCGGCCTCGGGAAGGTTCCGCGGTCCGAAAGGAACGCTTCGCGGTCCGAAAAGATCCTTCCGCTGTCCGGAGGGTACGTTCCCCGCCTGTCGGGAAGCCTCTCCGCGGCCTCGGGAAGGCTCCGCGGTCCGAAAAGATGCCGCCGCGGTCCGAAAATGTTCTTCCGCGGTCCGAGGGGAACACTCCCCGCGACCCTCCTCCAGGGGTTTGGTCCGAAATCAGACCGCTCGGCGGCCGTGGGCGGCTGTTGTGGTCCTAAAATCTTCCTGTCTGGTCCGATTTTGGTCCGATGCGCGCCACGGGGAGCGGTTTCCTGGCGGCGCGGAAGCCTCCGCGGCTCTTCGGGAACGCTCATCGGTCCCGAAATCTTCTTCCACGGTCCGATTCCCTTCTATTTTGGTCTCGAAATCTTCCGGTTCGAGCGCTTCGCGCCGATCGGCGGTCCGATGTTGGGTCTCCCGACCCACGGCTGACGCCTCTGCGGTCCTGAAATAGGACTTTTCCGTCCGAAAATCTACCATCCGCCGGCCGCCCGCCCTCTCGCCCCTCTCGGAATGACGACTCCCCGAGCCGGGACCAGCCTCGGCGGTCCGATTCCAGGACGGTTCGGTCCGAGAATAGGACTAACCGGTCCGAAAAGAGTCCACCCGGCCCCCTCCCCCGCGTTCCCCGGTCCGAAGCTGTTCCCAGGCGGTCTCGGCCGGGAGCGCCGGGGCGAAGAGGAAGCCTTGCAGGCGGTCGCAGCCGAGGTCGCGGAGGCGGGCGCACTGGCCGGGGGTTTCGACGCCTTCGGCGATCGTCGTCAGGCCCAGGCTGTGGGCGAGGAGGACGATGGTGCGGGTGATCTCGGCGCGGCCGCCGGGCTCCTCCAGGCGGGCGATGAACGAGCCGTCGATCTTGAGGGCCTCGAAGGGGAACTGGTGGAGGTAGGAGAGCGACGAGTGGCCGGTGCCGAAGTCGTCGAGCCAGAGGCCGACGCCGAGGTCGCGGAGGCGGGTCAGGAGCGCCGCCGAGCGCTCGGGGCTCTCGACCAGCGCCGACTCGGTGAGCTCCATCTTGAGCCTCTCGGGCGGCAGGCCGGTCTCCGCCAGCACCGCCGCCACCCGCTCGGGGAAGTCGTCGCCCGTAAGCTGGCGGCCCGAGAGGTTGACCGAGACGACGAGCGGCGAGTCGTCGGGGAGCTGCTCCAGCCAGCTCTTCATCTGGACGCACGTCAAGCGCAGCAGGTGCTCGCCGAGCGGGCCGATCAGCCCGGTCTCCTCGGCCACCGGGATGAACTCCTCCGGAAGGGCGGGGCCGTGGCCGGGGCGCTGCCAGCGCGCCAGCGCCTCGAAGGCCAGCACCTCGCCGCCGTGCGGCGCGACGATCGGCTGGTACTCCAGGTAGAACTCGCCGCGCTCGATCCCCAGCCGCAGGTCGGACTCGAGCTGCAGCCGGTCCAGGGCCTGGGCGCGCATCGCCGCGTCGAAGACCTCGGTGCGCGCCGGTCCCGAGCGCTTGGCCCGGTGCATCGCCGTGTCGGCCTCGGTCAGCAGCGCCTCGGGCCGCACGCCGCCGGCGGCCAGGGCGATGCCGACGCTCGCCGAGGTGAAGAGCTCGCGGCCGCCCAGCCGGCAGGGGTGGGCGAGCGCCTCGTGGATGCGGTCGGCGACGCGCGTCGCCTCGCGCGGGTCGCGCACTTCCTCGAGGAGGATCGCGAACTCGTCGCCGCCGAGGCGGGCCACCGTGTCCTCGGGGCGCAGGCAGCCGGCGAGCCGGGTCGCCACCTCGGCCAGAAGCTGGTCGCCCAGGCCGTGCCCGAGGCTGTCGTTGACCAGCTTGAAGCGGTCGAGGTCGAGCGCCAGGACAGCGAGCAGAGCGCCGCGGCGGTTGCGGCCGGCGCGGGAGAGGGCGGAGGCCAGGCGGTCGAGGAAGAGGACGCGGTTGGGCAGCCCGGTCAGCGCGTCGTGCACCTTGCGGCCGGTGGTGTCGGTCTGCGAGCCGGACAGGCGGTAGGCGACGCCGTCCTCGCCGCGCACCGCCAGGCCCCGCGTCAGCACCCAGCGGAAGTCGCCGTCGCGGTGCATCAGGCGGTGCTCGTTCTCGAAGTACGGGGTGGCGCCGGCGAGATGGGCGGCGAGGTCGTGGCGCAGGCGCGGCAGGTCCTCGGGGTGGACGCGGCGGAACCAGTCGTCGGGGAGCCCCGCCACCTCCGACTCGGCGAGCCCCAGCATCTGCCGCCAGCGCGGCGAGAAGTAGACGCGGTGGGTGCGCAGGTTCCAGTCCCAGAGGCCGTCGTTGGCGCCCGAGGCGGCGAGGGAGTAGCGCTCCTCGCTCTCGCGCAGCGCCTCCAGCGTCCGGGCCCGCTCCAGGCAGTAGCGGATGGCGCGCTCCAGGAGCGGCGCGTCGAGGCCTTTCTTGAACAGGTAGTCGGCGGCGCCCAGGCGCATCGCCTCCAAGTCCACCTCGCGGTCCCCCAGGCCGGTGAGCATGATGATCGGCGCCCGGCAGCCGCAGGCCGCCGCCTCGCGCAGGAGCTCCAGGCCGTTGCGCTCGCCCAGGTGGTAGTCGAGGAGGTAGACGTCGTGCGCGCCGTCGCGCAGCGCTTGCAGGCCCGCCTCGTAGCGCGGCGCCCAGGCGAGCTCGAAGCGGGCGCTGCCGATCTCGGCCAGCAGCTCGCGCGTCAGGACGAAGTCGTCCTCGTCGTCGTCGATCAGCAGCACCGAGATGGGCGCTTCGGTCGTCATTCGGCACCCGTCGCCGGAAGCTCGACGATCTCCAGCCAGTAGCTGCCGAGGACGCGCATCAGGTCGACCATCGACTGGAAGGTCACCGGCTTGGTGATGAAGGAGTTGGCGCCCAGGTCGTAGCTGCGCAGGACGTCCTCCTCAGCCTTCGAGGTGGTGAGCACGACGACCGGGATCTGGCGCAGCGACGGGTCGGCCTTGATCGCGCGCAGCGCCTCGCGGCCGTCGAGCTTCGGCATGTTGAGGTCGAGCAGGATGAGCCCCGGGCGCGGCGCGCCGCCGGCCCACTTGCCGCGCTGGTGGAGGTAGTCGAGCAGCTCCTCGCCGTCCTCGACGCAGATCAGCTCGTTGGCCAGACGCCCCTCCTGGAGGGCCTCCTGCAGGAGGAGGCGGTCGTCGGGGTCGTCCTCGGCGAGCAGGATCCGGATGGCTTTGCCCTTCATGCCGCTTCTCCCACGACTGCGTGGTGGAGGGGGAGGGTGACGACGAAGCGCGAGCCCTCCCCCGGCCGGCTGGAGGCAGTGATGCTGCCGCCGTGGCGGTCGGCGATCTTGCTGCAGATCGCCAGGCCGATCCCCGTCCCCTCGTAGGCGCTCTGGCCGTGCAGGCGCTGGAAGGGCTTGAACAGGCGGTCGAGGTACTTCTCGTCGAAGCCGATGCCGTTGTCCTCGACCTGCACGCGGCAGACGGGGGCGGCGCCGATGCCGGAGCCGCTCTCCCACCGGCCGTCGACGACCTCGGCGCTGACGCGGATCGCCGGCGCCTCCCCCGGCCGCTGGAACTTGAGGGCGTTGGCGAGCAGGTTCTGGAAGAGCTGGTGCATCTGCGAGGCGTCGGCGTCGAGGGTGGGCAGCGCCTCGACGGCGACCGCGGCGCCGCTCTTCTCGATGCGCAGCTCGAGGTCGGAGAGGACCTCCTCCACCACCGCCGCCAGGTCCACCGGCTCGAACGGCCGGGCGCGGGTGGTCACCCGCGAGTAGGCCAGGAGGTCCTCGATCAGCCCCTGCATCCTGCCGGCGGCGTTGCGCATCCGCTCGAGGTAGTCGCGGCCTTTCTCGTCGAGCTCGGCGGCGTGCCCCTGCAGCCGGTCGCCGAAGGCGGTGATCTTGCGCAGCGGCTCCTGCAGGTCGTGCGAGGCCACGGCGGCGAACTCCTCGAGCTCGCGGTTGCTGCGCCCCAGCTCGCGGTTGGCGCGCTCGACCTCGCGCGTGCGCTCGACCAGGCTCTCCTGCGCCCGCCGCAGCCGCTCGAGCGAGCGCGTCAGGGCCGACTCGCGGCGCTCGATCTGCTCGAGCATGTCGTTGAAGGCGGTGACCAGGAGGCCCAGCTCGTCGGAGCCCTCGGGCTCGGCGCGCACCGAGAAGTCCTTGCGCTCGGAGACCGCCTTGGCGGTTTGGACCAGCGACAGGATCGGCTCGGAGATGAGGCGCTGGAGGCGCGAGGAGATGAGCAGGGCGGCGAGCGAGGCGGCGGCGAGGACGAGGGCGGCGATGCCGGCGTAGCGGCCCACCCGCGAGCGGATCTCCGAGAGGCCCGACTCGAGGGCCACCGTCCCCACCCGCTCCCCCCCGACCACGACCGGCCGGGCGAGGCGGAGGGCGCCGCCGGCGAAGCGGTGGCCCGGTGGCGGCGGCGCGGCCGGCACGCCGGCGGGCCCGGCCCCCGGGCGCGCCCAGTGCGCCAGGAGGCGCCCGTCGGCGGTATAGAAGGCGGCCCAGTGGAGGTCCCGCTCGGCCGCCAGCGCCGCCAGGTTCCGGCGCGCCGCCGCGGCGTCGCCGGCGAGGATCGCCGCGCCGCTGTTGGCGCCGACGATCTCCGCCAGGGTCGAGACCTGCCGCACCAGGAGGCGCCGGAAGCTGACCACGTCGTGCAGCACGAAGGCGGCGCAGGCGAGCAGGAGGGCGGCCGAGCAGGTCGCCATGGTGATGGCGGTGAGCTGGCGCGGGATCGAGAGGTGCGCCAGCCGGTGTCTCACGCCGCCTCCTGCCGCCGTCTCAGGGCGGTGGTTGCCTCAGAACCGCACGCTCACCCGCGAGTAGACGAAGCGCCCGTTCATGCCGAACGGCGAGTGGCTGGGGTAGGTGAAGATCCCCAGGTTGGCGTTGGCCGGCAGGTTCTCGTCCGGGAACGCGTCGAAGAGGTTCTGGGCCCCGGCCGCCACCGTGAAGCGCGGGAAGCGGTAGCCGATCTCGAGGTCGGCCACCCACTCCGGCTCGAAGGTCTGGTCGACGACCCGGCGGTCCGCCAGGCAGTACTCGCCGTAGCGGGCGGCGCGCGCGGTGGTGAAGAGGTTGCCGCCGTCCCAGTCGCCCTGCAGGCGCAGGTTGTTCTCGGGCTGGCCGCACTCGACGCGCAGCAGCTCGGTGCGGTCGAAGAGCACCTCCTGGAGGCCGGTGAGCTGCGGCGGCGTCGGCGCGATGCGCGTCACCTCGTTCTCGGTCGCGTTGTAGCCCGCGGTCAGCCCGAGGCGGCCGCCGGCCAGCTTGAAGGCGTAGCCGACGCGCAGGTCGTAGCCGCGGGTCTCGGTGTCGATGGCGTTGGTGAAGAAGCGGGCGCCGGTGGCGTTGAAGGGCGCCAGCAGCGGGGCGACCCGCGCGCCGGTGAAGTTGCCGGTCAGGACGATGCGGTCCTGGATGTCGATGGCGTAGTAGTCGGCGGCCAGCTCGAGGGCCGGCACCGGGTTCCAGACGAAGCCGGCGGAGAGGTGGTCGGAGGTCTCGGGCTCGAGCGCCGGCGCGCCGAGGGCCTGGGCCACCTGGCTGTTGACCGGGAAGGTGCCGACCTCGAAGGGCACCAGCACCCCGCCCACCGCCAGGAAGTTGGTGCTGACGGTCGAGAAGAAGGCCTGACCGAGCGACGGGGCGCGGAAGCCGGTGGCGACCGCGCCGCGCAGCACGAACTGCTCGACCGGCTGGAAGCGGGCGCTGAGCTTGTAGTCGCTGGTCGAGCCGAAGTCGTCGTAGTCCTCGAAGCGGCCGGCGAGGCCCAGACGCAGCGTCGAGAGGACGTCGCCCTCGAGGTCGAGGTAGACGGCGTAGCTGTCGCGGGTCGCGTCCACCTCGTTCGAGGGGCGGAAGCCGGGGAAGACCTGGGCGCCGGCAGGGGCCTTGGCGCCGAACGGGTCGGGGAAGCCGCCGTCGATGTAGGAGTTGGGCTCCCCGGCCTCGATCTGGTAGCCGTCGCGCCGCGACTCGAAGCCGAAGGCGACGTTGAGCGGACCGGCCAGGCCGATGTCGACGGTGCGGCTCAGATCGACGTTGGCGAGGAGCTGGTCGAGCCCCAGGGTGCCGGCGTAGAAGTCGGTCTGGTTGGGCGGGATGTTGGGGCCGAGCGAGGTGTTCAGGCTGTCGCTGACGTGGAACTCGAACTCGTTGTCCCCGTACTGGAGGCTGGCGTCCCAGAACCAGTCGCCGAGCGCGCCGCGGACGCCGCCGGTCAGCGAGACGTCCTGGATCTCCGGCTCGATCAGCGGCAGGAAGCCGTTGGGGTAGATCTGCGGGTGGTTCTGGGCCTGCAGCGCGCGGCGGAAGAAGCCGGCGTGCGACCCCTCGCGCTTGCCGACGCCGCCGAAGGCGTAGAACCAGGCGGTGTCGGCGGCGTTGATCGGCGCCGAGGCGTTGAAGAAGCCCATCATGTCCTGGACCTCGGCGTCGCCCCAGTGATGGTTGGGCTGCGCCACCGGGTCGCGCGAGCCCTGCGGCCGCGGGTCCGGCCCGGCGCGGTTGGTCTCGCCGCGGTCGCGGTACTCGGCGGTGGCGAAGAGCCAGCCGCGCCCCAGCGCCCACCCCTGGTGCAGGCTGCCGTCGATCAGCTCGCCGTCGGAGTGAGTGGTGGCGCCCGCCTTGAGGTCGAGCTCCAGCGGCTCGGCGCCCGACTTCAGGACCACGTTGATGACGCCGGCGATGGCGTCCGAGCCGTACTGCGCCGCGGCGCCGTCGCGCAGGATCTCGATGCGCTCGATGGCCGAGGCGGGGATGGCGTTCAGGTCGACGCCGGTCGAGCCGCGGCCGATCGAGCCGTTGACGTGCACCAGGGCGCTGGTGTGCCGGCGCTTGCCGTTGACCAGCACCAGCACCTGGTCCGAGCCGAGGCCGCGCAAGGTGGCCGGGCGGACGCTGTCGGTGCCGTCGGTGATCGTCGGGCGCGGGAAGTTGAAGGAGGGGGCGAGCGCCTGGATGATCTGGTTGGTCTCCGAGGCGCCGGCGGTCTCGATCATGATCGGCGGGATGGTGTCCACCGGCACCGCCTTCTCCGCCGCCGCGCCGCTGGCGCGCGAGCCGACGGTGATCGACTCGTGGAAGGTGAGGCCGAGGGCGAAGTCCTGGGTGGCGCCGGGGGTGAGCACGACCTCCAGCGAGCTGGTCTGGAAGGGGGGCAGCGTCGCCCGCACCTCGACCGTCTGCCCCTGCGCCTGCGCCGGGATCGCCAGCGTGTAGGTGCCGTCGGAGCCGGTCACCGTCTCGAGGCCGAGCGACGGGATCGCGACCGCGACGTTGGGCAGCGGCTCGCCGCTCGCGGCGTCGACGACGCGGCCTTCGAGCAGGAGCCCTTCCTGCGCCGCGGCGCGCGGCGCCAGCGCCGGCGCGAGGACGAGGGCGAACAGGGCGAGTGCCGAGACCGGGACGCGGAGCCTCATGAAGCGCCTCCTTCCATGGTGCTTGATTTGCGCGCAGGGTACCACAGCGCCGCGTGCCATAATCCGCGTGCTCCATGACCCCCAGCCAGGCCCTGGCCCTCCTCGCCGCGTCCGCCGCGGCCGGCGTGATGAACGCCATGGCCGGCGGCGGCACCATCATCACCTACCCCACCCTGCTGCTGGCCGGCGTGCCGGCGATTGTCGCCAACGCGACCTCCACGGTGGCCCTCCTGCCCGGCACGATCGCGAGCATGGCGGGGTACCGGCGCGAGGTGGCGACGCACCGCCACTGGCTGAAGACCCTCTTCCTGCCGAGCCTCCTCGGCGGCACGCTGGGAGCGGTCCTGCTGCTCCGCACGCCGGAGAAGACCTTCGCGCAGCTCGCGCCGGCGCTGATCCTCTTCGCCACTGTGCTGTTCATGGTGCAGGGGGTGGTGCGGAAGCGCGCTGTCAAGGCGAGCGTGGCGGAAGAGACCATCGCGCCCGTCCCCTCGCCGGGCAACTGGCTGCTCGCCGCGGTGGCCCAGCTCGGGGTGGCGGTCTACGGCGGCTACTTCGGCGCCGGCGCGGGGATCCTGATGCTCGCCATCCTCGGCTTCCTCGGCCTCTCCAACATCCACGCCATGAACGGCCTCAAGAACTTCTTCGGCCTGGCGATCAACCTGACCGCCGCGGTCTACTTCATCGCCCGCGGCGCCGTGCACTGGCCGGCGGCGTTGGTGATGATCGCCGGCGCGGTCGCCGGCGGCTACGGCGGCGCGCGCTTCGCCCGGCGCATCGGCCAGGAGCGGGCGCGCGCGGCGGTGGTGGCGATCGGCCTGTTGATGGCGGCGCTGCTCTTCTGGCAGCAGGCGCGGTGAGCGGCGAGCTGCCGCCGGCGCCGAAGCCCTCCGGCGCGGGCTGCCTCGCCGCCTTCGGCGCCCTCTTCGTCCTCGCCGGGCTGGGGCTCCTGGTCCCCTTCTTCCTGCTGCCGGCCAAGCGCGCGCTGGAGGCGCGGGGCTGGCGCGAGGTGCCGTGCACGGTGATCGAGAGCCGGGTCGAGACGGTGAGCGACGAGGACGGCGCCACCTACCGCGTGGACGTCCTCTTCGAGTACGCGGTGGACGGGCGGACCTACCGCTCCCGGCGCTACGACTTCCTCGTCGGCTCGACCAGCGGCTACTCCGGCAAGCAGGCGATCGTCGACCGCAACCCGCCGGGCACGCGCAGCGTCTGCTGGGTCGACCCCGACGACCCGGCGGAGGCGGTCTTCAGCCGCACCTGGCGCGCCGGGTGGCTTGTGTCGCTCGTGCCGCTCCTCTTCGCCTGCGCCGGCGCGGGTGTCATCGTGCTCGCTTTTCGGACGGCGCGCGGCGGCGGGGCCGCGGCGGCGCCGGCCGCGCGCCGGCTCGAGCGGGCGACGAGCGCCGGGCCGGTGACCCTGCGGCCGCGCGCCACGCCGCTGGGCAAGCTCGCCGGCACGCTCTTGGTCGCCCTCTTCTGGAACGGCATCGTCTCGCTCTTCGTCTGGCAGGTGGTCGAGACCTGGCGGACGAGCGGCGACGTCGAGGGGTGCCTGGTGCTCTTCCTCGTCCCCTTCGTGCTGATCGGGCTCCTGCTGCTCGTCGCGGTCCCCTACCAGCTCCTGGCCCTCTTCAACCCGCGGCCGCGGCTCACCCTCTCGCGCGGCGTCCTGGCGCCCGGCGACTCGGTCCACCTGGAATGGCGGTTCACCGGCCTCCCGGGGCGCATCCGCAAGCTGCGCATCGCGCTCGAAGGGCGGGAGGAGGCGGTGCAGGAGAGCGGCGGCTCAGCCTCCATGAAGGCGCGGACCTTCGCCACCGTGGTCGTCGTCGAGACCGAGGAGCGCACGCTCATCCCCCACGGCTCGCGCTTGGTGGGGGTGCCGGCCGAGGCCCGGCCGAGCGGCGAGCGGCCGGACGGCCGGGTGCGCTGGCTGCTCACCGTGCGCGGCGAGATCGCCTTCTGGCCGGACGTCAACGAGGAGATCGAGCTGGAGGTGCTGCCGCGGGAGTGAGGGCTAGAATTCCGGCGTGCCTCTCACCGTCGCCACCTGGAACGTCAACGGCATCCGGGCGCGGGCGGCGCAGTTCCTGGAGTGGGTGGGGCGGGACCGGCCGGACGTCGTCTGCCTGCAGGAGATCAAGGCCGCGCCGGCGCAGCTCGACGCGACGATCTGCAACCTCGACGGCTACTGGTGCTACTGGCACGGCGCCGGGCCCTACTCCGGCGTCAGCCTGAACCTCCGCCGCGACGTCTTCCCCGAGGAGCCGCGCTTCGCGCATCCCGACTTCGACCGCGAGACACGCATCGTCACCGCCGAGGCCGGCGACCTGGTGCTCGCCTCGGTCTACGTGCCGAACGGCGGGAAGGACTTCGCCGCCAAGCTGGAGTTCCTGATCGGGCTCGAGCGCTGGGCGGGGGCGCTGCAAAGCGCCGGCAAGCGCCTGATCCTCTGCGGCGACCTCAACGTCGCCCGCACCGACCGGGACGTGCACCCCAAGGAGCTGAAGCCCGGGATCATCGGCCAGCGCCCCGACGAGCGGGCGCTCCTCGAGGCGCTCATCGGCCGGGACCTGGTCGACCTCGGGCGGGCGCTCGACCCCGAGAACGACCGCCTCTTCACCTGGTGGGCGCCGTGGCGGAACATGCGGCAGCGCAACATCGGCTGGCGCATCGACTACGTGCTGGCGAGCGCGCCGCTCGCCGACCGCGCCACCGCCTGCCGCGTGCTCGCCGAGGTCGGGACCAGCGACCACGCGCCGGTGGTGGCGCGGTTCGAGGTGGCCGCGCCGGGTGCCGCGGCCGCCTAGCTCCCCGGCCCGCAGACCGTGAAGCCGTCGACGGTGACGGTGCCGCCGCGGGGCCTGACGCGCAGCTCGTGGACGCCGTCGGCGAGCCCGGACCAGGTCACCGCGGCGAACGCCGGGTCGGCGGGCGGCGCGCTCCCCGCGTACGAGACGGTCTGGCGGAGGACGCCGTCGAGGTAGACGTCGGCGGTGCCGCCGGCGGTCGAGACGGCGTAGTGGTAGGTCACCTCGTCGCCGTCGAAGACGAGCCGCGCCGAGGTCGTCACGCCGCCGCCCTTGCGGCGGTGGTAACCGCCGGCCGACGCGTCGGCGTCGCTCACCTGCTGCCAGCCGCCGTGGTACTCGACCGCGCCGCCGGCGTCGTCCACCTCGGCGCAGACGCGGCGGAGGCGGATCGCCTCCTCGACCGCCGCCAGGGCGTCGATCCGGCCGTGGCCGTAGGTGTTGTTCGGCACCTGCGCCGGGCCGTCGCCGCCGCACCCCTCGGCGGTGGTGCGCGGCAGGGCGGTGCGCTCGACGATGTCTTCGATCGCGTCGACCTCGCCGGCGAGGTCCGGGTTGGCCGAGATCACGAGCGCGACGAGCCCCGCGACGTGCGGGCCGGCCATGCTGGTGCCGCTGAGGTTGCCGTAGCCGCCCCCCTTGAGGGACGAGCGGACGCCGACGCCGGGCGCCGAGACGTCCGGCTTGCGGTGCGGGTTGAGCGGGTCGAGCGTCAGCACCGGGCCGCGGCTGCTGAAGCCGGCGACGTTGTCGTTGGCGTCGGTAGCGCCGACGGTCAGCGACGCCGTGTAGATGGCCGGCGCGAAAGCGATCGTGCTGCACAGGTCGCCGTCGTTGCCGGCGGAGGCGACGTAGACGATGCCGGCGGCGCGGATCGCCTCGGTCCCCTCTTTCAGCACCGTCGGCGGGCAGACCTCGACGCAGGCCCAGGAGTTGTTGATGACGTGCGGCGACTTGGCCGGGTCGGGGGCGTTGCCGGCGATGTCGGTGGGCGCCAGGAACCACTGCATGCACTCGAGGTAGGTGGTGACGACCCCGACGCCGTAGTGCATGTTGCGGCAGGCCATCCACTGCGCGCCCGGCGCCATGCCGATGCGGTTGGCGCCGCCGTCGTCGCCGACCATGGTGCCCACGGTGTGGGTGCCGTGGCCGCCGCCGAGGAGGGCGTCGTCGTCGCACGGCTCGGGCGAGGAGCCGGCGCACTCGGTGTTGGGGGTGTGGATCGCGTCGTGCCAGTTGTAGTCGTGGTCGGCGGCGGCGCCGTCCCAGCCGCGGTACTGGCCGAGGAGCGCCGGGTGCTGCCACTCGACGCCGGTGTCGGCGCCGGCCACGACCGCCCCGTCGCCGAGGACGCCGAGGGCCCAGACCTCGTCGGCGTTGGTGAGGTCGAGGTTCCACTGCGCGGCGGCGAGCGCCGCGGCGGCCGACTGCGCGCCGACGGGCGGGTCGAGAATGCCGGCGGCGTTCTCGTACACGTGCGCCACGTCGGCGCGGGAGGCCGCCGCCTCGAGCGCCGCGAGGCCGCCCTTGGCGTGCACCAGGTTGACGATCCAGAACGAGCGGTGCCAGGCGCCGAGGGCGTCGAGCGTCGCCAGGAGCGGCGCCTGGCTGTCGCGCGCCAGCGCCGTCTTCTGCGCGTAGACGTACGCTCCCTTCGCGGCCTTGCCGCGGAGCGCCGCCGCGCCGGAGAGGTCGGCCTGCTGCGCCATGTAGATCAGGAAATCGGTCTGCCCGAGCGCCGCCGCGTCGAGCACCGCCGCGTCCACCTTCAGCTGCCAGGCGCCGAGGTCCGCCGCCGGCGCGGGCAGCGCCCCCGCGAGCAGCCCCAGCACCGCCATCGCCGTCGTCCCAGCCGTCCAACGCGCCATCCGCCGCATGGTCCCTCCTTGGTGGTCCGTTCCGACTCCACCGCCTGCGATGGTGCCGCGCGGCGGGCGGCGAGGCCATGAGGGAAAACCCCCAGGCCGCGCGGGGAGAAAACCTCAGGCGCGCCGGGAAAGGTCAGGCGGCGGCGGGGAGGAGCGCGGCGCGCCGGCGGCCGCGGCTCCAGCCGTTCCAGAAGCAGAGCGGGCCGAGCAGGAAGTAGGCCCAGCCGGGGAGGCCGATCCCGATCCCGATGCCGCCCCACGCAAGGATCGCCGAGAGGGCGCCGACCAGCACGAACAGCAGGTAGTGCCGCGCCGAGGTCGCCGCGTCGTAGCGCTCCAGCGGCGTGAGGCCGAAGGCGTCCGCCCGCCGGGAGGCATTGAGGTAGAAGGCCACGAAGCAGGCGAAGAGGGCGACGAAGCCGACGCCGTAGACGGCGAAGAGCGAGGCGAGGGCGTCGAACGAGCCGAGGGCCGGGCGCACCGCGAGCTCGCCGCCCAAGAGGTACTGCGTGAACGAGGTGGCCAGGAAGCGCAGCGGGTAGACGTAGAAGAGGACGACGAAGAGGAGCACCGAGTTGATGGCCACGGTGACGCCGTCCTGCAGGCCGTAGCGGCGGAAGAAGGCGTTGTGGGCGAGCCAAATGAAGAGGAGCATGGCGAAGCTGAGGGCGAAGGGGGCGAAGCCGGCGAGGATCGCCCGCAGCTCGACGAAGGTGCGCGGCGCCTCCAGCGAGACCACGAGGAGGGTGGCGCTGAAGCCGAAGATGGCGTCGGAGAGCGCCTCCAGGCGCGACATCTCGCGCCCGCGCGGGCGGACGCGATCGTCCTGCGGGGAGTCCGGCATGAACCCTCCAGAACCGCGGGTGGAGCGGCGGCGAATCCTAGCAGCCCGTCGCGCTGGGCGCGCGAAAGCGCGTGCTAGCTTCGGGCGGTGATCGAGGTCTCCCCCGAGCTGGCGATCCCCGAGGCGGAGGTGCGCTTCGCCACCTCGCGCAGCTCCGGGCCCGGGGGGCAGAACGTCAACAAGGTCGAGAGCCGCGTCACGCTGCTCTTCGACCTCGCGGGCTCGCCGAGCCTCGACGCGGCGCAGAAGGAGCGGCTGCGCGAGCGGCTGGCGAGCCGGATCGCCAAGGACGGGGTGCTGCGGGTCGTGGCGCAGAAGCACCGCACGCAGGGGGCGAACCGCGAGGAGGCGGTGGCGCGGTTCGCGGCGCTGCTGCGCGCGGCGCTCGCCGAGGAGGCGCCGCGGAAGCCCACCCGCCCCTCCGCCGCCGCCCGGCGCCGGCGCGCCGCGGACAAGCGCCGCCGCGCCGAGCTCAAGCGGGCGCGCCGGGCGCCGCCGCCGGGCGAGCCGTAAGGCTACAGCCGCCAGTAGTCGAAGCTCTGCTTCGCCGGGTCCCAGTAGATGTGGAAGGCGTCGCAGCGCTCGTCGTGGAGCGCGAGGCCGCGGTTGCCGGCGGGCGGAGTGGCCTCCGGCGGCACCCCCTCCAGCTCCTCCAGCCGCAGGCGGGCAGCCGGCGAGCAGAGGGCGTCCTGGTCCTCGCCGCCGATCGGGAACTCCAGCGTCCAGTGCTTCCCCGGTTTCGCCGGCGGCCCCTGGAGGATGCCGACGACGAACAGCTCGCCCTTCCGCCCGGCCAGCGCGTAGTCGCCCGCGCCGTCGCCGTCGAGGTCGCCGCGCACCAGGCTCCCCGCCTGCCAGGCGACCGCCGGCTCCCGCAGCTCCAGCTCGCGCACCGCCGAGCCGTGCGCACCCCAGGCGGCGCAGCCGGCGAGGAGGAGGGGGAAAAGGAGGGCGGGGGACGCGCGGCGCACGCCGGGACTCTACTCCAGTTGCAACTGCCAACTACTTGTGTTAGGGTCCCCGGCATGACGACGCGCACCGCTCCCGCGCCCGACGCCACGCTCGACCGCGACACGCGGGGGCTCTACGACGCCCTCTCCGACCTGATCCGCGTCTACCAGTTCCGCGACCGCGACCGCATCTGCTGCTACGACGTCTCGGTGACCCAGAGCTACGCCCTGGAGGCCCTGGTGCGCCGCGGCGCGCTGACCCTCAACGAGCTCGCCGCCCACCTCTTCCTCGACAAGAGCACGGCGAGCCGGGTGGTGGACGCCCTCGAGCGCAAGGGCTACGTGGCGCGCCGCCCGCACCCCCAGGACGGACGCGCGCTCCAGCTCGAGCCCACCGCCGCAGGGCGGGCGCTGCACGCGCGGATCGAAGGGGACATCCTGGAGGAGGAGCGCCGCCTCCTCGCCGACTTCGCGCCCGAGGTGCGGCAGGCGATGACCCGGCTGATCGCCGGGTTGGCGCGGGCGGCCGCCGGCCGGGTCGAGACCGGCGCCGGGACCTGCTGCCGCATCGGGTGAGCTTTTTTGCAGTCGATAGTTGCAACTGACAACACATCAAATAACCGAAAGGAGAACGAACCATGAGCTGCTGCACCCCCACCGTCGCGATCAGCACCACCCAGTCCCCCACCGTCGGCGAGCGCGCCATCAAGGATGTCGTCCGCGAGCGCTACGGCGCCGCCGCGCGCGCCGCTCGGAGCGGCGCCGCCCCGGGCTGCGGCTGCGGCTGCGGCGACGCCGCCGCCGCCGACCCGATCACCGCCGACCTCTACTCCGCCGCCGAGACCGAGGGGCTGCCGCCCGACGCGGTCCGCGCCTCTCTCGGCTGCGGCAACCCGACGCTGCTCGCCGACCTCCGCCCCGGCGAGGTGGTGCTCGACCTCGGCTCGGGCGGCGGGCTCGACGTCCTCCTCTCCGCCCGCCGCGTCGGGCCGGCCGGCCGCGCCTACGGGCTCGACATGACCGACGACATGCTGGAGCTGGCGCGCGAGAACCAGCGCCGCGCCGGCGTCGCCAATGCCGAGTTCCTCAAGGGCGAGCTGGAGAGCGTGCCGCTCCCGGACGGTGCGGTGGACGTGGTGATCTCGAACTGCGTCGTCAATCTTTCCCCGGACAAGCCGCGCGCCCTGGCGGAGGCCTTCCGCGTGCTCCGGCCCGGCGGCCGCTTCGCGGTCTCGGACATCGTGCTCGCAGCCGAGCTGCCGGAGCGGGTGCGGCGGAGCGTCGAGGCCTGGACCGGCTGCGTCGCCGGGGCGCTCACCGAGGCCGACTACCGGCGCTTCCTCGGCGACGCGGGCTTCACGGAGATCGAGGTCGAGCCGACGCGCGTCTTCGGCGCCGCCGACGCCCGCGCCGTGCTCCCGGAGGACGCCATCGACGAGTCGGTGCTGGCCGAGGTGGACGGGAAGGTGATGAGCGCCTTCGTGCGCGCGGTCAAGCCGGCCGCCTGAGGCGTCAAGCGGCGGCGCCGGCGGCGCGGGGTCCCGCTGCCGGCGGCACGTGCTCGTGCGCGTGGTAGCTGCTGCGCACCAGCGGCCCCGCCGTGCAGTGGCGGAAGCCGAGGGCGAGCGCCTCGTCGCGGTAGGCGGCGAACTCGTCGGGGTGGACCCAGCGGGCGACCGGCAGGTGGCGCGGCGTGGGCTGGAGGTACTGGCCGAGGGTCAGCACCTCGACGCCCGCGCCGCGCAGGTCGCGCAGCGTCGTCCGCACCTCCTCCGGCGTCTCGCCGAGCCCGAGCATCATCCCCGTCTTGACCACGCCGCTGTACTCCCCGGCGTGGCGCCGGCTCGCCGCCGCGGCGAGCAGGCCGACCGTGCGGTCGTAGCGGCTGCCGGGGCGGGCGGCTCGGTAGAGGCGCGGCACGGTCTCGGTGTTGTGCGAGAAGACCTCGGGCCGCGCCCGGAGCACCACGTCGAGGGCGTCCGGAACGCCGCGGAAGTCGGGGGTCAGCACTTCGACGGCGGTCCCGGGGTTGCGCCAGTGGATCGCCGCGATCACGTCCGCGAAGTGGCGGGCGCCGCCGTCGGGGAGGTCGTCGCGGTCGACCGAGGTGACGACCGCGTGCCGCAGCCCCATCGCCGCCACCGCCTCGGCGACGTGCGCCGGCTCCTCGGCGTCCACCCCCGGCCGGGGGCGTCCCGAGGTGACGGCACAGAAGCCGCAGCGGCGGGTGCAGACGTCCCCCAGGATCATGAACGTGGCCGTCCCGTGCTCCCCCCAGCACTCGTAAATGTTGGGGCAGCGGGCCTCCTGGCAGACGGTATGCAGGTGCAGGCGCTCGACGAGGTCGCGCACCCGGTGGTAGGAAGCCGGGGTCGTCAGCCGGATGCGCAGCCACTCGGGACGCGGCGAGCGCTCCACCCCGATCTGGATCAAACCCTTGCTCATCGAGGGGTAGTCTAGCGGACGCCGCCGGGACCCGGCCGGCGCGGCAGCGAGGAGAATCGATGCGCAAGCTCATCGCCCTGGGAGGGCTCGGCGCTCTGCTGCTGGCCATGCCGGCGGCCGGCGGCGCCCTCGCGGGCAACTGCCGGGTGGACGACCAGCCCGCGGCCAGCCTCCTCATCCCCTTCTTCGAGGTGGACCTCGAGGACCCGCGCGGCAAGACCACCCTCTTCTCGGTCAACAACGGCGCCGCGAAGCCGGCGCTGGCGCGAGTGGTGCTGTGGACTGACTGGGGGGTCCCGACCCTCGCCTTCGACGTCTACCTGACCGGTTACGACGTGCAGACGCTCAACGTCCGCGACCTCCTGCGCGGCCAGGTGCCGCGCACCGGGCCGCAGGCGAGCCCGCAAGGGGAGCTCTCGGAGCCGGGTCCCGGCTTCGACAACTGCGGCGGCACCGTGGCCGGGGTCGTTCCCCCCTCCGCGGCCGACGTCGCCCTGCTCACCGCCGCCCACACCGGCCGGCCGATCCCGCAGAGCTTCCCCACGCAGTGCTTGAGCGAGCCGCGGGCCGACACCCGCTTCGCTACCGGCTACGTCACCATCGACGCCGTGCGGCGCTGCAGCGCGGTGGGGGTCGGGAGCCAGCGCAACACGCCGGCCGACCCGCTCTACTTCGCGGCCGGGGGGACCGGCGTCGCGATCAACGACAACGTGCTCTGGGGGGATTACGTCTTCGTCGACCCGGCGGGCAACAGCTCCCAGGGCAGCGCGGCGGTCCACCTGGTGGCCGACGCCGACCTGCTGGTCGCCGGCACCTACACCTTCTACGGCCGCTACGTCGGCTTCGACGCCCGCGACGCGCGGGTGCCGCTGCCCAGCCTCTACTACAGCCGCTTCGTCCACGGCGGCGAATTCGACGGCGGCACGCGCCTGATCGTCTGGCGCGACACCCGCGACGGCTCCCCCCGCCCGCTCCCCTGCGGCGCCACCCCCGTCTGGCTGCCGCTCGGCGCGCAGCAGGTGGTGGCCTTCGACGAGCAGGAGAACCCGACCGAGCTCGCCGGCGCCGCCGCCTTCCCGATCGCCACCCAGGCGGTGACGGTGGGCTCCCCCGAGCTGCCGGTCGACGAGAGCTTCGGCTGGCTCCTCCTCGACCTCTGGCACGCCGACGAGACCCACGCCCAAGCCTGGGTGGGCCCGGTCTTCACCGCCGAAGGCCGCTACAGCGCCGGCTACCCCGCGATCGCCGCCGACGACCTCTGCAACTGGGGGCCGTAAGAAACCCAGGCGCGAAAGCTTCGCGCCGTGTCCAATCAGCCGACGACGTCCAGCGCCACGTCGAGCGCCGGGGCGCTGTGGGTGAGCCAGCCGACGGAGAGGAGGTCGACGCCGGTGGCGGCGATGGCGGGGGCGGTGGTGGGGGTGATGCCGCCGGAGGCTTCGGTGAGGGCGCGGCCGCGGCAGCGGCCCACGGCTTCGGCGAGCGTCGGCAGGTCCATGTTGTCGAGCAGCACGGCGTCCACGCCGAGCGCCAGCGCCTCGTCCAACTGTCCCAGAGTGTCCACCTCGACCTCGATCTTCACCATGTGACCGACGGCGGCGCGCGCCCGCTCGACCGCCGGGCGGAGGCCGCCGGCCAGGGCGCGGTGGTTGTCCTTGATCAGCACGCCGTCGTCGAGGCCGAAGCGGTGGTTGCCGCCGCCGCCGCAGCGCACCGCGTACTTCTCGAGGGCGCGCAGCCCGGGAGTGGTCTTGCGCGTGCAGACGACGCGCGCGGGGTACGGCCGGACCGCCGCCACCAGCTCGCGGGTGGCGGTGGCGATCCCGGAGAGGCGGCCGAGGAGGTTGAGCGCCGTGCGCTCGGCGGCGAGGAGGGCGCGGGCGGGGCCGCGCACCACCGCCAGGATCTCGCCGGCGACGGCGTCGCTGCCGTCGGGAAGGTCGATCTCGACCGTGCAGCCGGGGTCGAGCAGGCGGAAGGCGGCGAGCGCCGGCTCCAGGCCGGCGATGCGCCCCGCCGCCCGCGCCACCGCCCGCGCCTCGGCGCGCAGGTCGGCCGGCAGGACGGCGTCGCTGGTCAGGTCGCCGGCGCGCCCGAGGTCCTCCTCGAGGGCGCGCCGGACAACGGGCTCGTACAGCAGCGGGTAGAGGGAGGTCACCGCGCCCCTGCGGCGGCGGCCGCCGCGGGGATCGCCGGCTCGAAGCGCGGGGCGCCGTCGGGGGTGGCGGTGAGGAAGAGGCGCCGCTCCCAGGCCGGGTCGGGGGCCGGGAAGTCGGCGCGGAAGTGGCCACCGCGGCTCTCGCGGCGGACGAGCGCGGCCTCGGCGAGGAGTCGTGCGAGATCGAGGAGGTTGCCCGCCTCCCCCGCCGGCCCAGGGTAGGCGACGCGAAGACGCGCCAACTCGCCGCGCGCCTCCTCGAGGCCGCGGGCTTCGCGCACCAGCCCAACCTTCTCCCACATCAGGCGCCGGATCGCCGCCACCAGCTCGGGGTCGCCGGACTGCGCCGCCGCGACGCGCAGCCGCTCGGCCGCCGCCACCGCCGCCGGACGCGGCGCCGGGCGTTGCGCGCGCAGGTCCTCGGCGACGCGGGCGCCGAAGACCAGCGCTTCGAGCAGCGAGTTGCTGGCCAGGCGGTTGGCGCCGTGCACGCCGGTCGCCGCCACCTCGCCGCAGGCCCAGAGCCCGGCGAGCGAGCCGCGGCCGCGCTCATCCACCGCCACCCCACCCATGTGGTAGTGCGCCGCCGGCGTCACCGGGATCGGCTCGCGCCGCGGGTCGAGGCCGTGCTCCCGGCAAAGGGCGAAGACGGTCGGGAAGCGCTCGGGGAAGCGGTCGCCCAAGGCGGCGCGGGCGTCGAGGAAGACCGGCTCGCCGGCCACCTGCCGCTTCCAGATGGCGCGCGCCACGACGTCGCGCGGTGCCAGCTCGGCCTGCGAGTGCTCGTCCGGCATGAAGCGGCGGCCCCGGCCGTCCACCAGCACCGCCCCCTCGCCGCGCAGCGCTTCGGTCAGCAGCGGCAGCGGGTCGCTGCCGGCGGCCAGGGCCGTGGGGTGGAACTGCACGAACTCCAGGTCCACCAGCCGGGCGCCGGCGCGCGCCGCCATCGCCAGGCCGTCACCGGTCGCCTCGGGAGGGTTCGTGGTGTGGAGGTAGAGCCGGCCCAGCCCGCCGGTGGCGAGGACCACGGCGCTCGCCTGGTGGAGGACGCGACGCCCGTCTGGGTCGAGCGCGAGGAGGCCCACGACCCGGCCGCCTTCGACCACCAGATCGAGCGCGAAGGTCTCCTCCAGCACCCGCACGTGGGGGGCGCGCCGCACCGCCTCGACCAGCGCCCGCACCATCTCGGCGCCGGTGGCGTCGCGGGCGTGGAGGATGCGCCGGCGGCTGTGCGCGGCCTCACGGCCGAGGGAAAGGTCGCCGTCGGCGTCGCGGTCGAAGCGGGCGCCGAGGGCGAGGAGGGCGCGCACCCGCTCCGGCCCCTCGCGGACGAGGAGGTCGACGATCTCGGGCACGCTGAGCCCGGCGCCGGCGGCCAGGGTGTCGGCGGCGTGGAGGGCCGGCGAGTCGTCCTCCCCCACCGCCGCGGCGACCCCGCCCTGCGCCCAGGGGCTGGCGCCGCCGGCGCCCAGCCGGGTCTTGGTCAGGAGGGTCACCCGCCGCGGCGCGCAGCCGAGCGCGGCGGTGAGGCCGGCGACGCCGGTGCCGACGACGACGACCTCGGCGGCCGCGACCGCGTCGACGCCGCCGCCGCGGCTCACTTGCTTCCCTCCCGCCGCCCGACGGCGAGCATGCGCTCGACCGCCCGCCGGGCCCGCGCCGCGATCTCCGGCTCGACCTCCACGCGGTGCTCGAGGTTCTGCAGCGACCAGAGGATCTTGGGCAGCGTGATCCGCTTCATGTGCGGGCAGAGGTTGCACGGGCGCACGAACTCGACGTCCGGGTACTCGACCGCGACGTTGTCGCTCATCGAGCACTCGGTGACCATCACCACCCGCTTGGGGCGCGTGGCGCCGACGTGGCGGATCATGCCCGCGGTCGAGCCCACGAAATCGGCCTCGGCGAGGACGTCGGGCGGGCATTCGGGGTGGGCGAGGATCTCGATCCCTTCGGCGCCGAAGCGCTCGCGGTAGGCGCGCAGCTCCGCGGCAGTGAAGCGCTCGTGCACCTCGCAGTGGCCGCGCCAGAGGATGATCTCGACGTCGGTCTGGGTGGCGACCCAGCGGCCGAGGAACTCGTCGGGGAGGAAGATGACCCGCGGCACGCCGAGCGACTCGACGACCCCCACGGCGTTGGCCGAGGTGCAGCAGATGTCCGACTCGGCCTTGACCTCGGCTGAGGTGTTGACGTAGGTGACGACCGGCACGCCCGGGTAACGCTCCTTGAGCAACCGCACGTCGGCGCCGGTGATCGAGGCGGCGAGCGAGCAGCCGGCCTCCAGATCGGGGATCAGGACGGTCTTCTCCGGCGACAGGATCTTCGCCGTCTCGGCCATGAAGTGGACGCCGGCCATCACGATCACGTCGGCGGCGGTCTTGGCCCCTTGCTGCGCCAGGGCGAGCGAGTCGCCGGTGACATCGGCGACGCCGTGGAAGATCTCGGGGGTCTGGTAGTTGTGCGCCAGGACGACCGCGTTGCGCCGCTTCTTCCACTCCTGGATGGCGGCGACGTACGGCGCGTGGACCGGCCACTCGATCGCCGGGATGACCGAGCGCACCCGCTCGTAGGTCGGCGCGGTGGCGCGCGCGACCTCCGGGGTGTAGTCGAGCACCGGTAGCGCCGGGCGGGTCTCCATCGAGGTCATGTCGTCTCCCACCACCTCGATAATGCTCACGTTGAGCATAACGAGGGCACGAAGAAAGGCCGGCCAAGCCGGCCTGGACGCTTATGCTACAAATGAGCATTTGCCGCTGTCAACTCCCGGGATCGCGGCGCTCACCTTCCCCCTACAACCTCCGCGGCGCGGTGAAAATGCCGGGCGCCGGGCGCTCGCGCAGCACCTCGCGGCGGAAGCTGAACAGCTCGGCCGGCCGGCCACCGGTCTCCGTTTCCTGCCGGCCGGTCCCCTCGACCAGCCCGGCGGTCTCCACCAAGCGGCGGAAGTTCTGCTTGTGCAGGCGGACGCCGGCGAGGGCCTCCACCACCCGCTGGAGCTGGAGCAGCGTGAAGCTCGGCGGCAGCAGCTCGAAGACCACCGGCCGGTACTTGAGCTTGCCGCGCAGGCGCCCCAAGGCGGTGGCCAGGATGCGGCGATGGTCGAGCAGCATCGGGCGGCTCGGCAGCAGCGTGGCCGCGGCCTGGTCGGGGGGAGTGGCGCTCCCCTCCCGTTCCGCCCGGTCGCGCCAAGCCTCCTCGACCAAGCCGGCCTCGTAGAGCAGCTCGTAGCGCTCGAGCACGCGGTCGCCGTCCCAGCCGACGCCGCGCAGGCCGAAGGCGATGTCGGCCCGCTCCCGCCGGTCGCGCCGCGCGGCGGCGTCCGACGCGCCCTCGATCCAGCGCTCCAGCGCCGGCTCGATCGCCTCGCTCAGCACCGGCGGCCGGCCGGTCCGCCAGTCCTCCCAGGGGAAGAACTCGTACCAGGCCCGCCACTCGGCGCCGGCGGCGGAGGCGGCGCGCTCCTGCACCAGCGCCAGGTAGGCGACCGAGACCAGCCGCGCCCCGCCGAGCGCCTCGCGCGGGTCGCGCTCGCGGTCGCCGAAGGTGTAGAGCTGCTCGACGTAGCCGAGCCCGAGGCCGGTCTGCTCGCGCACCCAGCGGCGGAGGGCGCGGTCGAGGGTGCTGTCGGTGGCCGGCTCCAGCGGGCCGAAGGGGAGGGCGTCGAGAGAGGGCCCTTTCCCCGGCGCGCGCACGGTCAGGATGCGCGGCACCTCGGCGGTGACCGCCACGATCACCGCATTCAGGCCGATGGCGATCTGCTGCGGCGGCTTCACGGCAGCATCGTCCGCCCGAAGACCTCCCCGAAGTGGCGCGCGCAGCGGGCGGCGACGGCGGCGATCTCCTCGCGCCGGCCGGTCAGCCGCTCGACCGAGGTGATGCCGACGCCGGAGAGACCGCAGGGGACGATGCCGGCGAAGTAGGAGAGGTCGGTCGCGACGTTGAGCGCGAAGCCGTGGGTCGTCACCCAGCGCGAGAGGTGGACGCCGATCGAGGCGATCTTCTCCTTCCCCACCCACACCCCGATGGCCGACTGCGCGCTCCGCGCCTCCGCGGCGACGCCGAGGTCCGCCAGCGTCCGCACCAGCACCTCCTGCAGGTCGCGCACGTAGCGGCGGATGTCGCGGCGGTCGGGGTTGAGGTCGATCACCGGGTAGCCGACGAGCTGTCCGGGCCCGTGGTAGGTGACCTGGCCGCCCCGGTCGCACTCCGCCACCTCGATGCCGCGGGCGCGCAGCCACTCCTCGCCGCCGAGGACGTCCGCGGCGCTGGCGTTGCGGCCGAGCGTGTAGACATGCGGGTGCTCGAGGAGGAGGAGCCGCTCGTCGCCGGTGCCGCGCTTGACCCCCTCGCGCGCCGCCAGCTGAAGCGCCACAGCCTCGGCGTAGGGGACCTGGTCGAGGAAGGCCCAGCGGGTGACGCGCGGCGAGCTCGCGGCCGGGGCTATCATCCAGCGGATTCTAGATGGCGATCTCCCACCGCGGAGCCCTGCTCCTCGCGTCCGGGCTGGCGGCGGCCGCGCTCGCGTGGACCGCCGCCGCGGCCGATCCTCCGCCCCCCGATCCGCTCGCCGAGCTGGGTTATCGGGTCACCGCCGGCGCCGCTCCGGGGTACCTCGAAGACCGCGTCTGCGCCACCTGCCACCGCGACCTCGCGCGCTCCTTCCAGGAAGTCGGGATGGCGCGGTCGTTCTACCGCCCGCGCCCGCAAACCGACATCGAGGACTTCACGGCGCCGCCCTTCGTCCACACGTCCTCGCGCCAGCGCTTCGCGCTGCGGCGGAGCGGCGACCGGCTCGTCTTCCGCCGCGACCAGATCGCCGCCGACGGCCAGCCGATCAACGTCTTCGAACAGGAGGTGGACTGGGTGCTCGGCTCCGGCAACCACGCCCGCACCTACCTCTACCGCACGCCCGGCGGCGAGCTCTACCAGCTGCCGCTCGCCTGGTACACGCAGACCAAGAGCTGGGGCATGGCCCCCGGCTTCGACCGCCCGGACCACGAAGGGGTGCTGCGGCGGGTGCGGCGGGAGTGCATGGTCTGCCACAACGCCTACCCCGACGTCCCGGCCGGAAGCGACGCCCACGCGGCGCCGCAGGTCTTCCCGAGCGAGCTGCCGGAGGGGATCGGCTGCCAGCGCTGCCACGGGCCGGGCGCCGAGCACGTCCGCCGCGCCTTCGCCGGCGCCGAGGCGGAGGCGGTGCGCGCCGCGGTCGTCAACCCGGGGCGCCTGCCGCCGGAGCGGCGCGACGACGTCTGCTTCCAGTGCCACATGCAGCCCTCGGTCGTGGTCCCGGGCGTGCTCCGCTTCGGGCGCGGCGACTACGCCTTTCGCCCGGGTGAGCCGCTCGCCGCCCACCGCCTGGAGCTCGAGGTCGAGGAGGAGGACCAGCGGCCGGAGGAGCGCTTCGAGATCAACCACCACCCCTACCGGCTGCGCCAGAGCAAGTGCTTCCAGGCCAGCCGGACGAAGTTGAGTTGTCTCACCTGCCACGACCCGCACCGCAAGGTGGCGGAGCCGGAGCGGGCGGCGCACTTCCGCGCCGCCTGCCTCACCTGCCACGGCGCCGAGGCCTGCACCGGCCTGGCGCACGGCGGCGGCGGGGCCGGAGAGGTGGGCATGCAGGCCGCGACCGCCGACTGCGTCTCCTGCCACATGCCCAAGCGGCGCACCCAGGACGTCGTCCACGTCGTCATGACCGACCACAAGATCGCCCGCCGCCCCGGCGGCCCCGAGCTCCTGGCGCCGCGTGCCGAGCGCGAGCCGTCGCTGGTCGATCTCCGCTGGCTCGACCCCGCCGCGGCGCCGGCGCCGCCGCTCGGGGAGGTCTATCGCGCCGCCGCCCTCCTCCGCATCAGCACCGCGCGCGCCGCGGTCGGGCACCTCGAGAAGGCGCTGCCGCGCCTCCAGCCGGCGGTGGTCGAGCCGGCGCTCGACCTGGCGCGCGGGCAACTCGCGCACCGCTCCTTCGCGGCGGCGGAGCGGACGCTGGCGGGAGTCCTCGCGATCTACCCCGGGCACGCGCTCGCCGAGGAGTGGCTGGCCGTCGCGCAGGCGGGGCAGGGTCGGCGGGAGGAGGCGATCGGCACGCTGCGCCGGCTGCTGGCGCGCGAGCCCGACCGGCCGGAAGCGCTCGCCAACCTCGGCCACCTGCTGCTCGTCGCGGGACGGATCGAGGAGGCCGCGCCGCCGCTCGAGCGGGCGGTCGCGGTCCGCCCGGTGCTGCTGGCGGCGTGGGTGGACTTGGGAAGGGTGGAGAGGCGGCGCGAGCGGCCGCGGGAGGCCGCCGCGCGGCTGCGGCGGGCACTGGCGATCGACCCCGCGTTCACCGACGCCTACCTCGAGCTGGGGCGGGCGCTGCTGGCGGCGGGCGACCCGGCCGAGGCCGAGCGGACCTGGCGCCACGGCGCGGAGGCCGCGCGCGAGCCGGAGCGGCTGCGGGAAGCTCTGGCGGAGCTCGCCGCGGCGGAGGCGCCGCGCTGACCTTCTAGCTGTACGGCTCCAGCTCGGTCCAGGTGTCCTCTTCGAGCGTGCGCTTGACCTCGATCATGAAGC
The DNA here is from genome assembly GCA_035536455.1 of Thermoanaerobaculia bacterium. Lineage (GTDB taxonomy): Bacteria > Acidobacteriota > Thermoanaerobaculia > Multivoradales > UBA5704 > DASUNQ01. Next base: position 760 of record DATLOC010000064.1, on the reverse strand, counting down.
GGTCGGCGTCGGCACCGTCCACCAGCCGGTGGTCGTAGGAGATGCCGAAGTAGGACATCGTCTTGATCGCGATGGCGTCGTTGCCGTCGGCGTCCTGGATCACCACCGGCCGCTTCTCGACGACGCCGATCCCCAGGATCGCCACCTGCGGCTGGTTGATGATCGGAGTGCCGAAGAGGCTGCCGAAGACGCCCGGATTGGTGATGGTGAAGGTCCCGCCCTGCGCCTCTTCCGGCTTGAGCTTCTTGGAGCGCGCCCGCTCGGCGAGGTCGTTCGCGGTCTTGGCGAGCCCGACGAGGGAGAGCTGGTCGGCGTGCTTGATGACCGGCACGATGAGCCCGTGCCCGAGGTCCACCGCGATGCCGAGGTTGATGTCCTTCTTGTAGACGACGTTGGGGCCGTCGATCGCGGCGTTGAGCTTCTTGTACGCCTTGAGGCCGTTGACCACCGCCTTGAAGATGAACGGCATGTAGGTGAGCTTCGTCCCCTCCTTCTTGAGGAAGCCGTCCTTGGCGCGGACGCGGGCGCGGGCGACGCGCGACATGTCCATGTGGAAGACCGTGGTGACGTGCGCCGAGGTGGCCTTCGAGTAGGTCATGTGCGCGGCGGTGATCTGCCGGATCTTGCTCATCGGCTCGATCTCCACGTTCTCGCCTTCGGTGTAGGCGGGGACGTGGAAGGTGCCGGCGGGCCGCGCGGCCGGCGCGGGCGCCGGGGCCGGGGCCGGACGCGGTCCGGCGGGCGCGGCGGCCGCCGGCTG
>DATLOC010000063.1:0-54766 GCA_035536455.1 Thermoanaerobaculia bacterium | reverse complement strand
GCCGCGCTCGAGGCGCCGGGCTGGCCGCCCGGCGACGCGCCCTCCGTCGGCGGCCCGGCGCTCCACCTCTGGCGCTCGCGCGGCGCGCAGGCCCCGCGCGGCGCCCACGACCCGGAGACCGAGCGCCGGCTGCGCGCCCTGGGCTATATCCAATGAGCGAGAGCCTCCTCCTGCCCCCCGGCCGGACCGAGCGTGTCGCCGCCCGGAGCGCGCTGGTCCTGGCGCCCCATGCCGACGACGAGGTGCTCGGCTGCGGTGGCCTCGTGGCGCAACTCACCGCTGGCGGCGCGGTGGTGCGCGTCCTCTTCCTGACCGACGGCGGCGGCGGCAGCCATGAGGCGGCGGAGCGGGAGGAGTACCGGCGGCGCCGGCGGGAGGAGGCCGCCTGCGCCTGCCGCACGCTCGGGCTCGCCGGCTGCGACGACCTCGGGCTCCCGGACGGCGAGCTCCACCTGCGGCTGGAGGAGGCCGAGCGCGGCATCCGCCGGGCGCTCCTGACCCAGCGTCCCGAGCTCCTCCTGGCCCCTTCGCCGCTGGAGGTCACCGCCGACCACCGCGCCGCTTTCGCCGCCCTCCACCGGGTGCTGGCGCCGCTGCGCGACGGCGAGCTGGGCGAGCCGCGAGTCCTCCTCTACGAGGTCAACCACCCCGCCTACCCCGACCTCCTGGTCGACGTCACCGCCGAGGAGGGGAAGCTGACCGAGGCGATGGGCTGCTACGCCAGCCAGCAGGAGCGGCACGATTACCTGGCCGCCGCGCTCGGCCTACGCCGTTACCGCACGCTCACCCTCGGGCCCGAGGTCCGTCTCGCCGAGGGCTACCGCCGCCTCGCGCTGGCCGATTTCACGACTCGCAGCCAGGCGCAGCTCGTGCGCCACCTGGGCGGCTTGCCGGAGCTCCTGGAGGTGCGCGAAGGGCCGCGGCTCTCGGTCGTGGTGCGGACCAAGGACCGTCCGGCGCTGCTCGCGGAAGCTCTGGCCAGCCTCGCCGCCAGCCCTTACCGCCGCACCGAGGTGGTGCTGGTCAGCGACGGCGGCGCCGCGCCGGAGCTGCCCGGCGACTTTCCGCACCCGGTGGTGCGCGTCGATCTGGCGGAGAGCCGCGGCCGCGCCGCGGCGGCCGAGGCGGGGGTTGCGGCGGCGACCGGCGACTTCGTCACCTTCCTCGACGACGACGACCTCGCCGCCCCCGAGCACCTGCCGAGCCTGGCCGCCCTGGCGGGCGCGCCCGGCGTCCGCGTCGCCTACACCGACGCCGCGGTCGCGGTCTACGAGCTGGGCCCGGAAGGCTGGCGCTGCGCCGAGCGCCGCCTCCCCTACAGCCGCGACTTCGACCCCGACCTCCTGCTGCTCGACAACTACATCCCGTTCAACACCCTGGCCATCGAGCGCGCGCTGTTCGCCGAGGTCGGCCCCTTCGACCGCGAGCTGCCGTTCTTCGAGGACTGGGACTTCCTGATCCGCCTCGCCGCGCTCGCCCCCTTCCACCACCTCGCGCGCGTCACCTGCGAGTACCGCCACTTCCGCGGCGGCGGCCACCAGGTCTTCGGCGAGCGGCCGCGCGAGCGCCCCGACTTCCTGGCGGTCAAGGCGCGGGTGCTGGCCAAGCACGCCGTCCGCCTCACCCCCGAGCGGCTGGCGCGCGCGGTCGACACCCTGCGCTTCGAGCGGGTGGCAGCGCTCGAGGATGCCGGCAAGCTGGAGCGCGAGCTGGGCGCGACGCGCGAGGAGCTGTGGGCGCGCAACGGCGAGGTGGCGGCGGTGCGCGAGGGGTACGACCTCCTGGCCGCCGAACGGGGCGCGCTGGAGGACCGCTACTGGGCCCTCAACGGCGAGCTCGAAGCGCTGCGGGCGCTGCACGAGCAGGTGACCGTCGAGACGCAGCGCCTGTACGACGTCGTCGCGGACCAGACCGGGCACCTCGGCCGCACCTACGCCGAGATCGAGCGCTTGAACGGGGAGCTGTCCCGCGTCGGCGCCCGCCTGCGGGAGGTGGAAGGGATGCTGCCGGTGCGCCTCCAGTCCTGGTGGGTCCGCCGCTTCTCATGACCTCGATCGCCCTGGTCTCGTCCGAGCCCATCCGGCCGCGGATGGCGGGGATCGGCATCCGCTACCTCGAGCTGGCGCGGCGCCTGCCGGCGTATGGCTTCGAGGTCCTCCTCCTCTCGCCCGCGGATCCCGCCGAGGCCGCGACGCTGGGTCTGGAGGGCGCCGGCGTCGCCCGCTTCGAGCCCGGCCGCGCCGCCGCCCTCCTCGCCGGCCGCGCCGCCGTCGTGGCGCAGGGGCAGCTCGCCAACGACGTCCTCCTCGAGTGCCCCGAGTTGCCGGCGGCGATCGACCTCTACGACCCCTGGCTGATCGAGAACCTCGCCTACGCGCCGGAGCTGGGCTTCGAGCCCTTCCGCAACGACCACGCCACCTGGTCGCTGCAGCTCGGGCGCGGCGACTTCTTCCTCTGCTCCTCGGAGGAGCAGCGGAGCTACTACCTCGGCTTCTTGACCGCGCTCGGCCGCGTCAACCCCGAGGCGTTGGCGGACGACCCCGACCTCGAGCGGCTGATCGCGCCGGTCCCCTTCGGCGTGCCCGAGGAACTGCCACCGCACCGGCCGTTGCTGCCGCCGCGCGCGGCGGGGGAGAAGCGCCTCCTCTTCGGCGGTCTCTACGACTGGTACGACCCCTGGACGCTGCTCGACGCGCTCGCTCGCCTCGACCGCCCGGAGTGGACGCTCCACCTCGTCCGCAACCCCAACCCGGAGAGCACGCCGCAGCGCCTGATGGGCGAGGTCGAGAAGCACTGCCGCGCGCTTGGCTGGTGGGGGACGCGGGTGCGGGCGCTCGACTGGGTCGCCGCCGACCGCCGCTTCGACCTGCTGCGTGACGTGGACGTCCTCGCGGCGCCGCACCGGCCGAGCCTCGAGACGCGATTGTCGCTGCGCACCCGCTTCCTCGACGCCCTCGCCGCCGGCTGCCCGGTGGTGACCAGCGAGGGTGGCGCGATGAGCCGCCTGCTCGCCGAGCACCGGGCGGGGTGGGTGGCGCCGCCCGGCGACGCCGCGGCGCTCGCGCGGTGTCTCGAGGAGGCTCTGGGCGGCGGCGATGAGGCCGCGGTGCGGCGGCGCGGCGCGGCAGCGCTCGCCGCCGAGTTCCGCTGGGAGCGGGCCCTGGCGCCGCTCGTCCGCTTCTGCCGTACGCCGCGCGTCGATCCGACGAAGGAGCGCTTCGCGTGGCGCCCGCCGACCGTGGCGCCGCCGGACCCGCTGCCGCTGCGCGTCCGCCGCGGGCTGCGCCGCCGGCTGCGCGCGGTCACGGGTCGGGTGTGAGCGCCGGCGCGGCGCCGCGGCGCCTCTCGGTCGCCGTCGTCTCCTGGAACGGCCTCGAGCACCTCAAGGCCTGCCTCGAAGCGCTCGCCGGACAGGAGGACCCCGGCCTGCCCTGGGAGCTGCTGCTCCTCGACAACGGGTCGCGCGACGGCACCGCCGCCTGGGTGCGCGCCCGCCACCCGTCGGTGCGTCTGATCGAGAGCCCGGTCAACCTCGGCTTCTGCTCCGGCAACAACCGGCTGGTCGAAGCCGCCACCGGCGACGCCGTCGCCTTCCTCAACAACGACACCCGCCCCGAGCCGGGGTGGCTGCACGGATTGGCCGAGGCGCTGCGTGAGGCGCCGCCGGACGTGGCCGCGGTCTCGGGCCAGATCATCGACTGGGACGCCGAGCGGCTGGACTTCGCGCGCGGCGTCATGACCTTCGACGGCCACGCCTTTCAGGTCGACTTCCGCCGCCCGCTCGCGGCCGCGCGCGTCCCCGCCCCCGGCGCCGAGCTCCCCTTCGCCTGCGGCGGCAACATGCTGGTGCGGCGCGCGTCCTTCCTCGCCGCCGGCGGCTTCGACCCCGACTACTTCGCCTACCTCGAGGACGTGGACCTCGGCTGGCGGCTCTGGGCCGGCGGCGAGCGGGTGACCTTCGCGCCGGCGGCAGTGGTGCGCCACCGCTCGAGCGCCACGAGCGACCTCCTCGGCCTCTTCAACCGCGGCTTCCTCTTCGAGCGCAACGCCTTCCTCACCGCCTGCAAGAACTACGAGGAGGGGCTCTGGCAGAAGGTGATGCCGGCGGTGCTGATGACGCTGCTCGCACGTACCCAGGCGCTCCTCGCCGAGAACAACCCGGGCGGCGACTCCCTGCGCGTCGATCCCTACGCCGGCTGGATCGCCGACACGGCGGCGGCGTGCGAAGTGCCCGCCGGCGAAGGCGCGCCGCGGCTCACCCCGGGCCGCCTCGCCGACCGCCTCGCCGAGCTGGGGCCGCGCGAGGCGCTGCGGCGCGCCTGGAAGAAGCTCGCCACTGCCGCGCGCGGGCGCGAGGAGGAATCGCCGGTTCCGACCCTCACCGACGAGCGGACGGTGGCGCAGCTCCGCGCCGTCAACTACCTCGTCGGCCACCTCGACGCGGCGGCGGCGAAGCGGCGCGCGGTGCAGGCCCGCCGCCGTCGCTCCGACCGCGAGTACTTCGAGCGCTTCCCCGCCTACCTGGTTCCCACCTACCCCGGCGACGAGCACCTCTTCGCCCGCCCCGGCTTCCGCGCCTGGCTGCCGCCCGAGCTGCCGCTAGTCGAGGCGCGGCTGGAGGAGGTGATGGAGCGGGAGGAGTGAAGGCGGGCGCCGTCCTCGCGCTCCTCGCGGGCGCCTTCGGCGCGCAGGTCGGTTGCCGCGGCGAGGACGTCGCCTGGCAGCGCCACGGCATCTGCGAGCACCTCCGCGAGGCGCGTTTGACGGGGAAGGCCGCCCGTCCCGCGTGCACGACGTCCTGGCTCGGAGCGCGCGAGGTTCGCGACCCGCAGGTGCTGGCCACCCGCCCCCAGCGCGCCGTCGAGCGTCTCTCGGCCGGCGAGGTGCGTGCGCTGGCGCAGGCGGCCGGATCCCGCGTCGCGCTGCGCGTCGCGCTCGGCGCCCAGCCCTACCTGAGCTTCGTGCCGCTGCGCGCGGAAGGCACTCCATACTTCCGCTTCCGCGTGTCGGTGCGCCGGGAGGGGGAGCCGGCCGAGGTCGTCCACGCCGCACCGGCGCCGCCGCCCGGCGGTCCGGCGCCGCCCGCGGTCGCGGTGGACCTCGGCCGCTGGGCGGGCGAGGAGGTGGAGCTGCTGCTCGACGTCGGCGCCCCGGGCGGCGCGGCGTCCGGCGCGCGGGCACTTTGGGGGAGCCCGGCGGTCTACTCGCGCCGCGGCCCGCCGCCGCGCGCGAGCTCCCGCGCCGCGGAGCGGCCCAGCGTCCTCCTCCTGGGGATCGACACGCTGCGCGCCGACGCCCTCGGCGCCTACGGCCGGCAGCCCTCGGCGACGCCGGCGCTCGATCGCCTGGCGGCCGAGAGCGACCTCTTCCTCGACGCCTTCTCCTGCTTCAACGTCACCAACCCGAGCTTCGCCTCGCTGCTCACCGGTCTCTACGGCAAGCACCACGGCGTCTACGACTTCGACACCGCACTGCCGGCGGCACACACGACGCTGGCCGAGGTCTTCGCCGCCGCCGGCTACCGTACCGGCGCCGTGGTCTCGATCGACCACCTCGCGCCGCGCCGCTCCGGCCTCGGCCAGGGGTTCGCGGCGGTCGAGGCGACGCGCGGGCAGTTCGCCGCCGAGCGGGGAGTGGACTGGGCGATGGACTGGCTCGCGGCGCCCGCAGGTTCCGGCGAGGCGGCACGCCCCTTCTTCCTCTGGCTCCACCTCTTCGACCCGCACACGCCGCACACGCCGCCGCGACCGTTCGCCGTCGGGCGGGGCGCCGCGGCGCCGAGCGGGCTGGCGCCGCCGGCAGGCTGGACGCCCTTCCGCCCAGTCGGCCCGCGCGCCTTCCGCAACGGCGTCCTCGGCGGCCACCCCGACCTCTACGCCGGCGAGGTGGCGTATCTGGACCGGCAGCTCGACCGCCTGCTCGGCTTCCTCGAAAGCCGCGGTCTCCTGGAGACGACGATCGTCGTCTTCGTCTCGGACCACGGCGAGAACCTGGAGGAGCACGGCATCGAGTACCGGCACGCCGGCCTCTGGGACTCGACGACGCACGTGCCGCTCTTCATCCGCTGGCCGGGGGCGGGCGGGGGGGGGCGGCGGGTGTCGGGCTTGGTGCAGAACGTGGACCTCTTCCCGACGCTGCTGGCCGCCGCCAAGCTGGAGGTGCCGCCGCAGGACGGGATCGATTTGCGGCGGCTGGCCGGGCGCGGGCGGCGGGCGGTGTTCGCGGAGCACACCGGCCGGCTCGGTGCGATGGTGCGCACCCGCGACCACAAGTACTGGGTCTCGCGCGGCAACCGCTTCGTAGCGGACGGCACGTACCTCTACGACCTCCGCAGCGACGCCCGCGAGCTCGCCAACCTCGCCGGCCGCAACCTCCCCATCGAGCGCGCCCTCGCCACGCTGTTGGACCGCTGGCTCAAACAGCGTCGCCCCACCCCTGGCTCCACCCCCCGCGACCTCGCGCCCGAGGAGCGAGAGCGGTTGAAGGCACTCGGCTACATCTAGAGAACTTCCCCCCGCCCGTTCCCGCGCGGGGCGGATAGTGCCGCGTGAGATGCCGGGCCACCCGGCCCGCGAAAGAGTCGCGCCGCTTCGCGGTTCCCGGTCAGGGCCGGTGGCGGCCACAGAGCCAGGTCGGGCTCCGTTCGCGGACGTTGGTGGTGGCTTCACCCGAACGCGACGCTTTCGCGGGCCTCTGGCCCGGCACATCACGCGGCGCCATGACTCGGAACTCTGAAGTGACGTCCGGCAGGGAAAGACGCCCCCCTTTGTCATCCTGAGCGAGAGCGAAGGATCTGGGCGGGGGGGCGGCGCCATGCTGGTGGGCCTTCGCGCCACCCTGCCCCCAGATCCCTCGCTCACGCTCGGGATGACAACCAGATATCAGCAGTGGCTCCACCGCCGGTTCTAGGGCCTGCAGGTCTCTGGAGCGCCGGGCGCTCCGTCCGCTCCTCATCGCAGTCCACCGTGCGAGGCGCCGAAGCCACCGTCGTGTTTGCCGGCAACCTCCCTCTGTACCAGCACGCGAAGCGCGGACACAAAGGAGCGCCCGGCGCGGAGGAGAGCCTGCGGGACCCAACACCGGAACGGCCGCAGCAAGCGGGGGGAGGGGGTATAAGCTTCAGGGACGATGCAGGTGGAAGTGTCGGTCGTAGTCCCCACGTACAACCGGCTGGACGTTCTCCCGGAGGTCCTCGCGGCGCTGGAGGCCCAGGCTGGGGGGCCTTCGTTCGAGGTGGTGGTGGTGGACGACGGCTCGACCGACGGCACCGGGGACTTCCTCGCGGCGCGCCGGTTCCCCGTGCCGGGGCGCGTGCTGCGGCAGGAGAACCGCGGGCCGGCCGTAGCGCGCAATACCGGCGTCGCCGTCGCCCGCGGCCGCTGGGTGGCCTTCCTGGGGGACGACACCGTCCCCGAGAGCGGCTGGCTCGCCGCCCATCGCGCCGCCCACCGCGCCCGCGGCGACGCCCCCAACCTCGCCGTCATCGGCTATACGGCCTGGCACCCGCGCCTCCGCCTCAACCCCTTCCTGCGCTACATCAACGACCACGGCCTGCAATTCGGCTACGCCCTCATCGACCGCCCCGAAGCCGTGCCCTTCAACTTCTTCTACACCTCCAACCTCTCCCTGCCCCGCGACCTCCTCCTCGCCGAGCCCTTCGACACCCACTTCCCCTACCCGGCGTGGGAGGACATCGAGTGCGCCTACCGCTTGCAGCGCCGGGGGTTGCGGCTGGTCTACGAGCCGCGCGCGGTGGCCGCGCACGACCATCCCACCGACCTCGCCCGCTTCGCCGAGCGGCAGGAGAAGGCCGGCTACTGCGCCGTCGTCTTCCACGCCCTCCACCCCGAGCTCGGCGGCTTCCTCGGCCTCGGGCCGGAAGGGCCGCCGCCGCTCCCCCCCGCCGGCCGCCAGCGGCTGGTGGAAACCCTGGTGCGCAGCTTGCAGAATTGGCCAATCAAGCTCCCGCGACTCTGGGACGAAATGCTCCGCTACCACTACATCCGCGGCCTCCGCCGCGGGTGGTCCGAGCGGGCGGGCGACCGAGCCGGTGAGCGAAAGGAGGCATTCCATGCGTCACCCACGACGAGCGCCGCGGCTTCGTAGCGCCGCCGCGGTCGCGCCGGCCCTGTTGGTCTCCCTGCTCCTGCCGGCGGCGGCGGTCGCCGCCGACCGCGAGACCCCGCGCGCCATCTCGCGCGAAGGCAGCCCCGCCGCGCGCTCCTCCTCCGGCGACCGCTCCCCGACCCGCTCCGCGCCGTCGCAGCCGGTCGCCCGCGGCGGCGACCGCACGCCGAGCGGCGGCTCCGGCGGCAGCTCCGCCGCGCGCGTCCCCGACGATCGCCGCGGCGACCGCCGCGACCGCGCCGAGGCGCGCCACCGCTGGGGCGGCGGCGGCCGGCACCATGGCTACTACCCCTACTACGGCGGCTGGTACGGCAGCGGCTGGTACGGCGGCTTCTGGACCAGCCTCCTGTTCGACTTCTACGGGCCCTGGGCCTATCACGCGCCCTATGGCTACGGCTATGGCTACGGCCATGGCGGCGACCGCCGCGGCCGCGCCTGGGACGGTGAGGACTGGGGCGCTCTCGATCTCGACGTCTCGCCGGCCAAGACCGAGGTCTTCCTCGACGGCCAGTACCTCGGCCGCGTCGACGCCTTCGACGGCTTCCCGCAGTACCTCTGGCTGGAAGAGGGGACGTACGACCTGGTCCTCTACAGGGACGGCTACAAGACGATCGCGCGCCAGGTCACCGTGCTGCCCGGCGTGGTCATCGAGGTGGACCACAACCTCGAGCCCGGTGAGTCGGTGCGGCCCGAAAACCTGGCCTCCACCTCCCACGAGCGCCGCGACCGGCGCCTGCGCTACGAGCGCGAGGCGCGCGAGCGGGTGCGCGAGCTAGAGGGCGAGGACGAGGACGAGGCGGAGATCGACGACGACGAGGCCGAGGTCGAGATGGAGGCCGAGGCCGACGACGACGGCGGCGAAGCACGGTTCGAGCGGCGGCGGCGGGGCGACCGTGGCGAGGTCGGGCGGGTGCGGCTCGAGGTCGAGCCGGACGACGCTTCGGTCTACCTCGACGGGCGCTTCCTCGGCACCGGCGCCGAGATCGGGCGCCTCCACGCCGGCCTCATCCTCGACCACGGCGCGCACAAGATCTCGGTGGTGCGTCCCGGCTACCGGGCGCGCGAGCTGAGCTTCGACGTCAAGGAAGGGGAGGAGCTGGAGCTCGAGGTCAGTCTGGAGCCGGGGAACTAGACGCGAAGGCGCGAAGGCTTTCGCGCCGGGCTCCGAAAAACTCGGCGGGCAGGGCGCTGCGGCGTCACTCGACGCTCAGCCCCTGCTCCTCCATCTTCAACAGCCAGACCTTCTTCCGCGTGCCGCCGACGTAGCTGCCGACGCCGGCGCGGTTGGTCACCACGCGGTGGCAAGGGACGACGATCGGCAGCGGGTTCTCCGCCAGCACCGCCAGCACCTGGCGGTAGGCCTCGGGGCGCCCGGCCCCTTCGGCCACCATCCGGTAGGTCCGCGTCTTGCCGTAGGGGATCTTCGCCGTCTCGCGCAGCACCCGCCGCGCGAACGGCTCGAGACCGCAGGCGGCGAGGTCGAACTCCACGTCCAGCTTGCGCCGCGCGCCGGCGAAGTACTCGGCGAAGCGGCCGCAGACCTCCTCCAGGAAGTCGGCGCCTTCCACCTTGCCGAGCTTCTGCAGGGGGGTGAAGACGCGCCGCTCGGCGGCCGTCGGATCGATGCGGACGCGGGTGAGGGCCTGGCCGGCGAGCTCGAGCCCCAGCAACCCGACCGGCGAGGGCATCAGCACGCGCGCGGTGGCCTGCGGAACCGCCTCCGGCGCCTCGGCCTCGTGGACCTCGGGCATGGGGTGAGGTTATGCACAAGGCCGCGCCGGGCGCAACCCGAGAGGGATCGGCGCCCGGCAGGGCCCGGGGGAGGCTAGCTCTTGCGCGAGGAGGAGCGGCCCTTGCCGCCGCCCGATTTCTTGGCCGACGACTTCTTGCTGGCGCTGCTCTTGCTCGACGCGGCGCTCTTGCTCGCCGCCGCCGACTTCTTCTTCGCCTTCGAGCGCTTGCGCACCGCGGCCGCCGCCGCGAGCCCCGCCGCCGCCAGCCCGGCCGCCGCCGCGGCCGCCGCGGCGACCTTGACCTTCTTGGCGCGGCCGGTGCCCGCACTCTTCTTGCTGGCGCTGCTCTTGGCGCGGCTGCCGGTGCCCGCGCTGCCGGCCGTGCTGCCGACGCCGCTCGAATAGCCGCCACTGGTCTTCTTCGTCGCCACCTCACACCTCCTTTTCGGTCATTGGAGCTGCTCGTTCGCGCGAGCGCTGCGCGGCGTGAACGACATCCGCTTGCGCTCGGCGAGATCGCGCGTCAAAACAGCAAGAAGCGTGCCTCGCGCGCTTTCGCGCGCGGGCACACCGAGGTGTCGCGGGCGGAGCGACGCCGGATTACCAGCGGCCGCGCAGGCCGAGGTAGATCTTCCCTTGGATGTCGTCGACGGCGTCCTGCACGAGGTCGAAGCGCCCCGCGCCGAACGCGCTCCAGCTGTCGCTGACGTAGAGGTCGATGCCGAACTGCGCGTTGGCGCCGAACTTCGTCTCGGTGTCATCGCCGGGCACGCCGAGCAGCTCGGCGTCGATCCAGTGGATGCCGGCGCCGACGCCGAAGAAGCTGTCGACGGAGCCGAGCGGCAGCACGCCGATCAGGTTCACGCCGGCGAGCAGATCGCTTCCCCCGCCGTCGCTGTCCTCCCAATAGCCGACCTCGGGCTCGAGGTAGCCGTCGATGCCCCCTGTCTGCCTGCCGTGTTCCTCGTCGCGGCCGGCCGCGAAGCGCAGCGCCGCCATGAAGTAGGTCTCGACGTCGTTGGCCGGCTCCACCAGCCCGACCCCGATCGCCAGCGCGAAGTCGTCGCGGTCGTCGTCGTACTCGTCGTCGTCATCCTGGGCGAACGCGGGGGCTCCCGCCAGCAGCATGGTCACCGCGAGCGCGGCGGTCAACGTGGTCCAGCGCTTCATGTTTTCCCTCCTTCCACAGAACGACCCCGGACGCCCGCACGGCCCCGCCGATGCGTGTTCCGAAGGCTCATTTGGCGATCAACGACGCAATGTTATCACGCCAGCGGAGGAACCCCCCTCCGCGTGTCATGCCGCGGCCGCTTCCAGGTCGGCCAGGATCGCCTCCCGCACGCGCGGCAGGCGCTCGAGACCGTCGGGATAGATCAGGCGCTTGACCGGCACCGCGACGGCCAGGCGCGCCAGGATGTCGAAGCGCCGGGGCTGCCAGCCGGCGGCCTCGACGAGCGCGCCGACGAACGAGTGGCGGACGAGCTCGATCAGCGCGGCGCGCGGCGCGAGGGCCTCCACCTCGACGCCCCCGGCTGCGCCGGGACGCCGGACCGGCAGATAGAAGCCGGACAGGGGCCGCTCGGCCGCCTCGAAGGCGCCGAAGCCGCCGGCTCCGACGGGCACGCGCAGCTTCGGGGAGTCGCGGTGCACGCGCGGCAGGCGCGCCGCCGGACCGCAGAAGTGCTCCGCCGCCGCCGGCCAAAGGCGCATCTGGGGGTAGCCGTGGCGGCCGGAGAAGCCGCCGGGGCCCGGCTCGACGGCGAGGACATCGTCGGTCAGCAGCGGCAGGCCCCCGTCCATCATCGTCGCGGCGAGCGAGCTCTTGCCGCCGCCGTTGCGGGAGAGGAAGCCGACCGTCCGCCCACCTTCCGCCACCACCGCCGCGGCATGGAGGCTGGGCACTCCGCCGCGCTCGAGCCAGCAGGACAGGACCGTGCCGAGCAGGTGGACCTCCACCGGCCCGAGGTCGTCCGGGTCGGCAGGGTGGCAGACGATCCGGTCGGCGCCCAGGTGGAAGTCGCCGACGCCCGGGAAGCGCAGGAGGTCGTCCGTCGCGAGCCGGTAGAACGAGCAGCTGCTCTCGCCGCGCGCGGTGCGGTAGCGGCTGGCGTAGACCGGCGCCGGCAGCTCCTCCGGGACGGGCGGCGGGCCGGCGCAGGTGAAGGTCAGGTCGGGCGGGCCGGCACCGGCCGGCAGCCGGTTGGCGAAGGGGAAATCGCTCGCCAGGACGAGGCCGAAGAGGCGGTACGTCCGCCAGCCGGGCTCGCTCACGAGAAATGCTGCCTCAACCAAGCCTCCAGGGTGAGCGTGTTCCAGAAGAGCGCGTTCTCATCCCCTCCCGCGAGATAGGCGGCGTAGGCGGCGCGCAGCCGGCGCTCGTCGACGTAGCCCATCTGCGCCGCGCGCATGTCGGTCATCAGCGCCCAGGCTTTCGTTCGCTCGCGCTCGCCGAGGCCGCGCCGGGCGATAGCGGTCATGTAAGTCCTGTCCCGGCGCTTGCGCACCGTCTCCGGCAGGCGTCCGCGCATGGCGTTGCGCAGGACGATCTTCCGTTGGCCCGCGGCGAAGGTCTGCGTCGTGGGCAGCGCGGCGGCGAACTCGAACAGCCGGTGGTCGAGCAGCGGGTGGCGAAAGTCGATGCCGTGCCGGGCCGCTTGCCTGGTCACGAGTGACGCGATCGCGGCGAGCCGCGGGTCGCGCAACAGTCGCAACCGTTGGCGGCGCCCGGGCAGGAGGCGCCTCGAAACCGGTGTCTCGTCAACCTCCTGGCGCAGCCGCGGGCCTAGCCATGAAACCGGGCGTGTCCGGTCGCGGTCCCGGCCGGGGACGTAGGCGTTCGCGATCGGCGCCAGCGCCAACCAGCGGACGATCTCGGCCACGCTCATCTCCGAGTGCCGCCGGTGGTCCCGGATCTCGCGGACGAGCCGCCGCCAGCGGCCGGTCAGCAGGAGATCGGGATAGGAGAACGCGTTCGCGCCGAAGAGATGGTCACCGCTCAGGCCGGAGAAGAGGACCCGCACTCCGTGTTGGCGCACGGAGCGGAAGGTCGCCTCCCAGAGGTCGGTGTAGTAGTTGAAGAACGGCGTCGCCGGTTCGGTCCGGATGCCGGGCTCGCTGCGCAGCGGCCAGTGCCGATCGGCGGCGATGCTTACCAGGCGGCAGCGCAATCGCCGGCAGACCGCGGCGATCGCCTCGCTCTCGTCCGCTTCCGGCAGCTCCGGCGCGGTCCAGGAGAAGGCGGTCAGATCCGTCCTTAGTGAGGATTCCCGGATCGCCGCCGCGACGGTCGTGGAGTCCAGGCCGCCGCTCAGCGTCACCCCCGCCTCCCCGGCCGGAGCGTACTCGGCGGCGATGGGCAGGAACAGGTCGTTGAACGCCCGCCCGTAGGAGTCGTCGTCCGCAAGCCGGAGAACGGGCAGCGCCTCGGGACGCCAATACCGGTCGCTCTCGATGCGGTCGCGGGTTACGGTGAGGATGTTGCCGGGCGCGACGGCACCGATCCCTTGGTAGAAGGTGTGGCCGGTCGCCGGGGCGCGCCCGTGGATGTGGGCCAGGACGGAAAGCGGGTCGATGCCGGCGCGCGATCGAGAGACGAGCAGAGGCTCGATGCCGCCGGCGAGGTGGATGGTGTCTCCGTCTTGACGATAGAGGATCTCGTGAATCCCGGCGCGATCACGGATCGCCAGCAGGCACTGTCGGCCGCCATCCCATACGATCCAGGCGAAGGACCCATGGATGTGCCGTGGCGCGTCCTTTCCCCAGCGACTGTAGAGAGCCTTGGCGAGGTCGAGGTCGGAGACGCGGTCGTCGGCACCGACCTGGGCGCGAAGCTCGCGCCGGTTGGTGATGAAGCCGGCGGACCAGACCCCGACGATCCCGCCAGGCGCAGCCGAGGCGCGGTCCCAGGAGATCGACTCTGGCGGCGCGACCGAGTCCACGGCGAGACAGTGGTTGGGCGCCATCGGAACGTCGCTCGGAGTCGTGGCTCGGCTCAGGATGCGGGTCGGCTGCCGGACAACCCGTCCGGGGCGCCGATCTCTCCCAGCCGCGTCAGCTCGAGGAGGCTGCCATAGACCACCAGCTCCGGCGGGACGTAGCGCTTGCGCGGTCCTTGGCCGGCGGCGGAAGGCTGGCCTGGGTCGCGATCACCCGCGGGACGGAGCGCAGAGCCGGCCATTGTTGTACTTGTCGAGCGTCGTCGCCAGCGGTCCGCCGATCGTCCACGCCGCGCTGCTCGCCTTGACGTCGGAGCCCACCGGGCCGTAAGTCACCATCCACAGGTCGGCCGCCGCGATCGTGGCGTTGATGCAGCTCGCCTCGTTGCCGGCGAGGACGTTGAGCTTGGCCGCGACGAGCTGCTCGAACATGTTGTAGGTCTTGTCGGTCTTGGTGGCGCTCTGCATCAGGGCGATCGCCTGCGCCTTGGTGTAGGTGACGCCGCCGATGGTGATCGTCGGCACCGGCCAGGCCTCGGGGTGGTTCTTCCAGTAGCCGGGAGTGCCGGTGCCCGAGGCGCCCGTGCGCCGGTAGCCGAAGTCGTAGTTGAGGAGGTTCTCATCGTCCAGGATGTCGGTCTGCGTCTCGCCACCGGTCGTCGAGGTCATCCCCGCGAGAGCGCCGCCGGGCGCGAAGTTGCTGGCGGCGACGCGCACGATGTAGGTGCCCGGCTCGTCGGTGCCGAAGCAGTACAGCCCCTGCTCGTCGAGGCCGGTGTTGGCGGCTACGCAGGCGGCCCAGTTGGGCGACGAGGTGTCGCCGGTCGTCACCGTCTCGATGGGGGGCGAGCCGATGTCGGTCAAGAGCTCGAGCACCACGCCGGCGATCCCGCTCTCGTCGAGGTCCTGGATGCCGTCGCCGTCGGTGTCGAACCAGACCGTGTCGCCGAGCAACAGGGGATCCGGCTCCGGGCAGAAGGCGGCGCCGTCGCCGGTCGTCGAGCAGGTGTCCGCGAACCAGAAGTTGAGGTTCGACATGTCGAGCCCGTAGATCCGCACCCTCCAGATGCCGGCCGGCAGCGCCACGTCGTTGACGACGTAGTCCGCGTTGTTGGGGTCGGGGGCCGATAGCGTCGAGATCCGGAACTGCTCCCACTCCAGGTTGCCGGAGGGGTTGTCGTCGCGGTAGATCACGCCGTTCGGGTCGATCACCTCGTAGCGCACGCACCCCACCCGTCCCGGGTCCCCCGGCTCGCCCCGCCGGTAGAGGTCGAAGTTGTTGTCGTCCGGCGGCACGCTGGGCAGCACGGCCCCCTCCGGCGTGGCGCCGGTGGTGTCGAACGGGAACCCCGCGTAGCTCGCCGGCGTGTCCGGATCGTTGCTGTCGGCGCAGGGACTCAGGACGGTCCCCGAGGGCGTCCCGACGATGCTGACGGTCCCGTGGTCGAAGTCGCCGTTGAACAGCCGCAGCTCGGGCACGTCCCCGGACAGGAGGAAGGTGAAGGTGAAGGTGCCGTCGTAGGTCGTCGCCGCGTTGACGAAGTCGTTGCCGGGAGGCGGGAAGCCGCCCGGGTAGATGATCGCGCCGTCGTTGAATTGGCGCATCCCGGCCTCCAGTCCGAAGGCCGGGATGAGGAACGCCATGGGACTGGTCGAGGCCACCTTGATGTTGCTGGCCAAGACCTCGCCCGCGCCGCAGGCGCCGTCGGACTCGATCACCAAGTTGTAGAAGTAGTTGCCGCTCGGGGACTGCGCCCCGCTCGAGGTGGCGACGGTCACGCCCCACCAGTCGTTGTCGAGCATGCTGGCGCCGGTGGCCGTCCACAGCGGACCGCTCGTGGGATTGGGATCGTTGCCGGTCCAGGCGCCGATCAGGTCCGCCGGCGCGGTGCTCCCCGTGCGCAACGGATCGGCGTAGAGCCGGTAGAGGAGCTGCCGCGTGCCGAAGTCCCAGTGGGCCTTGCCGCCGCTGTCGGTCTTGCCGGTCTCGCCATCGAAGAAGCTGAGCGTGAACGCGGTCTGCCCGGCCGGCGCCGCGAGGCCGATGGTCAGCCCCAGCTCGAAGGTCGCGCTCCCCGGGCAGCCGAAGGCGAGGAAGCGGCCGTCGGTTTCGTCCTGGGTGGGGAAGGAGGAGAACGGCCCGGGGCCGATCTGCGCCGCCGCCGAGCCGGCGGCGAGGAGCAACAGGGTTGAGAGAAGGACGGTCCGTCGGAGTGGGCTCATCGTTGTATGTCCCTTTGTCTTGCCCCTTCTATAGGGGGGAAGACCACTCAGTGTGGCCACCCCTCGTCAGGAGATCGTCAGCGTAGGCTCGCCAATCCGCCGCGATGGGGTTATCCTGGAAGAGCGACGCGAGGCGTCGAGTGAAACATGTGCAAACTGCTCTGTGTGTACGAGTTGGAGAGCTGCGCGTGAGCGCGCTCCGCGTCCGTCTGCTCGGCGGCTTCGAGGTCTGGCATGGCGAGCGCCTGGTCGCCGGGTTCGAGTCACAAAAGGCTCGTGCGCTTCTCGCCTATTTGATTTCACAGCGCGGGCGGTCGTTCAGCCGCGACCACCTGGCCGCCCTGCTCTGGCCGGAGAGCGGTCCGGAGGCGGCGCGCCACGCTCTCCGCCAGGCGGTCTACAGCCTGCGCTCGCTGCTCCCCGCCGGCGAGGCGGCGCGGCCGCTCCTCGCCGACCACCGCGAGGTCCGCTTCAACCCCGCGGGCGAGCACTGGCTCGACGTCGCCGCCTTCGAGGAGGCGCTGCGCCGCGGCGGCGTCCAGGCCGACCCCCACCGTCTGGCGGCGGCGGCGCAGCTCTACCGCGGCGACTTCCTCTCCGGCTTCCACGTCAAGGAGGCGCTGGAGTTCGAGGAGTGGCTCTTCCGCGAGCAGGAGCGGCTGCGCGAGGCGGCGGTGGGGGCGCTGCGCACGCTGGTCGAGAGCTACCGCCGGCGCGGCGAGGTGCGCTTCGCCAGCCACTACGCGCGCCGCCTGCTGGCCATCGACCCGCTCTCCGAGCCCACCCACCGGGAGCTGATGCGCCTTGCCGCCGCGGGCGGCCACCGCAGCCGCGCCCTGGCGCAGTACGACGAGCTGCACGAGCGGCTGCAGGCGGAGCTCGGCGTCGAGCCGATGGAGGAGACGCGGGCGCTCTACGAGTCGATCCTCGCCGAGCCGGAGACGGGCGCGGCGCCGGTGGTCGAGGGGGAGGCGGTGGGTCCGCTGGTGCCGCTGGTCGGGCGCGAGGAACCGCTCGCGGCGCTTGCCGCCGCCTGGCGCGAGGTGCAAGCGGGGGCCGCCCGCTGGACCCTGGTCGAGGGCGAGACCGGCGTCGGCAAGAGCCGCCTGATCAAGACCGGCCTCGACGCCGCGCTGGCCCAGGGGAGCGCATTTGTCCTCCAGGGGCGCGGCTGCGAGCTACGGCCGCCGCCGCCGCTGCTGCCGATCGCCGAGGCGCTGCGCTCCGTCCTGGCCGCGGACGGGGCGGAGCGGCTGGTGGAGCAGCCGCCGGCGGCGCTGGCGGAGCTCTGCGTCGCGCTCGCCCGCCAGAGCGGCAGGCCGCTCGTCGTCCTGCTCGACGACCTCCACCTCGCCGACCCCGGCACCTTCGAGCTGCTGGCGCGGCTGGCGGCGGGGGAGGGGGACTGGCCGGTCTGGATCCTCACCGCCTGGCGCCCGGAGCAGGTGCCGGAGGGCGACCCGCGGCGGGCGCTGGTGCGGCGCGGGGCGGCGCGGCTCTGGCTCGACCGTCTGGCGCCGGCCTGCTTCGAGGAGATCGCCGCCTCGCTGGTGACGGAAGGGGAGGCCGCCGAGCTCGGTGCCTGGCTCGCCGCGGGCGCCGCCGGACTGCCGCTCCTCGCCACCGAGCTGATCAACCTGCTGCGCGACGAAGGGGTGCTGGTGAGCGGCAGCCTGACGGGCTGGCGCCTGGCGCGGCCGCTGGCGGCGGTGGCGCCGGCGCCGGCCGATGTCCGCGCGGTGGTGCTGCGCCGCCTCCGCGCCCTGCCGCAGTCGGCGCGCCGTCTCGCCACCCTGGCCAGCGTCATCGGCCGCGGCTTCGAGCTCGGCCTGCTGCAGGCGGCGAGCGGCGAGCACCCGACGGTCGTCGAGGTGGGTCTCGAGCTGCTGCTCCAGCGTTGGCTGGTGCGGCGGGCGAGCGGCCGCTGGACCGACGAGGGGAGGGCGGTGGGGGAGGCGCTCTGGGCGGCCGGCGCGCGGCGCGGCGACTTCGAGTTCGCCCACCGGGTGATCGCCGAGACCATCTTCGACGCGGTCGACCCGGAGCGCCGGCGCGTCCTCCACGGCGCGATCGCCGCGGCGCTCGAGGAGCGCTCCGGCGGCGACCCGCGGCGGGGGTGCGAGACCCGCGCCCACCACTGGCTCGCCGCCGGCCGCCCCGAGAAGGCGGTGCCCTGCCTGCGGCTGGCGGCTGAGCGGGCGCGGGCCCTGGGCGCGGCGGAGACCGCGGCGGCCTACGAGGCGCTGGCCGCCGAAACGGCGTCGGCGATTTCCTCGAGCGCCCGCGCCACCCCCGCCGCGTCCCCCACCTCAACGCGCCGGTAGCGCTCCGGCGGCAGCGCCGCCGCGCAAAGCCGGTGGACGTCGGAGCGGGCGCTGCCGACGAAGACGACCGTCTTCCCCGAGGCGATGCAGCCGTGCACCTTCGACGGCAGGACGTAGCCCACGAACTCGTCGCGCAGGGTGATGAGGTGGGCGGCCGGCGTGACCAGGAGACTCGGCAGCAGCTCGAGCGGCAGCGGCCGGGCGCGGTGGAGCGGCAGGCCGAGGCCGCGCAGCGCCGCCTCCACCCGGTCGGCCTTGGCGCCGGTGGCGTTGAGCCAGAGCCCGACGCGGCCCGAGCCTTCGCGGTGGTGCCGGCGGTAGCCCTCGACGAAGGTCTCGTGGTCGTGGGCGACGCCGAAGTTCCCCGAGTAGAGGAGCAGCGCCCTGCCGGCCAGCTCGGCCGGCGGCGGCAGCGGCGCGGTCCCCGGCGGCACCTCGACCGGCGACGGATCGCGCTTCAAGACGATCCGCGCCGCCGGGATCCCCTGCTCCAGGAGGCGCTCGCGCTGGTCCTCCCCGAGCACCTCGAAGCGGTGGACGCGGCGGCGCAGCGCCACCGTCCAGCGGTGGAAAGCGGCGAGCCACCGCGGCACCCGCCCCAGCTCCGCCATCAGGCACTCGGGGTGGAAGTCGGTGATGCGGTAGGTGAGCCGCCGGCGCAGCAGCAGGTTGAGCGGCACGACGAGGTGAATCAGGAAGGGCGGGCTGCCGGTGAAGAGCACCTCGTCGGCGCGGCGCAGCTCGCGGCGCACCGCCCAGAGGAGGCGCAAGTTCGTCCGCGCCGTCCACCAGGCGCGAGTGCGGAAGTCGGCGCGGTCGTAGGGGCGCGCCGCGAGGCGCAGCACGCGCAGCCGCCCGGAGCCGGCGGGCTCCTCGACCAGCGACCCGCCGTCCGAGGCGAGCCCGGTGAGCAGCACGTCCTCCCCCGCCGCCGCCCGCTCGCGCGCGAAATGCAGGCTGTACTGCCCGACCGCCCCGAAGTCAGGGGGCAGCCAGTCGCAGAGATAGACGAGCATGTGCACGGGGGCGGCGCGGCGCCGGCCGGCTACCGCTCCGTCAGCATCTCGGCAAGGTACCCCCCGACCTTCTCCCGCTCCTTGCTGGCGAAGTACCAGTCGACGGTGCGGTGGAGGCCGTCCATGAACTTCATCCGCGGCTCCCAGCCCAGGAGCTCGCGCGCCAGCGTGTTCTTGGCCACCCGGTTGAGCGGGCCGGTCGGCATGTGGGGCAGGAACTTGATCTCGGCCGTGTGGCCGGTGTAGCGGAGGACCTCGCGCACCGCGTCGATGACCCGCGTCCGCTCCTCGGTGCCCAGGTTGACGGCGGTGCCGTCGTCGATCTTCTCGGCGCACAGGACCATCCCGCGCACGATGTCGCCGACGTAGGTCCAGTTGCGCACCTGCGTGCCGTCGCCCCAGACCTCGAAGGGGTCCTGGCGGACGAAGGCGCGGGCGATCATGGCGATCACCGCGTGGTTCTCCACGCCGCGCTCGCCGTAGACGGTGAAGAAGCGGCAGGAGGCGGCCTTCAGGCCGAAGTCGCGCGCGTAGGCGGCGAGCGTCATCTCGGTCATCAGCTTCGCCCAGCCGTACATGTTGTCGGCGTCGTAGGGCGGGCCGACCATCTCCTCGGAGAGGTACAGCTCCTCGGTGACGTCCCCCTGCAGGTGGTTCGGGTAGACGCAGCCGGAGGAGGCGAAGACGAACTTCTCGACCCCGGCCTCGTGCGCCGCCTTGACCAGCATGCCGTCCATCGCCAGGTTCTGCGCGCAGGCCGCCTGGTGGAGATCGACGAAGCCGCGGCCGCCGTGGATGGCGGCGAGATGGAAGACAACGTCCACGCCCGCGACGGCGTCCTGCGCCACGCCGGGCCCCAAGAGGTCGTCGCGCCGAAACTCGACCCGCCCGGCGTCGATGTGCCCCTGGATGTTGGCGAGCTTGCCGCTCGAGAGGTCGTCCACCACGCGGACGTCCCGCGCCCCCTTCTCGACCAGCAGATCGATCAGGTGGGAGCTGATGAACGAGGCCCCGCCGGTGACCAGGATCTTCTTGGACGCCCAATCCATTCGCTCAAGGCCTCCGTGCAAGGCTTCCGTCTGCCGAAGCGGCCGCTGCGAGCGCCGAATGGAATGGGTCGAGCCGCTGATCCACTCGGTTCCGCCGTAGATCCATTGGGTTTGGCCGATGATCCACCGGGTTCAGCCGCTGATCCACTCGGTTTGGCCGCTGAACCACTGGGTTCCGCCGTAGATCCATTGGATTCGGCCGCTAAACCATTCGGTTCCGGCGCTGAACCACTCGGTTTTGCCGCTGATCCACTGGGTTCGGCCGCCGACCGACTCCATTCGGCCGCCGATCCACTCGGTTCGGCCGGTTAAACCGTTGAAAGAACGTCATTTGGAGCCCAGACAGTCTAGCAGAGCGCGCCGGCGGCCGGCAAGCGCGTCGGCGAGCCGCGGGGAACGAGGGCGGAGCCCGCGGCCGGCGGCCAGCGCCGCCCACTCGGCGGCCAGCCGGGCGGCGATCAGGGAGCGCACCAACCGCGGGTGCTTCAACTTCCCGTGCTTCCGCAGCAGCAGCCAGCGGTTGCGGTGGTAGCGGGCGACCCGCTCGCCTGTCCGCTGCGGCGCGCCCCCCCCTTCGTGGAAGGCCAGGAGCCCGGGGTCCACCGCCAGGCGCCACCCGGCGCGGCGGAGACGCATCGAAAGGTCGTGATCGAGGTCCAGCCAATCGAACTCTTCGTCGAAGCCGCCGACCGCGAGGAACGCCTCCCGTCGCACCGCCATGGCGCAGGTGAAGACCGAGAAGCGCTCGCCCGCCGGCCGCCGCGGCCGCAGCCGCCGGCGCAACGCGTCGAGCCGCTGTCCCAGGACTAGCCCGAGCACGTCCGGCTCCTCCTCCGACGACGCGGTCGGCCGCCCGCCGGCGCCCACGGTCGTGAAGCCGACCAGCGCCAGCCGCGGATCGGCGGCGAAAGCTTCGCGCAACGGCGCCGCGAACTCGGCCAGCGGGTAGGCGTCCGAGTCGAAGAGGACGACGATCTCCGCCGCGCACGCGTCCACGCCGCGGTTCAGGCTGCGGACCAGGCCCAGGTTCCTGGGATTCGCCAGCACGCGCGCCAGCCCGTCAAGCTCCGGCGGCGGCGAGGCCTTCGAGGCGTCGTCCACGACCACGACATCGCCAGCGCCGCCGAGCCGCGCCACCGCCTCGAGGCAGCGCCGCGTCAGCTCCCAGGTCTCGTAGTTGGTGACGACGACGCCGAGCGAGAGATCGCGCTCGTGGAGCGCCGGGCTCACGCCGGTGGCTCCGGCCGCGCCAGAAGCACGACCGAGCAGCCGTGCGCCTCGCGCAGCACCCGCGGCGGTCCGAAGCCGGCCGCCGCCAGCAGCGCGAGGCAGCGCGCCGTGTCGCAGAGCCGGTGGTGGAGCTCCACGACCGCCCGGCGGACCCGCGGTAGCAAGTCCCCAGCGTAGGCCTCCAGCAGCTCCAGCTCCGCGCCCTCGATGTCGCACTTGAGGAGGTCGATCCGCGGCCAATCGGCGGTCAGCGCCGCCAAGTCGACGTACGGCACCACGACCTCCCGGCTGCCGTCCCGCGGCAGCGCCGAGTGCTCGAAGTGGTGCGGCGACTCGAAGAGGCGCCCGGCGCCTTCTCTCCGCCCGGCCAGCCCCGGGAGGAGGCGCACGCGCCCGGCGAGCGTGGCCTGGGACAGCAGGCGCCGCTCGATCTCGCGGACGAGGGCGCGGCTCGGCTCGACGCAGATCATCCGGAAGTCGATCCCTCGCCGCTGCGCGGAGTCGGCGAAGCGCAGGGCGAAGTAGCCGACGTTCGCCCCGAGATCGAGCACCGCGAGCGGCCGGTCCGCCGGCGCGTCGTCGAGGGCGGCGCGGAGCGCCTCGTCGTACTCGCCGTCGGCGAAGACGTCGTTGTAGATCGTCCAGTCGGCGGGGCTCTCGACGACCAGCTCGAGTCCGGAGGGGAGCCGTCGCCGCAGGTTCGGCAGCCGCCAGAGCAGCCGCCGGAGCGGCTGCACGAGCCGGTCCGGCAGCACCCGGCGGAGCGGCTTGGGGAGGACCAGCGGCATCACGGTCCGCCCGCCGGGTCGCGAGCGAGTCGCCACCCCCGGAAGAGAGCCGCGGTGCCCATCGCGAGACCGAGCAGGCAGAGCAGGAGCGCAGACCGCGGAGGAAGCCGCTGCAGACGGAAGGCGATGCGCACCGGCCACCAGTAGAGAGTGCGGTAGTCCGAGGTCTCGAGCACGACCTCCGGCGGCACCGACAACGGACGCCCCTCCAGCGTCACGCCCGGACGATCGGCCCAGGTGTTGGCGACGGCTAGCAGCGCGCGCGGCAGCCGCTGAGGCACCGCCGCGCATTCGAACCGCCAAGGGCTGCATGGGCGCTGCTCGGCCACCTCCACGTTGAAGCGCGCGTACTCCTCGGTCGATGCGGGGAGAACGGTCGAGAAGAGCTGCGGCAGAACGAGCAAGGGAACCAGGACCGCCCGCCGTGCCGAGCGCGCGAAGAAGCCGGCCAACGCCGGAGCCAGCAGCACCTGCGGTGCGGCGAGGAACCGCGGTCCCCAGGCGTGACCGCCGCTCCAGAAGTGGAAGGCGGCGAAGAAGAGCAGCGCGACGGCCAGCACCAGGAAACCGCCGAGCCGGAGCACGCGCTCGTCTCCGGCGCTCGACGAGAAGGTCGCCGGGAGCGCGAGCAGGACGGCCGGCGAGTACCACAAGAGACCCCGGTACGGGCTGAAGAGCAAGGCCGCGAGCCGCTCCCCGTAACCGTCGAAGAGGAACATCGAGAGGCCGCTTTGCGCGAACCAGACCCCGTACCCGGTCTCCCACCAGGCGCCGAAGCGGGCAACGTTGTAGAGGAGCAGCGCGCCGGCGGTGCCGCCCAGCAGCAACGCGGCTCCTGCGAGGTCGGGCCACCGCAGGTCGTTGCGGTGGCGGAGAAGGAGGAGAAGGCTGACGCCGGCCAGCACCGCGAGCTGCGGCAGCACCGCCCATCGGGTGGCCACGGCGACCGCGCCGCCGGCGGCCATGAACAGGGCCGGCCAGCTCCGGCCGGCCGCCAGGCGCGCGGCCCCGTAGAGCCACAAGGCGTAGCCGAGCGCCACGAGGTGCTCCTCCTGCCCAGTCCGTGCGTAGTGCCAGAAGAAACTCCCGAGCGCCACCGCCAAAGCGGCGAGGAAGGCGACGCGCGCGGAGTGCCCCAGCAGGCGCAGCGAGAGAAAGAGCAGGACGACGGCGGCGGTCGAGACGAGCGGGAAGACGGCGAGAGAGACGGCGAACGTCTCGCGGATGCTCTCGGGCACTCCCGCTCCCGGGAGTGCTCGGACCGCGACCAGGACCGGCACCATGAGCACCGATTGCAGGGGGCCGAAGAAGGAATAGACCCGGCCGTCGGGCAGCGTCACCGCGCCGTTGCCGCCCGGCGCCGGCAGAGCTCCTTCACGGCCGGCGAGCCAGGAGCGGGCCGTTTCGTAGCGGGTCACGGCATCGCCCGACTCGAAGCCGCCCGATGAGGTCGTCAGATAGACGAGCCAGATCCCGGCGGCCAGCCAGGCGACGGTGCGGCGCTGGGCTCCGTTGATCGAAGCCATCACCTGCCCGCCGGCTCGCCACGCCGCACGGCGCACGCGATCTCGCTCCCGACGAGGCGGCTTCCCGCCGGGCTGAAGTGGACATCGCCCGCCAGGAAGAGCAGTGGCCAGTCCGGGTCCTCCGAGAACGCGGGGAAGAGGTCGAGGAAGGGAATCGAGCGCGCGGCGCAGACCTCACGGATCGCGCTGCGGAAGGCCGTGGCGCCCGCCGACGGGCGGCTGCCGTGGAGCTGCTCACGCTCGTGGAACCAGCGCGGGAAGCGGCGCCGCAGCTCCCGGTAGCGCGCCGGGTCGTCCTCGGTGTAGAGCACCTGTGGCAAGGGGTAGACGACCACCAGGAGCCGCATCCCCCGGCGCGCGGCCAGCGTGTGCAGCCGCGCCAGGCCCGCTTCCAGCCGCCGCAGCCCGTCGCGCGCCCAGCCCTCGCGGCTCGGCGCGTGGTCTACCCAGGCGTGGCGGAGGACGGCGCGCGCCTCCGGTGAGAGCTCGAGGTAGGCGGCGTTGGGAAGAGCGGTGGCGGTGCGCAGGCGCGCCGCCTCGGCGGCGTCGAGGACGATCTCCCGGCCGGCGTGCGCCACCTCGGCTGGCGGGGTCCGTCCTGCCAGACGCTGCATGCCGCGGCGGATCCAGCGGGCGAGCGCCAGCTGGTTGTAGAGCCAGCGCACGGGCGGCAGGTGGCCGCTACCACGCAGGCGCAGGGGCTCGCCGTCCGCCGCGTACTCGTACTCCCCGGCGTAGGCCAGCTCGTCCTGGACGTCCGAGAGGTCGGGCAAAACCACCACCACGTCCGCGCGGTACCCCTGCGCCAGGAAGCGCTTGAGCCGCTGGTACTCCAGCAGCGGCGAGTACGAGACCCGGCCACCGTTGAGCACCTCGTAGCGGTCGCCGCCGAGCTCTGCCTCGGCGAAGGCGCTCGGCGTCTCGTCGGCCGGAAGCCCCAGCCCTTCGGTGAACGAGTCGCCCAGGAAGACCACGCGGCGACGCGGCGCGGGGTCGCGCGCCACGGCGCGGCGCGCCGCGGCGTCCTTCCAACCCAGGGAGTTGGTGGCGATCCGGTGGCCCGCTGCGTCCACGTACTCGACGCCGGCGCGGTAAGGGTGGTGCTCGTAGGGGTCGGCGAGCGAGAGGAAGCCGGGGCCGTAGGCGGCGCGCGCCACCAGCTCGCCGGCGCCCAGTGCGAGGAGGCTCGCGCCGCCGGCGACGACGAGCCGCAGCGCTCGCGGGCTCATGCGCGGGTGAGCACGACGTCCCCGAGCACCAGCCGGTCCATCCGGGTGCGCAGGAAGCAATCGAGCGCCTCGGCCGGGGTATTGACGATCGGCTCGTTCTCGTTAAACGAGGTGTTCAAGACCATCGGCACGCCGGTGCGCTTCTCGAAGGCGCGGATGAGCGCCCAGTAGCGCGGGTTGGCGCGGCGCGAGACGGTCTGCAGGCGCCCGGTGCCGTCGACGTGAGTCACGGCCGGTACCGCGGCGCGGCGCTCCGGACGGACCGGGTAGACCTTGAGCATGAAGGGATCGGGCACGTCGATCGTGAACCAGTCGCCGGTCCGCTCCTCCAGCACCGACGGGGCGAACGGTCGGAAGGACTCACGGCGCTTGATCTTGCGGTTGAGCAGGTCGCGCATGTCACCGCGGCGCGGGTCGGCCAAGATCGAGCGGTTGCCAAGCGCCCGCGGCCCCCACTCCGAGCGTCCCTGGTACCAACCGACGACCTCGCCCTCGGCGATCGCCGTCGCCGTCGCGGCGACGAGCGCGGCTTCGTCGCGCGCGGCCTCGACGCGCACCGGCCCCCCTTCGTACTCCCACGTCCCGTCGGCGCCGTTGGAGCCCGGCAGCCGCTCGGCGATGGCGCGCCGCGCCTCCTTCTCGCCGTAGGCCGGCCCCCAGTAGCTGTGCTCCATGACGAAGTCGCGCCGCCCGCCGAGCTCCTGGTGGTGCACCCAGAAAGCGGCGCCGAGGGCGGTACCGGCGTCCCCCGCCGCGGCCTGGATGAAGACCTCCTCGACGTCGGTCTCGGCGAAGAGCTTGCCGTTGGCGACGGAGTTGAGGACGCAGCCGCCGGCCAGGGCGAGGCGCGAGAGGCCGGTCCGCTTCTGCAGCGCCCGCACCAGGGCGAAGAAGCGCTCCTCGTACACCCGCTGCAGCGACGCGGCGAGATCGCGGTGGCGGTCGGTCAGCTCGTCGCCGGGTTGCCGGGCCGGCCCCAGCAGCTCTTCGAGCGCCGGCGTGTAGATCGGGCCGAGGGTCGGGGCGCCGTCCTCCCAGGTCATCTCCACGCCTTCGGAGAGGTGGCGGAAGTAACGCAGGTCGAGGCGGAAGCCGCCGTCGCCGGTGGCCGATACGAGGCGCGCGACCTCGGCGGTGTAGCGCGGCTCGCCGTAGGCCGCCAGCCCCATCAGCTTGTACTCGTCGCCGAAGCCGGGGAAGCCGAGGTACTGCGTCACCGCGGTGTAGAGCAGGCCGAGCGAGTGCGGGAAGTGGACGCGGTCGAGCACCTCCAGCCGGTCGCCGCGCCCCACCGCCGACATCGTCGAGACGAAGTCGCCGAAGCCGTCGACTGAGAGGCACATCGCCTCCTCGAACGGCGAGCAGTAGAACGCCGAGGCGATATGGGCGACGTGGTGCTCGACGGGATGGAGGGGCGGCGCCTTTGCGACGCCGAAGGCGCGGGCAATCCGGCTTTCGAGCGTCCCCACTTGAGCCAGATTGCGCGCGCGCGAGACGGCGCGCGGCAGGCTCTTCGGATGGCTCAGCGCCAGCGCCGCCTTGCGCAGCAGGTAGGCGCGCGGCTGGCGCGAGACGGCGAGCGCGGCCACCCCGTCGAGGCCGCCGCCGTTCGCCTCGGCGGCGCACCAACGCAGCGCATACTCGGGGAAGCCCGCCCAGTGCTTGACCCGGCGGAAGCGCTCCTCCTCGACGCCGGCGACGAAGCGGCCGTCCACCACCGCCGCCGCCGAGGCGTCGGCGTGGAAGGCGGAGAGGCCGAGGACGGTGGTCACCGCGCGAGCTCCTTGTCGCGCAGCAGCTCCTCAAGCCGCACGTCGACGACCAGCCGGAACCAGAAGGCCTGGAGGAAGTGGAAGACGAAGCCGTTCTTGCCGTCGAGGACGCCCAGCAGCAAGACGTAGCGGTAGAAGAAGTAGAGGAACGGCCGCAGGTAGAGCGGCAGCCGGTACCAGCGGTCCTTGAGCCAGAGGACGCGCTGGTCGGCGTGCCCGAAGAGGCGCGGGCGTGCCTTCCAGGCGACCTCGCCGCGGCGCCGCGCCCGCTCCTCGCGCGCGAAGGCCTCGGCGTAGCGCAGGTGCTTCTGGAGGTAGAAGAGGATCGCGTCCTCTTTCCGGTTCCACTCCTCGAGCGGCGCGCGCAGGCGCCCCACCGGACCGCGGACGTAGACACGGGTGTCCTGCTCGTGCGGGTCGAGCTCGCCCTTGCCGCGGCGGAAGAGCTTGAGCATCGCCTTGCGGCCGTAGCCGCCGAAGCGGAGCGGCTTGCCGCGGAAGATCTGCCGCCGGCGGATGTAGAAGCCGTCCTCGCGCGGTCCGGGGCCGGCGAGGAGGGCGGCGATCTCGGCGCGCAGCGCCGGCGTCAGAGCCTGATCGGCTTCCAGGATCAGCACCCAGTCGCTCTCGATCGGCAGGTGGTCGAGCCCCCACTGGAAGATCCACGGGATGATCCGCGTGTCGTCGTAGGGGAGGCTCTCCACCCGGTCGACGTAGGGGCGGGCGATCTCGACCGTGCGGTCGCCGCTCTCGGAGTCGAGGACGAAGATCTGCGCGGCGAAGCCGTGCACGCTCCGGAGGCAGCGCTCCAGGTTGGCCTCCTCGTTGCGGGTGGCGACGAGGACGGCGATTGGGGCGCGCGGCGCCGGCTCGCTCACGCCGCGGCCCTCCGCTTGGTCACGCGCTCCGCCGCGTCCAGCAAGCCGCGCCAGGCGGCGGCGTAGTCCCACGCCGCCAGCACCCGCTCGTTTTCGGCGCGCACCCCGGCGGGATCGAGCGCCAGCGCTGCCGCGAGCCGGCAGGCGAGCCCTTCCCAGTCGCCGGCCTCGTAGACCTCGCCGTTGCGCCCCGGCAGGACCAGGTCGTGCGCCGCGCCGACGCGCGAGGAAGCGACGACCGGCAGGCCGCAGGCGAGCGCCTCCTGGACCGAGACGCCCCAACGCTCCTCCCGCGCCGGGTGCACAAAGACGTCGGCGGCGGCGTAGAGCTCCGGCAGCTCGGGGTAAGGGACGTAGCCGGGGAAACGGACGCGCCCCGGGGCCAGCTCGGCGGCCAGGCTCTCCAGCTCCGCGCGCTGCGGGCCGTCGCCGGCGAGGACGAGCGCGACGCCGTCGGGCAGCCGGGGAAAGGCGTGCACGAGGTCCCAGGGCGCCTCGCGCGGGTTGAACTTGGCGAGCGAGAGGACGAGCTTGGCGTCCGGAGACACGCCGAGCCGCTCGCGGGCGGCTTGCCGCGCCTCGGCGGTGCGCCGCGAGCCCGCGCGGAAGTGCTCGACGTCCACCGCGTAGGGGAACAGCGCCGTCCGCTCCGGCGGCACGCCGCAGGCGCGGAGATAGTCCAAGGTCAGCGTTCCCACCCCGAAAAACAGGTCGTAGGCGCGGGCCAACAGCCCGGAGACCAGCAAGCGCTTCGCCCGCCGCCGCGTCGGCGAGGCGTCGAAGAGAACGGAGTCGAGGCGCAAGCCGGTCGGCACGCCGCCGCGGCGCGCGATCGCCGCGGCGAGCAGGTAGGGCCGCCGGGTGTAGCCGTTGGTGATCAGGAGGTCGCAGCCGCCGAGCCGCTCGCGCAGCCAGGCGCCGCGCCCGTTCTGCGGCACCAGCTCGTGCGGGTAGCCGCCCAGCAGATCGATCCCCCACCGGACCTCCCGCCCCAGCTCCGGATCGAACGGCGGCGCCGCCGGCTCAGGCTCGGTGAAGAAGGGGACCAGCTCGCCGCCGCCGACGTTCGCGGCGTAGCGGTAGAACGGGGCCTCGAACTGGGTCGGGCGCTCGACCAGGAAGGCGATCTTCAAGCGCCCGCCCCGCCGGCGTGGCGGGCCAGCGCCTCGCCGTAGACCCGCTCCATCTCGCGCGCGACCGCCGGCCAGGCGAAGCGCTCGGCGGCCGCCGCGGCGCCGCGCCGGCCCATCGCGCGCGCCGCCTCCGGGTCGGCCAGGAGCGCGCGCAGTGCTTCTCCGAGCCGCTCGGGCGCGCCCTCGACGACCACCCCGCTGCCGCTCTCGCGCACCGCCTCCGCCAGCCCCACCTCCGGCGTGACGACGACCGGCAGGCCGGCCGCCATCGCCTCGACCACGACGTTGCCGAAGTTTTCCGAGTAGGAAGTCAGGGCCAGCGCGGCGGCGCCGTGGAGGAGCGCGCTCTTCGTCCCGCCGTGCACCTCGCCGAGGAAGACGACGCGGCCGGCGACCCCGTGCTCCGCGGCCAGCCGCTCGAGCGTCGGGCGGTACCCCTCCTCGTCGTTCCCCGCGACGGCCAGCACGGCCCCCGGCGCGTGGGGCAGGGCGGCGATCAGGCGGTCGAGCCCTTTCTTCCAGCTCACCCGCCCGAGGAAGAGGATGAACGGCGGACCGGAGAGGAGGTCCCGCACCGTGGCAGGCAGCTCGCCCGCGGCCGCGGGCTCGCCCGTTCCGTTCAGCTCGACCCCGTTCGGCACCACCGCCAGCGGCGGCAGCGGCACGCCCAGCCGCCGCGCCTCCTCGCCTTCGAGCGCGGTGGTGACATGGAGGGCGGCGGCGCCGGCCAGGGTACGCCGCTCGACGAGCCGGATCCAGGCCAGCTTGCGCAGCCGCCCGCGCCGCTGGATGAGGTCCGGGACCAGCATGCCGCGCGGCGAGACGACGTACGGAACGCCGGCGCGGGCCGCGGTGCGGGCCGCCGCGCGCGTCGGCCAGAGGAAGATAGAGTGGAGGTGGACGAGGTCGAACTCCGCCGCGCGCGCCGCCAGCGCCGCGCCCAGCGCCGGCGCGCGGTAGAGCCGCCGCGGCGGCGCCGTCGGGAAGTACCAGACCTCGACGCCGTCGAGCGCCACCGGCTGCCCGAGCGGCACCTCCAGCCGGCCGTCGCCGTGGACGTCGGTGGTGAAGACGGTCACCTGGTGGCCGCGCGCGACGAGGGCGCGCGCCAGCCCATGGACGGCGCGCACCGGGCCGCCGTGCCGCCACGCCGGCAGGTAGGTGGGGACGACGTGGAGCAGCTTCACGCCGCCCTCCGCGCCGGCACGATGGCGAGAAGCAGGTCGGCGAGTCGCCGGTGGTAGCTCTCCCAGGTCGCCCCTTCCGCCACCCGCCGGCAGGCGGGGCGCAGGGCGCGCACCGCGGCCGGGTGGCGGGCGCACCAGAGCATCCGCTCGGCGAGCGCCGCGCCATCCCCCACCGGCACGATCCATCCGGTCTCGCCGCTCCGCACCAGGTCCTTCGCCCCGACCATCGAGCTCACCAGGACCGGCAGGCCGCAGGCCAGCGCCTCGGCCACCGCCATGCCGTAGGAGTCGTGGCGCGAGGGAAGGACGAGGAGGTCGGCGCCGCGCAGCTCGGCGGCGAGCGCCGCTTGCGGCACGGGGCCGACGACCGCGACGTGCTCGCGCGCCTCGGCCGGCAGCCGGTCGAGCAGGTGCGCGGCGTCGCCGTGCGGCCCGACGACGCGCAGCCGCGCCGCGGGCTCCGCCGCCGCCACGCGCGCGAAGGCGTCGAGCAGCAGGTCGAACCCCTTGCGGCCGATGCTCGCGCCGGAGAAGAGGTACGTGAAGCCGTCGCGCGGGGCCGCCGTGTCCGCCGCCGCCGCCGGTGTGAACAGCTCGAGGTCGGCGCCCAGCGCCAAGGCGTGGACCCGCTCCGGCGGCAGGCCGGCCTCGAGGTAGCTCTCGCGCGCCAGCTCGGACACGGTGAGGACGTGGTCGGCGAGCGCGATCTCGCGGTCCTTGACCGCCACCACCCGCCGGTGCACCGCCGCCGGCGCCGTGCGGCCGTGCACCCGGTCCTGGGTGCGGTGGTGGAAGGAAGGGGCGTCGAGGAGCGTCGCCACGCCGCGCGCACGGGCGGCGCGGAAGGTGGCGAGGGCCGAGATCTCGCAGGCGATGACGGCGTCGATCCCCTCCGGCAGCCGCGCCGCCACCTGCCGGTCGAAGCGGCGGCAGGCGGCGAAGTCCACCCAGGCGGCCCCCGCCGCCGGCAGCAGTGCGTCGCCGGCGCGGCGAAGCGCCGGCGTTGCGGGGAACCACCGTGTCCGCTCCGGCGGCAGCGGCAGCGCGGCGTAGCGCGAGAGGCGGTTCCGGAGCGGCGCCGGCAGGCGCCGGCGCTGCTCGGCGACCGCCGGCACCCCCGCCCAGTAGCCGGCCAGGAGGCCGGCAGCGGCGAGGCCCAGGGCGGCCTGGTGTGAGTGCTGGCGGCCGGGGTGGGTCACCAGCACGCTCGGGACGGCTACCAAGCGGGCTGCCTGCCGCTGGGCGCGGGAGCCGGGAGCGGCCGGCCGCCGGGCCGCACCGGCCGGGCCGCCGCCGCCGGCACCGGCAGCTTCGCGGCGGCCCGCACCGCCTGGGAATCGAGGCTGATCGCGGTCATCAGCAGTCCAGCGAAGAACCAGTAGTAGACGTCCATCGTCGGGTCGAAGACCACCGAGCCGGGGATCTGGGCCAGGAACAGCAGGAAGGCGCCGGTGGCGAGCGCACGATGGAAGCGGGTACGCAAACGGAGAGCCTGGTTGAGCGCGAAGACGACGAGGTAGAGCCGCACGAAATAGACCAGGAAGAAGCCGAGCGGCCCCAGCTCGATCATCACCTTGCCGCTCTCGGTCTCGACGAGGTTGCCGCGCAGCCAACTGTACGGCAGCGTGTGCTTGACCACCGCGACAGCCCCCTGGTGCGCGGCGCCGATGCCGTAGCCGATGAGCCCGGCCTCGTCAAGCTTGTCGAAGGGAGCGGTGAAGGGGGCCAGCGCGCGCTGGCGCACGTCGCCCCGCCCGGCCGCCCGCCCGCGGAAGGCATCGATCGCGCCGGGTGCGGCGTTGCCGAGCACCACAGCCAGGAGCCCGAGGATCAGCACCTGGCGTCCGATCACGGCGCCTCGCCCCCGCTCGCGCACCACGGCCAGCAGCCAGTAGATCGGGAAGAGGAGCAGCATGAGGAAGACCGGACCGCGCGAGCCGGTCATCAACATCCCGAGGAGAGACATGGCAAGGGCCGCGTAGAGCGCGAGCTGCCCTCGCAACCGCCAGCGCTGGAACGCAAGGAGCGCCAGGATGAGGATCGAGGTCGCGAGCAGATAGGAGGAGTAGCCGGTGATGTAGGAGAAGGTGGCCGTCACCCGCACGTGGGTCGAGCTGCCGAAGGTGGAGATGTTTCCGACCTCCTGCGGCACGCGGGCGTAAGTGTTGAGAGCGCTCGAGGACGGGCTCAGGAACTGCGCGAAGGCGAGGAGCCCGATCGGCACCGCGAGGAGCGCATAGCGGCGCAGGAAGCGGAACAGCGCGGCGTCGGTGGGAAAGACCGCCGGCATGATGAAGAGGAGCGGCACGTACCAGAAATAGGCCTTGAAGCCCAGGAGCCCCACCAACACGCTGGGCAGGCGCGGGTTGAAGGCCTGGGCCAGGCCGAAGGCGGCGCCTGCGCCGAGTGCGAGCCAGAGGGCGGGAACCTGGGCGCGTGGGAGGCGAACGCGGCGGTGATGGACCCAGAAGCCGAGGTAGGCGGCGAGGAGGAGGGCGTCTTTGGCGAAGTAGAGGAGATCCTGTGCCCCCGGCAGCAGCCACTTGCGGAGTGCCCCTTCGACGATCAGCAGCACGAGCACCGCCTGGATCGCCAGCCGCCAGCGCGCGAAGGCCCAGAGCGCCGCGGCGGCGCCGACCAGAACGAGAAGGACCCGGACTTCCATCTATCGGGCTCCGCTCCGCACCGGGACGGCCCGCTCGCGCGCGACGTGCCGGGCGGCCTGCACAAGCACCTCGAGGTATCGCTCGGCGACGGCCGCGCTGGTGTGGGGTGCGAGGTGTTCCGCCGCGTGGCGCAGGTGCTCCTCCCGTACCGCCGGATCGCGGAGCAGGTCGGTCAGGGCGCGCGCCAGCGCGGGCACGTCGCCGTTGGGATAGGTGCGGCCGCAAGGGCCGATCGCCTCGGTGAGCCCGCCGCCGGCGGACCCCACGACGACGCAGCCGCAGGCGATCCCTTCGAGGGCGACGATCCCGAACGGCTCGTTGTAGCGCGAAGGCACGACGAGCACCTTGTGCTGATTGAGGAGGCAGACCAGCTCCTCACCAATTACGGTGCCGCGGAAGTCCACCTGCCCCGCGAGCCCCAGCCGCTCCGCCTGCGCCGCGAGAAGGGGGCGCTCCGGGCCGTCGCCGGCGATGGTGAGCCGTGGCC
This sequence comes from Thermoanaerobaculia bacterium, assembly GCA_035536455.1. GTDB lineage: Bacteria > Acidobacteriota > Thermoanaerobaculia > Multivoradales > UBA5704 > DASUNQ01. The sequence goes on along the minus strand of DATLOC010000063.1, from coordinate 21,463 downwards.
ACGACCCTTCCGCCGCCAGGAGGGCAAGGGCCTCCAATAGCTGGTCGAGCCCTTTGTCCGACACCAGGCGGCCCAGAGCGATCAGGTCGCGGCTCCGCTCGATCCTGGGGAGGACGCGGAACAGCCGATCGCGGTAGGCGTTGCCGATCACGACCGTGTGGTCGCCGAGGTCGGCAGCCACCGCCCGGCTCACCGCGATCGAGGCGGCGGCGTGGCGCAGGAGGTAACGCTTCAAGCGGTCCTGCCAGGCGATCCGGCCATCACTCCGGCAGTACCAGCTATGGTGCGAGACGACCCACGGGCGGCGCAGGAAGAGCAGCGGCCAGAGACCGCGCAAGCTGACGTTGGCCTGGAAAAAGACGTCGCTCCAATGGGTCCAGCGCAGGAATTCGCGCGGCGTCGGCCGCCGGACCACGCGGTACGAGAGATCGTCGGCGCCGGTGCCCGGGGTCCGCGTGATCACGACGACCTCGTGACCGGCGGCCCCGAACTCCGCGGCGAGGGTCGCGACGTTGATCTCCAGCCCCCCCACCTGCGGTAGGAAGGCGGGCGAGTAGAGAAGGATTCTCATCCCTTGAGGAGCTCCCCGAAGGTCTCGACTTGGCGGGCGAGGGAGTGCTCCGCATACCAAGCCTGGGCGGCGGTCGCCAGCAACTGCGGGTCGGCAGGCGCGGGCCCTCGCGTCCCCCAGTGCGGCGGGGTGTCTTTCGCAGTGTGCAGGCTCCGGACCTCCCGCCAGGCACAGACCGGCAACAGCCCGTGCGCGCAGTAGGCGGCAAAGGTGGTCGACTTGCCGAGGAAGCTAGAGGGGTAGGCTAGGAAGCCCGCGAACCCTTCGAGCAGTCGCGCGCTCGTCTCGCCCGCCGGAAGCACCCCCAGCTCGCGCACACGCAAGCCGTCGAGCCGCGCCGGGGCGCCGGCCGGCGCCCCCACGTCCCACACCTCTTCGAGTTCGAGCGCGCGGCAGGTGGCGAGGAGCTCATTCCGCAGCTCCCCCCAAGCACGGCCGCGCGCGCCGGGGCCGCCGAAGACGAGAAGGCGCCGGGGACGATCGGCGAGCGGCGGCACCGCCTCGGGCTCGCCAACCGTTGAGAAGACCGGGCTCACCACGATCGCCGGCTCGGCGCGCCATCCGCGCAGCACCCCGGCATAGCGCTCGAGGCTGGTGACGGTCGCGTCCGTGAGCCGTAGGAGGCGCGCCGCGAGCTGCCGCTGCCGGGGCCGCAGCCAGTAGGAGCTTCGCCAGGGGGGACCGCTGGCGTGGACCTCGTGGAAGACCGTGACCAGTCGGCGGCCGGTGTCCTCCCCTTTCCAACGTCCTAGCCCGTCGATCAACCAGGCAGGGCAGCCGCGGCGCTGATAGCCATAGTTGGCGTAGTGGAGGAGGACGGTGCTCTCCCCGGCGAGAGCCGCTGCGAGGGCCCGAGCGCTTTGCGCGGGAAGCGCGGCGGCGGCGAGGTAGCGGCTCGCGCTCTCCCCGTTCCGCGCTAGCGCCGCGCCGAGCGCCAGCGCGTAGCTGCCGACGCCCTCGGAAGAGACGGGGTCGTGCGGGACGACCTGAATCAATGACATCCGCTCAACCCTTCCGCCGGGCGCTGCCGGGCACCGCGCAACTCGGCAAGCCATCGCAGGTAGGCGGCTTCGACGGTGACGACCGCATCGTCCCAACGCAGCGACTGGACGCGACGATGTCCGCCGCGCGCGATCCTCTGTCGGAGTTCTTCGTCGCGCGCCAGCGACTCGATCGCCTCCTGGAGCGCTTGTGGCGAGGACTCGTTCAAGAGGAGCGCCTCGTGCCGATCGCGGAGGCCGGCGGCGAAGCCGACCGGGCTCGCGACGAGCGCCGCCCCGCAGGCCATCCCCTCGGCGGCGGCGAGGCCGAAGCTCTCGTACACGGACGGCAACAGGAGGATGCTGAGCCCCTGGTAGAGGGCCCGCAGTTGTGTCCCGCGTTCGGCGTAGGGAACGACCTCCACGCGTGCGAGCAGGTCGGCCGGGAAATGTTCGTCCGGCCGGAAGCCGTCTCCGACCCCGACCAGCACGAGCCGCCACTCCGGGAGCGCACGCAGGACGGACGGCAGGGACGCCTCGAGGAGAGCCACCCCTTTCCGCGGGATCCAGGAGCCGCAGTAGCCGATGACACGGGGGCGCGCGAAGTCCACCTCGATGCCGAGGTACTCCTCCGGAAGCGGGTTGTCGACCGCCAGGGCTCTTTGGGGCTCGGCGTACCCTCGCTCGAGCGCGTAGTCGCGGTCGAAGCCCCCGACAGTGACGAGAGCGTCGGCGGCCCTGAACCCCCGTTCCGCGAGCGGCGACTGGTCGAGCTGAAACCAGCGCCGCGAGCGGGCCATGCGGCCGTCCGCCTCCGCGGCGCGGAGGAGCTCCGCGCAGTGGGTCTCGAGCCCGTTGGAGTGTGCGACGAGGAGGAAAGGACGCCGCGGCAGCCATGCCAGCAGCGCCAGCGCCAGCCATGCCTCACCACCCCAGAACTCGACGACGTCGTAGTCGTTGGCGGCCAGGCGCCGCAGGCTCGCCGTCGCCATCCCGAGAGCCTGTCGATAGCCCGTGCCCCGGCCGAGGCGACGCAGCGGCTCGAACTCGGCGGGGCCCAGCAGGTCGACTTCGTGCCCGCGCTCGCGCAACCGGCGGGCATAGCCCAGGGTGACGTAGCCCGAGCCCATGTGCTCGTCGAGCGGGCAGTTGCTGAGCGAGAGGATACGCACGGCCTGCCTCAACGTCCCGCGACGAGCCAGAAGGGATCCCGCCGACGGCCCTCGCGGCAGGCGGCCAGGAGCTCGGGAAGCTTGGTGCGGCGCACTCCGGCGCGCGGCAGATAGCGCGCCGCCAGCTTCTCGCCCAGGTGCGCCTGGCGCGCCGGGAGGTAGGCCGCGAGGTCGCGGTAGAGCGGCGCCAGCGTCTCCACGATGCCTTCGATGGAGTGCGGCGCGACCATCGCCACCGGGTGCAGCTCGACGACGAGGACCGGCCGGTGCTCGCGCAGCAACCGCTCCGCCCCGTCCAAGACCCGACCCTCGTAGCCCTCGACGTCCACCTTCAGCAGGTCCACGCCGTGCGGGAACAGCGTGTCGAGGCGCCGCAGCGGTACCGCGACGGCCCCGGGCGGCGGCGGGCCGCCGTTTGCACTCACCTTGCCATTGACGCCACGGGCGAGGAACGCCTCGCCATCCCTGTCCCCTACCGCCACCGGCATGACCCGTACGTTGGCGAATCCGTTCCAGCTCAGCGTGCGCTCGAGCTCGACGAGATTGTCGGGCTCAGGCTCGCAGCAGAAGACCGCGCCTTGGGGGCCTACCGCCCGGGCGAAGAGCAGGGCGTAGTAGCCGATGTTCGCGCCCACGTCGGCCACCCGCATTCCGGGTCGCAAGAGGCGGTCGAGGAGATGGCGCTCGGCGACGAAGCGTTCTCCTTCGAGGTAGAGGAGGCGATGGGCGCTGGAGCGGGAGACGTCGACCGGCAGGGTGTGGCCGAAGAGAGGACGCGTCAGCACCGAGGGGGTGGGTGCACCGGCGAAGATCCGCTCGGCGAAGGGATGAGTCTTGAAGCGCCAGACGGCGGCCCGCAGCCGAGCCAGGGTGTGGCCCCGCGGCGCGGCCGTAAGACGCGCCAGCACCTCCCGCTCGTAGGCCGCGGCGACTCGATCCCAGGTGAAGTGGTCGAGGTAGCCGCTCCTTGCTAGGTCTTCGGGCGACTGGGACTCCAACTCCAGCGGCGGCGGAAAGGGGCGGAGACTCGCGGGGAAGAAGGGCGCGAGGTCGGGTACGCCGCCGACGGCGGTGGCGAAGACCGGCAGGCCCGACTCCAGCATCTCATTGAGCGACAGTCCCCACCCCTCGACCACGCTGGTGAAGACGCCGGCGTCGTGGTCGGCCAGGAGAGAGGGCAGCTCATCGCGGCCGAAGGACTCGATGACTCGAATCCGGCCGTTCGCCAGCAGCTCGCCGGGAAGATCTCGCGTCGCGTCGGGGCCGCAGCCGGCGACCGTAAGGGTGTCGTGCGGCGCGAGCGCGGCGCGTTCGACGATCCATGCGACGAGCCGGCGAGTCCCCTTTTGCGGCACCCAGCGGCCGATCCAGAGGAAACGGATGCCGCGACCGCTGGGAGCCAAGCGGTCGGCGCGCACGGCGGCAAGTGCCGCCTGGTCGGCGGGCCCGAGCGCGTTGACGTAGCGGGCCAACTTAGATCGGCTCCAGGGGAGCCGGGCGCTCATCCACCCCAGCTCCTGGCTGCCGAGACAGAGGATCACCCGAGCGCGCCGCCAACCCGAGAGGACGGCGCCGCAGACCGCGAGGTCGGCGAGTGTGTAGGCCGAGGCTCTCGACGCTCCTCGCGGTAGGCGGCGGAGCCGTTCTGCGAACGCGCGCGCGAAATAGCGCAGGTCGGGCTGAACGCTGCGAGCGACGGTCGGCGCAGCGGCCGCTACCCGCCGCGAGATCGAGACCGCCGGAAGGTCAATGGCGTCGAAGCGCGGAGCTATCGCGAGGTACGCTTCCAGCTGCCGCCGTTGCCAGCGCCAGCGATTCCACCAGCGAGCCTGCGGCGGTAGCGGCTCCGGGCTCCAGGCCACCGCGTCGTGGCCACGCCCCCGGAGCGCTGCGGTCAGGTTGAGAGTCGTCTGCGCGGCCCCGTACTCCGGGGAGAGCGGCGGATGACTGACGACGAGAAGCCTCACGCTACCCTCCGGCCGTTGCCCGCACCGTAGGTCTCGTAAGCCTCGAGGCAGCGCTCGACGACTCGTTCCCAAGTGAAATGGGCCTCGACGCGCCCGCGTGCGCCCCCGGCGAGACGGTGCCAGAGATCGTTGTCGCCGGCGAGGCGCACAAGCGCCGCGGCGATGGCCGCCGGGTCGTTGGGCGGGACGAGGAGGCCGCTTCGCCCGTGTTCGACGACCTCGGGCAGGGAGGCCGCGTCGCTGGCCACTACCGGACAGCCGCAGGCCATCGCCTCGACGAGCGCGAGACCGAAGAGCTCGTGCGCTCCGGCGTCGCCGTTGGCGCCGGTGGGAGTGGGGTGGACGAGGGCCATCGCGCGCTGCAGGAAGGGCAACACCTCGGCGTCGCCGAGGCCGAAGTGGAACTGAACCTTCTTCCCCAGGGCCAGCTCCTGCAGCCGCGCCAGATATTCCGGGTTCTGCGCCGACCCGATGACGTGCAGCGGCATTGCCGGCGGCAGACCCTGGATGAGATGGTGAATTCCCTTGTGCGGCAGGAGCCGTCCGAGAAAGACGACAGAGCCGTCGTGCGCTCGCTCGGCGCGCATCGGGTAGCGCGCGAGGTCCACGCCGCCGTAGATCACGCGGTGGCGCTGGTTCCGCCCCGGCAGCGCGCGCGCCGCGTACTGCGAGATCGGCAGGTGCGCCGCGATCCAGCGCGACTGGTCGATCTGATAGCCGGGGGTCCAAGCACCACCGCCCAGGTCGGAGACGAAGACGCGGCTCCCGCGCAACCTACCGGCGAGGGCGGAGAGGAAGGTAGGGAGGACGAAGTACTGGTGGCAGTGGACGACGTCCGCGCCGGCCAGCTCGCGGAAGAGCGCGGCCGAGAACGGCACGAGCGGCGCGCGCGACCAGCTCTGCAGGACCACCCGCTCGTAGCGCGGTGCCGGGCGCTCGCGCAGCAGGCGCCGGCCGAAGCTCACGAATTTGACCTCGGCGCGTTCGGCCATCGCCCGCGACAGCTCTTCGGCGAAGCGCTCACCGCCCCCAAGGATCGATTCCGGCGCGAAGTAGGTCGGGCTGACGTGGCAGACGCGCAGCACGGCGCTCACTCCCAGGCCACCCAGCGCGGGCGGGTGAAACCGAGACCGGCGATCGCCGCCTGGCCGGCGAGGGCGAACGCCGCTGAGAGCAGGCCGAAACGGAGGACGCCGGCTGTGGTGGACAGCGGCAGCAGGACGACGAGTACCGCCTGCGCCGCCACCAGGGTCGCGACAGCTGCGCCCTGCCAGCGGGTCCAGGAGCGGGCCATGTTGACGGCGACGGCGTACCCGTCGAGAAGGTGGAGCCCCGCCCCGGCGACGACCAGCAGCAGCTCGCGGTTCAGGCCGGCGTAGCGCTCGCCGAGCAGCCAGAGGAAGGGGCCCGGCGTCGCCCAGGCGACGAGAACGAGCGCCAGAGCCACCGCCGCAAGCAGAGCACCGAACTGGAGATAGCGCCGGAGGTAGAGGCGATCGTCGCCGATGCGCGCCAGCCGCGGCAGGAAGACGACACCGGTCAGCCCGGAGAAGAGTCCGACGATCAGCCCAAGCCGGCCGAGCGCGCCGACCTCGGCAATCGTCCGCGCGGCGCCGAAGGCGGCGGCGAGCCAGACCACCAGCGGTCCCTGGAAGGCGAAGTACAGCGCCCCCGGCAGGGTTGGCAGGAGGAAACGGAGCACGCGGCGTCGGTAGGTCGCGAGAGGCAGGCTTTCTGCGGCGTCCGCTGCGTTCTCCCCACCGCCCGCGCGGTCGTGGGGGGGTGCAGCCAGCCGCACGGCGAGGGCGGTGCCGGCGGCGGTGGCGAGGATCGCGAGCCACGCCTCCAACCAGGCGAGGGCGACGAGGAGGGCGGTCGCGCCGAGGCGAAGGAGTGCGCCGGCCAGCTCTGCGCGGTAGGAGCGGCCGTAGCGGTCCTCCAAGCGCAGCATGAGGAGGCGCAGCGAGGAGTCGATCTGGAACCAGACGCAGAGCAGGATGCCGGCGACGACCGGCAGCGACTCCCGCGCGCCGAACCCTTCGGCCGCCGCCGCCGCCGGGAAGACGGCGACGACCGCCAGCGCGCCGAGCAGGAAGGCGCCGCGGCGCAACGACAGGACGGCTTGGCGGTAGGGCTCGAACGCCGCGCCCCCCTGCTCGCGGTGGAAGAAGTGGAGGAGCGACCCGGTGCTCCCCAGGTCGGTGAGGAAGGTGAACATCCCGACGACCGAGACCGCCAGGGTGTAGAGCGCGAACTCGCGCACCGGCAGCGCTCGCACCAGCAGAAGTCCGGCGGCGATCCCCGCGAGCTGAGTCACCGTTTGCGTCGAGAAGTACGCCGCGAAGATGCCGCTCCAGCGCTTGGCGCGTGCGAAGCGCCCGGCCGGGACGACGGCGACGGCGGCGGCGTCCATCACGCTGCTCTTCCCGCGCCGGCCGCCAGCTCGACCCCCTGCTCGGCCAGCACCCGCAGCGCCACCTGGCGCGACTGCGCGCCCAGGCCCTGCGGTGCCGCCGGCCGCTCGCCGCCGGCGGCGAGCCAGGGGACGACCGGCACGTAGAAGCCGGTCTTGGCGCGATGGAAGACGGCCTCCGGCAGCTCGGGCGCGGCGCCTCGCACCAGCTCCCGCTTGCCCGACGAGCGCGCCGGCTCGAAGTCGAGCGCGGCGAAGCGCGCGAGGAGCCAGGCGTCCACCAGCGGCACGCGCAGCTCCAGCGAGTGGGCCATCGCCGCCCAGTCGGCGTCGCGCAGGAGCTGGTTGCGCAGGTAGTGCCGGGTCTCGAGCCGCTGCACCGCGAGCCAGGCCTCCGCGCTCCCCGGAAGGTGCCCGTTGTGCGTCGCGAGACTGCGCGCGGCGTCGGCAATCGGGTCGTAGGCCGCGAGCCCTTCGGCCGCCGCGTCGGTGCCGAGCAGTGCTGGCAGCTCCTCGGGGAGGAAGAGGCCGCGGCGGAGGAAGTAGGCGCCGGGCAGCGTGCCGCCGTGGCGGAGCGCACCCGCGAGCTTCGGCCGCTCGGCGAAGACGCGCCGCGCGACGGCGGGCCAGAGCGACGGGAGGCCCGGCACCCGGCGCGCGCGCCGCGCCTGCCGCTGGAGGCGCGGCACGTCGGCGAACGAGGGGTAGCCGCCGAAGAGCTCGTCGCCGCCGAGGCCGGACAGAGCCACCTTAATCCCCGCCTCGTGCGCGGCCTTGCTCACCAGGAAGACGTTGAAGCCGTCGATGGCCGGCTGGTCCATCGCGTCGAGCGCCGCCGGCCAGAGGTCGAGGAAGTCCTCCCGCCGCACGGTGCGCTCGACATGGCTGGTGCCGAGCCGGCGCGCCACCTCGGCGGCCAGCGGCCCCTCATCGCGCTCCGTGCCGGCCAGGACGTCGAAGCGGAGGGTGAAGGTGGTCGGCGGCTCGGGCGCGGCGCGGGACGCGAGTGCCGCGACGAGCGTCGAGTCGAGCCCGGCCGAGAGGAAGACGGCGACCGGCACGTCCGAGACGAGGTGGGCGCGGACGGAATCGGCGAGCGCCGCGGCGGCGTCGCCCGCTCCGTCCGCCTCGGGCTCTGCAGCCGGCTCGACGGCGAAGGGCGCCGGCGCCTCGATCCGCCCGTCGCGCACCAGCAGGCGGTGGCCGGCCGGCAGCGCGCGCACGCCGCGGCGGATCGTCCAGGGCTCCGGCACGGAGCCCCAGAGCAGGAACCCCGCGAGCCCCGCCGGCTCGACGGCGCGCGACACCGCGCCGCCGGCTTCCAGCGCCTTGACCTGCGAGGCGAAGCGCAGGACGCCGCCCTCGACGGCGTAGTAGAGGGGCTTCACCCCCAGCGGGTCGCGGGCGAGGAGGAGGGTCTGCTCCGCCTCGTCCCACAGCGCCAGCCCGAACATGCCGCGCAGGCGGCGGAGCATCGCCGCCCCCTCGCGCGCATAGAGCGCCAGCAGCACCTCGGTGTCGCTGTGCGAACGGAAGCGCCGGCCCTCCCGCTCGAGCGCCGCGCGCAGCTCGCGGAAGTTGTAGATCTCGCCGTTCAAGACCGCGCGCAAGCGGCCGTCGGCCGAGGCCATCGGCTGATCGCCTGCGGCCGAGAGGTCGAGGATGGCGAGACGGCGGCTGGCCAGGGCGGTACGGCCTTCGGGTGAGACCCAGTCGCCGGCGCCGTCCGGCCCGCGCGCCGCCATCCGCTCGCGCGTGCGCAGCAGCTCCTCGCGGTCGAGCGGCGGCGCCGCGGGGGAGAGGCGGAGGAGGCCGTTGATACCGCACACGGTCAGGCGGTCCCGGTGAGGAGGTCGAGATGCGGCGCCAGGCGCTCGCGGAAGCGCTCGGCGGTGAAGTCGCGGAGGAAGCGGCGCCGGCCGGCTTCGCCGAGTCGCTGCGCCAGCTCCGGCTCGGCGAGGAGGCGCGCCAGCGCCGCGGCGAGCTCCGCCGTGTCGTCCGCGGCGACGAGGAGGCCGGTTTCTCCGTCGACGACCACCTCTTCGGCGGCGCCGCCGCGCGCCGCGACGCAGGGCTTGCCGGCGCGCATCGCTTCCAGGTAGACGAGCCCGAACCCCTCGCCGCGGCTGGGCATGGCGAAGACCGCGCAGCGGCGGTAGAGCTCGGCGAGCGTCGCCTCGCCGACGAAGCCGGTGAAAGTCACCCGCTCGCCCAAACCGAGCGCCGCGGCGCGCGCCTCGAGTCGCGGCCGGTCGGCGCCCTCGCCGGCGACGACGAGGCGGGCGCCGGGGACCGCGGCGAGGGCGGCCAACAGCTCGTCGTGCCCCTTGTAGCGCTCGCGGGGGTCCATCCGCCCGACGATCAGGACGTAGCCCTCGCCGAGCCGCGCCGCGAGCGCGCGGTCGACCGGCCCGGCCGGCGCGCGGTCGGCAAGCGCCAGGGGCACCACCCGCGCCCGCTCGAGGCCGGGGCAGAACGGGCGGGCGCGCTCAAGGGTGTGGCGCGAGATGGCCAGCACGGCCGCGGCGCCGCGGACGGCGCGGGCGCGGTCCCAGGAGAGACGGCGCCAGGCCTCGATGCCGAGCAGGACCAGGAGGTAAGGGGCGCGCAGCGGCGCCGGCAGGACGGCCTGGAGGCGGGCCGGACCGAGGAGGTCGAAGACATAGGCCTCGTGGCGGCGTCGGAGCTGGCCCCGCCAGGCGGCGCCGGCCAGCGCCAGAGGGCGGCCGGCGAAGCCCCGGGAGGGGGTGCCGGCGGGCCCTTCGCCACGCAGCGCCAGGATGCGGAAGCCGGTCCCCTGCTGCCGCGCGAAAGCGGCGCAAGCGTCCGCCAGGAGGCGTCCGGCCGCGGCCCGGCCGCCGCCGTCGGGCTCGAGGCCGGCCGAGACGAAGACCAGGTTGCGGCGGCGGGGCGCGGAGACGGACCAGGGCACCGTCGATGCGGGTTCGGGATGCGGCACGATGCGGGACGTCGAAGCCGTGGTCAACTTCTAGGCGGACAAGGAGTTCGGGGACGCGGCGGATTCTCGCAGAAGTGGCGCGAGGAAGCAATCCGGCGAGCGGCCTGGCGGCCGCGCGCGTCAGTCCTGCGGGGCGAAGGCGGGGACCGCGGCCTCGGGGCCGGCGGCGGCGCGGCGGGAGGCCTCGCGCAGCAACTCCAGGGCGGCGTGGCCGTCCTGCGCGATGCGGGCGAGCTGGGAGAGCGAGGCGAGCAGCTCGCGGCCCCAGCCGAGGGACTGGAAGATGGGGATCGCCTCGCTCACCAGGCGCGCCGCCCCGGCGACGTTGCCCAGGCCGAGGTAGACGGTCGCCAGGTCGAGCGAGATCACGGCCGATTCCATGGCCAGGCCGCGCGCCAGGAAACCTTCGCGGACCGCCTGCAGGTGCGCCTCGGCCGCGGCGAGCTTGCCCAACTCGCGGTCGATCAGGCCGCGCGTCCAGCGCCAGCGCAGGAGAGCCAGCGCGTCGTCGGAGACGGCGAAGAGCGGCGCCCCCTCGCGCCAGAGGGCATCGGCCCGCTCGGGCTGCCCGAGGTCGGTGTAGCAGCGGACCAGGTTGATGGTCGCCGCCTGCATCAGGTCCAGGTGCTGTGCGGGGTCGAGCACTTCGAGACAGGGGCGGAGGGAGCGGACCGCCCCTTCCGGGTCGCCGGCGGCGATCTGGATGATGCTCTGCGTGATCAGCGTCGCCGCCTCTTCGACGGGGTCCCCGAGGTCGCGGTAGATGACGGCGGCGCGTTGCAGCAGCTCGAACGCTTCCTGGAACTGGCGCCGGAGGCGGCGCAACGAAGCGAGCTGGCGGTAGAGCCTGGCCCGCAGGACGTGGTCGCCGCTCCCTTCGTCGAGGTGGTGGCAGGCGACCGCGAAGGCGTCCTCGGCCTCGAGGGGCTCGCTGCGCACCCGGTGCGCGGTCCCGAGCTGCGACCAGGCGCGGGCGAGGTAGTCGTTGAGCTGCGCCTGCCGCTCGCGGCCGATGCCGCCCGCCCGGGCCGCGGCCGCCTCCGCCGCGGCGACCGCGAGGCGGGCGTAGGCCAGCATCTCGTCCGCGTCGCGCCAGCGGGCCTGGTGGCTGCGCTCGACGAACGCCGTCGAAAGGTCGGTCGAGGCGAAGGCCGGATCGTTGCGCACCTGCTCTTCCCGCTCGGGGGCAGGCAGCGCGTCCACCTGTTCGGCGAGTGCTTGGTGCTGACCGTGGCGGCGGGCCAGCTCGCGGAGCGCCGCGGCTTCGGCGCGCGCGAAGGCGCGGTCGTAAGCGTTCTCCGCGGGGGCCTCGGCGGCGAAGCCCCAGACGTGCCGCCGGAACCAGGTGCGGCAGACCTCGCACTCGTCGACCAGGTGGCGCAGGACCTTGCGCCGTTGCTCGGGGGTCGTGCGGCCGGCGGCAAAGCGCTTGAGGACCGTCGGGGTGAGCCCGTGCTGCTGATCCGGCATGACGGCGGGCGCTCCTAGGTCGTGCAGCGCATGGGGTTGCCGAAGGGATCGAGACAGTTGCCCTCCGTCGGGCGCGGCGGCGGCGACTCCAGGCCGTCGCGGCCGAACCGGGCCGTCAGCCGGCTCAGCCAGACGGAGAGCCGCTCGATCACCGAGAGCGAGAGGGGGTCCACGCGGGGGTGGAAGGGCAGGGCGGCGAGAGGGGGAGCGACGGCCAGGGCGACGGTCAAGGTGAGTACTGCCAGGAGGAGGCCGCGGCGAGCTCGCATCGGAGTTCCTTCTTCCGGCCGCGAGACTCGACGTCATGTCGGGGCCTTGCCGGAACTGCACAGGGAACGATGCAGAAAGCGCGCCAGCGATTAAGGCAGGGCGCCGACGAAGCCCGCCCGCTCGAGGTAGAGCAGGATCTCCTGCGCCGCCTCCTCCGGGGTGGCCTCGGAGGCGTCGATCGACAGCTCGGCGTCGAGGGGCGGCTCGTAGGGGTCGGAGATACCGGTGAACTCGGGGATGAGCCCGGCCCGCGCCTTGGCGTAGAGGCCCTTGCGGTCGCGCTCCTCGCACACCGCGAGCGGCGTCGCCACGTGCACCAGCACGAACCCGCCGCCCGGCTCGACCATCCGCCGCACCTCCTTGCGCACCGCGTCGTAGGGAGCGATCGGAGCGCAGAGCGCGATGCCGCCGTTCTTGGTGATCTCGGAGGCGACGAAGCCGATGCGGCGGATGTTGATGTCGCGGTGGGCCTTCGAGAAGGTGAGCTCGGAGGAGAGGTGCTTGCGCACGATGTCGCCGTCGAGGAGGGTGACCGGCCGGCCGCCCATCTCCAGGAGCTTGACCAGCAGCACGCCGGCGATCGTCGACTTGCCGGCGCCCGAGAGGCCGGTCAGGAAGACGGTGAAGCCCTGCCGGTGGCGCGGCGGATGGGTGCGGCGCAGCTCGGACGCCACCTCGGGATAGGTGAACCAGGCCGGGATCTCCCGCCCTTCGGCGAGGCGCGAGCGGAGGTCGGTGCCGGAAATTGTCAGGGTGCGGGCTCCCTGTGGCACCTGGTCCTCCTGCAGGTAGGCGTCCCGGTCCTCGACGTAGACCAGGTTCTGGAAGGGCACCATCTCGACCCCCAGCTCGGCCTCGTGCGCGCGCAGCATCTCCTGCGCGTCGTAGGGGCCGTAGAAGGGGCGCCCGCGCGAGTCGTTGCCGGGGCCGGCGTGGTCGCGGCCGACGATGAAATGGGTGCAGCCGAAGTTCTTGCGCACGATGGCGTGGAAGAGCGCCTCGCGCGGCCCGGCCATGCGCATCGACAGCGGCAGCAGGGCGAGCATCGCCGTCTGCGGCGGGAAGCGCTCGAGCACCGCCTGGTAGCAGCGCACTCGGGTGTAGTGGTCGAGGTCGCCCGGCTTGGTCATGCCGACGACCGGATGGATGAGGAGGTTGGCCTGCGCCTGCTTGGCGGCGGCGAGCGCCAGCTCGCAGTGCGCGCGGTGCATCGGGTTGCGGGTCTGGAACGCCACCACCCGGCGCCAGCCGCGGCGGGTCAGCTCCTGCCGCACCTCGACGGGAGTGAGGCGCAGGGAGCGGAAGTCGTAGTGGGCGGGGAGCTGCAGCCCTTCGAGGCGGCCGGCGAGGGCGACCCACCCCTCGCGCTCGTAGAGGTCGGCGACGCCGGGGTGCTTGCGGTCGGTGGTGCCGAAGACCGCCTCGGCGACGGGCTCGCGCTCGCGCTCCCAGGTCTCCTCGACGGTGAGCGCCGCGAGCATGACGCCTTCGGCGTCGCGCAGCGCCAGCGCCGCACCGGGGCGGAGCCGCGCCCCCAGCTCCGGCGGCACTTCCAGCGCCACCGGCAGCGGCCAGAGGGTGCCGTCCGCCAAACGCATTCGCTCGCAGACCGCGTCGTGGTCGGCGCGGCCGAGGAAGCCGGTGAGCGGCGAGAAGGCGCCGGAGAGGAGCAGCTCGAGGTCGCACTGCTGGCGCGCCGTCAGGTCCCAGGAGGGCCAGTCGCGCGAGGCGGCCTTGAGCTCGGCCGCCCGTTCGGGCGCGGCGAGCAGGTCGAGCAGACGACCGCCGTGCGGCTCGATCAGGTGGTCGATGGACGTGGGCGGCGGTGCGGCGAGCCGGCGCTTACGGCCGCGAAGGCGACGGCTCGTCGTCGATGATCAGGATGCCGGTGATCGGCACCGCCGCCAGCGCGGTCGGCAGCCTCCACCAGGCGACCACGCAGGCCCGGCAGATCTCGTCCGAGCGCCGGATGCCCTGGTAGTTGATGCGCGTGACGATGCCGTCGCAGAGGAAGCCCAGCACCCCCTTGCCCTGCTGCTGCGCGACGGTCTCGCCGACGGTGAGGTTGCCGGCGACGCCCTCTTCGCGCTCCGCGAGGCGCACCGGGCAGTTGCCGTTGACCTTCGCCGTGCGCACGGCGCTCTTCGCCACCACCGCGCCCGCGGCGTCCACGAGGGCGGCGTAGTACTCGACCTCCTCGTTGCGCCGTTCCGGCCGCGGGAAGATGCCCCAGTAGCGGCCGCCCCCCGCGGGCTCCAGCTCCACCCAGTAGGTCTCGCCGTGGTCGCGCCATTTGAAGTAGAGGCGCGGGGACTCGCCGGCGGGCTCGTTGCTGGCGGTCGCCTTCACCAGAGCGTTGTCGCCCGTGGGGATGCACTGGAGCTGCTCGATCTCGACGGTCTGGGCATGAATGGCGGTCGCTGCGAGGAGCGCCGCGCCGGCTGCGATGAGGATGCGCTTCATGGCCACAATCTCCCGAAAGGGTGTCTCCACATTAGGCGGAAGCCGTTCTCCTGTCAACGCCCGCCGGTGCCGCCGCTGGTCCGCGAGCGCAGGATGCGCTTCGCGTAGGCGTCGACGTACGGCGTGCGTTCGAGGTTGGGAAGCGAACGTTCGAGGGCGCTCGCGGCGGCGTCCCTCTCCCCGGATTCGTAGAGCGCCACCGCGAAGTAGAAGAGCAGCTCGGGGCGCGCGTCGCCGGGGTCGCCGCCGCGCTTGAAGTACGAAGCGGCGTCCTGCCAACGGGCGGAGCGGTACGCGGCCTCGGCGGCCAGGTGCTGCGCCTCGCGCGAGCCCGGGTTGGCGTCGGCCAGCTCGCGGGCGAGGGTGAGCCCTTGGCGCAATTCGTCCTGGACGCCGGTCGCGAGGAGGCGCCGCACCCGGTCGAGGCCCTCGGCGAGAGGGACCTGCGGCGCCGGCGCGGCGGTCGGCTTGGGGGGGGCGGCGGCCGTCTCGCGCGGGTTGACCGGCGTCTGCCTGGCGCCGGCCGGAGTCCGCGCCGCGGCAGCCGGCGGCCGTCCCGCCGGCTGCTTCGCGGCGGTCGCCTGCGCCGCTGCGAGGCCCTTCTGCACCCGTTGCGCGAGCCCGGCGATCTGCCGGTCGCGCGTCACTTCCGGGGGCAGAGCGCGCACCAGCTCGTCGGCCTTCAGCCACTCCCCCGCGCCGGCCCAGCAGCCGAGGAGCGCCGCGGCGTAGGCCGTCTCGCGGCGGGAGCGGGCGCAGAGCTGGAGGTCCGCCACCGCCTCGGGGCAGCGCTCGGCGCGCGCCAGGGCAAGCCCGCGCACGCAGAGCGCCCGCGGGTCCTGCGGCGCCAGGGTCGCCGCCCGCCGCGCCCGCTCGAGCCCCGGCGCGGCCTGCCCCTCGGCCAGGTCCAGCTCGGCGAGGAGAACGTGCCAGAGCGCCGTCTGCGGCTCCTTCTGCACCCGCCCCTCCAGCTCCTTCCGGCGCTGCTTGGCGGGCATCGCCGCGAGCTGCCCCTCCACCTTGCGCAGCGCCAGGCCGGCGAAGGCCGGCACCTGCGCCAGCGTGGCGGGAGGCATGGCGGCCGCGGTGCGCTCCTCGAACGCCGCGCGCACCTCGGCCGGCACCTCGGCCTGCCGGTAGCCGCCGAACCGCTCCTCGACCTCGACCACCCGGCGGAAGGTCTCGGCGAAACCGTCGCCGTCGCCCGCCTTGGCCTGCGCCGCGCCGAGGCGCGTCAGGCAGCCGGCCAGCGGCACCGGCTGGTCGAGGTAGCCGAAGCAGGCCAGCCGCAGGTCGCGCGCGGCGGCGGCGAAGTCGCCGCGGTCGTAGGCGTGGGCGCCGTCGCGCAGCAGGCCGCTGTAGAAGGGATCGATCTCCTGCGCCGCGGCCGGCACGGACGCGCAGAGGATCGACGCGAAAACGAGGGAGGATCGAAGGCTGCGAAACACCACCACGAGACTCCTCAAGCCCGGCTCTCGGTCTGCTGGCGCGCCGCGGCGAGCGGGAGGTCCGCCACCACGGCGCGGGGGTTGTCTTCGGTCAACTGCTGCGCCATCTCCTCGCCCCAGCGCGCGGCGACCTCATTACGGGCGCGGCGCAACCCGGGCGGGCGGCGGTAGAGGTCGTGCGCGTCGCTGGCCAGGAAGTGCGCGAGCCCGGCTTCGATCAGGCGGTGCGCGGCGGCCTCCGGACGGTGCCCGAAGTCGCCGGTGACGCTCATCGCCGTCACCTGGATCGCCGCCCCCAGCTCGACCAGCCGTTCGACGAGCGGCGTGTCCTCGGCCAGCCAGGAGATCAGCTCCGGGTGGGCCAGGACCGGCCGCCACCCCGCGATCGCCAGCTCGTGCACCAGCTCGATGGCCTGCCCCGGCCGGCCGCCGCCGTCGAACTCGACGAGCAGGTAGCGCGAGCCGGCGAGCGGCTGGAGACCGCTCTCGGGGAGCCGCGCCAGCTCGGCGAGGAGCTGCGCATCGATGCGGATCTCGCCTCCCGGCAGGATGCGGGGCCGCACCCCCACCGCCGCCTGCAGCTCCGCGCGCAGCCCGTCGAGCGCGGTGGCGTCGCAGTTCCACCAGACGCCGCGCCGCTGGTGCGGTGTCGCGACCATCGCCTCGCACCCCTCGGCCGCCGCCAAGCGGCACATCGCGACCGCCATCTCCAGGTCGCGCGCGCCGTCGTCGATGCCGGGCAAGACGTGGCAGTGCAGGTCGATCATGTGCCGCGGGCCCCTGACGGATCCTAGGCCGCTGAGCCCGCCGAGCCGGCCTGGGGCTCGCTCTCGTAGGCGCTGTAGGACTCGTAGTAGCGGTAGCGCTTGCCGGCGGCGCCCTGCGCGCTGCGGAAGCGGTTGAGCACCGCCCCCAGCACCTTGACCTCCGCCTGGCGCAGCCGGTCGCGGCAGGCCCGCGCGTCCTCGCGCGTCACCTTGCCGGCGCGCAGCGTCAGCACCACGCCGTCGGCCCAGGCGCCGGCGACGATGGCGTCGGTCACCGGCAGCACCGGCGGCGTGTCGACGACCACGAAATCGAAGCGCGCGCGCACCTGGCGCAGCCATTCGCGCATGCGGTCCGAGGCCAGCAGCTCCGAGGGGTTCGGCGGAATCGGCCCGCACGGCGTGATCCAGAGGTTCGGCACCTCGGTGCGCAGGATCACCGCCTCCGCGTCGGCGCCGGCGGTCAGGTGGTTGACCAGGCCGAGCCGGTTCGAGACCTTGAAGATCTGGTGCAGGCGCGGTTTGCGCAGGTCGCTGTCAACGATCAGCACCTGCCGCCCGAGCTGCGCCAGCACGACGGCCAGGTTGGTGGCGGTCGCGGTCTTCCCCTCCGAGGCGCCGGCCGAGGTGACGGCCACCACCTTGAGCTCGTCGGCCGAGGAGAGCAGCAGCGCGGTGCGCAGCGAGCGGTAGGCCTCGGAGATCGGCGTGCGCGGCCGCTCGTGCGGCACGAGCTCGATCTGCGCCGGCTCCAGCTTCTTCTTCTCCAGCCATGCGACCGGCGCCCCGCCCGCCGCGCGGGCGCGCGTCGCGTCCTCCCCGTCGGCGCCGTAGGCATGGCCGTAGCCGTAGCCGTAACCGCCGCCGTACTTCTTCCCCACCTCGGTCAGGTCGGGGATGACCGCCAGGACCGGGATCTCCAGACGACGCTCGATCTGCTCCGGCGTCTTCACGGAGCGGTCCAGGAACTCGATCAGGAAAGCGCAGCCGATCCCCAGGAGCAGGCCGATGAAGAGCCCGTAGGTCAGGTCCTGGCGCAGCGAGGGTCGGAACGGCCCTCTCGGCACCAGCGCCCGGTCGATGATGCGGATGTTCGAGTCGCGGGTGTCCTGCAGCCGCGCCGCGACGTCGGTCTCCGACTGCTTCCGCATCAACTGGTCGAGCATCTCGCGGCGGCTCTCCACCTCCACCTTGAGGTTGGTGAACTCCACCGCCGCCGAGTTCTGGTCGATCGCCTGCGACTTCACGTTGTTCAGCTCGTTGACCAGCGCCTGCTCCTGGCGCAGCGCCGTCTGATATTCGGCGTAGGCGCTGCCGCGCGCGATGGAGACCCGTTCGTCGATGACGCGGTTGAGGTCCTGGCGCCCTTTATCGATCTTGGCCTTGAGCTCCACCATCGACGGCCATTCGGGCTTGAAGGTCTTGAGCTTCATCTCGTACTCGCGCTCCATCCGGATCTGCTCGGCGCGCTGGTCGCTCACCAGACCGGGGGAGAGACTGTCGGCCACCGCCTCCTTGGGAGAGCTCAGCACCTCCTGGTGCTGGGCCTGCTTCTCCATCCGCCGCCGCATCGCGTCCATGTAGTCCTTGTTGAGCGCCTCGAGGCGCTGCAGCACGACGTTGGAGTCCGGATCGATGGCGACGATGTCGCTGCGCCGGCTGAAGGCCTGGAGCCGGGTCTCGCGGTCCTGGATCTCCTGCTTGAGGCCTTCGATCTGCGCCCCCAGGAAGGTGGAGGCCTTGCCGGCGGTGGTCGAGCGGCTCTCGATGCCGAGGTCGATGAACTCCTCGGCGAAGGCGTTGGCGGCGCGCGCGGCGAACTCCGGATCGGCCGAGCGGTAGGAGAGGTTCACGAGCTGAGTGTTGGCGATTGGCTGCACCGAGAGGCCGCCGCGCAGCCCTTCCGCCAGCTGCCCGAGGACCGCCTCGTCGTCGGCGGCCGAGGGCGCGGCGCCGCTGGCCGGCCGCTGCCCGGCTTCACGGCCGGTGCGCGGGTCGCTCATCAGGTCGAGGTGGTGGACCACGCGCTCGGCCAAGCCGCGGCTCTCGAGCAGCTTGTACTGGGTCGGGTAGAACTCCATGTTGTAGTAGTTCTCGAGCCAGGGGTTCTGGTTGCTGCCGACCAGCGGCGTGAGGCTCCGGCGCTCGATCTGCAGTTGCGCGCGCGCCTCGTACTCCTTCGGTGTGATCAGGAAGTGGATCACCCCCGCGGTCAGGCAGGTGGCGGCGAGCACCGCCACGAGCCGCCAGTGGCGGCGCACCATGCCGAGGTACTCGGCGATGTTGAACTCCGACTCCGCCGCCGGCGCGGCCGCCGGCGCGTCCTCGAACGGATTGTTGAGCACGCTCAAAAGAAGGACTCCTTCACCACGACGACGTCGCCGTTGCGCAGCTCGACGTCCGGCTCCTTGCCGGCGAGGATGCGTTTGTAATCCACCGTCAGCTCGCCGCCCGCCGCCGCGGCGCCGGCAGCGGCCGCCGCCGCCGCGGCGCGCCGGACGACGATGCGGCTCGCCGCGCGGTCGGTCAGACCGCCGGCACGGGCGATCGCCGCCAGCAGCGTCACCCGGTCGGTGCTCTTGAAGGCGATGGCGCCCGGGGTGGCGACCTCGCCCAAGCAGTAGATGGTCACCTCGGAGGTGGCCGGAATGTTGATCAGGTCGTTGGCGACGATCGGCAGGTTGACCTTGGGATCGGCGCGCACCAGCAGGTCGTGGGCGTCCACCACGACCTGGTCGGCGAGACCATTGTCGGCCCGCCGCAGGACGTAGATCTTGCCGCCGTGGCCCTCGCTCAGGCCGCCGGCGGCGGTGATCGCCTCGAGCAGCGTCCAGCGGCCGGAGAAAGCGAGGGGCCCGGCTTGCCGCACCGCCCCGATGACGGTGATCGGCTTGGAGCGGAACTCGAGCACGTCGACGTTGACGGTGGCGCGCTGCACGTAGCGCGAGAGGAGCTCGCGCAACCGCGCCTCCAGCTCCTCGGCGGTCAGGCCGACGGCGGCGACGTCTCCGAGCTGCGGCAGGTTGATCATGCCGTTCTCGCCGACCCGCCGCTCGCCGTTGAGCTCCGGCACCTCGTAGACCTGGATCGCCACCAGGTCCTTGGGACCGATGCGATAGCCGGGCGCGCTCGCCGGCGCCTGCGCGAAGGCGGGCGGCAGGAGGGCTAGAGAAACGGAGGCCAACAGACTGAGGACGGCAGTTCTCGACTTCATAGGCTACTCGCTGTGACGCAACAGTTTACGACGAGAGAGACGGGAGTGCAAAAGAGCTATCGCAATGCGCGCCTAGGCTACCACTCCCCGCGTCTCCCGCCCAGCGTCACGCCGACGCCGAGGAAGGTGACGCTGCGGTCCAGCAGCGGCAGGTTCGAGTCGAGCTCGAGGCGGCGCGCGGAGATGGTCAGTCGTGCCGAGCGTCCGAGCCCGAAGCCGAGCCCGGCGCCGTAGGCCGAGGTGTCGTCGCGGCGGTCCGCTACCCCGGCGGCGGCGGCCGTGTAGTCGTGCCGGCCGATCTCACCGAAGAGCGTGAGATCGGTGCGCCAGCCGAACCGCAGCTGCCCGGCGACCCCCAGCCGGTCGTCGGTGAAGTACGGGTAGTCGCCGGCCAGCGAGTAGACGAGGCCGCGCCGGCCGTACACCCAGATCGGTAAGCGGCTCTCGGCGTTGAAGCCGGCCTCGAGCGACGCCGTGGTCTCGTCGAAGGGGACGAAGCTCGAGCCCTGGCGCGGCTCGAGCGAGCGCTGCGCCGCCTCGAAGCGCAGGTAGTGCTCCTCGCGGTCCCAGAGCACCTCCACGACGGGCGAAGTGCCGGCGTTCGAAAGGTCCAGCCCTCCCTGCTCGAACTCGGCCTGCGAGCGCTCGGCGCCGAGCCCGACCGACCAGCCGCGCGGCATGTGCCAGCGGAGGCCGGCGCGGAGGTAGCTGGCGTCGCGATCGAGAAGGTCGAGCGGCGCCTGGGCGGGGTCCTTCACCACGTTGCGCGTCCGCGCGACCTCCCCGGAGGCGAAGACCGAGATGCGGCCGGTCGCCTTGAGGTCCAGGGAGAGCCGCCCGCGCTCGTTTCGCAGGTGGACCTGCTCGGGCACCTCCAGCGAGGCCAGCCGCTGCCGCTGGTCGCGCTCGGCCAGCGCCTCCAGGGTCAAGCGGTTGAAGAAGCCGTAGCCAAGGACGCCGTAACGGCCGTTGACGCTGCGCCGCTCGTCGAGATCCTGCCAAGCGACGTACTCCGGCAGCAGGTGGGCGGCCCAGATGACCTTCGGTCCGGTACGCAGGTAGGCGCGAAGACCGGCGCCGATCGTGCCGGTGAGGTCGGAGGTCTTCTCGTCTTCGCCGGGGGTGCCGAGGACGTTGTCGACGTACTGCACGTCGTAGACGCCGATCCAGGGAGTGACGCGCACGACGCCGAGCCGCAGCGGCGCCTCCTCCATCTTGCCTTCCAGCTCCTCCTGGCGCGAGATCGGCCGCCCGGCGGGGCCGCCGGGCTCCGTATACTGATCGAATTGAGCCAGGGCGGAGCGGGCCTCGACGAGGAGGAGGGCGAGCGCCAGCAGGCGCGCCGTGCGCAAGCTCTTCGGGGGTCGCGCCAAAGCGCGCGCATGATACGTCATCGCGTCCTGGTCCCCGCGGCGGCGCTCGGCCTCCTGCTGCTCTGGGCGCCTCTACCTTTCGGCAGCGTGACGCCGGCGGCCGTCGCCGCGCTCGAGGCCGCGTGCTTCGTCGCGTTCGCGCTCGCCGCCGCCACGGCCGCGGACCTGCGGCCACTGCGCCGCGCCTGGCCGGTCGCCGCCCCGCTGCTCGGTCTGGCGCTCTGGGGGCTGGTGCAGTCGGCGCCCTGGCCGGCCGGGGTCGTCGAGGCGGTCGCGCCGGAGCAGGCGCGGCTGGCGCGCGGCGCTGCGGAGGCGCTGGCCGCGGGGGCCCACGGCGGCGAGGCGCTGGCGCTGGGCTCCGGCGCGCCGCGGTCGGCGCTCTCGCTCGCCCCGTCGGCG